>DASXEA010000013.1:0-39281 GCA_036490345.1 Rhizomicrobium sp. | reverse complement strand
TCGCGTTCGCCCGCCTCATTCGCAGCAACCTCATGCACCGCCGCAGAATCGATTGCCTCCTTCACCCCCAATCGCCAGCCAACAAAAACCCACTCCAAATGGCACTTCAATGGACATGAAAATTAAGCCGGACAGCAGTGGCCCGGGGCCTGCCATGACGGAGCCAGGATGCAATGTCTTGGGTGTTCCCACGATGCGGACGCTCCTCGAACTTACCCCTCGGCGAATTTTGCTCGCACAAAATTCGACTCACCCTCATGAGGGTGATGGTAGGATCCATGCGACGATGACCCCCATGAGTCGATCATGCCGCGGCTGACGCTTTACGATCATGTGGCCGGGCTCAGCATCGAGCGGCTGGCGGCGCTGAGCGATGGCGTGTTCGCGGTGGCGATGACCTTGCTCGTGCTCGATCTGCGCGCGCCCGCCGCCGACGCGGTGCACAGCGAGCGCGACATGCTGCATGCCGTCCTCGCACTGGCGCCGCAGCTTCTGGCCTATCTCATGAGTTTCCTCACGCTTGGCATCTTCTGGCTGGGACAGCAGACGCAGATCGACCAGTTCGCGCGCGGCGACCGCAATCTCGTCTGGATCCACCTCGCCTTTCTGTTCGCCGTCACGCTGATGCCGTTCTCGACCATCCTCCTGGCGCGCTTCATGGTGTGGCGCGTGGCGCTGTTGCTCTATTGGGCGAACATCCTGCTGCTCGGAGTGATCCTCTTTGCGAGCTGGAGCTATGCGCGCCATGCCGGCCTGATCGGGGACGACGCACCGCCCGAAATCGATAGGGCCGTGCGACGGCGCATCCTCATCGCGCAGGGGCTCTATGCTTTGGGCGCGGCGCTCTGCCTCGTGAACACGACCTGGAGCGTCGCCTTCATCGTGCTGGTGCAATTGCACTACGCCATCTGGCCGAAACTCGGATGACGAACACGGCGGGCGCCACGCTTCTCATTCCGGAGCAGATCTGGTCGCCGGCCGATGGCGGCCCGCGCCGCGGATGCGCGGTGCTGATCGAAGGCGCGCGCATTCGCCAGATCGCGCCACACGCGGCGTTCGACGCGCAAACACAGATCGGGCGCATCGCGCTTCCCGGCGCCACGCTCATCCCCGGCCTGATCGAAGCGCATGGGCATCTGTTCCTGCATCCCTATGACGAAACGCCGTGGGACGATCAGGTGCTGAAGGAAGCCGAAGCCTATCGCACGCTGCGCGCGGCGCGGCATGCGGAGGCGACGCTGAAGGCCGGCTTCACGAGCCTGCGCGATCTCGGCACCGAAGGCGCGGGCTATGCCGATGTGGCGCTGAAGCGCGCGATCGACGAAGGCATCGTGCGCGGTCCGCGTCTGTTCGTGGCGACCCGCGCCATCGCTGCACGCGGCTCCTACGGGCCGGCGGCACGGAACTTCCGGCCCGATTGCTGCCTGCCGCAGGGCGCCGAAGAAGCGAGCGGCATCGACGAATTGGTGGCCGCGGTGCGTCATCAGGCGAGCCATGGCGCGGACTGGATCAAGCTCTATGCCGATTACCGCACGGGACCTGGCGGCGAGACCCGGCCCACCTTCTCCGAAGCCGAACTGCGCGCCGCGGTGGAGACGGCGCATGATGGCGGCCGGCCCGTGGCGGTGCATGCCATGGTCGACGAGGCGATGCGCCGCGCGGCGGCAGCCGGCGCGGACACGATCGAGCATGGCTATGGCGGCTCGGAGGCGACGTTCGCGCTGATGGCGGAGAAGGGCGTGGCGTTCCTGCCCACGCTGACCGCGCCCGAAGCGATCCATGCCTATTTCGGTGCGCCGCAGGCGCTGGAGAACATGGAACAGGCGGCGCACGCGTTTCGCTTTGCCCGTGCTGCCGGCGTCACCATCGGCTGCGGCAGCGATGTCGGCGTGTTCGCGCATGGCGACAACGCCCGCGAACTGGCCTGGATGGTGCGGCTGGGCATGACGCCAACCGAAGCGCTGACCGCCGCCACGGCCGTGAACGCGAAGATCCTGGGCCGCGAGGCCGCGTTGGGCGCCATTCGCCCGGGCTTCCTCGCCGATCTCGTGGCGGTGGCAGGCGACCCCGCACGCGACATTGCGGCGCTCTCCAAGGTCGGCTTCGTGATGAAGGACGGCGTGACCGTCTTGAACGCCCTGGGCTGGTCGACTCGCCCGTAGCCACCGTCTTAAAGCCGGAACTTCCCAAAAAAACTTCAATTCATCCGCAAGCGGCCGGTTTGTCAGCGTTTCGCAGGCAGGGCGTCAGGTTTTCGGCCGCGCTGACCCTCTCAATCCCGGGCGACATGGCGACGAACGCGGCCCGAGCGACCTCAGGCCCAAAACACAATGGACCTGGCGTTTGGCGCCCCGTCCGCAACCCATTGGAGAAAGCCATGAATATGTACCTCAAGCTTGTTGTGTTGGCAGGGTTCGCCATCGCAGTTCCGCTGTCTTCGACCGGCGCGTTTGCCGGAGAAGACCCCAAGGACTGTCCACGCCAGAGCAATCCTATTCCGATCCCGTATCCCCCCGTCCAACAGAAGGCGGGCACCAAGGCGGAAGGCTCCCCTGCAGAAGAGCGCCAGATCGTTCCGGGAGGCTGCGTGCTCAGGCCAACCCGGCCACCGGTCGAAGCGCGTGCGACGCGGGAGCACGGCGCAATTGCCCTGCAACCTGCAACCGCCAATGACGGTGGGACGGGCAATGCAACGACGGACGCAACGGGCCTCGGCCTGCAAACAATCGGTCCCATGCGCGACGGACAGATAAAACTCCCGCCCAACACGGCATTGATCACCAGCGGCACGGAGATGTTTGACGGCGACGAGTGGTACGTCGTGACCGACAGCGTGGGACTCGGTTATTCCGAACCCGACCTTGTCATGTACTACGAGGAATACCGCACCGTAGGCTATATCACCTCAGACAGCGGCAATTTCACCAAGGGACCGATCAGGGTAACGACGATCTACGGGATCGACCTTTCCCCGAAAAATCCAAATCACCTCGTTCTGACCGGCTTCAACCCCAAAAAGCCGCCGGTAAAGTTCGTGTCCGAGACCATGCACGGAAAGTCGGGCAGGAATTATCATTCCGACCGCGGACAGTTCGTGGCGATATCGCATCTGCGCGACGTGCTGGGCCCGCAATTCGACCTCTCGCCCTTTCATGGCGATCCCAATTCCGTTGTGTGGGTGTTCTCTACTCCCATGCCCGCGGAAGATTTGCTGCATGCGCCTCACGCCATCCACGCCGCCGATGGATCGGCATACGAAACTATACCTTGCAGCCACGGCGATTCCGCAGGCGAAGCGCAATGCAGGCAGCGGGTGAAATTGCAGATCGGTCTCAAAAATTAAGCATCGCGGCTCGAACAAGGAGTTGAGTTCGCCGCGGACCATGGCCCTTGCCGATTGTACACAAAGCCCGGCAAGGGCCGTAGGCCCGGCGTGAGCGGAATTGCTCCAGATCCTACGGAAAGTCCCTGTCTACCGTCGACCAAAGGCCACCTTGGCGCTCTTCGCCGCGCTTCGTATATTGGGCCCCACACGATCAAGCGATGGAATCTCCCAGGGTCGCGGAACCGGCTGCCGGTTCCCCAGCAGGACAGGAAAAACACGATGGATACGGCACGCCTCAAAGGCTTCGTGGAGAATCTCTGGGACGAGGCGGTGTTGCCGTCGCTGACCGATTACATCCGCATTCCCAACAAATCGCCGGCCTTCGATCCCGACTGGGAAGCCCATGGCCATATGGCGAAGGCGGTCGCGCTGCTCGAAGGCTGGGCGCGCGCGCGCCTGGCGCAACTGCCCGGCGCCACGCTCGACATCGTGCAGCTACCCGGCCGCACGCCCGTGATCCTGATCGACATCCCCGGCGACAGCGACGACACGGTGCTGCTCTACGGCCATCTCGACAAGCAGCCGGAAATGGTGGGCTGGACCGAAGGCACGGGACCGTGGGTGCCGGTCCGCGACGGCGACAAACTGTTCGGCCGCGGCGGCGCCGATGACGGCTATGCGATGTATGCGGCACTTTCCGCGCTGCTGGCACTCGCCGACCAGAAGATCCCGCGGGCGCGTTGCGTCGTGCTGATCGAGGCCTGCGAGGAATCTGGCAGCCCCGATTTGCCCTTCTATGTCGATCATCTCGCCGCAAAGATCGGCGAACCGTCGCTCGTCATCTGCCTGGATTCCGGCTGCGGCGACTACGAGCGGCTGTGGCTTACCACGTCGCTGCGTGGCATGGCGGCGGGCACGCTCGACATCCATGTGCTCGAAGAAGGCGTGCATTCGGGCGATGCATCCGGCGTAGTGCCGTCGGGCTTTCGTGTGCTGCGCCAGCTGATCTCGCGTCTCGAAGACGAGAAGACCGGTGCGATCCTGCCGTCGGAACTTTATGTGCAGGTGCCACCGCAACGCATCGAACAGGCGCGCGACGCGGCGCAGATCCTGGGCGACAGCCTCTACACCAAATTCCCCTTCGTGAAAGGCGCAGAGCCCGTCACGACCGATCTCGGCGAACTCGTGCTCAACCGCACCTGGCGGCCGCAGCTTGCGGTGATCGGGATGAATGGCGTGCCGGCATCGCAGAACGCCGGCAATGTGATGCTGCCCTTCGTGTCGGCGAAACTGAGCCTGCGTCTGCCGCCGACTCTGGCCGGCACATCCGCCAGCGATCTGCTCAAGCATCTGTTCGAGGCTTCGCCGCCCTATGGCTGCACGGTCACGTTCCACGATGGCGACAGCGCCACCGGCTGGAATGCGCCGGCGCTGGCGCCGTGGCTCGAACGCTCCGTCGCGCGCGCTTCGCAATTCGCCTTCGGACCGAAGCCCGCCTATATGGGCGAAGGCGGCACCATTCCGTTCATGGCCATGCTGGGCGAGAAATTCCCGCGCACGCAATTCGTCGTCACCGGCGTGCTGGGGCCGCATTCCAACGCGCATGGCCCCAACGAATTCCTCCACATCCCGACCGCCAAACGCGTCAGCATGGCGGTGGCCGCCATCATCGCCGACCACCACACGCGCGACCGCTGAAGCGCCAGCGAATTCTCGGCCCCTTCCGTCACGCAATGCTGACGCGTTGCGCGCCACCTTCCCCACGCGTACCGCGCGGGGCAGGAAGACGACGGAATTCCTCCTCCCCCCGCTAGGTGGGGGAGGTGGATCGCACGGACGCAAGACCGTGCGAGATGGTGGGGGCGTTGCCGGCGTTAGAACGGGTTGGGGCGGCGCATCACGTTGACATGGACGCGGGGCGGCATTTTTCGCCCGAAGGCGGGGCCGGTGCAGTGCTCGCTGTAGCCGAGCGTCGAAACATCGACCTGGGTGCGTTCGCTCACCCGCTCATGCGTGGCGTGAAGATACCATTCGCGGGCCGGAAAGCGCGGCGGGAAAGGCGTGCCTTCGCGCAAGACGAGTTCACGGCTGGGATCGGTCCGATGTCGGTAAAACACATATTGCATGGCCTGACATCCGTATGTGGCGCGAACCCACTCATCACCTGCGGCGGCCAGCAAAAAAGCGAAAGGCGAAAACGCCGTAACCGGGAAATGATGCCACACGCTCCAATACGCGGCGAATGCGTCACGCCTTTTCGCGAAATGCGTCTCGATGTGCAGCGATCGCGGAAAGGAAGGTGGGCGCGAATTCGCGCAGCTTGGCGGCGCCGACGCCGCTCACCTGGGCAAATTCTTCCTCGGTGCGGGGATGACGCGAGGCCATGTCGGACAGCGTGCGATCGGAGAAGATGAGATAGGCGGGAAGCCTGCGTTCGCGGGCGATTTCGAGCCTGAGCGTCTTCAGCCGCGCCAGTAGCGGCGCGTCGATATCGGCGCTCGAATCGTCCGGCACGCGCCGCGTGCCGCGTTGCGACCGGCGCTCTTCCGGCGGGCGGTAGGTAAACGCGGCGGCACCATTCAGCAGCGACTCCCCCTTCGAGGCGACCGACAATCCGCCATAGCCGGCGACGTCGGTTATGAGCCAGCCGCCTGCGACCAATTGCCGGATCAGCGCGCGCCATGCATCGACCTTCTGCGTCTTGCCCGCGCCGAAGACCGGCAGCAGACGATGCCCGGCGCCGATCACGCGCTCGGTCTCGCTGCCGCGCAGCACATCGATGATATGCGCCGCGCCATAGCGTTCGCCGGTGCGCAGCACGGCCGTCAGCGCGAGGCGTGCCAACGCCGTGCCATCGACCAGCGATGCGGGCTCCAGACACACATCGCAATTGCCGCACGGCTCCGCCGTCTCGCCGAAATAGCCGAGCAGAATCTGGCGGCGGCAGCGCGACGCTTCGCAATAGCCGACCAGCGCATTGAGCCTTTGATGTTCGCGCCGCCGGCGATCTTCGCCCGCTTCCTCGGCATCGATGAACATGCGCCGCATGCGGATGTCGCCCAGGCCGAGCAGCAGATGCGCTTCGGCCGCGGCGCCGTCACGCCCCGCGCGCCCGATCTCCTGGTAATAGGCTTCGAGGCTCGACGGCAGATCCATGTGAAACACGAAACGCACATCCGGCTTGTCGATCCCCATGCCGAAGGCGATCGTCGCCACCATGATGAGCGCGCGTTCGCCCATGAAACGGTTCTGATTGGCTTCGCGCGCGTCCTTGCTCATGCCGGCGTGATAGGGCAGCGCGCGAAACCCGCCGGCGGCAAGACAGGCTGCGGTGCTTTCGGTGCGCTTGCGCGACAGGCAATAGACGATGCCGTTCTCGTCGCCCCGCTCTTTCAGGAAGGCAAGCAGCTGGCGTTTCGAATCCTGCTTGCCCTTGACGGTGAGACGGATGTTGGGACGGTCGAAACCCAACACCAGCGTTTCGGCATGGCCGGCGAAAAGCTGTTCGACGATGTCGGCGCGCGTCACCGCATCGGCCGTCGCGGTAAGGCCCGCAATCGGCACGCCGGGAAAGAGATCGCGCAGCCTGGCCAGCGCGCGATATTCGGGGCGGAAGGCCGGGCCCCATTGCGAGATGCAATGCGCCTCGTCGATCGCGATCAGCCGCACATCCAGTTTGCCGAGTGCCGCCAGCATGCGCTCGGTCATCAGCCGCTCGGGCGCCAGATAGAGAAACCGCGCTTCGCCGCGCGCCACACGCTGCCAGGCGGCAACGTTGTCTTCACGCGTGAGGCCCGAATGGATCGTCTCGGACGCAACACCCGCAAGCCGCAGCGCCGCCACCTGATCCTGGATGAGCGCGATGAGCGGCGAGACGACGATGGTCAGCCCACCTTTCAGCAGCGCCGGCACCTGGAAGCACAGCGATTTGCCCGAGCCGGTCGGCATGACGGCCAACAGATGCCGCCCGCCCATCAGGGCCGCGATGGCGTCTTCCTGTCCCGGCCGGAACGAGTCGTAGCCGAAAACGGATTTGAGGATGCGGCGCCCGGGATCGTCCACTTGCTGCTGCCTGTCGCTTTCGGATTGCCGCCGCACACGCGAAGCTTACGCGATTCGGCGTGGTTCACTCTCGCACGGATCGCATGCTGCATCACCTCCTCCGGATTCTGCGTGGGCCTTGTGGCCGCCAGCCATGCAAGGCCAGAATAGCGCGCCGCAGGAATCCGCTTAAGGTGCGAGTGGCGATCCGTCCCTTCGGCGAGAGAGGTTCCGCATGAGCAATTTCAGACGCCTCGTCATCTTCATCGGCCTTGTGTTGTGGCTGGGTTTGCCGTTCTGCC
The DNA here is from genome assembly GCA_036490345.1 of Rhizomicrobium sp. Lineage (GTDB taxonomy): Bacteria > Pseudomonadota > Alphaproteobacteria > Micropepsales > Micropepsaceae > Rhizomicrobium. Next base: position 31,613 of record DASXEA010000013.1, on the reverse strand, counting down.
ATCTGGGCGATCTGGGCAAGGCGCATAGCGGGCTCGGGCCGCTGCTCGGCGGCGAGGTGCTCTGGGCCGTGCTGTTCGTGGCGATCCTGCTCTATGTGCTGCTGGTCGAGCGCGAGCCGCTTGCATCCATCGGCTTTCGCCGGCCGGGGGTCGGCGATCTCGGCGCCGGGCTGCTCGCGGCCGTCATATCGTTCCTGGGCATCGGCATCATCGTCCAGGTCGTGCTGCCTCTCCTGCATATGAGCGTGCAGCATCAGCTGAACGGGCTCTACCAGACGCCCTTGTGGTTCCGGCTGCTTACCGTGACGCGCGCGGCCTTCGCCGAGGAAACCGCCTTTCGGGGATACGGCTACGAGCGGCTGCGCACGCTCACGGGCAGCGGGACGATCGCCGCGCTGGCGACCTGGGCGCTGTTCACGATTGCCCATCTGGGATCATGGGGCGTGGCGCAGGTCGTGATCGCCGCATTCGGCGGTCTGGTGCTGACGCTGCTCTATGTCTGGCGGCGCAATCTCTGGGGCAACATTCTCGCCCACTGGCTGGTCGACGGGGCGGGATTCATCCTCGTGCCGCTGATGATGGCGCATAAAATAGCTTCGCTCCGGCACTGCGGCGGAATTTTCCTTGCCACGACCTTATGTATGAAATAGGGTATTGCCCTATGTTCTACATAAGGTGGATGGGCGTCATGAAATGGCTACAGGTAGGGATCGCGGCAGCTTTGGTCACGACCAACACGGGGGCAGCCTTCGCGCAGACGGCGCTTACGGCGCCTGTCAGGGTAGCGCAGGGTGACAGCGGCGGGGCGGGAACCTCCGGTGGCGCGACGTCCGGAGGAGCGACCTCGAGCGCTCCGGCCCCCGAGGCGCCGGCCGCTCCGGCCGAGCAAGCCCCCTTGGCGCCAGGCGGCGAGGCGGGATCTCCCACGGCTGCCGGCCTGTCCGATGGCGCGCTGGCGGGCATCGCCGCCGCCGCGCTGCTGGCGGGCGTTCTGATCGCGACCACGGGCGGCGGCCATCACGGCAGCACCACCACGACCGGAACGCAGTAAGGCGCGTTGGGTAGCAGCGCTCGCAGGCGCGACCCTCCCTTTATGCGGAGGGTCGAGTTTCCAGGCTTGACCAAAGGTATGAGCTCACTTTTCGGCCTCTAAAGGTCGAAAAAGCCGAAGGCGGCCGGGGTTGGGGAACACCGACCGCCTTACGGTTCTTGAGGGCATATACAGTGCAACTTCTGTAGGGCCATGCCCTAAAATAAATGTACGTCATGATGGCTTAAAGAAATCTTACCGGGCGCCGCAGCAGCATCGCGGCTCAGAACCGGTGGGAGATTCCCACATAGTATTGCTGGCCAGGCGTGTCGCGGTTGAGGCCGAAATTCGCGCCCACATCGAATTGCAGATCCTTCACGCCTGGCGGCTGCCAGGTGGCGGCGAGGTCGAAGGAATACTCGCTGACCGTGCCCGAGGGATCGCCATCGATATCACCCCAAAGCTCGGCCGAGGCGGACACCTGGCTCGACAGCGTGCGCGTCACGCCAAGGGCCAGCACGCCGGCCGCGTGACGACCGCCATTATCGGCGTTTTTCAGAAGATCGATTTCCGGCACCGCGGATGCGGACCAGACATCCGAAAGCGTGAAAGCCAGCGGCAGCACCCCACCTGCCTCGACTGCGCCATTGCCGAGCGCGCTGTCGGCAGTCGGCAGCTTCAGCCAGGGATCGAACGCGGCGCTGAAATCGCCGCTGCCATTGCCCACGAGACTCGTCTTGATACGGACGAATGTGTCGCCGAAGCCCGAGGCCGTCATGCGCCGGCCGGTCGCGTGATCGCGCGTCACTACCTGGACAAAAGGCGAGATGTTGATTTCGGCGTCGACCGTGTCGGTAAGCCCGAGCCGAAAATTCGGGCTCGTGAAAACATCGGTGTCCGTCGTCGTGCCGCCTGCATTGGCGATGGTCGCGTTGAAGATGTCGGACTCGATCTGCAGATGACCGGCATCGACGGTGCAAGGCCCGGTGCCCTTGGTCGGGCGATCGGTGCAGAAGGCGCGCAGATCGGAATCGGGCGCGGGATCGAACAGCGAAAACCCGTCATCGGCGCGCGCGACCGTGGCGCACAGACATGCGAGGGCGGCCATGCCCCATGTGCCATTCCATTTTGTCAATTCGTTCCCCGTGCTGCGGCGCACCGCCCTTGCATGTCTACCGCCTGCAGCCGGCCAGGCGATACCGGGCGCGATATCACTGTTATTCCGGAGTCTTGAGGCGATAGCCGACGCCCTGCTCCGTCAGGATCATCTGCGGCAGATTGGGATCGGCCTCGATCTTCTGGCGCAGCGTGCGGATATAGATCCGCAGATAGGCCACATCGGTTTCCGTGCCCCACACTTCGCGCAGAAGGAAGCGGTGGGTCAGCACCTTGCCGGCATGGGCGATAAGGGTGCGCAGAAGATCGTATTCGCGCGGCGTGAGCTTCACTTCCGCGTCCTTCACCGTCACTACGCGGCGCACCAGATCCACGGCCAGATCGCCCAGGCGGAAGATCGGCCGTTCGCCCTGCTGCTGCAGCCGGTGGCGCAATGCGGCGCGCAGGCGCGCGAGCAGCTCGTCGACACCGAAGGGCTTGGTGACGTAATCGTCGGCCCCCATGTCGAGCGCGCGCACCTTGCCGGCTTCGTCGGTGCGGCTCGACAGGACGATGATCGGAAGCGCCGAGCCGGATTCGCGCAATTTGCGGATCACCTCGAATCCGTCGAGATCGGGCAGCCCAAGATCGAGCACCAGCACATCGATATGCTGGCGTTGCAGTTCGGAAAGCGCCGTCGTGGCGTCGGCGGCTTCCGCGATGGTGAAGCCCTGGGCGCCGAGGCTGGTGCGCAGAAAGCGGCGGATCGCCGGTTCGTCATCGACGATCAGGATGCGCGTGGGCCGTTCGGCTGCGGTCATGGCGATGTCTCTTCGGGCGCGGCAGAATCCTGCGGCACGGGCAGCGTGATCGTGAAGACTGCGCCGGGGCGATCGGACCGGTTGCCGGCGCAGATCGAGCCGCCCATCGCTTCGACAAAGCCACGGCAAATCGAAAGACCCAGCCCCGTGCCGACACGGCGGCGGTCTCCCGCCTGGACGCGGTAGAATTTGTCGAAGATGCGTTCGACATCGGCCTGGGGTATGCCGTCGCCTTCGTCGCTCACTTCAAGCTGGACCGTTTCGCCCAGGCGCGAGCCGCGCACTTCGACCGTGCTGCCGGGCGGCGCATATTTCGCCGCATTGTCGAGCAGATTGAACAACACCTGCTCGAACAGCACGGGATCGAGCCGCAGCATGGGGAGATCGGCGGCAAGACTCACCTGCACGCGCTGATGTGCGAGAATCTTTCCGGCCCGCCGGAGCGCGCTGCCCACGACATCGCTCACATCCACCACATCCTGCTTCGGCGCGATCGCACCCGATTCGAGGCGCGTCATGTCGAGCAGATTCGAAATGAAGTGATTGAGACGGTCGGCCTCTTCCTGGACGGTGTGGATCAGCTCGTCCTGCGCTGCTTCGTCGAGCGAGGTGCGCCAGGTCTTGAGACCGGCAGCGGCGCCGACGATGGATGCAAGCGGCGTGCGCAGATCGTGTGAGATCGAGGTCAGCAGCGCACCCCGCAGACGCTCCGTCTCCGCCGCGATCTTCGCGCGGTCGACATCCTCGGCCAGATGAATGCGTTCGATCGCGAGCGCGGCCTGATCGGCCAGGGCATCGAACAGGCGGCGCTGGTCGGGCGTGAGAAGCGGCCCCGGGCGGTCGCGATCGAGACCAACCACGCCGACCGGACCACGCCCTGTGCGCATCGGCAGGAAGAGACGTTTCGCGCCCGGCAGCGTATCGGCACCGCGCCCTGTCGGCGTGTTGTTCAGCCAGCACCATTTGGCGGCGGCGAGATCGGCCTCGCTCAGAATGTCTTCCGGCGGGTAGCCGCTGCGCACCGCGACCGTCTCGCCTTCCGGCAAAAGCAGCACGACGCGCAGCTTGAGCATCGAAGCGATCTGATAGGCGGTCGCCCACAACAGATCGTCGAGCGTGATCACGCCGGCCAGCTTGCGGCTGAAGGTGTAGAGATCCTCGGTGGTCTTGGCGCGGTCGCGCGCGGCGAAGGCCTGGGCGCGCAGACGCGCCGCGAGATTGCTGGCGATCAGCGCGACCACGAGGAAAAAGAACAGGGCTACGACATTCTCGGGGCCGGCGATGGTGAAGGTGAAGATCGGCGGCAGGAAAAAGAAATTGTAAGCGAGCATGCTGACGACGCATGCGAACAGCGACGGCCAGAGGCCGTAAGCGACCGCCGTGGCCAGCACGCCGGTGAGGAACACCAGCGCCACATTCTGGATGCCGAGAAAGCGCTGCAGCACTAAGGCGATGCCCAGACTGGCCAGCGTGATGGCGAAAGCCGCGACATAGGCCTTCCAGTCGAGCGAGTGGCCGGTATCGACGGTCTGGATTTTCTCCGAACGCCGCGGGCGTCCGTCCCTTCCCTCGCCTTCGGCCATGACATGCACGTTCAGATCGCCGGCACGGCGGATGATGCGCTCGGCAGTGGCGGCGCGCAGGAACGTGTTCCAGCGCGAACGCTGCGTGCGCGCCACGACCAGATGGGTGAAATTGTTGGCCTGGGCATGGGCGATGATGCCATCGGCGATGTCACTTGCAGGAATGGTGACGGCTTCGCCACCGAGGCGCTGGGCGAGGCGCAGAGACCCCGCGACGCGATCGAGCTCCTTTTCGCTGCGCTGCGCGGATGCCGTTTCGACATGGATAGCCGTCCAGGACGCGCGCATGCGGTCGGCAATCCGCTTGCCATATCGCACCACAGCGCTGCCATGGCTCCCGCCATCGACGCAGACGAGCACCCGGTCGCCGGCCTCCCATGGTCCTTCGATGGCATGGGTCTGCATATAGTCGCGCATCTGCTGATCGACGCGCTGTGCGGTACGCCTGAGCGCCAGCTCGCGCAGGGCCGTCAGATTTCCCGGCGCGAAATAATTCCTGATCGCGCGTTCGGCCTGATCGGCCATATAGACCTTGCCCTCCTTGAGCCGCTGGATCAGATCGTCGGGCGTGGTGTCGACGAGTTCGATATCGTCGGCGCGATCGATGATCGAATCCGGCACGGTCTCGCGCACCTGGATATGCGTGATCCTGGCGACGACATCGTTCAGGCTTTCGACATGCTGGATATTGAGAGTCGAATAGACGTCGATCCCCGAATCGAGCAGCTCTTCGACATCCATGTACCGCTTGGGGTGACGGCTGCCTTCGACATTGGTATGTGCGAGTTCGTCGACAAGGACGAGTTTGGGGCGGCGCTGCAGGATCGCGTCCAGATCCATTTCCGCCAGCACCAGGCCGCGATATGGCACACGCCGCTTGGGGATCGCCTCAAATCCCTTGGTCAGCATCTCGGTTTCGATACGGCCGTGGGTTTCAACCACGCCGATCACGATATCGATGCCTTCGAGCCGGCGCTGGCGTCCCTGCACCAGCATCTCATAGGTCTTGCCGACGCCGGGTGCTGCCCCCAGAAACACTTTCAGCCGGCCACGTCCTTCCTTCTTTGCCTCCTGCAGCAATGCATCGGGCGAAGGTCGCTTGTGGGGCTGGTCGTCGCTCATTGAAGAATTTTAGAGGAAATCGAAGCCGTCCGACATTTGGCCAAGCCCTTTCCCTCTCCCACGCTTGCCGGGGGAGAGGGAAAGGGTGAGGGGGCGCCTGGGCAGATATCAAGTTCAACAATCATACTGGCATCGATGCTACCAAGGGTTCTCCCAGCGCTGGCGGTGCACGACCACCCCCTCACCCCGACCCTCTCCCCCACATGGGTGTGGGAGAGGGAGCATTCATCGCGCGCCAGCTGTCAAATCATCCAGTGCCAGATTGAGTTCGAGCACATTGACATGCGGCTCGCCGAACACGCCAAGCCAGCGGCCGGCGATGTGATCGTTGACGAGGGCCCGGACACGGGCTTCCGACAGTTTGCGGGATTTGGCGACACGCGGCACCTGGAAAAGGGCACCCGCCGGCGTGATGTCGGGATCGAGGCCGCTGGCCGAGCTGGTGACGAGATCCACGGGAACGGGTGCGGCATTCCCCGCCTTCAGGGTCTTCACATCGCCTTTGACCCGATCGAGGAGCGCCCTGCTGGTGGGGCCAAGGTTCGACGCGCTCGAATTGGCGGCGTTGTAAGGCGCGGCGATTGTCTTGCCATGCGCGTCCGTATCCGTCGTCACCGACGGCCTGCCGTGGAAATATTTCGGCGAAACGAAATTCTGCCCGATCAGGGCGGAGCCAATCACCTGGCCGTTCCTGACGATCAGGCTGCCGTTTGCCTGCAAGGGAAACAGCAGCGACGCCAGGCCGGTCATGCCGAGCGGATAGATGAGGCCGGTCAGAAGCGTGAGGGCAATCACCATCACGATGGCGGGGCGCAGTTCTCTCAGCATGATGAATCTCCTCAGACCACACCCATGGCCGTCATGAGCATGTCGATGGCCTTGATGCCGATAAAGGGAACGATGACGCCGCCCGCGCCATAAAGCGCGAGATTGCGGGCGAGAAGCCGGCCGGCGCTTTGCGGCGTATAGCGCACGCCGCGCAACGCCAGGGGGATCAGGGCAATGATGATCAAGGCATTGAAGACGACCGCCGACAGGATGGCGCTCTGCGGCGAATGCAGCCCCATCACATTGACGACGTTGAGCGCCGGATAGAACGCGGCGAACATCGCCGGGATGATCGCGAAATATTTGGCGACATCGTTGGCGATGGAGAAGGTGGTAAGCGCGCCGCGCGTAATCAGCAGTTGCTTGCCGATCATCACCACTTCGATGAGCTTGGTGGGATCGGAATCGAGGTCGACCATGTTGCCGGCTTCGCGCGCGGCCTGCGTGCCGGTCTGCATCGCGACGCCGACATCGGCTTGCGCCAGAGCCGGCGCATCATTGGTGCCGTCGCCGCACATGGCGACAAGCTTGCCTTTGCCCTGCTCCTCGCGGATCAGCCGCAATTTGTCTTCCGGCGGGGCCTGGGCGAGAAAATCGTCGACGCCGGATTCCGCGGCAATGGCAGCTGCCGTCAGCGGGTTGTCGCCGGTAATCATCACCGTGCGGATGCCCATGCGCCGCAATTCCGCGAAGCGCTCGCGAATGCCGCCCTTCACGATATCCTTCAGGTGAATGACGCCCAGCACGCGGCCGTCCCGCGCAACGGCCAGCGGCGTGCCGCCTGCGCGGGCAATGCGCTGGGTGAGTTCGTCGAGTTGCGGGGGCGCCTGCAGATTGGGTGCGCCGTTCACCTGGCGCACATGCGCGACAATCGAATCAACCGCGCCCTTGCGGATCGATGACCCGTCGATATCGACGCCGCTCATCCGCGTCTGGGCCGTGAAAGGCACGAAGCGGGCGTTAAGTTGCCCCATCTCGCGCGCTCTGAGGCCATATTTCTCCTTGGCCAGCACAACGATCGAACGGCCCTCCGGCGTCTCGTCGGCGAAGGAGGAAAGCTGCGCCGCTTCGGCCAGATCCTGCGCGCTCACCCCTGGCAGCGGCAGGAACTCCGTCGCCTGGCGATTGCCCAGCGTGATCGTGCCGGTCTTGTCGAGCAGCAGCGTATCGACGTCACCCGCCGCTTCCACGGCACGACCCGACATCGCAAGCACGTTGAACTTCACCAGCCGGTCCATGCCGGCGATGCCGATCGCCGACAGGAGAGCACCGATCGTGGTGGGGATGAGCGTGACAAACAGCGCGACCAGCACGACCACGGAAACCGTGCCGCCGGCATAATGCGCGAAGCTCGGGATGGTCACTGTGGCGAAGACGAAGATGATCGTCATGCCGGCGAGCAGGATGTTGAGCGCGATCTCGTTGGGTGTCTTATGCCGCTCCGCGCCTTCGACGAGTGCAATCATGCGGTCGAGAAAGGTGGAACCCTGGGCTGCGGTGATGCGGACCTTGATCCAGTCCGACAGCACGCGGGTGCCGCCGGTGACGGCCGAACGGTCGCCACCGGATTCGCGGATGACCGGCGCGCTTTCGCCCGTGATCGCCGATTCGTCGACGGAGGCCAGCCCCTCGATCACGTCGCCATCGCTGGGAATGAGATCGCCCGCTTCGACCAGCACGAGATCGTTCAGCTTGAGAGAGGGTGCCGGCACATTTTCGAAGCTTGTCGAACCTGCATTCGGCAGGCGCTTGGCGAGCGTCTGTGTGCGCGTCTTGCGCAGGTTTTCGGCCTGCGCCTTTCCGCGGCCCTCGGCCACGGCTTCCGCAAAATTGGCGAACACCACCGTGAACCACAGCCAGAAGGTGATCTGCGCCGAGAACCAGAGATCGTGGCTGCCGGTTATGGCCTCGCGCACGACCAGCACCGTGGTCAGTGCGGCCACGATTTCCACCACAAACATGACGGGATTGCGGATCAGCGTGCGCGGACTGAGCTTCCGGAAGGACTCACCGATCGCGGCCAGCAGGATATCGGACGAGATGCCGGCAACGCCGCGTTTGCGCTGCGCCGGAATCTCCGCGATGGGAAAAATCGGGCTGAGATCGTTCATGACATGGCCCTCAATAGAGCTTTCCGGCCTGCATCTGCAGATGTTCGATGACAGGTCCGAGGATATCGGCGGGGAAGTAGATGAGGCCGCCGGTGATGATGATCACGCCGAGCAGAAGCCCCACAAAGAGTCCATTGTCGGTCGGGAAGGTTCCGGCGGAGGCGGGCACCAGTTTCTTGCTCACCAGCGAACCGGCAATGGCAAGCACCGGCACGATGATCGCGAAGCGGCCGATCATCATCGCGACGGCGCCCGTCGTGTTGTAGAACAGCGTGTTGCCGGAAAGGCCGCCAAAGGCGCTGCCATTGTTGGCCGTCATGGAGGTGAAGGCGTAGAGAATTTCGCTGAAGCCATGCGGACCGTTGTTCGAGATGCCCGCGAGTCCGGCCGGGATCACGCAGGCGATCGCAGTGAGGCCGAGAGCGGAGAGCGGCACCGACAACAGCGCCAGCATCGCCATCTTCACTTCGCGCGATTCGATTTTCTTTCCGAGGTATTCGGGCGTGCGCCCGACCATCAGCCCGGCGATGAACACGGCCAGAATGGCGAACAGCAGCATGCCATAGAGCCCGCAGCCGACGCCGCCGAAGATGATCTCGCCCAATTGCATGTTGACGATGGGCACCAGGCCACCGATGGGCGTGAAACTGTCATGCATCGCATTGACCGCGCCGCTGGACGTATCGGTCGTCGTCGTCTCGAAGAGCGAGGAATTGGCAATTCCGAAGCGGACTTCCTTGCCCTCCATGTTGCCGCCGGCCTGCAGGTCGTTTGCCTGCTGGCTGATTCCGAGCGGCGGGAAGTCCGGGTTTCCGGCGCTTTCGGCGCCATAGGAGACAAAGACTCCGGCGAGAAACAGGATCGCCATGGCGCCGAACAGCGCCCAGCCCTGCCTGAAATTGCCCACCATGCGGCCGAAGGTCATCGTCAGCCCGGCGCCGATCGAGAATTCCAGAATCACCGTCAGCAGGTTCGTAATCGCGTTCGGATTTTCGTAAGGATGCGCGGCGTTGACATTGAAGAAGCCACCGCCATTCGTACCGAGCGTCTTGATCACGATCTGTGACCCGACGGGGCCCTGCGCGATGATTTGCCTGGCGCCTTCGAGCGTATGGGCCGTCACATAGGGATGCAGGTTCTGCGGCATGCCCTGCCACACAAAGAAGAGGCCGCAGACGATCGAAATCGGCAGGAGGATGTAGAGCGTGCAGCGCGTGAGATCGACCCAGAAATTGCCGACCGTTGCTCCGGAGCGCCGCGCAAACCCGCGGATGAGCGCGATGGCGATGGCGATGCCGGTAGCCGCCGAAACGAAATTGTGCACGGTGAGCCCGGCCATCTGCACGAAATAGGACAGCGTGGTCTCGCCGCCATAGTTCTGCCAGTTGGTGTTGGTCGTGAAACTGATCGCCGTGTTCAGCGCCAGGTCGCCCGGCATCGCCGTCATGCCCTGCGGATTGAACGGCAGAAACGCCTGCAAGCGCAGCAAGGCATAGAGTGCGAGGAAGCATACGAGATTGAACAGCAGCATCGCCACCGTGTAGGTCACCCAGCCCTGTTCGCGCTTTTCGTCGACGCCTGCGATGCGATAGATCGCAATTTCAAGAGGCGAAAGAACTGGCGAGAGAAAGGTGCGTTCGCCGCTGAAAATCCGCGCCATAAAAATGCCCAATGGCACGGCCAGCGCGGCAATGATGGCGGTGAAGGCGAGGATCTGGAGGATGCCGTTGATCGTCATGACATCGCCTCAGAATTTTTCCGGCCGCGCAAGCGCGAAAACGAGATAGGCCAGGATGCCGAGCGAGACGATTCCGCCAAGGATGTAGTCGAACAGCATGATAAACCTCACATCGCGTCGCGCAGGGCGGTGTAACCGAGAAAAGCGGCAAAGAGGCCAAGCCCGAGCAACAGCATCCAGACATCGAGCATCATGAATCTCCGGTCGGAATTGGCCGTGGAAGGATCAGGAGCAGCGCTCACCACCGGCGTGCGCCGCTTGCGGTCAGGTCATGTGCAGGGCCACGAGCACCAGGTTGGTCGCCAGCACGCCGCCCAGGACAACGACCAATACGAGGCCGATTTCACCCAGGATGTCTTCGGGCGTCGGCACATCGCCGATTTGCGGAGCGGCGTGCCGGAACTGCGGCGCCTCGTCGGCGCCGGCCAAATCGGAGCGTGGTTCGTAGGAAGATGAATTTTTCGCAGCCATGTCTCTCGCCCGCCGGGCACCGCGCAGAGTTGCGCGCGGGCCCGTATAGTTTCGAGAGCGTGTGACGTATGGCGCTATATAAAAGGCGTATAAATCGGCGCGCTTCTATCCCGCCGCCTGGGCGTCACTCCAGCGAATGGCTTCGCGCAGAAGTTCGGACGCATTGGCGAGCTGGAGCTTTTCCTTGATGCGCGCGCAATAGGCCTGCACCGTCTTGATACTGAGATTGAGCGACTGGGCCACCCGGCGCGTCTCGTAGCCCTGCCCGAGCAGCCGGAACACTTCGAGTTCGCGGTCGCTGAGCTTTTTGATCGGCGTTTGCAGACCCGGAATGTCGCCGTCGACGAAGCGCTCGGCAAAGATCGAGCGCATCTGCGGACTGAGATAGAGCCGTCCGTTCAGGACTTCGCGAAGCGCCGCGGCAATGCTGCTGGTGGCTTCCCCCTTCATGACATAGCCCCGCGCTCCGGCGCGGAACGCACGCTCCGCATAGAAGCGCTCGTCATGCATGGAAAGGACGACAACCGCCGTTTCGGGGTTGTGCGCCTTGACGTCCTTGATCAGCGAAAGACCAGAGCCGTCGTTCAGCGACAGGTCGAGAATGGCGACGTCCGGATTTTCCCTTGCGATGCCGTCGATGGCCTTATCGGCACCCGCCGCTTCGCCGCACACTTCGAGATCCGGCAGCTGGTTGATCAGGGTCGTCAGCCATTCGCGGACCAGCGGGTGATCGTCGACGAGAAAGACCTTCGAAACGTTGCTGTTCATGATGCCAGTCCTTCCTTCAGATTGGTCGGGAGCCGGCAGCTCACGACCGTGCCTCGCGCCCCATTGCTGGAGACTTCCAGACGTGCCCCTACCACGCGCGCGCGATGGGCCATGATGCGCATTCCCATGCCCGCCGTCGAGGGGAGGACAGCCGGAATCCCCAAGCCGTCGTCCTCGACACGAACCTCGTAGCCATCGTCGAGCGTGTTCAATTCGATGAGGATCGAGCGCGCACGCCCATGCTGGATCGCATTGCGCGCGGCCTCCTGCGCGATGCGAAACAGATGCTCGGCCGCCGGTGCGGAATGGATCAAAACCGGAGATTCGCAGACGAAACGGCACTGCACGCCGAACAGCCTTGTCGTCGTGACGGCGAATTCCTCGAGCGCCAGCATCAGGCCCTCGGCGTCGAGATCCACCGGATGCAGGCCCTTTGCCGAACGGCGCGTCAGGGAAATGCCTTCCTCGATCAAACCGATGACTTTCTGGGCATCTTTCGCCTCGGGAAGCTGTTTGCGCTCGAGCTTCTCACGCAGCACCTGTCCGGCAATCGCGGTTCCCGCCAGGTGCTGGCCAAGTCCGTCATGGAGATCGCGACCGATCCGTCGCTGTTCCTGCTCGCTGGCCTCCAGCAATTCGTGTTGCAGCCGTTCGCGCGCGGCAATTTCGCGGGTCAGTTCCTGGGCGCGCTGGTTCGCCCTGAGTTCGAGATCGCGATGAAGCGCGAGAAATCGCGATAGCACGAGAACCACCGTGACGAAAGACGCAAGCTGGACCGTCGCGTTCCACGCAATCAGGAACGGCGTTCCAAAGTCCGGATCGCCGGCCACGATGTTGCCGGTCATCCACACGGTCACGCACAGGACTGCCGTCAGAAGCCCGAATTGGGTGCCGACAAACCATGTCGCAAGGGTCACCGGCACCAGATAGAAGGCCGACAGGGAAATATAGGTCCCCGTGACGTAGTCGAATCCGCCGATGGAAAGCGCGAGGAGCGTCGCCGCGACGGCAATGGACGCCTTTGACTGGCTTTCGAGAATTCGTGTCCACGGCCGCATGCGCTGCGCCTGATCTGTCCGCCTGCGGCCTACACCGACCGCCGATCCGTCAAGCACACGCCGACAGCGACCGTGTCGTCAGCCCTGGTCCGTCGCCCCGCACCAGCCCGGGAGATAGTCAGCCTCCTTTTTTTTCGCAAGCGCAAGCGCTTTGCGAAAGGCTGCATCGAAATCCCGCTTGACGTCCTGGCGGCCGATGCGCCGTCGCAGAAAATCGGCCCACAGAAACTCGCTGAACGGCGTGGTGTCCTTGGCGAACCCACCGGAGCGGCGCAGGGCTCCAGCGAGCGAACGGTAGGGATCGTCGACGAGCTTGTCGATCGAGCGCGGGATATCCTCATAGGGCCGCCTCCGTCCCTTTTCGTCGAAGGGATGCATCCAGCCGCGATTGTCGAGCACGACCCAGAAGGCGTCCTGGTCAAGCTTGTGAAGCCGCGCCAGGGTGACCACGAAGATTTCCGTGACACCCTCCGCCATGAGCGCGCAGGCGAGGTGATGGTGATCCACCACATAGTGGCGGTTCTTCGGACCCAGCACGACAGGGATCATGTGCTTTGCAAAATAGGCGTTGTCGTCGCCAGGCTTGCGCGCCCGCCAATGCTCGCGACGCTCCTCCACTTCGCGCAGGCCGACAGTCATCTGGGTCGGCCTCAGTTGGGCGATGGGAACCGGCTCGAGGACCGGTTCGCGGACGAAAGCCATGGGGCTAGACTCCTGTTCGCGAATCAATGGGACGATTCTATCATCCGCTGGTTAGCCACGCCTGAACGCCGGACCCTGCGATGGCCATGAACGTAACCCTGGCACGAGACCTGCCGGCGGGCCTGACGCTGGCGGCCGTGGCCATACCCGAACAGATGGCGACCGCGCGTCTGGGACATTTCTCGCCGGAAATCGGCTTTCTGGCCTTCATCGCCGGAACACTCGGTTTCGCGCTGCTGGGACAGAACCGCTACGTGTCCGTGGGCGCCGATTCGACGATAACGCCCATTTTTGCCGGCAGTCTCGCGCTTTTCGCGGCGGCCGGCTCTCCCGAATATGCGTCGCTGGCCGCACTTCTGGCACTGATGGTCGGTGTGGCGGTCACAGTCGCCGGTCTTTGCCGGATGGGATGGATTTCCAGCCTCCTGTCCGCGCCCGTGACAAGCGGATTTCTCGCCGGCATCTCGGTCCACATCATTGCCTCGCAGCTTCCCGCCCTTTGCCAGATTTCTTCCACCGCCGAATCGCCGGTCGGTCGCCTGGCGAGTGTGGCGTCGCAGATCGGTCACGCGAATTTCTTGGCCATTGCCATTGGCCTGGGTGTGCTTGCGACGATCGCCGGATTTGAAAAATGGTACGCCAGATGGCCCGGAGCGCTGATCGGCGTGGCGGGAGCGGGAATTCTCACCTGGCTCCTTGGCTGGCAGCAACACGGTGTCGCCGTGCTTGGTGCCATGGCGGCGCCGATGCCGCATGTGTTTCTGTCCGTTCCGGCGCTGGGCGATGTGGCGCGCCTGGCGCCGCTTGCCCTTCTGATCTCCATGGTCGTGATCATCCAGACGGCGGCAACGACGCAATCGTTCCCTCCGGCAAGCGACGCCGAACCCGACATCGGCCGGGATTTCATCGGCGCCGGCACCGGAAGCATCCTCGCGGGTCTCGTCGGCGCGTTTCCGGTGAACGCCAGCCCGCCCCGCACGGCAGTGACGGTCGAAGCCGGAGCGCAATCCCGCGCCGCCGGGCTGGCAGCAGCGCTGGCGGTCGGCGTGCTCGCGGCGTTCGGTAGCGGCCTTCTGCGTCATGTTCCGAACGCAGCTCTCGCGGGCGTCCTGCTGTTCGTCGCCCTTCGCATTCTGCGCGTGCGCATGGCCATTTTGTTATGGAACGAAAGCAAGGTCGAATTCTGCTTTCTGCTCGCCACGGCCATTGCCATCATCGCCTTGCCGATCCAGACGGGCGTTGCCCTCGGCATTGCCCTCTCGCTGGGGCATGGCATCTGGACGACAACGCGGACGCGCGTCATTGCGCTTGGCCGCGTGCCGGGGACTTCGATCTGGTGGCCGCACGGCACGTCCGGTTCCGCCAGCACAGATGCGACCACGCTGGTTCTCGCCTTTCAGGCCCCCCTCTCCTTCCTGAACGCCGATTCGTTCCGGCGCGGATTCCTCCAGGCGATTGCGAAAGCGCCGAATCCCGTTCGCCTCGTCGTGTTCGAGGCCAGCAGCGTGGTCGAGATCGATTTTACGGCAGCGCATGTTCTTGAAGACGTGATCCGCCACTGTCGGTCGGCGGGCATGCAATTCGCCATCGCGCGACTGGAATCGGTGCGCGCCCAGCAGTCGCTGCAATGTTTCGGCATCCTCGACCTTCTGGGTGGCGGGGACGTCTATCACAGCGTTTACGAGGCGGTGGCGGCCTTGAATCCGGACGATGCCGCGAACGGCTCGGCGCCGGCCGCAGAGCGCTGAGCGATCCGGCACGCTTCGAGGCGGGCATAGATCTGCGCAGCTTCCCGCCAGGGGCCCCGCGCAGGAACGGCCCCGGCTCGCGCGGCAGCGCGCGCGCGGTACAATCGCGGATCACGGGGATCGGCAAGCGGGCGTTGGACAAACGCGGACAGCTCGGCAAACGCCTCTGGGCCGGACACGAACTCCCGAAAGTTCAGGAGAAGGCAGTCCTCTTCCCGATAGGCGCGAAGGCATTCCCGGTTGCAGATGGTCCATGCCAGGAGGGCCCTGGCTCGTATGCGTGCGTGCCGCAGGAACTGCCAACGCGGGACCTGTCGGCCATAGTGCTCCACCACTTCGGATGGGTCGCGGTAGATGATGATCGTCCTGAAGGCAGGCAGATGCCGGCGCCAGACGGAATAGGTCAGACAGCTCCGCGGGTCCTTGAAGCCCCAATCGACATGCTCGTGGGAAAGCCCTTCCGCGAGACTTTCGATTGCCGGTCCGATTTCGGGGTGCCGTTCGACGGAGTCGCAGGGTTGGACAAGGTCCAGGCTGTCGACGCCGAGATGCGTTCCCAGGATCGCCATGTTGAGATCGCGTGTCTCAACCCGCTCGAAATGATTGCCATGATCATAGGCAAGCGTGCTGTCGAAGAGGCCCATATCGATCCCGGACTCGTGCAGCACGCGGGAAACGAGGGTTGTCCCCGATTTGTGCATCCCGAGCACGACGTAGATCACGCTTCGCTCCACAACTGCCGGTAGCTGCAAAAACGCGTGTCGGGAAGTTTTGCGGCCTGCTCGACAAGCATCGTTACCACATCCCCGATGCGCTCACCCGATTTGAGCGGCTTGTCGAAGGCATGATAGTGCACGGCGAGCACGAAGACCCCGTTTGCAGCAGCAATGCCTTCGAACTGATGACGGATCGCCGACAGGGTTTGCGCCGGCGTCAGCGAAACGTAGCCGACCTCCTTGTGGTCGGAGAAGCGCAAGACATGGGGATAGTCGATACCGCGCACCGATCGGTAGAACTTTCGCGTTGTCAGCCTCGAAAAATTCGCGACTGAAAACGGTCTTTCGGAATTGCGCCAGAACGACGGAATGCCGACAAGATTGAGATGCGCGCCAACGATGGCATCGAACCCTTTGGCATCGATGGTGTTGTAGGGCGGCACGAAGGTCTGCACTTCGCATTGCAGCAGGTCTTCGAGGTAGCGCTTGCCGTCGCGGGTCCTGGAATCGAGGTCGTCACCGGCGGCATATTCCGGGCGCCCGCGCGGCCTGGTGTGATGGTAGCCATGCAGCGCCACGTCGATTTTCCCGGCAGCGATCTTCTCGCGAAGGAA
The DNA here is from genome assembly GCA_036490345.1 of Rhizomicrobium sp. Classification (GTDB taxonomy): domain Bacteria; phylum Pseudomonadota; class Alphaproteobacteria; order Micropepsales; family Micropepsaceae; genus Rhizomicrobium. Next base: position 15,208 of record DASXEA010000013.1, on the reverse strand, counting down.
ATGCACGAGTTCGCCGTGCGCGCCCAGGGGCATGACGCGCGTGTCGCCGATCAGTCCGGCCGGAATGTGGGGATCGTCGCCCGGAATCCGGAATGGCGTAACCGAGAGATTGGCCGGTGCGATGTCCCAGATGCGGGCGTAGCAACGCTCGATATCTTCAACCGTCGTGAATGCACAACAATCGTCGTCGCGAATCAGAAACTTCATGCCGTGTCTGCCACCGCCGGGGTGGCTCCTTCCAGAACATCGATGACCGTATCGGCGAACCGTGAGGCCGGACGCTCGACGATGGATTGACGGGCCCTCGTTCCCAGACCGCGCACGTGCTCCCGGTGCGCATGACACCACGCGATGTGCTGCGCCAGCTTGTCCGGCGCGTCGAAAGGATAGACAAAGCCGTTTTCGCCATGCCTGACGGATTCGGCCGCGCCGCAACGATCGGAAACAATCGGGGCTACTCCACTCGCCATCGCTTCGAATACGGTGCCCGGCATGCTGTCGGAAATCGATGGCGAGACGAAAACATCGGCCATGCGGAACAGCGGAGCGGGGTTGACGACATGACCCAGCACTTCGACGTTCTTCAGGCCGGCCCGTCTCACGAGTGTGGCGACGTTGGCGTCCATCGAACCTGCTAGGACCAGTCGCGCCTGCGGCAGATCGAGACGCTTCCATGCCTCCAGCAGAAAACCGATCCCCTTGATCAGGGTCATCTGCGACAGGTGCAGCACGAGGAAGGAATCCTCGCGGGCGCGTTGCTCCCCGGGCGCGAACTTCGCAATATCGACAACCATTTCGTTCCCGATGAAGCGCAGTTGCGGCGGGCTCTCGCCGAACTGCGCGAAACTCGCCTGCGCCAGGCGCGAGGGAACAAGGATTTCGTCCATCGTTGCGTAGAAATCCGAGAGCCGCCTGACGCGCCTGCGATCGGTGTAGGCCGAACGCACGCGCAGTGCCGTTCGCCGCTCTTCCTCCTCCACGGCTTCGAGATTGAATCGGGGATGCAGTGTCGTCGCCAGCGCAACGAGGCGGCGACCGCTCGCCTTCAGGCGGCGGCTCGTGCGCAGAAAGGCAGGCTTCATGAAGAGATAGGTCGCGGCACCATCGCGCGCGACAGCGTCTTCGAAGGCGCCGTCCAGAAGCGACTCGCGCAGCCGCCTCTCCGGAAACCGCGCATAGCGCCCCAGTCGTCCAAGCGCGCGGTCGGCCAATACTCGCACACCCGCCGGTGACGCTACGCGCCCCCCGGTCAGTTCGAGCGCAGTGCGGTCAAAGCCGCTGCAAAAGAGTTTCGTCAATCGGCCCCGCCGGGCAAGAGCTTCGGCGATGACCAGGGCTTCCCGTCCGGCAAATCCCGCTCCGGCCGCCACCGACGAAAACGTCAGGACACAGACGCCATCAGTCATGAACCGTGCGTCCGAGGGAATACGGGACTGAACGATCGCGCAGCTTCCCGACCGCATAGCGCCACGCGCCCACTAACGTTTCCCGGTCGACGAGAAAGGTCGTGGCGGCGAACACTCCGAGCCAGACGAGCGCAGATGCGACGGCTTCGCCTATCGCCGCGGCCGCGCCATGGGCGACGGGCGCAAGCGCCAGAATCAAAATGGTCCCCGGAAGGGAACAGGCGAGCGAAATTGCGAGCTTGCGAAGGCCCAGATGAATGCCGAGCTTTCGGCGGATGAGTTCGTAGCCAAACAGCGCGGCGAGGCCCTGACCCAGCAATCGTCCGGCAGCAATGCCGTTGATGCCGGCGAGCGGCGCCATGACGATCGCACCCGCCATGACGCCGACGCTTTCAATGAGCGTCTTCAGGAGGCGGAAGAACGATGGAGTTCCGGCGAACACGCTCCGGTCGATCGGAATGGTCAGAATCTGCTGCAAGGCCAGAACAAGGAGGATCATGGCCGGCCCCGCCGCCGAGCGATAACGGTCGCCGCCGACCACTGTCATGATAAACGGCGTCAAAGTAATCAGGAAAAGCATCAGGGGTGGCGCGAATTGCGACAGGTGCCGATGCGTTTCGCCGGCGCGCGCGGCAAGGACGTCCGGAACATGCGCCTCGCGCGCGAACCGCTCGGCGACCACCTTGTCGACGGCCGTCGAAAACATGATGACGCTCGAATAGAGCGTCTTGGCCACATAGTACTCCGCCAGGAAAGCGGGCCCCAGGAAAAACGTGACAAGCCAGTTGTCACCGTCCCCCCGTGCATACATCAAATAGCTTTCGAAGTAGAACGGGTAGGATTGTTGGAAAAGCGCCCCCAGCGGATAGAAGCGCAAACGCATGCCGCGAAAGAAATCGCGAACGCACCAGACGGACGCCGCCGCGACAATGGATTGCGCGATGACCAGGGCAATCACAATGCCCTCGAAGCCCATCAGAAGATACAAGGCCACGCAGGTCACCGGCCGCACCGCCGCATCGAGGAGTTGCAGCACCGACGTCATGCCGTACTGGCCGCGCCCCCACATCACGTGTTCGACAAGCTTTGCAATGGCAAAGGCGACGAAGCCGATGCACATGACGCGAACGGCATGACCGTAGGCTGCAGTCCCGAGAACCGTTACCGCCACGCGGTCGGCAAATGCGGCCGTCAGGATCGACACCAGCACCGTCCCGAAAAGAATCAGGACAGCGCCGGTAAGCACAAGGTCGCACGCCTTCTGGCGGTCGCTGCGGAGCAGGGAGGGCAGAAGCTTCACGAAGATCGGAAAAATCCCGAAATTGAAGAACAAATTCGCCACGCCGCCGAGCATCAGATAGACGGGAAAGATCGCGACTTCCGTCTTGGAAAGCGTGCGTGTGAACAGCATCAGTGCCGCAATGCTGATCAGCCGCGCGGCAACGCTGCCCGACACCAGCTTGAGAATGTCCCGGACTGCAGCGCTCTGTTTCATGACCCGACGGGTGCCGCCGCTGACATGGCCATTGTCCCTACCGACTCGGCGTTCTCTGGGCTTCGGTGCGCGAGCGGCGGCGAAAGAGGCCCAATCGGCGGGCAGAATCGCGCTGCGGCGTTCCTTGCCGGCATGCGGCGGCATAGGCAGCCAGAAGCTTCGGCGCCTCATGCGGCCAGGACAGCGCATCGTGGACGCGCGCCTTGCCGAATGCGCCCATCGCCTGTCGCTTCTCGGGATCGTCCAGCAATTCGACGATCCGCGCCGCGAAATCTGTCGTGTCCGTATTGCGCGCGTACAGTGATGCCGCCTGCGCAGAATAACGGCCTTCCGTCAGATCGAACTGAACGATGGGTTTTCCAAGCGCCATGTATTCCATGATCTTGTTCATCGTGGATTTGTCGTTCATCGCGTTTGGACGATCGGGATTGACGCAGACATCGGCTGTGGACAGCACAGTGAAAAGCGTGTTGTCGTCGACGCGGCCGGTGAAGGTGAACACGTCATCGAGCGCCATTGCCGCACACATCGCCTTCACGTGTTCAAACTCCGGTCCGTCGCCGACGATGACGAACTGCACATCGCGCCGGCCAAGCGCATCGCGCATGTGGGCGGCCGCTTCGAGCAAGAGATCCAGCCCTTCCTGGGCACCAATGACCCCCACATAGGCGACGAGGTGTTGGCGTCCCTTTCGCCAGGAGGGGTCAGGCGGGAGTTCGCGTACACGCGCGAGGTTCGGCCCAGACCGCACGACATAGACGCAGTCGGCCGGCATGCCGCCGCGCTCGAGCGCGATTTCACGATAGGATTCATTTGTGGCAATCGAAACGTCGGCCAGGGCGAAGCTTGCACGCTCGAAGCGGCACAGCAGCCGCCACCACATATCCCTGCGGCCGAATTTTGCTTCGTAGAGTTCGGGTCCTATGTCGTGCTGGTCGAAGACGAAGCGGGTGCGAAACAGCACCTTCCAGAACAAGGCCACCAGAAAGATCAGGTCGGGAGGGTTGCAGGCCTGGATGACGTCGAAGCCCCGCTTGCGAAAGACCTTCACGCTCAGGACGAACTCCCAGAACAGGGCCGACGCATATTCGAGCGCATAGCCCAGCGCGCCGCGCGCCTCGAGCGGGAGGGGGTGCCGGAAAATATGGATACCGTCGATGCATTCGAACGACGCCGTCGCCGATTTGCCCTTGGGGCAAATGATCGACACTTCGTAACCGGCCTGCTTGAGGGTCGTAGCTTCCGACCATACGCGCCTGTCGAACGGGACCGGAAGGTTCTCGACGACAATCAGTACGCGCCCGGGCGTCACCAGTTCACGCCGTCATAGTTCGGCAGGGATTTGAGTTCCGGTACGCAGGCGAAGTCGAGCAGGATCTGGTCGGGGCCGATCATCTGCGACGCCGCGAGGTAGTCGGGGGAAAAGGCGGTGAGCAACACGATCTCGGACTCGCTGATCGCCTCTTCCATCGAATCCACAAACAGATTGGCGATGTGCGGAATGACCTTCGTCACATAGTCGCGATTGGCGCCCATCAGCATCGAAAGGCGGACATTGCGGTCGAAAATCCGGATCGAACAGCCTTTGCCGAGCAGCCGTTCGGTCAGAATGATGAAGGGGCTTTCGCGCATGTCGTCGGTGTCGGCCTTGAACGAGCAGCCGAGCAGCGCGACGCGGCGCTTGCCGTGCGACAGGACCCAGTCGCAGGCGCGCTCGATCTGCTGGGTGTTGCTCGACATGATCGATTGCAGCAGCGGCAATTCGAGGTCGAGCGAGCGCGCGAAATAGGCCAGCGCACGCGTATCCTTGGGAAGGCAGGAGCCGCCGAAGGCAAAGCCCGGCTTCAGATAGGCAGGCGATATGTTGAGCTTGCGATCGAGCGTGAGCAGATTCATGGCGGCGTGGCTGTCGACGCCCACGGCCTTGCAAAGATTGCCGATCTCGTTGGCAAAACTCACCTTGAGCGCGTGCCATGAGTTGTCGACATATTTCGTGAATTCGGCCATTTCGGGCGTGGTGCGCACGATTTCGCCGGGCAACCCTTCGTAGAGGTCGGCGACGCGTGCGGCGGCTTGGGCGTCGTCCGACCCGATCACGGTTTTTTCCGGACGGTGGAAATCGGCCACGGCCGACCCTTCCCGCAGGAATTCGGGATTGACGCAGATCGCGAAGTCGCGACCGGCCTTCTTCCCCGACGCTGCCTCGATGATCGGGCAGACGATATTACGGAACGTGCCGGGCAACATTGTCGAGCGGATGACGACAATGTGACGCTCGCTCTTCGTCGCGAGCGCGATGCCGATTTCCTGGGCAACGCGCTCCAGCGCGCGCGTGTCGAGCCGTCCGCTGGGACCGGCCGGCGTGCCGACGCAGACGATCGACATCTCGGTCTCGCGGACCGCCTGGGCGGCGTCGGTCGCGGCGCGCAGCAGACCGCGCTCGCGGGCCGTGGCGACAAGGCCGCCGATATCGCGCTCGACGATCGGCGCCCTGCCCTCATTGATCAGGGCGGCCTTCGCCGGATTGATGTCGACGCCGACGACCTCGTGGCCGCGCGCCGCAAGGCAGGCGGCGGAGACCGTGCCCACATATCCAAGGCCTAAAACGGCAAGTTTCATCCCACCCTCGCGGCAGCCCGACGGCCGCCTGCCATACCGAATCTCTCGCCGCACAAGAATCGAATCGCGACTCTTGTGCAAGCACATGATCCAAACTGACACGTCGATCCTAACGATCCATTTACCGCACCAGCGGATGCGCCTTTGGGTGCGCGGCCATCGGGGTGATTCACTTGGCCGCACCGCAAATCGGGGGCGGAGTCATGATACGCGCCTCCAGCGACGTCCGGGTCAGTTCGACATTTGCATAGTCGACCGCAAGCGTGTCGGTGGCAGCGGCGCGGTAAATGCCGAATTTGAAATAGTCGGGACGCACCATGTCGTACCCGAGGGGGCCCGTGCGGTCGACGACCTTTTGGCCGTCAAGCCACAGCTTGACCATTCCACCGCCATCGGGCCGCCAGTCGAACACCGCGACCGATACGAGCGAGTGCCACACGCCCCGTGCAATCGGAGCCGGGCTCGTCCACAGACGATTCTCCCACGGCGTTGCGCGAATAGGCTTTTCGGCGCTTTGACGCACATCGAACACCAGGGAATCGCCGGACCGCAGCTCCAGCTGCCAGGGCGAGGACAGGCTTACGGCAGTGTCCTCGGGATCTGGCAGCACATGCCAGTCTCCGAGCACGACCCATTGCGCCGTGCTGGGTGCCCCGGGTTCGATGCGGAACTGATAGGCCGTCCAGATCGGAACATCGAACCCTGAAACGCCGGGACGATCCGCGGCACCCAATTCGCTCCGCTCCACGGAAGAGCCTGCCTGACGCGCCGGTTCCCGCAGCCAATTGTCCCCCGGCCGCACCTCGAACCGATAAAGACACGGCGGATTGCCCGCGACAGTGAGCGACCAGTCACGCCCTGCATTTTGCGTCTGATACAGGTCCGGGCCGACATGGATGTCGCTTCGGTCGGAAATGCCGACCGCCGACGCGTGGCCCGACAGCAAGCCGTAGAGGATGCAGGCCAGGAGGCAAACCGTTTGCCGGCGTTGCCTTCGTTGCCGAAATGGCCGCGGGTTCAGGCACGCATGGCTCCGTTCCAGCACAGCGCCAGCCATGCCATAACCCGCCCGAGGCGCGGCGATTCGCGAGGCATTATGATTTTGGTAACCGGCGCGGCAGGCTTCATTGGCTATCATGTGGCCCAGGCGCTCCTTGCGCGCGGCGACGCCGTGCTCGGCGTCGACAACATGAACGCGTACTACGACGTGCGCCTCAAGGAGGCGCGTCTGGCCCGGCTGGCCGCACATCCGCGATTCACTTTCCGCCAGATTGATATATCGGATCGCGATGCAATGGGAGAGCTGGCGCGCGATTTTCCCCTGGTTACCGGCGTCGTCCACCTGGCTGCCCAGGCGGGCGTGCGCCATTCTCTGACCGATCCCTATGTCTATGTGCAGGCCAACGTCATGGGGCAGGTCGTCATGCTCGAGGCGGCGCGGACGTGGAAAGACCTGCGGCACTTCGTCTATGCCAGTTCCTCCTCGGTCTACGGAGCGAACGACAAGCTTCCTTTTTCGACGAAGGATCCGGTCGAGCAGCCCAACTCGCTTTACGCCGCCACCAAGCGCGCGGGAGAACTGATCGCCCGCACCTACGCCCATCTCTACGGAATTCCCTCGACGGGCCTGCGCTTCTTTACAGTGTACGGACCATGGGGGCGACCCGACATGGCGGCATTTCTGTTTACGCGCGCGATCCTGGCCGGAGAGCCCATCCGCGTATTCAACGACGGCGAAATGTGGCGGGACTTCACTTATGTCGACGATATTGTCGATGGCGTGCTGCGTGTCCTGGATCGCCGCCCGGAGGGCGTGCCGCCGGTCATGGTCTACAATCTTGGCAATCACCGTTCGGAAAAACTGACGGAGTTCATTAACATCCTCGAAACCACTCTCGGCAAAAAAGCGGAATTCATTTTCGAGCCAATGCAGCCGGGCGATGTGCCTGCGACTTATGCCGACATCGAGGCAAGCAGCCGAGATCTGGGCTTTTCTCCGCGCACGCCCATTGCCGAAGGCATTCCCCGATTCGTGGCGTGGTATCGCGATTTCTATCGCGTCTGACTCGTCCACAGAAAATTGACATTTGTCGTGTTACGAGGTTATGATTCTGCAAGTGTAAGAGGAGTTCGCCCATGTCGCGCAATTGGAGTTCCATCGTCGTTGCGCTTGCGATGATGACCGCCAGTTCTGCCTACGCGCAGGACACAAGCGGCGGGGCGACTTCGGGCACCGCCGCTCCGAGCGCCGCTTCCGACGGAACGGCCGCCGCGCCCCAGGATCCTGGCGTCGGTGCGGAAGTGGCCCCGGCACAAGGCCCCGTCGTCGCGGGTGGCGATGCCGGCATGCTGACGGCTGCGGGATTTGAGATCGGGACGACGACATTGCTGGTCGGCGCGGCTGTGGTTGGCGGCGTGATCTGCATCGCCGTTTGCGGCTCTGGTCATGGCTCTTCGACGACCACCACGACGACCGGTCACTGACACTCTCTGAATCGCATTCGCCGCGTGAAGTGCGCCGGCGCTACGCCGCTCTGCGCGGCTCGCCGCTCAGCCATGCCCGCCAGGGCGCCAGCACCAGGGGTGCCAGGGCTGCCGTGATCGCAATCGTATCGGCCAGCCAGTCCTTCACGTCGCCATCGCGATTGACCATCGGCAAGGCCTGAACGAGTTCGATCGCCGCGCCGAACCCCGATAGCAGACACGCCAGCACAAAAAGATTGCGCCGGGGAAACGCCGCCGCCGCGAGGCAGGTCAGCGTGTAAAATGCGGCGAAATGCTCCGCCTTATCCCAGGGGAACAAGCGCGGCGCCGCATGCGCCGGCATCACGGCGGCTGCAAAGGTGAAAACCAGGGTCAGCCAGAACACCGCCTGGGCGACACGTTCGATGGAACGGAAAGGAATGGGAGTCATCCCCCGACTTTAACATCACGATGTTGAACGCATTGTGGCGATCAGCGCGCCGATGGAGCCTCCGCCGCGGCGAGGCGGCTTTGCCGCATGCCATAGGCGAAATAGAGAAGAAGGCCGCCGGCGTTCCACAACACGAACCAGATCTGCGTGAACTGAGGCAGGCCTGTGAGGAACAGATAGACGCAGCCCACGACGCAAAACCCCGCCACCGCGAGGCCCATGGGCGCGCGAAAAACCCGCGGCCGCGCCGGGTCGCGAAAGCGCAGCACGATCAGCGATACCGCGACGGCGATGAAGGCCGCCAGCGTGCCGGCATTGGCCAGGAGCGCGATCCGCGCCAATGGCAGGGTCGCCGCCAGCACGATCACCCAGAAACCGGCAAACAGCGTCATCGTGACGGGCGTGCCGCGCGTCTTGTGCAGCGCGGCCAGGCGCTGCGGCAGCAGGCCATCGCGCGCCATCACAAACCAGATGCGGCTCTGGCCATACATGAGCACGAGGATCACGGTCGGCAGCGCGATGATCGCCGCCGACGCCACGAGTTGCCCTGCCAGCGGGTGATGCAAGAGTTCGAGCACATGCACGAGCGGCGCGCCGGTCCGCGCGATTTCGAGATAGGAAGAGGCGCCCAAAGCCGTCGCGGCCACCGCGATATAGATCGCCGTACACAGGATCATCGAGCCGACAATGCCGATTGCGAGATCCCGCGCCGGATTCTTCGTCTCTTCCGCCGCCGTCGACACGGCGTCGAAGCCATAGAAGGCGAAGAAAATCAGCGCCGCTGCGGCCAGCACGCCGCGCTTGGTGCCGTCGGCGCCCAGATCCGCGCCGTAACCGTAGGGTGCGAACGGATGGAAGCGCGACGGATCGAAGGCTTGCGACGCCAGCACGACAAACACCACCAGCGCCGCGAGCTTGACGCCGACCAGCACAAGATTGACCGTGGCGCTTTCGCGCGTGCCGATCACCAGAATGGCGATAACCGCGAGGCTGATCACGATCGCCGGCAGATCGACCACACCCCCCGCCAGCAGCCCATGACTCAGCGCATCCGGCAGGGGATGGCCGGTGGCCGCGAGGAAAGCCGCCACATGCGCCGACCAGCCGACGGCCACGGCCGCGGCCGCCACCGTATATTCGAGCACCAGGCTCCAGCCGATGATCCATGCGACGAGCTCGCCCAGCACCGCATAACTATAAGTGTAGGCGCTGCCCGCCACCGGCATGAGCGTGGACATCTCGGCATAGCAGAGCGCCGCGCAGGCGCAGATGACGCCGCAGAGAAGGAACGACAGCATCACCGCAGGTCCCGCGAGCCCCGCGCCGATACCGGTCAGCGTATAGATGCCGGTGCCCACGATCGCGCCCACGCCCAGCGCCACCAGATGCGGCCAGGACAGCGTGGCCTTCAGGCGCTCATGGCTCGGCACCGGCCCATCGATCGGCTTGCGGCGTGTAATGAAACTCATGGTTGTCCCCCGGCGCACCTGGCCCTGCTGCGCCGATTCTAGCGCCCTCATTCGGGAAATAGCGAGGGTGGTGATGGAAGCCCCGGCGCGGCGCTCCCGGGACAAGGCCGCTTTTTCATGGCGCGGGACGCCGGCGCGCATCCAATCCGGTGGAGGGACGCATCAAAGCCTCCGAACGCATGCGTGCATTGGGCACCGCGCCTTTTCGGGAACTCCAACGATGACCTTGCCCTTCAAGGGAAGTCCGGCCGGTGGCGGCTATTCCAACAACAGCGATCTCCTGCGCTTCGCAAAAGCACCGCGCGAGGCAAAGCTCGTCAGGCGCGAAACGTTGCAGGAAACTTTCGACAATGAGGTGCCGGCAGGTCCCGGCGCCTATGCCGCAGGATTTGGCGACCGGCCTTCGCATGGCCGCCATATTCGCGGCACGCCGGCGGCGCACCGGGCATGGACGCGGAGCTCGCCATCGTCTGGGACACCAACGCCGCCGTCACCATCACGAGCCATGAAGGCGACTCCGAGACGGCGATGCTGCCGGCCGGGCGGATCGCCGGCCTTCTCGCTGCCGGCGGCGCGTCGTGACGCGCCCACCGACACCCCGAACCTCTTCGTTTCGTATTCAAACACTATCCTTCCGGAGACGAGTCATGACACCTGAACCCGCATTCCCGGGATGACATTGAAGTTGCAAGGGCGCGCGTGTCGATTCAGACATAGGTATCAGCGCGGCACAGCCGAGCAATGGATCAAGGAAGGCAAGAACGCGCTGAAGTGGACGCGGCTGTCCTGCTGCTCCTTCTCCGCCAACGCTGTTCGGCTTCAGCTTCAGGCGCTGGCCTAAAATCTCGCCAACTTCATGCGGACGCTGGCATTGCCGGAAACCGTCAAGCACTGGTCGCTGACCAGCCTGCGGGAGAAACGCGTCAAGATCGGCGCGAAGATCGTGACCCACGCTCGCTACGTCACATTCCAGATGGCTGAGGTCGCCGTGCCGAGCCATTTGTTCGCGGAGATTCTGAGGCTGATCGATGGACTGCGGCCACCTCAACCCGGGCTCATCCGGGGAATGTTGGTTTAATCGTTGCCGCAGAGCACCGTCATCCGGGCGCTGCGAGGCGTAGCGGAAGGTTTTCGCCTCAATGCCGACCAGCTCGCACGCACGACGCTGCGAATAGCCCTTGCCCTTCATCGCCCAGCTCACGGCAGTCCTCCGCGCTCTGGGCGTTAGAAGTTTTTTGCCAACATCTCCTTCAGCGTCGCAGCGTCGAGCACCGTCTCCGCCAGCAGCTTCTTCAGCTTGCGGTTCTCCTCTTCCAGAGCCTTCAGCTTCCGCGCGTCCGGCACATCCATGCCGCCGTATTTGGAGCGCCACTTGTAAAACGTGGCATCGCTGATGCCGTGCCGATCCGGCACAGCTCCTTCGCCCCAACGCCAGCCCGGTGCTGCTTCAATATTCCAATAGTCTGCTCGTCACTGTACCGGCTGCGCCGCTTTGACCGTCTCCTTCAATGGAACGGACTCTAACCTCTAAACGGGGGTCCCGGGGAGCAGGTCACCCCCAACCGATCGGGTTTCTCGGAGCCGAAATTTTCGAAAGCCGAGTGGGTGGATTCCAAGAAATCACCAAGTCGCCGGTTTGTCATGTTCTGGCTGGCAAATCGTCAGGTTTTCGTCCGCGTTCGACATCGCGATCCGGGGCGTGATGGGGCAACCGGCCGGGCGATGGTCGCTGCGGCCCAACCTGATGGAGACTGTCATGCAAACGCATTGCGGACGAATATTGAAGATGATCGCTCCCCTGGCGGCGGCAATCATGCTTTTGCTAACTGCGGGAGCCGGTGCCCCGGCCTTCGCGATAGGAACGACTTACACCAATGCTGCGCTGCTCGGCTGCTATAGTCACCGCATCGTCAGTGTGGACACGCAAACTGCCGCCAACAACACGGCCCAGGTCGGCACCTTCTGTTTTGACGGTGCCGGCACTCTTGTTTACACGCCGTCGAACCTCACCGGAGGCTGTTCGAACGTTAACGGCGCTTGGAATTGTCCGGGCGTCGGCCCTCACTCGGGCACCTACACTGTCACCAACTCCCCGGGGGATGGGATGGGAACGTTTTCGATCTACGTTGGCACCTCGCTGTGCGAAGTTCACGAGTTCTCCCTAAACTCGGTCGACACCAACGGCTTGGCCCATGGTTTCGACTTTATCCTGTTGCAAGCGTATCCCTATCCGCACTGCGCCAATCCGCTCGCGAAAGCGAAGGTCAAGAGCGGTGTGGCGACATATCAGGGACCTTGACGCAGCTGGCGTAACAGACGGCAAAGGCCCCGCTTCGGCGGGGCTTTTTGTTTGCCAGTTGTGCGACTGGCTGGCATCTCGGCTGAAATCTTCATCCCGTTCGTACTGACGCTGGCCCCCGTGCTCATCGTCCTGATTGTTATGGTCTATCGCTATCGGCAGACGCAGGCGCGCTACCACCTGCTGCTGCAGCTGGGTCATGCGCCAGATTCCGGCGCATCGCCCTCGCCACACCTGGCCGCTCGCGGCAGGAATCGCAGCCGGAGGGCTGATGTGCTGGATCAGCCTGTCGTCCGCGCCGCTGCTGCGCATGGGCTGGCAGGACTGGGTCGCCGGCGAGCTCTCGGCCCCGGCCGTCATCCTGCTGGCGACCATGGCAGGCTGTTCTCTCCTCGCTTTGGTCTGGACCGCGGCCGAAGCCGAGGATCGCTGACGGGACCGTTCCTTCGCGGCGCGTGACAACGCCGCTTCCCCAACTTTCCTGCATTCATCCGGAAATCGCCGGTTTGTCAGCATTTCGCAGGCAAGCCGTCAGGTTTTGCACCGCGTCCGCCACCCCCATCCCGCCTCACATGTCCCCCGAAACGCGAACGGAGTGGGACACGGGATCGAGGTCAGGACGGGCGAAGTTGGGGGGCGACCCCCTCCCCCCAAAACCGGCCAAAGCCCAGACCCGATCCACCCCGCCCGCCGATCGCCAACGCAAACGGGACAAGGCGAATGATCGCCGCGCCCACACTCTGATGGAGACACGTCATGGAATTTCGTTCTTTCACCACCGCCGCACGCAACGCCCTTCTGGCCACGGCAGCCCTCTCGGCGCTTCTCGCCGCGGCACCCGCCTCCGCCAGCTATCTCGTGAAACATCCCTTTGCCGGGCCCGGCGGCGACGGCGCCAGCACCTTCACCAACATCATCAAGGTCGGGAGCGTCTTTTACGGCACCACAACCTATGGCGGCACCGGACCCTGCCCCAGCGGTTGCGGCACCTTCTTCACCATGACCCCCGGCGGCTTGGAAAATGTCCTCTATAATTTCCAGGGCGGCAACGACGGGGCCTATCCGCGGGGCTCTCTGGTGCTGACCAAGACCCCGACGGGACCGGCGATTTACGGCACCACGATGCAGGGCGGCGCGGGCCCCGCCACGAACTGTCCGGATTTCGGCAGTTGCGGCACGGTGTTCGATTGGCAGCTCAACTCTTCCACCTTGAATACGGCCTATGCTTTCCAGGGCGGGGCAGACGGCTACGCTCCGTTGAGCGGCATGGCGCTGGGAGCCAACGGCGCCCTTTACGGCGTGACCATGGACGGCGGCAAGAGCACCAGCATCTGCCACACCAGTTACAGCCAATGCGGCACCATCTTTTCCATTGCCTCGGCGTCGACGAATGCGGAAACCGTCCTCTACCGGTTTCGCGGCATGGCAAACAGTGACGGTGCCAACCCGGTGGGCACGCCACTCGCCCAGGGCGCCAAGCTTTACGGCACCACTGGCTATGGCGGCCAGGCATGCACCAATCTGCCAAACGGTTGCGGAACGGTGTGGGGTTTCAAGATTTCCACCCTGAACGAGAGCGTGCTCTACAAATTCCAGGGCATGGCCAACAATGATGGAGCGGATCCCTATGGCCAGTTGGCGATGGCCGGCGGCACGCTCTGGGGCACGACGTTTTATGGCGGCGCCAGCAACAATGGCATGGTCTTCAACCTGACGCCCGTCACGAGCACCAGCTGGGCAGAAACCAATATCTGGAACTTCACCGGCGGCAGCGATGGCGGCCACCCCGGCGGCGGCCTGACACAAATGGGCTCCACGCTCTATGGCGCCACCTCGTCCGGCGGCAATGCCGGCTGCCAATATCTCTACAGCTCCCCGGGCTGCGGCACGATCTTCAAGGTCACCGGCACGACGCTCACTCCGGCCATCTACTCCTTCAACGGCGTCAGCGACGGCGGCAATCCCTATGACACGCTGATCAAGGACGGCGCCTATCTCTGGGGCACGACCTTTGGCGGCGGCACGCTACCCAGCGGCGCTTCGGCCTATGGCACGGTCTTCCGGTTCAATTGACGGAACGCCGATCAGAACCGGCAAGGCAGGACGCGCGGGTGGGACGAGTTTCCCCACCCGCGCGTTCGGCGTTGGAATTCCCGCCATTTTGAAGCCGCCACACGGAAACCAGGCGGCATTGTTCGGTTGAAATTCGATCGAATACAGTGGTATGAAAGTGTCATACCAACCGCTGGACACACCCCCGGAGAGATCAAATGGCATCTGCAGAAAAGCGGACATTCAGCCTGCCCGTGGAGCAGGCGGACTACATCGACAGTCTTGTCGAGGCGGGATCCTATGGTTCGGCCAGCGAAGTTGTCCGGGCCGGCCTGCGCGCGCTGAGGGAGCGCGACGACGCGGTCGAGCGTTGGCTGCGCGAAGAGGTTGCGCCCGTATACGACGCAATGAAAGCTGACCCCAAACGTGCCATCGCGTCGGACAAGGTCTTTGCCGCCATTCGGGCGCGGCACGAGGGGCGGAAAAAGCGTGCCAAACGCAAAGCGTGAAATCGTCTTCAGCCCCGAAGCAAAAGCCGATCTCATCGAAATCTACGACTATATCGCCCTGGCTTCGAACGCGGTCCGCGCGATGGGCTTCATCGGGCGGATCGAACGGACATGCCACTCTCTCTCCAACTTTCCGCAGCGCGGCACCCTGCGGGACGATGTCCGTCCGGGATTGCGCGTTGTCGGCTTCGAGCGACGCGTCAGCATCGCGTTTGCCATCGGCAGGAGAAGAGTGACGATCCTGCGCGTTCTGTATGGCGGCCGCGACCTCAATCGGGCGCTGTCGAAATCGAAGTCATGAATGGCTACGGCGCCGCCCTGGCGTGGGAGGTTGCGAGCGGCGGCGCGGCCTTGGCGTCTTCCCAGAGGATCATGTTCAGCGTCGTGGCATCGGCCGCATCGGGACGCGAGAAATCGAGTTGCGCAGATTTTTTGGCACCCGGCG
>DASXEA010000011.1:0-169947 GCA_036490345.1 Rhizomicrobium sp. | reverse complement strand
TCGCGTTCGCCCGCCTCATTCGCAGCAACCTCATGCACCGCCGCAGAATCGATTGCCTCCTTCACCCCCAATCGCCAGCCAACAAAAACCCACTCCAAATGGCACTTCAATGGACATGAAAATTAAGCCGGACAGCAGTGGGTCAGGCCCGGCCATGGTGAGAGAGAGGGAAACGTCTTCCCTTTGTGACCTTTGTGTCTTTGTGTCTTTGTGTTGAAGCGCTATTGCAGTCCGCTCACGCGTTGAAGCGGAAGTGCATCACGTCGCCGTCCTGCACGACATATTCCTTGCCTTCGAGGCGCATCTTGCCGGCGTCGCGGGCGCCGGCTTCGCCGCCGAGCGTGGCGTAGTCGTCATAGGCGATGGTTTCGGCGCGGATGAAGCCCTTCTCGAAATCGGTGTGGATCACACCCGCTGCCTGTGGCGCATGCGCGCCTTTGGCGACCGTCCAGGCACGCGTCTCTTTCGGGCCGGCGGTGAAGAAGGTGATGAGACCGAGAAGATCGTAGCCCGCGCGGATCAGACGGTTGAGACCCGGTTCGGCGAGGCTGAGCGAGGCCAGGAAATCGGTGCGTTCGGCGGCGTCGAGTTGGGCGATCTCCGATTCGATGCGCGCCGAAATGGCGACGCACGCCGCGCCTTCGCGTTTGGCCTTTTCTTCGACGGCAGTGGAAAACGCATTGCCGCCGGCGGCGGACGCTTCGTCGAGATTGCAGACATAGAGCACGGGCTTCTGCGTCATCAGGCCGAGCTGACGATAGGGTTCGCGCTCTTCAGGTGTGAGGTCCGCGAGCCGCGCGGGCTTGCCGGCGCGGAGCAGCGCCAGCGCCTTCGACATGATGGCGAAGAGTTCGATCGATTCCTTTTCGCTGGCTTTCGCCTTTTTTTCGACAGGCACCACGCGGCGCTCCAGGCTGTCGAGATCGGCGAGCATGAGTTCGGTCTCGACCGTGTCGGCGTCACCCGCGGGATCGATGCGGCCTTCGACATGGGTCACGTCATCGTCTTCGAAACAGCGCAGCACATGGGCGATGGCATCGACTTCGCGGATATTGGCGAGAAACTGGTTTCCCAGGCCCTCGCCTTTCGAGGCGCCGCGCACGAGGCCCGCAATATCGACGAAGGTGATGCGCGTCGGCACGATCTCGGCCGATTTGGCGATTGCCGCCAGTGTCTCGAGGCGCGGATCCGGCACCGCCACTTCGCCCACATTGGGCTCGATGGTGCAGAACGGATAATTCGCCGCCTGCGCCGCCGCGGTCTGCGTCAGCGCGTTGAAGAGCGTGGACTTGCCGACATTGGGCAGGCCCACGATGCCGCATTTGAATCCCATCACGGTTCCTTTGGAGGCTTGTTCGCCGGAGGAGGTTTCGGCGCCGGAGTTTTGAGCGGTGGCGGATTGCGCAGGAGCGCCACCTTGTTCATGAAGCCCACATCGTCGTCGCGGGCAAGAAGCGGCGCGGCTTCGGCAATGGCGCTGAGCAGCGGCACCAGCCACTCTTCTTCGGCCTTGGAGAAATTGGCGAGCACATGACGGGCGACGCGCGCACGGTCGCCGGGATGGGCGACACCGATGCGCACGCGACGATAGTCGGGACCAAGCGTGGCGGTGATCGAGCGCAACCCGTTATTGCCGGCATCGCCGCCGCCGGTTTTCACCTTGAGCTTGCCGGACGCCAGGTCGATCTCGTCATGCAGCACGACCAGCGCGTCCAGCGGCAGCTTGAAGTAGCGCATCGCCGCGCCGACCGAGGCGCCGCTTTCATTCATATAGGTCATGGGCTTCAGCAGCCAGGTCTTGCGGCCGTCCAGCGTGCCTTCGGCAATCTGCCCCTGAAACCGCGACTTCCACGGCCCGAAGCGATAGCTCGCATGGACGACATCCACCGCCATGAAGCCGGCATTGTGGCGGTTGCGCGCATAGTCGGCGCCGGGATTGCCGAGCCCGGCGAGGAGAAGGGACGAATCCGACATGGGCACACGCGTCCCTGCGCAGGCAGGGACCCCGAATGGCTGTTATTTCTTTTCGGGAGCCTTCGCGGCCGGCTTGGCGCCTGCCTTGGCCCCTGCGGCAGCACCAGCACCCCCTGCCGGCGCAGCGCCTTCCGCAGCTGCAGCGCCTTCCTCGGCAGCGGGAGCCGACGCAGCAGAGGCGGCAGCGGCTGCAGCCGCACGCTGCTCTTCGATGACGCTGGTCGGCGCCACGATCGAGGCAATCGTGAAGTCGCGCTCGCGCACCAGCGGCACGACGCCTTCGGGCAGCTTGACCGATGTGATGTGCACGGAATCGCGGATGTCGAGGCCTGAAAGATCGGCATCGATGAATTCTGGGATGTGCTCGGCCGGGCAGAGCAGTTCGATCTCGTGGCGGACGATGTTGAGCACGCCGCCGCGCTTGATGCCGGGCGAGCTTTCCTGGCCGCGAAACCGCACCGGAATGGCCAGTTTGATCTTGGCGCCTTCGGGCAGGCGCATGAAATCGACATGCACCGGCCGGTCGGTCACCGGGTCCATCTGGACAGCGCGCGGGATGACCCGCGTCTTGCTCGTGCCGACCGCCAGGAGATAGGGCGTCGTCAGGAAGGAGGCACGGCCGGTATGGCGCTCCAGCGCCAGCCGCTCGATCGCGATCGGCTCAGGTTTGTCCTTGCCGCCATAGATGATGCCGGGCACAAAGCCCTTCAGACGCGCCTGATAGGCCGGGCCCTTGCCGGTGCCCTCGCGCGCCTCGGCGCTCAGTTCCTGCATCTCACGCATGGCGGAATTCCCTTGGAAAAGGGCGCGCTTCAACGGCCAAGGCCGCGCTCGCGCCCGGAAAGCCGGGCTATGTAGCGGAAGCCGCCGCCGCTGGCAACGGCGGGATTGTTGCCCGCGTCAATACTGTCCGGTGCGCCACTGCCCGCGCCTCTGCCAGACCTGGCGCCAGGTGGACCGGGGGAACAGCGTGCCCGAGAACCGGCCGACCCAGGGGACGAAGGCCAGCAGCGCCAGCGCAAGGCCCTGGGTGCCCCGGGGAAAATGCTTGCGGATGATCAGCGTCCGCGCCGTCAGCACCTGCACCAGCTTGGTCGCGTCGTCTTTGCGGGCGCCGCCGCCGTGGTGGACGATCGTCGCCTCGGGGGTGAAACGCGGACGGTAACCCAGCGCCCGCGCCCTGAGGCACAGATCGACATCTTCGCCATACATGAAGAATTCCGGTGCGAAGCCGCCGAGCCGCTGCCACGCCTCACGCGCGATCAGCAGGAAGCCGCCCGTCACGATATCGACCTCGCGTTCGCTGTCGCGAATCCAGCCGGCATAGGTGTGGGCATGGAAGAGCGGCGAGCGGCGGAACAGCGTGGCGAGACCGCTGGCGCGGCAGAACAGGCTCCACAGCGTTTCGCGGCGATAGCATGACATGGGATTGAGCGTGCCGTCGGCATAAAGCGTGCGCCCGCCCCAGATGCCCGCCTCGGGCCGCCGCTTCGCGAACGCGACGAGATGTTCGATCGCGCGGTCTTTCACTTCCGCATCGGGATTGAGGAACAGCAGATATTTTCCCTGCGCCGCAGCTGCCGCGAGATTGCAGGCGGCGGCGAAGCCGAGATTGGTTTTCTCCGCCCACAGACGAATCCCGGAGAACCGCGCCGCGATGGCTGCGGCCGATCCGTCCGGCGACGCATTGTCGACGACGAGCATTTCATGGGCGAGATCGCGCGTCTCGCGTTCCACCGACTCCAGGCACGCCAGCGTCAGCGCGCGCGTGCCATAGCTGACGACGATGATGGAAAGTTCCGGAGCGGGACGCGCGATGTCGCTCACGCCGCCTCGTGCTGCGTGTGCAAATGCGCGAGCGGCGCGCCATTGGCGCAGACGGCAACATCGATCCGCACGCGGCGAATCTCGCCCCTGAGGCGCTCGAGCGCGCCGTCCGCGAGCGGCAGAGCCAGGATGCGGGCGGCATCCACCGGACCGGGAAATTTCACCGTTCCCGGCGCCAGCGGCCGGAAGCCGACACGGCCGTAATAGGGTTCGTCGCCCACCAGCACGATGGCGCGATGCGAGCGGGTGCGTGCTTCATCGATGCCGCGGCCCATAAGCGCGATGCCGATGCCGCGGCCACGTTCCTCGGCGCGCACCGCGAGCGGGCCCAGAAGCAGCGCCGGCTCGTCACCTACCGCGATCGGCCAGAAGCGCACCGAGCCCTTGAGCGTGCCCTCTTCCACCGCCACGAAGCTCAGCCCGGGTTCCGCCGCCACGCCTTCGCGCAGCCGCCAGGCGGATTTCGCAAAGCGCCCCGGCCCGAAACCTGCGGCCACCAGCGCTTCGATCGCCTCCGCATCGTCCGGCCTTTCGGGCCTGATTTCCCACATGCGCGCCGATCCTTCGAGACCTCGCGCCCTCTCTTTCACAGTTGGACCCGCGCCGCTAGGCTTTCCGCCTGACCATCCATCCCGGGAGATTTCACATGGGCGTTCTTGACGGCAAAGTCGTTCTGGTTACGGGCGGCGCGAACGGCATCGGCAAGGAATGCGCCCTGCTTGCGGCCCGCGAAGGGGCAAAGGTCGTGGTCAACGATCTGGGCGGTAGCGTCGGCGGTGGCGACGAAGGCTCGGCCGGGCCGGCCGAACTGGTCGCGCAGGAAATCCGTCGGGCCGGCGGCGAGGCAGCCTCGAACTCCGACAGCATCACCAGCCGCGATGGCGTGCGCCGCATGATCGAACTCGCCCTCGACACGTTCAAGGGCCTGCACGCCATCATCAGCCCCGCCGGCATCCTGCGCGACGGCATGTTCCACAAGATGACCGACCAGGACTGGGACCAGGTCATCGAGGTGCATCTGCAGGGCAGCTACAACGTTACCCGCGCCGCCATCAATCATTTCCGCGAGCAGAACGAAGGCTCCTTCGTGCTCTTCACCTCCACTTCGGGCCTGATCGGCAATATCGGCCAGGCGAATTACGCCGCCGCCAAGATGGGCATCGCCGGCCTGTCGCGCATTGTCGCGATGGAGGGCCTTCAGAAGAACGTGCGCTCCAATGTCATCGCGCCCTTCGCGTGGACGCGCATGATCGCCACCATTCCCGTCAAGGACGAAGCCTCCGCCAAGCGCGTCGAGCGCATGAAGAACATGATGCGGCCCGACCAGGTGGCGCAGCTTGCCGTCTCGCTCGCCTCGCCCGCGACGAAAGATGTGTCGGGCCAGATCTTCGTGGCGCGCGGCAACGAGATCTTCCTCATGTCGCAGCCGCGCCCCATCCGCGGCATCGGCCGGACGGAAGGCTGGACGCCTGAGACCATCGCCGAACATGCGATGGCCGCGATGAAGCCCAGCTTCGTCGAACTGGGCGCGACGACGAGCGTGTTCGGCTGGGACCCGATCTGAAGCCGACCGGGGCGGAAGCCTCGATCAGTTTATCCGTATACGGAGTGTGACCAGTTTGGAGGTCCCTGCCCTCGCGCCTGTTTTCCCTGCTGCCGGATGGAGTGATTCATTTTTCGCCTGATTTTGCTGGCGTTTTCGAATCGAAGCGGCAGGATTTTTTTGTTTTCCCTGCTTTTTTCCCTGAAGCAGGGAAAGGTTCACCCGCCGTTCCGCTTCGCCACAGAGGCATGACGCCAGTATAACCATTTCGGTAACACTGTCAACTGGAACATCCGGGTGACGTTGGCCGCCCGGGAAGGTGGCGCGCAACGCGTCAAGCGTTGCGTGACGGAAGGGGCTTGCGCCGGCAAAGGGCCCCCACCGTCTCGCACGGACCGATGTCCGCGCGATCCACCTCCCGCCATCCGCTGACGCGGACGGGGGAGGAGGTGCACGATTGCTTCTCTTCCTGCCCCGCGCGGCACGCGTGGGGAAGGTGGCGCGCAATGCGTCAGCGTTGCGTGACGGAAGGGGCCTTTCGTTAGCAAAGGCCCCCCACCGTCTCGCACGGACTGATGTCCGTGCGATCCACCTCACCCATTCGCAGTTTACCCTCCGGCCGCGCTTCGCGCGGACCGGGGGGCGGACGGAGGAGGAAGCGTCTGGTCCTCTTCCTTCTCCGTGCGACAGGGTTCGCGCGGCAAATATGCCGCAAGGGGTGTCCGACGGCGGTGCCGTCGGTGTAGGATTTTCGCCGCTTGTGCAGCGCGCGGCACCATCGCAATGATGGACGCGCGCTCCGGGTCTCGAGCGCTCTGCCTGAGAGGACGCGGCCCTACGTCGGCAATGATGACCGAAATCCTTTCGCACAACGCCAGGCTGTCGGAGCTGGCCCAGTTTGTCGGAAGGGACTGGAAAACCGCAGCCTCCTACTATGACGCCGCCGAGCGGGACATGGACCGCCGCTGGGATGCGCTCATCTGGCCGTTCATCGCGGATTGCCGCTTCACGGTCTGTCTCGACCTGGCCGCAGGGCACGGCCGCAATACGCGCAAGCTCCTGGAGCAACGGGGCTGCGAGCGGGTTTATGCGGTCGACATCAACCAGGAGAACGTGGATTTCTGCCTGCAGAGATTCGAGAACGAGCCGCGCGTGACCTCCATGCGCAATGACGGGTACACGATCGGCGATGTCGGGGCAGGCAGCGTAACCCTGCTCTATTCGTTCGACGCCATGGTCCATTTCGATTCGGATGTCGTGCGCAGCTACCTTGCCCAGATCGCCCGGCTTCTCGATCCCCATGACGGGCGCGCGTTTCTGCACCATTCCAACTACAGCGGAAATCCGGGCGGCAATGTGCGGGACAATCCCCACTGGCGGAATTTCATGAGCGCCGCGCTGATGGCGCATTACGGCGCGAAGGAAGGCCTGACTGTCGTCAGGCAGACGACACTGGACTGGGCGCGTGATCGATCAAGCATCGACTGCCTGACCCTCTTCCGCAAATCCTGACCGGACCCATCGCCCTATTTTCCGATGCTGAACGCTGTGTCCCTCGCCATTGCGCCACCAAAGGGCGTGGTGCCGTAACGTGCGTTGCCGTCCAAAAGAAGCGGCCCGGGATCGCCGCCATCCGCGTTGCCGCCGAACGCATGCCGAACACCTTCGCTGCGTCGCGAGGGCTCCGGTGCAGTGCAACATCGCGAAAGGCGTTGTCGGGCGAGACCTTACCCCTAAAATTCAGTGCAAATTCGCGAGACTGCCGGTCCGATTTTTTCATCGCGACAGGCAGGAGCCCCGCGCACCGGCGCGCAAATCATGATAGGATACCCTCATGGCGCCGTGGGAACGTCCGGCGCGCAACCGGCCGGCATCGGGATGCTGCGGCCGGGAGAAGCGGGAGGCAACGATCATGAAGCATGGA
Organism: Rhizomicrobium sp.; assembly: GCA_036490345.1. Taxonomy (GTDB): domain Bacteria; phylum Pseudomonadota; class Alphaproteobacteria; order Micropepsales; family Micropepsaceae; genus Rhizomicrobium. The sequence continues at coordinate 162,679 of DASXEA010000011.1, read as the reverse complement.
ACGAATTCGGCAGCCGGCAAGTCTTTGCTTGTCCTTGCCTCCGCGATCGGCCTTGCGGCTGCGGCAATCCCTGGCGCCCAGGCCCAGAGCCTGAGCGTGGTTCACAGCTTCAGCGGCGGCAGCGACGGCGGCAACCCCGTCGACGGCTTCACGCTGAGCCCGAACGGCAATTTTTACGGCACGGCCAGTGCCGGCGGCACCGCGGGCCTTGGCGTCGTCTTCAAGATGAACGCGAAGGGCAGCGAAACGGTGCTGCACAGTTTCGCAGGCGGGCCGGATGGCGCGACGCCCGATAGCGGCGTGGTGATCGGTGCCGGCGGCGCGCTCTTCGGCACGACCACGGCCGGGGGCGCCTCGGGTCAGGGTATCGTGTACCGGATGATGGGTGACAAGGAGGCCGTGCTCTACAGTTTCACCGGCGGCACCGATGGCGCCGCTCCCCAGGCAGGGCTGGCGATGGACGCCGCCGGCAATCTCTACGGCACCACCACAGCGGGCGGCCCCTCCGGCAACGGCACGGTTTTCAGGCTCAAGGCGCCGAAGAAAAAGAACGGGAAGTGGACGGAGACGGTGCTCTACAGTTTCGGCACCGGCACGGATGGCGCCATACCGATCGGCGGCGTCACTCTCGACGCGGCCGGCAATCTCTATGGCACAACCTCCGTTGGCGGCACCCTTGGCTACGGCACCGTGTTCCAGCTGGTTCCGGGATCGGTGTGGAAGGAAAATATCCTTCACAGCTTCCAGAACACCGATGACGGCACCAATCCCTATGCCGGGCTGATCGCCGATGCGGCGGGCAATCTCTATGGCGCGGCAACGGACGGAGGAAGCGGAGGCGGCGGCACGGCCTTCGAACTCTCGCCGTCCGGCAATGGCTGGAATTTTTCGGTGATCGCGAGCGAGCCCGGCTGGGGCATCTCGGGAAGCTTCCGCAATCTCCTGCTCGACTCATCGGGCACGATCTACGGCACCACGCATTGCGACGGCGACAACAGCGCCGGCACGATTTTCAAACTCGTGCCCTCGGGCGGCAGCTGGACCTATACGCTGCTCTATACCTTCACCGGCGGCAGTGACGGCCTCTATTCAATCAGCAATCTGGTGCTGAAACGCGGCCAGCTCTACGGCACAACCATCGATGGCGGCGCGGATGGCGCAGGCGTGATTTACAAGCTGACTCCGTAGGCACCGGGGCCGCGCGCATCCTGCGCGGGGTACCGGGATCGCGGTCCGTCACCAATATGCGCCGATGGGGGCCGCACCCGTAAACTCCGCGAGCCTGCGGCGCGTGGCGGGTGAGGTGTCGTCCGGCGGGTTCGCGGGATCGACATAGGCGATCGCGGAAATTTCGAGGCTCGGTTTGAAGGCGATCACCGCGTCGCGCAGGCGATAGAGCGCGACCAGATTCGTGGTCCAGCCCACCTTGCGCGTGTAGAGCCCGAACAGCTCCGGCATGGCGCAACTCGACAGTCCCAGTTCTTCGCCAAGTTCGCGCACCACGGCCTGGGCGGGAGGCTCGCCGGGCCCGGCACCGCCGCCGGGCAATCCCAGGCCCGGCATGTAGCGATGGCGCACCACCAGGACGCGCCCTTCGGCATTCGTGATCAGGCCCATCGTCCCGAAGGCCAGCGGCGTGAGATAGGCACGAACGGCCAGGCTCAATGCCAGCGTCGAACGATGCAGAAAGCTAAGCCGCATGACCATTCCTTACCCTGCGACCCGGCCAGTCTGCATTGCTTACCCTTCACCGCTCCTTAAGGGCTTTCCTTAATACTAATGAGAGCGAGGACGGGCGGCCGCAGCCTCTGCATATCACGGATTTTCTGATGCTCCAGATTGGCGGCATTGTCTTCCTGTTTGCGATGGTGTTCGGCGGGTTCCTCATTTCCGGAGGCTCCATCGGCGTCATTCTCGAAGCGCTGCCGCACGAGATGATGACCATCGGCGGCGCGGCGATTGCGGCGCTCCTGATCGGCGGCTCGATGACATCCCTGAAGCGCATCGGCGCCGAGATCGGCAAGGTCATCACCGGCCCGAAATGGAAGCCCACGGACTATCGCGATCTTCTCTGCCTCCTGTTCCTGCTGACCAAGACCATGAAGTCCAAGGGGCTCATCGCGCTCGAGGCCCATATCGAAAAGCCCGAAGAGTCATCGATCTTCAAGCGCTATCCCCGTATCTCCAAAGACCACTTCGCACTCGCCTTCATCTGCGACACGCTGCGCATGATGACGATGAGCCTCGAGGATCCGATCCAGGTCGAATCCGCGATGGAGAAGCAGCTCGAAAAGCATCACGACGAGGCGCTGGGCCCAGCGAACGCCCTGCAAATCACGGCAGACGGCCTGCCGGCCCTCGGCATCGTGGCCGCGGTGCTTGGCGTCATCAAGACAATGGGTGCGATCTCGGAGCCGCCCGAGGTGCTCGGCCGCATGATCGGCTCGGCGCTGGTCGGCACCTTCATGGGCGTGTTCCTCGCCTATGGCATTGTCGGGCCGATGGCGACGCGGCTGAAGGCGATCGTGGACGAGGAAGCGCTATTCTATCACGTGATCCGCGACATCCTCGTCGCCCATCTCCACGGCAATGCGGCTCAGGTCTCGGTCGAGATCGGCCGCGGCAGTGTGCCTTCGGTGGCGCAGCCGACCTTCCAGCAGCTGGAAGAAGCGCTGGGCTCCATCCCGCCGGAAGCCGCGTAGGACAGTCAGTCCGCCGAGGCGCGGTCGCGCAGATCGGCCAGCCCCACAAAGATCGTGGCCAGCGCGCCCGCGAAAACCCCGAGCGGAACCGCATTGATCACGTCGATGTCGGTGCCGAGTACCACGATCGCGGTCACCACGATCCCGGTCCATTGTGCGATGTTCTTCGGCATGCCTGCTCACGCCCTGCGGTCGCCTGAAGCCTAGCCCGCGCGCGCCGCGAACGAAGAACATGCTTAAGAGAAGGTTAACACCGCAAAGCACGCGCGAACAGCGGGCCTGAAAGCCCGCTGCGGCCGCGCCGGCCCGCGCCCCTTAGATGTCGAAGCGGATTCCCTGCGCCAGCGGCAGAGCGTCGGAATAGTTGATGGTGGCCGTCTGGCGCCGCATGTAGGCCCGCCAGGAATCGGAGCCGGATTCGCGCCCCCCGCCCGTTTCCTTCTCGCCGCCGAATGCGCCACCGATCTCGGCGCCCGACGGGCCGATATTGACGTTGGCGATCCCGCAATCCGACCCCGCCGCCGCGACGAAGCGCTCGGCCTCCTGCATGTCCTGCGTGAAGATGCAGGATGACAATCCCTGCGGCACGGCATTGTGCTGCGCGAGTACGTCGCCGAAATCGCTGAAGCGCATCACATAGAGGATGGGTGCAAAGGTCTCGTGGCGCACTATGGCGCTTTGCGACGGCATTTCGACAATGGCGGGGTGGACGTAATGCGCATGGGGGAATTTGTCCGCCAGCGCGCGTTCGCCGCCGGCAATCCGGCCGCCCTCGGTCTTCGCGGCCTGCAATGCGCGCTCCATCTGCGCGAACGCATGCGCATCGATCAGCGGGCCGACCAGCGTCCCCGTTTCCAGCGGGCTGCCGATGGCAAGCCGCTCATAGGCCGATTTCAAAGCCGGCACGAGACGGTCGTAAACCGAATCGTGGACGAACAGACGGCGCAATGTCGTGCAGCGCTGCCCGGCAGTGCCGACGGCGGCGAAGAGGATGGCCCTGAGCGCCAGATCGAGTTTCGCTGACGGGCACACGATCATCGCGTTGTTGCCGCCGAGCTCCAGAATGCTGCGGCCGAACCGCGCCGCCACGACCGGCGCCAAAGCGCGGCCCATCGCCGTCGAACCTGTCGCGCTGACGACCGGCAGACGCGTGTCACGCGCCAGCGCTTCGCCGACGTCGCGTCCGCCGAGCACGAGCTGCGAAAGATGCGCTGGCGCCGCGCCGAACCGCTTCACCGCACGCTCGAACAGCGCATGCGTGGCCAGCGCCGTGAGCGGGGTTTTCTCCGACGGCTTCCAGATCACGCTGTCGCCGCACACCAGCGCGAGCGCCGCGTTCCAGGCCCACACCGCCACCGGAAAATTGAAGGCCGAAATCACGGCCACGGGGCCGGCCGGATGCCATTGTTCCATCATGCGATGGCCCGGGCGCTCCGACGCGATGGACAGCCCGTAGAGCTGACGCGACAGACCGACCGCGAAATCGCAGATGTCGATCATCTCCTGTACTTCGCCCAGGCCCTCCTGGAGGATCTTGCCGTTCTCGATCGTGACAAGACGCCCGAGCGCGTCCTTGTTGGCGCGCAATTCCTCGCCGAACAGGCGCACAAGCTCGCCACGCCTCGGTCCGGGCACATCGCGCCACGCGCGGAAGGCCTCGACGCTCGCCGCGATCTTGCGTTCGACCGTGGCCGCATCGTCGAATGCGACGCGCCCGATTTCCGCGCCGTCAATGGGCGAATGAATGACGTGATCGCCCGCTTTGGCGGCAATGCCGAAATGCGAAAGAAGCTCGTGGGTATTCATCGATCTCTCCTGTTCGTCCACATCATATTCACCATGGGCGGCCTCGAGCCGCCCATCCACGTCTCTTAGGCCCCTGGATGGCCGGCTCGGGGGCCGGCCATGGTGAGTGTTTACGTCTAAAGCCCGCGTGCGTAGTAGCGCCCGAAGCGGTTGGCGAGGAAATCCGGCAGCTTCGCGTCTTCCTGGCGCACGAAGCCCATTTGCGGCAGCTTGCCTTCGACGAGCAGGTCGCACATCGTGCAGATGCCCGACGCCGTCGTGATCTGGATCGCGCTCATCAGCCTGTCGCCGACCGTCTGGCTGTAGATCTTCTTGGCGTAGCTTTCCTGCGTCAGGCGCCCTTCCATCCAGCCCGAGACCGTGACGAAGATCAGCACGACGTCCTGATAGGTGATGGGGATCGCCGTCTCCAGCACGTCCTTCATGATGTCGCGGCGCAATCCAAGTCTGAGATCGCGCACGAGCAGCTTGACGATGTCGCGATGGCCGGGATAGCGCACGGTTTTGTAGTTCAGATTTTCGACCCGGCCGTCGAGCGTTTCGCAAAGCGTGCCGAGACCACCAGACGTGTTGAAGGCTTCGTAGGCGATGCCGTCGAGCGAGAACGCCTCAAGCTCCTCGAGCGCCGGCACTTCGCTCAATACGCCGTCGCGGATCGATTCGCAGGGGTTGCAATATTCGTTGATCAGTCCGTCGGTCGACCAGGTGAGGTTGTATTTGAGCGCATTGGTCGGGAAGACCGGCAACGCGCCGACACGCATCTGGACTTCGCGCAATTTCTCGAACTTCCTGGTCAGGTCGTGCGCCACGATCGAGATGAAGCCCGGCGCGAGACCGCATTGCGGAATGAAGGCGGTCTGAGCGCCATCGGCGAGGCGCTTGATCGTCCGCGTGCTCTCGACGTCTTCGGTAAGATCGAGATAGTGCGCGCCGGCGCGCTTTGCGGCTTCGGCGATCGTCGCGGTGAGCGAATAGGGTGTCGCGGACAGGACGATATCCTGACCGTCGAGCTCGCGGGCAAATTCGCGCGCATCACCAATATCGACGCGGCGCACCTCGACATTGCGCCGCGGCATGCGCTCCAGGCTTGCAGCGTCACGATCAATGACCGTGACCCGGTAGTCGCCGCTGCCGCCGAGCAACTCCGTGATGGCGATCCCGATTTTTCCGCCGCCAACCAATGTCACGTTTTTCATGACGCCCTCCCGCAAGTGTGAAATCTGCCTGAGAAATAGCGAATGCGCTGGCCGGAAGGGAGGCGGCGGAACGCCGGAAAATCGGCTATCATCCGGCGAATCGCAGGGGTCACCGGCGAAATGCCGAACCGTGTCAGTGATGTGAAGCTTCTGGCTTTGCTGAAAGCCAATGCGCGCGAGCCAACCGCGTCGCTGGCCCGCAAACTGGGCCTCGCGCGCTCCACCGTGCAGGAACGTATCGCACGGCTGGAGCGCGAAGGCACCGTAAAGGGCTACACCATCGTCGTGTCCGACGATGCCGATGCGCGCCGGCTGCGCGCGGTGGTGATGATCGCTGCCGATCCCAAACAGGCCGATCGCGTCGGCGCCGAACTGAAACGCATGACGGAAGTGCGCGCCCTTTCCGCCGTTTCGGGCGCCTACGACATGATGGCCATGGTCGAGGCCGAAACGCCGGCGCGCATGGATGCTGCGCTTGATCGCATTGGCCGTGCCCACGGCGTGGCCCGCACGGTATCGTCGATCATCCTGTCGGAAAAATTTTCGCGATAGAAGCCGCGTTCAGGCCAGGAGATTTTTGGTCTCGTCCCACCAACGCGACACAAGTGCAGCCGCAGGTTCGGCGAGAGCGAGATTTGCGGCCTGCCCTGCCCAGGCCTGGAGGCGACGGACATCGTGATCCTGCTGCGCCGCGCGGCGCATGGCGGCGGTCAATCCGCGCTGCACCGGATAGGGCGCCGGTTGCGGGGCGTCCGGACCTGTCGCGGCCCGCACATATTCGGTGGCGAGACTGCGCCCCGCCCGTCCGCTGAAGACACGGCTGACGACTGTATCTTCGGGCGCGCGTCCTGCCAGCGCATCCGCCCAGGCTGCATGGATCTTCGCTTCAGGACAGCGCAGAAATCCCGTGCCGATTTGCGCTGCACTCGCGCCCAGCATCAACGCCGCAGCGATACCACGGCCATCCGCAATGCCGCCCGTCGCCACCACCGGCACACGCACAGCGTCGACAATCGCCGGAACGAGGGCAAAGAGGCCGACCATGTCGCGTTCGGCGCGCGCTGCATCAAAGGCGCCGCGATGGCCGCCCGCTTCCATGCCCTGCGCGACGATGACGTCGGCTCCGGCTGCTTCCGCTGCGCGCGCCTCGGCAAGTGTCGTGGCATTCGCGAACCAGGCAATGCCGCTTGCCTTCAGGCGCGCCACGAACGCAGGCGGGAACAGGCCCATGATCGACGAAACGGCAAGGGGCGCCGCGGTGAGGACGGCTTCGCATTGCGCGGCAAAGTCGTACGGCTGCGCGTCACCGGCCATGGCCGGAACCTCCGGCCCCCATTGCGCGAGAAAGGCGCACACATTGGTTTCGCGGGCGGCGTCACGGAGCGGCGGCGGGTCGGGCACCCAGAGATTGATATTGAAGCCGCCGTCGGCACGCACTGCGCCGGACCAGGCCGCGATTTCCTCCGGCGTCATCAGCAACGCCCCGCACGCGCCCAGGCCGCCGGCACGCATCACGGCGATCGAGAGTTCCGGCGCACTCGCCCCGGCCATGGGCGCCAGCAGGAGCGGAATCCGCAAACCAAAACGGTGGCAGAACGTTTCACTACGGCTCAGAGCCCGGTATGTCATGGCGATCACGCCGCACTGCACGTGACACGCAACCGCCGGACCGATACTGAACCGCAGGACGCGTCAGCCTTCATTGGAGGATTCATGCTCAACCATCTTAACCAGGCCGATATCGACACGATTATAGCGGCCTGCCGTGAAGACGCACCGGCAAACCCGGGTGCCGATCTGGATTCCAACCCCCAGCGCGATCGCGTCTACGCTCTAGTCGAGGCACTCCCAATGGACGCCCAAAGCGAATTGCTCGCCCTGATGTGGACGGGCGGCCCGAAGAACGCGAGTTCCCTTGCCGAAAATCTCGACCTCGTCCAGCGCACCGGCGACGAGAACCACGCCTTCCACATTGCCGAACAGGCCCACAGCCTTCCCGCGCTGCTTCAGGAAGGCCTGCGCAAGTCCGGCGCAGTCACTGCCCAAACGGAAACATGACGCCCCGGCCGCGCCTCGCTTGGACGCATGTCCGGGCCGTGCCAATTTATACGCCGTCCATTGAGGCCCTGGTGCCGTTCATCATGCAATGCCTGACAAAGTCGCTGTCCCTGCTCGCGGCCGTGGCTGCGTTGAGCCTGCCGGCAGCAGTCCAGGCTGCCGAGGTCACGCTCTATCGCGACGCGACGATCATCGATGGCACCGGCGCGCCGGCAAAGGCCCATGTGACCCTTGTCGTGGACGGCGAACGCATCAAGGCGATCGTGCCCGCCTCTGGAGCCGGCGCCTTTGAGCATGGTGCCCGGATCGCCGACGCCCATGGGCTGTTTGTCTTGCCCGGCTTCATCGACAGCCATGTCCACATGGCCACGGCGCCCGACCGGCGCTACGCGAACGCGTTTCTTCGCCGCGACGTCTATAGCGGCATCACGGCCGTGCGCGACATGGCCGGCGATGGGCGTTTTCTGGCCGATCTTTCGCGCGCGGCGTTGTTGGGCGAGATGCCCTCGCCCGATATCTACTACGCAGCCCTGATGGCGGGTCCGGCTTTCTTCAAGGATCCCCGCACCATTGACGCCGCGCGTGGCGCCGTTGCCGGGCAGGTGCCGTGGATGCGCGCCATCACCGGTGATAGCGACCTGAAACTGGCCGTCGCCGAAGCGCATGGCACCGGCGCGACGGGCATCAAGATCTACGCCGATCTGCCGGCTGCGCTGGTCAGCAGCATCGCCAGCGAAGCGCATCGCCAGCACATGCTGGTCTGGGCGCATGCTGCCGTGTTCCCTGCGAGCCCGCGCGAGGTGATCGATTCAGGTGCCGACGTGGTCTCGCACGCCTGTTTGCTCGCCTACCAGGTCTCGCATCCCATTCCACCGGCCTATCACAACCGCCCACCGGTCGATGACGGCAAGTTCGCCGACGACAATCCCGACCTCGACGCGCTGTTCGCCGACATGAAGGCGCGCGGCACAATCCTGGACGCGACGCTTTACGTCTATGACGCAATGTGGCGCGTGCCCCATCCGCAACCACCGCCCTATTGCCGCCTGCCGCTTGCGGAGAAGATCGCTGCCGAAGCGCATCGCGCGGGCGTGGCGGTCTCCGCCGGTACGGACGCGCCGGGCTCGCCGCGCGATCCCTTTCCGTCGCTCTTCATCGAACTCTCGCTTCTGGTGAAGCATGCCGGTTTCACGCCGATGCAAGCCATCGAAGCCGCCACGCGCATCGGCGCGCGGACGATCGGCAAATCCACGGAGATGGGCACGATCGAACCGGGCAAGCTTGCCGATCTTCTGTTCGTGGCGCGCGATCCATTGACCGATATCGACAATATCAAGAGCGTTGTCATGACCGTGAAACGAGGGCGCCTCTACCGGCGTTCCGAATTCAAACCCATCAGCAAGGATGAAGCGGCCAGCGAATTCTGAGGCCCGGCGGAGACGAGAAATGACCCTGCGTGGAACAATGATCGCCATGAAAATGACCGATGGCGCCGAGATCGGCGTGTACCGTGTCGAACCCATTGGTGCGCGCCGTGGCGGCCTTGTCCTCATCCAGGAAATCTTCGGCGTCACAGACCACATCAAGGAACAATGCGACCTCTATGCCGCCGAGGGCTATGAGGTTTTGGCACCCGCGCTCTACGATCGCGAGGCGCCAGGCCTGCAGGCGAGCTACGAGCCGGAGGACATTCAGAAAGCCATGCGGATCGCGCGCGGCGAACATCCATTCGATCTCTCCGTGAAGGACACACAGGTCTGCATCGACGCGCTGACCGCGAAAGGGCCCGTCTTCATCACCGGCTACTGCTATGGCGGCTCCGTAAGCTGGGCCGCGGCATGCCGCTGCACGGGGCTCGCGGCAGCGTCAGGATATTATGGCGGCATGATCGGCCAGATGATCGAGGAAACGCCCAAATGCCCGACCATCCTGCATTTCGGCCGTCACGATCACGGCATCCCGATGGAGACGGTCGAAAAACTCCAGCGCCTGCACCCGAACGTGACGGTCTACATCTATGACGCCGGCCACGGGTTCAATTCCGACCGCCGCGCCGACTACAACCCTGAAGCAGCCAGGCTCGCGCGCGAACGCACGCTCACGCTCTTCCACGGACAGGAAAAACGGCAGCTGCAATAGCGGCCACTCCTAACGGAGATCGGAGTCTATCGAAGGCTGGCTTCGATGTTGCCGCCATCGACCGTCAGGATAGCTGCCGTCGTCTTGGCGGCACCGGCCAGATAGACGAATGCGTCCGCGACATCCTCTGCCGTCACTTCGCGGCCGAGAAGATTGGCGCTCATATAGGCGTTCTCCGAAAGGCCCCGCGCCTGGCTGCGGGAGGCGATCATGTCTTCCGTCAGAAGCCCGCTGCGGATGCGGTCGGCATTGACAGCGTTGGACCGGATGCCGTCGCGGCCATGGTCGAGCGCATATTGCTTCATCAGGAACAGCGTCGACGCCTTCGGCAATCCATAGGGACCGAAATCCTTGCCCGGATTGACGGCCTGTTTGGACACGTTGAACAGCAGGCAGCCGCCCGTCCCCTGGGCTTTCATGATGCGCACGGCATTCTGCGCCACCGTCTGATGGGCGAAGAAATTCAGCTCGAACGATTGGCGAAGCGTCTCCGGCTCGACCGAGCCGATCGTGCCCTGCCACGCCGCGCCCGCATTGGAAACGACGATATCGACCCCGCCAAAGGCCTTTACCGCCGCGTCAAACGCCGCGCGCACACTCTCGGGTTTGGTGACATCGCAGTCGACGGCGATGGCGCTCTTGCCGCAATCGCGCGCCACAAAGGCCGCAGCAGCGCGATCGCGATCCAGCACGGCCACTTCAGCACCGGCGCGCGCCAGCGCTCTCGCCGTCGCAGCACCGATTCCCGATCCGCCGCCCGTGACCACGGCCACTTGTCGCGCGAGCGGCTTCTCGGCACCTTTGCCGAGTTTCGCCTGTTCGAGCGACCAATATTCGACATCGAACATGTCGGCTTCGGGGATCGGTTCGTAGCGGCCGATCCCTTCCGCGTCGGTGATGACCTCGATGGTATTTTCCGCAATATCGGCGGCAATCGCCGCATCTTTGGCGCTGGCACCCAATCCGAACAGGCCTTTGCCCGGCACGAGCACGACACGCGGCACGGGATCGAGTTCCGACTTCCTGGGCTCGGACCGTTCATTGTTGCGCGCGAAATAGGCGTGATACTGCGCAACATACGCGGCCACGGCCTTTTCGACGTCTGCCTTCCAGCTGTCGAGATGGTCCTGCTGCGGCGCAGGCACGAGCAAGGGCAAGTTCTTGGTGCGAATGGTGTGATCGGGCGTGACGACGCCGGCTTGCGAGTACCGCGCGAGATCCGCTCCGTTTGCATAGTCGAGGATCGGGCGCGACGTCCGAAAACAGAGGATTTGCTGCTTCACCGAGCCATGCACCGCGTCGCGCGCAATCGCACAGGCGCCGCGCACGATGGGCGCGATGTCGACGGTGTGCGCGAGCGCCTTGACGGGTGTCGCCTGGACCAGCGTTTTGCGTCCGCGCGTGAGTCGCGCTTCGGCCAGCGTCACGAACGCGATCATGCGCTCATAGGCTTCCCGCGCCGTTTCGCCCATGGCGAAAATGCCATGTTTGAGAAGCACAAGGCCTTCGGCACCGGGATGAAGGTCGAACACGCCCGCGACGCTTTTCGCGAGCGCGAAACCCGGAATCGTGTAAGGCACATAGGCCACGCGCTCACGGAACACTTCGCGGGCGAGGTCTTCGCCGTTTGGCTGGTCGGTCAGTGCCAGCACCGCGGTCGAGTGCGTGTGGTCCACAAATTTGTGCGGCAGAAATGCGTGCAGCAGAGTCTCGACCGACGGGTTGGGCGCCGTGGAATCCAGCAGATTGACGCGCTGATAGTTGACCATGTCTTCGTCCGACAGCCGCTCGAGCGCGCGCAGACGGCGCAACGGCGCAAGGCGAACGGCCGGCAGGCCTGCGGGCTCGATATTGCCCATGTCCCAGCCCGACCCCTTCACGCAAATCACTTCGACGGCTTCGCCAAGAAGATCCGGTACATGGGTTTTGACGGATGTGTTCCCGCCGCCATGAAGCACGAGCCTTGGATCGCCACCGAGAAGACGCGTCGTGTAGACACGCAAGGCGAGATCTTCGGCGACTCCCTGCGCGCGGTAGCGCGCGATGTATGTTTCGGCTTCGTCGTCCGACCAGCGGGATTTCATGAGCGTCTCTCGTGTTCAGGGAAAAGGGACAGAAGACCTGATTGCGAAGCATCGCAGATGCCGCGCTCGGTGATGAGGCCAGTCACCAGGCGCGCCGGGGTCACGTCGAAGCCAGGATTGGCGGCCCCGCTTCCCGGCGCGGCGATCTCGACCGTGGCCAGCGCGCCGTCCGGCAATCGGCCGGTCATTTTCAAGACCTCATCGCTCGAGCGTTCCTCAATCGGGATCGCCTTCCCGTCCGGGATCGTCCAGTCGATCGTCGACGACGGCAGCGCGACGTAAAACGGCACATCATTGTCGCGCGCCGCCAGCGCCTTCAGATAGGTGCCGATCTTGTTGGCGACGTCTCCATTGGCCGCGACGCGATCGGTCCCCACGATGCAGAAATCCACCCTGCCGGCCTGCATGAAGTGGCCACCCGCATTGTCGGCGATGATCGTATGCGGCACGCCATGGCTGCCGAGTTCATAAGCGGTAAGCGATGCACCCTGGTTGCGCGGGCGCGTCTCGTCGACCCACACATGGAGATCCATGCCGGCGTCGTGCGCCATGTAAAGCGGCGCGAGCGCGGTACCCCAATCGACGCAGGCGAGCCAGCCCGCGTTGCAGTGGGTCAGAACGTTCAATGTTCCGCCGCCTTTGCGAGAGGCCGCGTCGAGCAGCAAGGCGAGGCCGTTCTCACCGATGCGCCGGCATGTTTCGACGTCCTCGTCGCAGAGCAGCGCTGCTTCGCGCCACGCCGCAGCGGCACGCGTCTCGCGCGGCTGGTTGCGCAGCCGGTCACGCATCCGCGCCAGCGCCCAGCGCAGATTGACGGCAGTGGGCCGCGTCGCAAGCAAACGATCATGCGCGCGATCCAGCGCGTCATCCGAAGCATCGCGTTGCATCGCCAAAGCGACACCATAGGCCGCAGTGGCACCGATCAGCGGCGCGCCGCGCACGACCATGGCCGATATCGCTTCAGCCGCCTCTTCGATGGTTGCGAGGCTTCTGGTCTCGAAGGCATGCGGCAGCTTTGTCTGGTCGATGATTTCGACTTCCCCGCCCTCGAGCGGCCAGATCGTGCGATAGGCGCGTCCTGCGATTTTCATGTCTGCTCAGTGTCTCTGTGGTGATCTCGAGGCAATCAATGTCCCTCGAACGCGACCAGCGCGTTCACATCCTTGCCGAGCGCCCGGATTTTTTCGGCACCGCCCAGATCCGGAAGATCGATCACGAAGGAACATCCCACGACCGTTCCGCCGGCACGCTCGACCAGCTTCATGGCGGCAAGACAGGTTCCACCCGTGGCGATCAGATCGTCGACGACGATGACATGGTCACCACGTTTGACGGCATCGGTATGAATTTCGACGCGGTCGGTCCCGTATTCGAGGGCATAGTCCTCGCCCAGCACCTGCCAGGGCAATTTCCCCTTCTTGCGCACCGGCACAAAGCCGACCGAGAGCTGATGTGCGACGGCGCCGCCGAGAATGAAGCCGCGGGCCTCGATTCCGGCGACTTTGTCGATCCGCACACCGGCATAGGGTTGCACGAGTTCGTCCACGGCACGGCGGAAAGCACGCGGATGGCCCAGAAGTGTGGTAATGTCGCGGAACATGATACCGGGTTTGGGGTAGTCCGGGATCGTGCGGATAACGGTCCTGAAATCCATGTCGCCTCGCGCTCGTGGGGAAACGCCTGACTGATAAAAGGTTTGGGACCAAACGCCAATATCCGGCCTCTCAATTGCCGTGCTCCGCGGTAAGCTCCCATTGCGCTGCTGGATCAGGGCGATACCCGTTTTTATCGCCAATCCACGATTCGGGCCCGGTTGAATGCAGGTCGAACTCTCACCACCGACGCGGCTGTCCGCTGCCGTATTTGCGGCCAAGGCGGCTGCCTACCGCCTGCAACGTGCCTGCTCGAACATTGTCCCTGGTGGTCCACACCGCCTTGCCACGGGTGACCCGGCAGCGTTGCCATACGTCGTGGCGCAATCTCGGACACTTCTGTGGTCCGACACCCGGCCCCCCGAATATTCCATGCAGCTCGGAAAGGTCGCGAACCTGCGCCGCGCGGCGCGCGCGCTCGATCGCACGCTGCTTCCTTCCGGACGCCTGTTCAGTTTCTGGAAACAGCTTGGACCGCCGATCCGCGTCCGCGGCTTCGTATCGGGACGGATGTTGCAACAGGGCTGCCTTGTTCCCGCTGTCGGCGGGGGGCTGTGTCAACTCTCCAACGCGCTCTATGACGTTGCCCTGGCTGCCGGATGCCAAATCGTCGAGCGTCATCCGCATTCGCGCATAGTCCCGGGCTCTGCGGCCGCACAGGGCCGCGACGCAACGGTCGCGTGGAACTATGTGGATCTGCGCTTCCGGTCGGATTGCACCCTTCTGCTTCGGGTCTGGCTCGAGCAACAGGAACTCGTGGTGAGTCTGCAAGCCGCCGTTCCGATCGCCCCATCGCATGGCGCGACACTGGCGAACGTCCGCGACTCCGCACAAGAGGCACGCTCGTGCGGGACATGCGGGGAACATTCCTGCTTTCGCTTCGACCATCGCGGCGGCGCGGCGATGCGCAATCAAACGGCCTTTCTCGTCTACGAAGCGTGGCCGGAATTTGCCCGCTATGTCGCGGCCGAACGGCGCGAAGGCGATGTGCTCCGAACGCCCATCAACGGTCAGCGCTGGAAATTGCCGCGGTATGCCTGGAACACAAGCGGATTCAAGAATGTCCGCTTTGCCAGCACCAGCACACTCCTGCACAGCCTTGCCGCGCGAAGGCTGGCCGAGCAGGGGCCAGCACGACGCCAGGCGGAAGCAAGGGCAGCAGAAAACATTGCAAGACAGTTCGCGCGCACGCTCACGCCCGACATTGCCGAACTCTGCGTCGCGCAGGCATTTCTTCCCTATTTGTGGCGCGATGGGCATCTGGGCGGCCGGCGCTTTCGCGTGCTCATGACCACGCTTCCCATCCGCGAACTCGAGCGGCGTCTCGACGAGGCGGCCAGCATCTTTCCCGATCGCGCCACGCTTACCGATTTCCGCGCACCGAGAGAGTTGGCAGACTGGGAATCCGCAGCGCTTGCCGCTGCCGATAGCATCGTCACGCCCCACGCCGACATCGCCAGACTGTTCGAGGGACGGACTGTCAAGCTCGACTGGGCGATACCAGCGGCCCAAAACAGGACATTCGCCACTGGCCGGCGCATCGCGTTTCCGGGCCCCACAGTGGCGCGGAAGGGTTGCTACGAATTGCGCGAAGCCGCAAGCAGCCTGAACCTCGAGGTCGTCCCGTTAGGCAGCGAACTGGAGGGCCCGGACTTCTGGTCCGACGTCCATCACGTGCCGCCGGGAAAGGACGACTGGCTCGAGGGCATTTCCCTCGTCGTGCAACCGGCGCTCGTCGAACAGGCGCCGCGGCGGCTTCTTGCTGCGCTGGCAGCCGGCATTCCGGTCGTCGCCACTCCCGCCTGCGGGCTCGTCCCGCAACCCGGCCTTGCAATCGTGCCGCCAAACGACAGCGCAGCGCTTACCGACGCCGTTCGCGCTCTTCTTCTTGCATGAAGGTCTACGTCAGACGCGCCCGAGCACGCGTCCGGCAACCGCATCGAGCTTCGCGAACAATTCGCGGTCGCGCTTCTCGGGCGCCGTGATGAACGCCGTATCGAGCACATGTTCGATACCCAGCGGAGACGGCCGGCGTTCGGGGCCGAGTTTCGGGACGACGCGAGCGATCAGGGCGCGTGCGTTCTGGGCATTTTCGGACAACACGCGGATCACCTGATCTACCGTCACGTGATCGTGGTCCGGATGCCAGCAGTCGAAATCGGTGACCATGGCAACAAGCGCATAGGGCAGCTCCGCTTCGCGCGCGAGCTTGGCTTCAGGCATCGCCGTCATGCCGATGACCGAACAGCCCCAGCTGCGATAGAGATTGGATTCCGCCTGCGTCGAAAACTGCGGGCCCTCCATCGCGAGATAGGTCCCGCCTTTCACATGCGGGATATTCTCTTCGGCTGCCGCTTCGACGAGCGCCGCCGCAAGCTTGGGACAGACAGGATGCGCCAGCGAGACATGCGCGACGAACCCTTTACCGAAAAAGCTCTTCTCGCGCGCATGGGTCCGATCGATGAATTGATCGACGATGGCGAACGCGCCAGGGGGCAGATCTTCCCTGAGCGAGCCACAGGCCGATACCGAGATAAGATCGGTGGCGCCGGCGCGCTTCAGCGCATCGATATTGGCGCGATAGTTGATGGAGCTCGGGGAATGGACATGGCCGCGGCCGTGCCGGGGGAGAAAGAGCATGTCCACCCCGTGCAGGCGGCCTGTCAGAATGGAATCCGAGGGCTCGCCCCATGGGCTTTCGACGCGTTCCCAGCGCGCCGATTCCAGCCCCGCGATGTCGTAGACGCCGCTGCCGCCGATGACGCCAAGAACTGTGTTGGACATTGCTGGGCTTCCCTCGCCGGTCGCGCGGCGGAGGGGTATGCCAACTTCATCCGCGGATCAATGCGCGTCGTGCCAGACGCGGCGGTAGGAGAGATAGAGCAGGCCCGCGAGCACGATCAGAAACGCCATCACGCCCAGGCCGAGCTGCTTTCGCTCTTCCATCTTGGGTTCTGCTGTCCACGACAGAAACGTCACGACGTCATGACATTCCTGATCGACAGTTGCCTTCGTTCCATCCGAATAGGTGACGGCGCCGGCCGTCAGGGGCGGCGGCATCGAGATGTTCCAGCCCGTGAAATAGGGGTTGTAATATTTGTTGGGCGTCAGCTTGAAACCGGCAGGCGGCTTTTCGCCATAGCCGGAGCAGATGGAATACACGTAAGCCGAACCGCCTTCGCGCGCTTTCACAAGCACCGACTGATCGGGTGGAAGGGCGCCATTGTTTGCGGTGCGCGCCGCCTGCTCGTTGGCAAATGGCGGCGGAAAATGATCGGCCGGAATACCCGGACGCGTCAGCGGATTGCCGCTGCCGTCCACCGTCTGTCCTTTGTCATTGGGGCCACTCGGAATCTTGTACGACGCCGCGATCGCCTTTGCCTGAGCCGGCGTGAAGCCAGGTCCGCCGGGACTCGAAAGATCGTGAAACGCCACCAGATTGAGGCTGTGACAGGCCGAGCAGACTTCCTTGTAGACCTGAAAGCCGCGCTGCAGCGCGGCGCGGTCATAGGTGCCGAACGGGCCCTGGAACGAGAACGAAACATCCTTCGGCGGCCGCGCATCGGTGCTCGTCTGAGCGGAGGCTGCGCCCGACAGACCGAGGAGAACCGCGAGCGGCAGACCGAGCCCTAAGGCAGTGCGTATGGTCACGATCCTTACTCCGCTGGCGCCGGTGAAGTCGCAGTGCCGCGCGCCCCCAACACGGCCTTGGCAATGCTGTCGGGCAAAGGCAGCGGCCGCTCGAGCAGGCCGATCAATGGCAGGCCGAGCAGGAAGTAGCCGAAATAATAGAGCGTGCCGATCCGGGCGAGAATCAGCAGCGGGATGCCATAGGCGACGGCGTCCGGACGCTGCGAACCGCAATAGCCGAGAAGGATACAGTCGACCACCAGAACCCAGAAGAGCGGCTTCAGCATGGGGCGGAAACGCGTCGAGCGGACCCGCGACGTATCGAGCCACGGAATGAAGAGCAGGATCAGGACCGCACCGAACAGCACGATCACGCCGAACAGCTTTTGCGGCACCGAACGCAGCATCGCGTAGAACGGCAGGAAGTACCATTCGGGCACGATATGCACGGGCGTCACCAGCGGATTGGCCGGGATGTAGTTGTCTGGATCGCCAACGAGGTTGGGCGCGTAAAAAACGAGCGCGGCAAAAACGATGCAGAACAGGCAGAGATAGAACGCGTCCTTCACCGTGTAATACGGGTGGAACGGCACCGTGTCCTGTGGCCCCTTCACATTGATGCCGAGCGGATTGTTGTTGCCGGGCACATGCAACGCCCAGATATGCAGGCCGACGACGCCCGCGATCACAAAGGGCAGAAGGTAGTGCAGGCTGAAAAAGCGGTTGAGCGTGGGATCGCCGACCGCAAAGCCGCCCCACAGCCAGGTCGTGATCGCAGTTCCGAGATGCGGCACGAGCTGATCGAGCGCCGAAAAGAAATTGGTGATGACCGTCGCGCCCCAGAAGGACATCTGGCCCCAGGGCAGCGTGTAGCCAAGGAATGCGGTCGCCATCATCAGCAGATAGATGAGCACGCCGAGGATCCAGAGGATCTCGCGCGGCGCCTTGTAGGAGCCGTAATAGAGCCCGCGGAACATGTGGATATAGACGGCGAGGAAGAACATCGAAGCGCCGTTCAAATGCACGTAGCGCATCAACCAGCCATAGTTGATGTCGCGCATGATGTTTTCGACGCTGTTGAACGCGAGGTCCGCGCTCGCAACGTAGTGCATCGCGAGCACCACGCCCGTGGCGATCTGCACGACCAGCATGAATGTCAGGATGCCGCCGAACGTGTACCAGAAGTTCAGGTTTCGGGGCGTCGGGAAGGTCGTCATCGTGTCATGCGCAAAACGCAGAACCGGAAGACGCGTATCGAGCCAGCGTGTGAAACCGCTCGCCGGGATGTAGGTGGACGGACCGCTCATCTGAAGCTCCTCAACCGATCTTGATGCGGGTGGGATTCAGAAACGAATAGACTGGGACCGCCAGATTCTGTGGCGCTGGCCCCCTTCGGACGCGCCCGGCAGGATCGTATTGCGAGCCATGGCAAGGGCACAGATATCCGCCGTAATCCCCCTGGAAGGGCAATGGAATGCAACCCAGATGGGTGCAAATGCCGACCACGACCAGCCATTGGGGTTCGATCTCCCGGTTCTTGTCGGTTGCCGGCGCGCCGTCAGGCAAATTGGCGTTGCGCGCGATGGGATCGACCAGCGCGCTCAGCGGAACCGCAGAGGCTTCGGCGATTTCCTTTTTGGAACGATGGCGCACGAAAACCGGCTTGCTTTGCCACATCACGGTGATCTGCTGGCCCTCCGTGATCGGTGCCAGGTCCACCTCGGTCGACGACAGGGCGAGGACCGAGGCAGACGGATTCATCTGATCGATGAGAGGCCACGCGGCCAAGGCCGCACCGACCGCTCCTGCCGCCCCCGTGGCGATGTAGATGAAGTCCCGCCGCGTTGGTTCATCGGCTTTCGCATTTGCCACGGGTTGTACCTTCCGAGAATCGAGAGACGCGCTCCGGGAACGGAGAACGGCGCACCGCCCCCGGATGTATCCCGGCGCGCCTCAAATCGCCGCGTAAAATAGAGAGTCGATTCGGGAGGGTCTTGCGGCACGATGCCGCAGAAAATGCTCGCCATTTCACGGAGTTGGCAGACACGCGGGCGTCCCCGATTCAACAGGCGATCGCACTCAGATGGCCGTCTGCGGCATACCGGAGCAGCGCACGATCTCGCGTCACAAGCGTGAAGTCGAATTCCCGTGCCGTGGCGGCAAGGATGCGATACGCCGGATCGCGGGGCGGTTCTCCCGGCAGAAACGATGACTCAAGAAGAACCCTTGGAGGCAGTTCAGCGAGCTGGACCATCGGCGTTGCGAGAAGGCCCTGAAGCCATCGCTGCGGCGCGTATTGCGATTTGAAACGTCCTCTCGATGCAAGGATCCCGATCTCCCATCCCGTGATCGGCGACACATACACGGGCTCCCCGCGATCGGATGCCTCATCCAGGGCATCGATGGCTGCTTTGCCAAGGTCAGAATTGTCCATAATCCAAAGGGCGGCGCAGGTGTCGAGCAACAATGGCCGGCTCAACGGTGATTCTCCGGTCCGACTTTCTCGTCGACCAGATCAGCCCATTCGGGCATCGAGGGCTCAGTCAGATCATAGCCTGGCTCAATCGTGAAGGTGCCTTTCAACGCACCAAACAGCGGATGGCGACGAGGAGTTTTCTTGTCCGGCGCACGCTCGCCCACTCCCTCCGACGACGCCTGGCGACGACTGCCGGGCGCGCCGACCGCGGACACGCGCCTGAAAACCAGCTTTCTTCCTCCCATGTCGACGCGCTCGGTGCGGAACCCGGCATCGAGCCATACCTGGGTCATCACGCTATTCGACGCGTTGTTGCTCCACCATGGTCGATGCCTGTACGCGGAGGGGGGAAGCTTCACGCCGACGACGCGCTCAATCTCCGCGAAGGACATGGGCACTTCCAACATCGCCTGCTTCTTGAGAAAATGGCCCAGGCCCTCATATTTCATGAGGAACGCTCCTATAGGTACTTTGGAACATGTAGAATGTTCCTTGGGGCGTCAAGTACCTTTTCAGGTCTATCATGCGCCTCGCCCTTTTCGAACCTGACATTCCTCAGAATGCCGGTACGCTGATCCGCGCCGGGGCCTGTTTTGGGGTTCCCGTCGACCTCATCGAACCGTGCGGCTTTCTGCTGGGAGACGCGCACTTCCGTCGAGCTGGCATGGACTATCTCGACCGGGCAAATGTCGTCCGTCACCATTCCTGGCAGACCTTTCTCGCGC
Organism: Rhizomicrobium sp.; assembly: GCA_036490345.1. Classification (GTDB taxonomy): domain Bacteria; phylum Pseudomonadota; class Alphaproteobacteria; order Micropepsales; family Micropepsaceae; genus Rhizomicrobium. Next base: position 142,211 of record DASXEA010000011.1, on the reverse strand, counting down.
AACGAAGCGGACGGCTGGTGCTGCTCACCACGCAAGCGCAAAGCTCCTATCTGGATTTCATGTTCGATCCGTCGGATACGATTCTTCTTGGCCGGGAAAGTTCCGGCGCACCTGCGGCCGTTCACAGCGCTGCAACGGCCCGCCTCAGGATTCCGATGAGAGCAGGACTCCGTTCTCTGAATGTCGCGATGGCCGGCGCCATCGTGTTGTCCGAGGCACTGCGGCAGACGGGGGGCTTTCCTGAATGAACACGGACGAAGATCGCAAGATTGCCGTGCGCGACTGGTTCGTGACCTTGCGCGACCGCATCTGCGAATCATTCGAAGCAATCGAGGCCGCGCTCGAGGGCCCTCTTGCCGATCGGTCTGCGGGCCGCTTCGAACGGCGGACATGGACCCGGCCCGCAGGCGAGGGCTTCGACGCCGGCGGCGGCGTCATGTCCCTCATGCATGGGCGAGTGTTCGAGAAGGTCGGCGTCAACGTGTCGACCGTATACGGATCATTCTCGCCGGAATTCGCGCGACAGATGCGCGGCGCCGAGACCGATCCGCGCTTCTGGGCAAGCGGCATCTCGCTCGTCGCGCATCCCTGCAATCCGCATGTGCCCGCGGTCCACATGAATACGCGCCACATCGTAACGACAAAGGCATGGTTCGGCGGCGGTACCGATCTCACCCCCATGCTCGCCGCTGCAGACGACGCGCAGGCCTTTCATAAGACGCTCAAGGGCGCCTGCGACCGGCACGACCCGGACTACTATCCCCGGTTTCGCGCCTGGTGCGACGAATATTTCTTTCTTCCGCATCGGGGGGAGCCGCGCGGCGCAGGCGGCATATTCTTCGATTATCACGATACCGGGAGCTGGGAAGCCGACTTCGCCTTCACCCGCGACGTAGGGCTGGCTTTTCTGGAAGTCTATCCCCAGATCGTAATGAGGCATATGAACCAGCCCTGGAGCGAAGCCGAAAGACACGAGCAACTTCGCCGCCGCGGGCGCTATGTGGAGTTCAATCTTCTCTATGATCGCGGCACGCAATTCGGGCTCAAGACGGGGGGAAACGTGGAAGCCATCCTGATGTCGCTGCCGCCGCTCGCCAGCTGGCCCTGACGCGGTGTTGGGCCTTCACGGCTTTTCCCCGGCGCTTTCCGCCCTTCTTCAGGTCATCCTGATCGACATTGTGCTGGCCGGCGACAATGCCGTCGTGATCGGCATGGCAGCCGCACGCATCCCCAAACTCGAGCGGCGACGCGTGATTTTCTGGGGCCTCGTCGCGGCAGTCGGCCTGCGCGTGGTGCTCGCCACCATTACCGCCACCATTCTCAAAGTGATCGGGCTGACCTTCGCCGGCGGCATCCTGCTTTTGTGGGTGGCGTGGCGTCTTTATCGCGAGATGCATGGTGCACACGAGGAAAAGCTGGGCACCAAAGCCATCCTCGACAAAGACTTTGCGACGGTAGGAACAGCGGGCCCGGAAGTATGCGCGCCGGCGAGGTCACCGCATATGCGTCGCGCCATCCTGAGAATCGCCGCCGCCGATCTCTCGATGTCGCTCGACAATGTGCTGGCGGTGGCCGGCGCCGCCATGAATCACGTGTGGGTACTGGCGGTGGGGCTCATTCTGTCGATCGCCCTGATGGGGCTTGCAGCATCGCTGATTGCAAAATTCCTGCAGAAGATGCCGTGGATCAGTTATGCCGGCCTGATCATCATCATCTATGTCGCGCTCCGCATGGTCTGGTTCGGCGGAATGGAAATCTTCTACGCGACATCGTGAGCACGCTTCGGCTCAGACGACACGAAACAGCAATGCCGTCGCATCGTCATGGGTCTTGAAACGCGGATAGCGCGCGCCGTCCGCATCGTTTCTCTCGATCTCTCGCAACTCCTGGCCAAGCGCTGCCAGGCCTTTGCTCTCGGCCGCGGCAAGCAGCGAAGGCACGTCATAACGTTCGTAATCGGAGACGAGCGCAAGAAAGCCATCCGTCATGAGGAGAACCCGCGTGCCGGCCGGCGTCTCCACTTCGCGCTTCGCCGCATGATCGGCCGCGCGCTGATCGGGACCAAAAAGCCATCCGCCGCGCTCCGTGTTGACCGTATTTCTTGCCTGCCGCAGGGAATCGAGAAATGTGTCGCGCACGCCAGCTGCGGCCGGTCTGGCATGTTCTCCCCCGGCCAGAGCCGCGACACGAATGCGCTCGCGGGCGCGGCGCGATACCGCGTCGCCGACCATCACCGCGTCACCACCCGGTTTGCAAACGATCGCGTCGCAATCACCAAACCACAGCAGGCTGAGAAGCCCTTCGACCGGTACGGCAAGCATCATCGAGGCAAAGGGAAGCTCCCATGTCTCTGTGGGGACACGCCGCCGCAGCCGCGCGAAGGCTTCCGTCACATCGTGCAAGGCAATGCGAACCGCTTCCGCGGGTGACTCCCCCGCGAGCAGATGGGCGAGAACCCTTTCGCCGCCCGTGCGCGCGATCCACGCGGCGTCGCTCGCGCCCTGCAGAAAGGGATCGCCAAGACTGGTGGCGCCATCGAGCACCATGGCTGCCTTGCGGTCGAACACAAGCGCATCTTCATTGGGCTTCCCGACATCGCCCGCAAGATTCAGGGAATCCAGATATTCGAGAGCCATCTTTTCCTCAGAATGCTGTTGCCTGTACAATCGCCTTCAATCGTTCGGCGAGCGAAAATTCGTCCATCGTAAAATCGCTGTCGACCCACCACGACTCGACCTCTTTGAGTATCCGGCCGATCTGCGGGCCCTCTGGAACACCGGCTGTCATCACATCGCGGCCGGTGAGAGGAAATTGTGGGCAGCACCAGGAATCGGCAAGTGCCAGCAATGCGCGCCATGAAATGGCATTCGACGCCTTCGCGTCGTCGGCCCAGGACAAAAACACCCGGTCCCGAAAGCGCGCCTGCCCAAACTCATAAAGGAGCCGATGCACTTCCCGCACGGAAAGATAGGGCACAAGCCGTTCCGGGGGTTGAGCCAAATCTTCGAGCCTTTTGCGAGATTCGTTCGAAAGCTTGAGGCGATCCGCAACGATCTCCGCGCCCCCCGCTGCCTGCGGCAGCATCGCAGCCAGCCGCAGCACGGGATCCACCGGAAAAAAAGACGACGCGTCGATTCGCACCAGTCTGTCCAAGCGGTCCAGCCTGAGCGCTATCGGGAAAACCGACTCCAGGATCCCAGCCGCAGCCATGGAGCGCAATGCGCCCATCGGGTCTTCCGCGCCAAGCAGGCGAAGAATTTCCTTTTGCACCCTTTCGCCGGAAAGAAAGCTGAGCCCCTCGCGCTCCGCCGCAGCTGCACGCAGGGCATCGGAATTGATATCTCCCTTTCCATACCACGCATGGAAACGGAACAGACGCAGGATGCGAAGATAGTCCTCCCGGATCCGTTCGCCCGGCTCGCCAATGAATCGCACCCGGCCGTCTTCGAGATCTGTCAGGCCGCTGGCATAGTCGAACACTTCGCCGTCTGGCGTGGCATAGAGTGCGTTGATCGTGAAATCGCGCCGCGCCGCATCTTCCGCCCAGTCCGTCGAGAAAGCCACAGTGGCACGCCTTCCGTCTGTCGAGACGTCGCGCCGCAAGGTTGTCACTTCAAACGACTTCCCATTGCTGACGGCCGTGATCGTGCCGTGCGCGAGACCCGTGGGGATGGCCGCGATACCTGCCGCACGCAGACGGCGCATCACCTCGTCGGGAACAAGCGGTGTCGCGAGATCGATGTCGGTGACTGGCTTTTTCAGGAGTGCATTGCGGACCGCGCCGCCCACAAAGCGTACGGCCGCTCCATCGCGATTGAGCGCCATGACAACGGCCTGTGTTTCGTCGGCACACATCCAGGCTTCGCGGGCCGGATCGAGATGCACATTCATGGCGACTGCTTTTCCACGTGACCGGGGACGATCCGTCCGTCCTTCATGTGCGGTGGCACATAGATCCCGCTGGTCGATTGCCCTTCGGTCAGGCCAACATAGACGAAACTCGCGGCGACCAGCGACAGTCCGGCGACGAACAGGGTAGTCCATGGCGGCCGCCCGCCCACACCACGCCCTCCGATGTGCATAAGCAAAAGGTATGCGCCGTAAATCGCGAACGGCGTCGCGAACAGAAGCGAACGCAGGAAAAGAATCCGGATCACGTCACCAGCCTGTCGCGCAAGTGAACGACGATGGCGGCTGTAGCTCCCCAAATGTAATGCCCATCAAAATTGAAGGCATAAAACTCCCGTCTGTGTCCCTGCCATTCACCGCTTCGGCGGCTGCAATTGGCAGGATCGAAGAGAAACGAAAGCGGCACTTCGAAAATCTCTGCCACTTCCTGCGGGCTGGGCGCCAACTCAAATCCTTCCCTCACAACACCAATGACCGGCAGAATCGCGAAGCCGGTGCCTGTCTCGTAGGGATCGAGATATCCTATGACCGTGACGAAGGCGGTATCTATGCCCGTTTCCTCCTGAGTCTCTCTGAGTGCGGTGTCGGCAAGAGAGGCGTCATCGCACTGGACCCGCCCGCCCGGAAAGCTGACCTGCCCGGCATGACGGGCAAGATGTTCCGTGCGCTTCGTAAACAGCACAGTCGGTGGACTACGGCGGATCAAGGGGACGAGGACCGCTGCCGGCCGAAGTGAAGACGCGCCGGGACGTTGAATATCCGGATTCAGATCGTAATCGCCACGCCGAGGCACCAGCGGCAGGTCGGGGGCGGCGGCAATCAGGCGGGACCGGAGCGTCGCAAATCCCTCTTCCACCATCTGCCGCGCAATGTGCGCGAACGGCGATCGGAGCGGCGCATTCATGTGACGGACCCCAGGGGAAAAAAAACACCACCACTTCGAACGCCGATGACACTGTCATCACCACCCGGTGCCGGGTGCGCCATGTCTACGAGTTCGTAAAACACGCTGCGTGCGATCCTTGCTTCCAGCCCCTGGCGAATCAGAATGTACGGGATCGGCGTTCCATGGAACGGGCATTCTCCCATGCGTATCGGGTGGTCGGAACCCGCCATGCATTCGTCGCCAACATTCGTCGTGAAGACCAGCGTTTGCGAGGAAACGTCTCCCTTTGCACGCATGAGGACCGCGACAAATGGCGCATCTTCGACTTCAATGCGGAGCTTCTCCGCGGGCGTAACAAGATAAAATTCATCGTTTTCCCGACGCAATATGGTCGAAAACAGCCTGACCATGGCGTGCCTGCGAATGGGTTCGCCCTCGTGAAACCATGTTCCGTCGCGCGCAATGCGGATGTCGACGGCGCCGCAAAGGGTCGGATTCCACCGTGCGACGGGCGGCAGAAGCCGGCCCTGCGCCGCATCGCGCAGGATGCTCGCGATCCCAAGGTTCAATTCGTCAGCGCTCATGACCGGGGCGCCTCACGGGGATGTGCGTCCGGGCCAGTCTGGGCATCATGCCACGCAGTTGCGCACCCGGGGCCGGAATGCAAGATAGGCACCTTCTTTTGGGCAACGCTCGACCATAATGAGCAGCCCGGCGCGCGGCAAACGCAGCGCTGGAGTTTGGGTGCGACCGGAACCGCGCGGGAATCATGAACGAAACGCCATACTTTGACGAAGTGCCGGCATCGGACGAATCGCCCGTCGCCCAGGCGGAAAGATATGCCGAACTGTTCGCGAGCGTCCGCGCTGCGATGGGTCGGGTCATCTTCGGCCAGCGTGACGTGATCGATCAGACCCTGGTGACGCTCTTGGCGGGCGGACACGGCCTTCTTATCGGCGTCCCCGGTCTTGCCAAGACGCGCCTCGTCGAGGTCCTGGGCATCGTGCTCGGTCTCGCGCGGAAGCGGATCCAGTTTACGCCGGATCTGATGCCGGCGGACATCACCGGATCGGAAGTGTTGGAAGAAAGCGAGACCGGAAGGCGCTCCTTTCGCTTCCTGCCCGGACCGGTCTTTACCCAGCTTCTGATGGCCGATGAGATCAATCGTGCAAGTCCACGCACCCAATCGGCATTGCTGCAGGCGATGCAGGAGAAGCACGTGACCGTCGCGGGACAGCGTCACGATTTGCCCGTCCCCTTTCACGTGCTCGCAACGCAAAACCCCCTGGAGCAGGAAGGAACCTATCCGCTACCCGAGGCCCAGCTCGACCGCTTTCTCCTGCAGATTGATGTGAATTATCCGGACGCCGACGCAGAGCGGCGCATGCTGATCGCGACTACGTTCGGCGATGAAGCAGCGCCCGAGCCCGTTTGCGATGCAGAAACGCTGATCCGTGCCCAACACCTCGTGCGACGCCTGCCGGTGGGCGAAAAAGTGGTCGAGGCGATCTTGCGTCTGGTAAGGGCGGCGCGGCCCGGCGACGGGGGCGACGCTTCGCTGCGGGCCTATATCGGTTGGGGACCCGGACCGCGCGCAAGCCAGGCATTCATGCTCGCCATTCGCGCAAAGGCCCTGATCGAGGGCCGATTCGCACCGTCGGTCGATGATGTTGTTGCGTTGGCGCAGCCCGTGCTCAAGCATCGCATGGCGCTCAACTTCTCCGCCCGCGCCGAGGGTACGACAGTTTCCGACGTGATCGACCGGCTCATCCGGAGCCATCTTTGAGGGCATTCGGCCATGCCCCGAGCGACCCCGCGAGCGCAAGGCTCCGGGCACGCGTGGAAGCGCTCGCCACACAACTGCCGCCGCTGCTGGTCGCAGCCGAACGCCTCGCGTCGATCGTCGGCCTCGGCGTGCACGGCCGAAGAAAGGCCGGTATGGGCGAAACATTCTGGCAATTTCGTCGCTACGGCCATGAGGACGCCACGAATGCCATCGACTGGCGGCAATCGGCCAAATCGCAGCATTTGTTCGTGCGCGAGCGCGAATGGGAGGCAGCCCAGGCTGTCTGGTTGTGGCGGGACGGCTCAGCCGGGATGGATTTCGCTTCCGGTCCCACAGTCGAGACAAAACGCGAACGGGCGAACCTGCTCGCGCTTGCCGTGGGCACGCTGTTGATGCGCGGCGGTGAGCGCGTGGGATATTTGGGCAGCCCACCCCCACTCGGCGGTCGCGTAGGTTTCAGCCGTCTGGCTCATGCACTGCTCGAAGCTGCGCCGCAGAATGGCGCCCTGCCGCCGGACGCGCCGGTCATGCGCAATTCCCAGGTTGTCTGGTTCGGCGATTTCCTCTCTCCGCTCGGCGAGATTGAAACCGTCATCCGTCGCCTGACGGGCGCTGGGCTTGGTGGCCATCTGGTGCGCATCGCTGATCCGGCGGAAGAGGAATTCCCCTATTGGGGCCGGACAAGGTTTGAATCGCCTTCTGGCGATGACAGCGAGATCCTCGGGCGTGCAGAAGGGGTGCGCGAACCCTATCGCCGCCGATTTCAGGCACAGGCGCAGGCCACGGCCGCTCTTGCCCGCCGGTTTGGATGGAGCTGCCTCAGCCATCGCACCGATCAACGACCGGAACTCGCCCTTGTCGCGCTTTACGGCAATCTCGGCGGACATCTTATGCGCAACCCGCGCATGGGCGGCGGTTCTCGATGATGACCTTCGCAGGCCTGGCATTCGGCGCACCATGGCTGCTTGCCGCGCTTCTCGTTTTGCCGGGGCTCTACTGGCTGCTGCGGGTTTCACCACCTGCGCCGCGCCTCGTTGCCTTTCCGCCGCTACGCCTGCTTCGTGACATCGAAGCGCCGGAACAATCGCCGGCGCGTACTCCACTCTGGCTTCTCTTGCTCAGATTGTTTGGCGCGGCTTTGATTGTGGTGGCGCTGGCCGAGCCCTCGATCGGAGAGGCACCTGCTCCGTCGGGAGGTGGCCCGCTGGTACTTTTTGTCGATAATGGGTGGACGGCAGCTCATGGCTGGAACACGCGAAGCACGGCAATTGCCGACGCTCTCAGTGCTGAAGCACGCGCCAATCACCCGGTCGTCCTCATCCCGACTGCCTCGCCGGCAGCGCCTGTGCCCACCCTTCTCTCCGCAGGTGCTGCTGCGCGGGTCGCAAATGATCTCGTTCCAGAGCCCTGGCTGCCGGATCGCATCCGGGCAGCCGAGGCGCTTTCAAGAGCGCACCTCGGGGGAAGTCCGGAAATCGCATGGCTGAGCGATGGTCTGGATCACGGAGACGCGCGCCGCACAGCGGCCATTCTATCGCGTATCGGATCGTTGCGCGTTTTTGCCGACGCGACGGGACAGGGACCTCTTGCGCTCAAGGTATTACGCAGCGAGGCCAACGGCTTTCGCGCCACGATCGGCCGCGTGACGGACGCGGCTGCGCGCGAAGGCAGCGTCATTGCCGAAGATGAGCATGGTGCAGCTTTGGCGCAGGCACATTTTCGATTTGCGCCTCACGCCAGCGAAACGGAGGCGTTCATCCCGTTACCGCTGGAAGTGCGCAATGAAACGACCCGCGTCACCATTGCCAACGAAGATTCCGCAGGCGCGACTCGTCTTCTCGATCTGTCCTCCCGGCGGCGCACACTGGGTCTCGTTTCAGCTGGAGGCTCGCAGGGTGAGCAGCCGCTGTTGTCCGATACATATTATCTCGAACGCGCGCTGGCGCCTTACGCCGATATTCAGAAGGGTACCATCAGCGATACGCTGGGACACAATGTGCCCATACTGGTGTTGGCTGATATCGGCATGATCGTGGGCGCCGATCATGATCGCGTGGCGCGTTTCGTAGAGGCAGGCGGCGTCCTGGTGCGTTTTGCCGGCGGGCGCATGACAACCAATGTCGACGACCTCATCCCCGTAAAGCTTCGTGTCGGGGGTCGTTATTTGGGCGGAGCGCTCGCCTGGGCACAGCCACAGCATCTTGCGCCATTCCCCGACGCGGGTCCGTTTGCCGGCCTGGGCGTGCCACCGGAAGTTACCGTTTCGCGACAAATTCTGGCGGAGCCCTCCATCGAACTCGGCGAAAGAACATGGGCGCGCCTGACCGACGGAACCCCGCTCGTCACGGGCGCGCCGCGCGGACGCGGCTGGATCGTTCTGTTCCATGTCACGGCAAGCCCCGCATGGTCATCTCTGCCGCTATCGGGGCTGTACGTCGAAATGCTGCGGCGGATTCTCGATCTCGCCTCGGGCGCACGTCCCGAAGCCCTGGGGACGGACGCGGCCGCCATGCTTGCACCGGAGATCACACTTGATGGCTTTGGGCATGCAGGCAAGCCGCCCGTGGAAGCCCTGCCATTGCGCGCGGCAGCAATCTCCGCGGCAGTATCCTCGCCACGGCACCCTCCGGGTCTCTACGGCGCCGCGGGCGCCGAGGTCGCACTCAACGCGGCCAACGCCGCGACGACTCTTGTTCCGCTCTCCGCGGCGGGCGTTTCCGCTCGCGCCTATGCAGCGACGCAAATGCTCGCGCTCGAACCGCCATTGCTGGCGCTCGCGCTCGCCTTACTGATCGGCGATGCGTTGATTTCTCTCTGGCTTAGAGGCCATCTGACGGGCACAGCCCGTCTTTTTGCGTCGCGGGCAGCAATCCTGGTCGTAGCGATCGTGGTGTGCGCACCTGGCCGAGGCCACGCTGCCAGTCCGAAAGACGCCTTCGACATGACTGCTGCCCTCGACACGCGGCTCGCCTATGTCGAAACCGGCCTCGCCGACGTCGATGCCATGAGCAAGGCAGGCCTCACCGGTCTCGGCCTCGTCCTGAAAACGCGCACGTCGTACGAACCACACGATCCAATCGCAGTCGACCTCGATCGCGACGATCTTGCGTTCTTTCCGCTCCTTTATTGGCCGATGGACCCGCGCGAGCACGATCTCTCGGAGCAGGCTCTTAGCCGCATCAGCGACTACATGCGCAACGGCGGCACGATCCTGTTCGATACGCGCGATCTTACCCTGGGTGCCGAGCGCGGTGCCTCGTCGCCGGGAGAACTGACGCTGCGACGACTTCTTTCAAAACTGGATCTGCCGCCGCTCGAAGTGGTTCCGTCGGATCACGTGCTCACAAAGTCGTTCTACCTCCTGCAGGATTTTCCCGGCCGCTGGGACGGCGGCAAGCTTTGGGTCGAGGCACTCCCCCCGCCGGACCCGGACGCCGGGCATGCGCCGGCAAGAGGCGGTGACGGCGTATCGCCGGTGATTATCGGCAGCAATGACTGGGCGGCTGCCTGGGCCGTCGATTCCCAGGGACGCCCATTGGCGGACGTCACACCAGGTGGCGACGAACAGCGCGAGATGGCCTTTCGTTTCGGTGTCAATGTCGTCATGTACGCACTGACGGGCAACTACAAGACCGATAACGTCCATGCGCCGGCGTTGATCGAGCGCCTGGGGCATTGACGCGGGCGCCCATGAACGTCGCACTCGATTTCGCGCCGCACATTTCCACAATCTGGATCTGGCTGATCGTCGCCGCGGCGAGCGCCATCGCGCTGTACTCCTTTTTCCGGAAAGCCCGCGGCGCATTTGCGCGCGCCTTCGTTTTTGCGATCGGCTGCATCGCGCTTGCCAATCCCTTCATCGTGCAGGAAACGCGCGAGCCGCTGCGCGACATCGTCGCGCTTGTCGTCGATCACTCGGCGAGCATGTCTGTCGACCACCGGCGAGCCGACGCAGACCGGGCGGCAACCGCTATCGCCAGGGCGCTCGCAGCGGACAGAACACTGGACGTCCGCCGCGCCGAAATAGTCTCGCGGCCAAGCGAAGACACGGGCACGCAACTCTTCGCGGGCGTCGCGGCGGCCCTTGCGGATGCGCCTCCCGATCGCATTGCCGGCGTGATCGCGATCACCGACGGCGAAGTGCATGACGCACAGGCCGCCGCGTCCCTCCATGCACCCTTCCATGCCCTGATCACCGGCAGACACGACGAACGCGACCGCAAGCTCACCATCGTCAGTGCGGCACGCTATGCAATCGTGGGGCAACCCGCCGAAATCGTGCTCAGAGTTGACGATTTCGGCGCGCGAAGTCCGGGTGCTGCGCAAGTGACTCTTCGCATCGGCGGTGTCGCGGCGGGAGCGCGATTCGTTCCCACCGGTCGAGACACTTCCATCCGGATTCCGATTCTGCACGGTGGCGAAAACGTTGTCGAAATCGAAGCAGCCCCGGGACCATCCGAACTCAGCCTCGGCAACAACCGCGCTGTGGTGACCATCTATGGCGTGCGCGACCGTCTCCACGTGCTGCTTATTTCGGGTCAGCCGAATGCGGGCGAACGTGTCTGGCGCAATCTTTTGAAAGCCGATCCCTCGGTCGATCTCGTGCATTTCACGATTTTGCGGCCCCCTTACAAGACGGATTCAACCCCGATCGACCAATTGTCGCTGATCCAGTTTCCCACCCGCGAACTGTTCGTCGAAAAACTGGATCGCTTCGATCTCGTGATTTTCGACCGCTACAGCGAGCAGGGCATTCTGCCGCTCGGCTATTTCGAAAACATCGCGCGCTATGTCGAGAATGGCGGCGCACTGCTCGTTTCGTCGGGGCCAGAGTTTGCCGGCCCAACCAGCATTTTTCGCACACCCCTGGCCTCAGTTCTGCCGGCACAACCTACTGGCGAAACACTCGAGCAACCGTTCAAGCCGGTCGTCACCGCGAGCGGTGCAGCTCACCCTGTCACCCGCGATCTGGAGGGCGCCAACAGCGGTGCGAAACCGCCGGACTGGGGCCGATGGTTTCGCCTGATCGGAGCCAATCGCGTGTCAGGGCAAACCCTTATGGCCGGGCCGAATGACCGTCCGCTGCTGGTTCTGGACCGCGTAGGCAAGGGCCGCGTGGCCGAAGTGTTGTCCGACCAGGGCTGGTTGTGGGCGCGCGGCTTCGAGGGGGGCGGTCCACAGGCGGAACTGTTGCGCCGGCTTGCCCACTGGCTGATGAAGGAACCCGAGCTGGAGGAAGAACGGCTTTCGGCAAGTATTGCCGGAGGCGATATCGCCATAGAGCGTCAGACCATGGCCGCCGCGGCAAAGCCCGTGAGGCTCACCTATCCATCGGGACGCACGATGTTGCTGCCCCTCGTCCCGGTCCGGCCGGGTCTCTGGCGTGGGAGTGTCAAAGCCCCCGAACTGGGCCTTTATCGCGCCAGCGATGGGTCATTGAACGCCGTGACCGCTACAGGCCCCCTCAACCCGAAAGAGGTTGCCGATATGCGGGCGACCGACACGATCCTCAAACCGGCGGCACAAGCGACGGGCGGATCGGTGCATTGGCTCACCGATGGAGGCGTGCCTCACATCCGGCGCGTGGCCCCAGGCCGGCTCGCGAGCGGCGGCGACTGGATCGGCCTTCGCGCTAATGGCGCCTATCGGGTCGCCTCTGTGGAACAGAGGCCATTGCTGCCGGAATGGCTTGCGCTGCTTCTCATTCTTGGCTCTCTGCTGATCGCCTGGCGGATGGAAGGGCGGTAGCCGTACAAGGGCGCGCTTGAAAGCCATCTGCGAGCCTGAAACATGCGCCGAGTAGCTGCACGAGGAGTCCGCCAATGACTGACATACTGCCCGATAGACTATGTGTGAACCCCAAGAGCCCCTATCATGACGCTGCCATACTTGAGCGTGACGTGGGCGTTCGCTTTAACGGCATCGAGAAGCACAATGTCGAAGAATATTGCGTAAGCGAGGGCTGGGTGCGCCTCGCTGTCGGAAAGACCGTCGATCGCAAGGGCAACCCCATGACGGTCCGGCTGAAGGGCACGGTCGAGCCCTATTTCCGCAACGCGCCTTCCCCAGCGACAGATGAAACGGCGAACGGATGACCGTTCTTCGTGAATGTCCCGAATCCGAAAGGCGCCACCGCCGCGTGAAGCGGCACTGATGCCGGAAATCATCGATCAGCGCGTCGTCTATTCCGGCTGGCTCACGCTGTCGCAGGCACGTGTTCGGATGGACGATGGGCGGATCGCCGAGCGGCTCGTGGAGGACCATGGGCGTGGCGTTGCTGTTCTGCCTTTTGACGCCGACAAGAAGACCGCGATACTGGTCCGCCAGTTTCGCACGCCGCCGCATGTGTGTGCGCGGACGCTCAATCTGTTGGAGGTGATTGCAGGGCTGGCCGATGGCGAGCCGCCCGAGACTGCTGCGGCGCGCGAAGCCCTCGAGGAGGCGGGCCTCAAGCTTTCAACGCTGGAGCATGTCGCCACGGTGTGGACCATGCCGGGCATCTCGACCGAACGTATGGACCTTTTTTTCGCACCCTATAGCGAATCCGATCGCGTCGGACCCGGCGGCGGTCGCGCCTCCGAACATGAAGACATTACCGTCCTGGAAATTCCCCTCGCTGACCTCGCCTCCATGGTCGATGCCGGTGATATCGCCGACATGAAGACGTTCGCGCTGATCCAGGCCTTGCGATTGCGAAGGCCGACGCTCTTTTGAGCGCCAGTTGCCGACTTATCGCCGCACGAGCGTCCGCACCGTGTGAGTGAGCGTGATTGCGACCGCGAATGCGATCCCGTACGCGATCAGCACCCGGAATTGCAGACCCAGCAAATTGTGCCAGTCTGTTCGGGCGAGCGTCTCCGCGTCCTTGGTACTAAGGGCGGCCCGCGCAAAGACCGCAACGGAAAAGATCACCAGGGCGCCCACCGTGGCTGTTATGATGGAGCCCATGCTCTGCATGGCAAGCCCGGCACCGATCGCCACAACCGCCATGATCGCGATCGTGATCAAATCCGCCGAGGTGAAGATGCCGTTTATCGAATGCCAAAGATCGAGAACCGCCCACATGTCCGCGCTCCCAAGAGTCACAACCGTCTCACAACGATACACCAGGGCACACGGAGATGTCAGGGTAGGTCGACCGGGGAATGAGGCTCGGGCGCGTTAGCGGACGGCCACCAGGGCGCGCTCTGGCGTCATGGCGCGGTGCAACCGGCGCGCAATGGCATTGATTGCCGAGCTGGCGGGCGATTGAGGAAATGCAGCACGCGGACTTGTCTGCCGCCGGATCGCATTGGCGACATGCGGGTCGCGCGGCACGAAGCCGGCCGACCGTATGTTGCGCTGCAGAAAGGCCCGGACGGTGGCGGCAAGCGCGCCGAAGACGCGCTGCGCCTCGCCAGTTCCCGCCGCCATATTGACGATCGCTGTCGGCAACCCGGCGCCCTGGCGCACCATGAGCTTTGCGAACGCATAGGCATCGGTCAGCGAGGCCGGGTCAGGCGTCATGACCAGCAATGTTTCGTCGGCCCAGGCGGCGATTTGAAGAGTCCGATTGTCGATCCCCGGACCCAAATCCACGAGAACGCGATCGTACATCCCGGCCAGTCGCAGCTCGGCGCCGAGGCGCAAGAGGGGTTCCGGCGCAAGGCCGGATACCAGACCGCATCCCGCCCCGGACGCAAGAAGATCAAAGCCGCCCGGCGATCGCGCCCCGCCACGCACTGCGACGACGCCCTGGCACAAAGCCGTGCGCCCGGCCAGCACGCCTGCAAAATCGCCACCGGACGCCAGACCGAGTTGCACGATGGTATTGGACAGGCCGAGATCGGCGTCCCACAGCAGAACTCGTTCTCCCTCGTCTGCGAGCGCGGCCGCCAGGCCGATGGAGAGGAACGTCTTGCCCGTTCCACCCTTGCCCGATGCCAACGCCGTAAATCGCGCGGGTCCGTTTCGGCTCATGCCGCGCTCATGCTCTCGCGGCCGCAAGCCTCTGACTTGACCAGAAGCCGCGCCAGGGAGAGGGGTGTGAGGGTCTCGAGGCCACCAGAGACAAAGGGCGAGCGCGTGACATGCGCCAGTTCGGCTGCATGCAGCGCGGCGGCCAGAAGCGCGCCCGAGCGCTTGACCAGATCGAGCCCCGTGACGATTGCGCGGCGCGCACCGAGCGCCACGAGCGCGGCCACGATCTCCGCCATCTCTTCGGCGTCCAGGGTCGCAGAAACAATAGCGAGCGGCTCCACGTTTTCGATCCGGCCCAGTGCAGCGAACGCGGCAGCGGTCTTTGCCTGCCTCGGATCGAAACCGGCCGTGTCGATGATGGCGAGCATGTCTTCCGCGTTTGCCGCTTCGACATGCCTTGCCAGGGCGGGCGCGCTCTCGGAGACCACGAATTGCGCACCAAGGTGATTTGCGAAGGTTTCAAGCCGCGAGACCGCGCCGGCGCCAGAGGCATCGCCTGCGATCAGAACAACTCTGCGCTCCAGCTGCAAGGCGTGAGCGGCGATCTTGGCCGCCACTGCCGTCTTGCCGGCGCCTGGCGGCCCCATCATGAGCAAGGCGCCCGTTCCCGCGAAATCGAGCGGCGCCGTCCGCATGCGTTGGTCGAGCCCGGACGCGAGCGCGAGCGTCATGTCGGACAGCCCTGTGTTGTCGACCGCGGCTGCCAGTTGATGAGCGCATTGCTCGCGGGCGCGATGGGCACGCAGAGCGCCCAGAAGCTCGGCACGATTGAAGCAGGTTGTGGCCCGTCCGCGCGGTTCTCCGCGCAATCGCTGCAGCAACCCTTCGCGATAGCGCAGCTCGAACGCATGCGTCACGCGATCGCGCTCCGCCGGCGAGCGATCGTCCCCGGATCTCGTGCCGGCATCCTGTTCAATGCGGTCCGAGCCCGGATGTTCGTGAGCCCCCTCGCACGCAGCGCGCACCAACACGCCGCCTCCTTTGGCGCGCTCGCTGGCAACAATAACCGCTTCCGCGCCCATCTCGGCGCGCACACTGGCAAGAGCAGCTCGCATGTCGCCGGCAATAAAGGTCCTGAGATGCACGACGATTTCTCTAGAGCTGGCCCAGCGTGCGAAGCCGCACGGATGCGTGAATCTCGTTCTGCGACAACACCACGGTTTGCGGCCGGAAACGCTCGACGACGGAGCGTACGAACGGCCGGATCATCGGGCTCGTAAGCAATACCGGCACCTCGCCTTTTTGCGCCGTCTGGTCGAAGCGATCGCGCATCGCCTGAATGAATTGCTGAAGCTGCGACGGCGACATGGCCAGCTGGCGATCCTCACCCTGACCGACCAGCGCTTCGGCGAATGCCTGTTCCCAGGTCGGCGACAGGGCAATGAGAGGCAGATAGCCGTTAGGCGACAGATGCTGGTGACAGAGCTGGCGCGCAAGACGGGCGCGAACATGTTCCGTGATGTAGAGCGCGTTCTTGGTGTGACCAACGGCCTCGGCGATGCCTTCGAGGATCGTCGGGAGGTCGCGGATCGAAACGCGTTCCACCAGCAGGGTCTGCAGCACGCGCTGCACCCCGTTGACGGAGATCTGCGAGGGGATGATCTCGTCGACCAGCTTCTTGTGTTCGGCCGGGAGTTCGTCGAGGAGCTTCTTGGTCTCCGCATAGGAGAGCAGCTCCGCCATATTCGCCTTGATGACTTCCGTGAGATGGGTCGTCAGCACGGTGCCCGGATCGACCACGGTGAAACCGCGGAACGAGGCTTCCTCGCGCAGCGACTGCGAAATCCACGTGGCGGGCAACCCGAATGCCGGCTCGGTCGTATGCGTACCTGGCAGATCGATCGGCGCGCCCTTCGGATCCATGGCGAGCAGGCTGCCGGGGAAGAGTTCGCCCTTCCCGGACTGCATTTCCTTGACCCGAATGCAGTATTCGTTGGTACCAAGTTGCATGTTGTCGAGAATGCGGACCGAGGGCATCACAAAGCCGAGTTCCTGCGCCAATTGCCGGCGCAGAGCCTTGATCTGGTCGGTGATCCGCTGACCCTTCACGTCGTTGATGAGAGGAAGCAGCCCGTAGCCCAATTCGATGCGCAGAAGGTCGAGCGCGAGCGCGGTGGCGATCGGTTCTTCCTTGTTTTGCACATCGCCGCGCGCCTTGTCTTCCTGCACTTTTTCGTCGAGCTGCGCCTGATCTTTCCGCCGATAGGCGAGCCAGGCGAGCGAGCCCATCCCGGCTGAAAGTCCGGCAAAAACAAATGTGGGCATGCCCGGAAGGAGTGCGACCACGCCCATGACAGCAGACGCCATCCCGAGGGCCTGCGGATAAAAGGAGAGCTGACCGATAAGCGCCTTTCCGGCGGCACCTTCAAGACCGGCCTTTGAAACCATCAGGCCCGCGGCGGTCGAGACGATGAGCGCGGGCATCTGGCTTACCAGCCCGTCACCGACGGTGAGCAACGTGAAGGTCTGCGTGGCGTCAAGAAAGCTCATGCCCTTCTGCACGACCGCGACGATGATGCCGCCCACGATGTTGATGCCGACGATCAAGAGGCCTGCAATCGCGTCGCCGCGCACGAATTTCGAGGCACCGTCCATGGCGCCGAAGAAATTGGATTCTTCCTCAAGCCGTTTGCGGCGGATGCGCGCCTCTTTCTCGTCGATCAGACCCGAGGAAAGGTCCGCATCGATGGCCATCTGCTTGCCCGGCATGGCATCGAGGGTGAAACGCGCGGCCACTTCTGCGATGCGGCCGGAACCCTTGGTAATGACGACGAAATTCACGATCACCAGGATCGCGAACACGATAAGGCCGATGACAAAATTGCCCTGCATCACCAGTTTGCCGAACGCCTGAATGACGTAGCCGGACGCTGCCGTCCCCTCGTTGCCGCGGCTCAGAATGAGGCGCGTCGAGGCAAGATTGAGGGAAAGCCGCATCATCGTTGTGACGAGCAGGATCGCGGGGAATGAACTGAATTCGAGAGGTTTGCGGATGAATACCGCCGTCATCAGGATGACGATGGAGAAGGACAGCGAAAACGCCAGCGCGATGTCGAGAAGCCATGGCGGTAGCGGCAGCAGCAAGACGACGAGAATCGCCATGATGCCCAGCGCCAGAGCGAGATCGCTCTGCTTGATGTATTGCGCAACCGAGTCGAGGCTGACATTGCCGAGCCCCGGAATCGGTATCGCGAATGCTGTCGGGGCCGCTTCAGCCATGTGCCAACCGACGCTGTCCCGAATTCATGCCCTGTCCAGACACTAGCCAGCCAGCCGCGTGTCGCCCGGCGGAGCAATCCTCAGCCCGGCCTGCGAATATTCGCGCAGTTTGTTGCGCAGGGTGCGGATCGAGATGCCGAGAATGTTGGCGGCGTGCGTGCGATTCCCGAGGCAATGGTCGAGTGTGTCCAGAATGAGATCGCGCTCGACATCGGCCACAGTGCGGCCCACCAGGCCGCGTGTCGCAATCTGCGCTGTCTCCACCACTGTCCGGACGGGGCCCGACAATGTCTGTGGTGCATTGCTGACCTGCGATCCATCCGGCAGGCGAATGGCTTCCGGTCCGATTTCGTTGCCATTCGCGAGCAGCACGGCGCGATGAATGGTGTTTTCCAGCTCCCGCACATTGCCGCGCCATACATGACCGATAAGCAGACGTTCGGTCTGTGACGCAATCGCGCGGTATGGCGCTCCGTTGGCCTGCGCATATTTTTGCGCGAAATGACGCGCCAGCGCGAGAATGTCCTTGGGCCGCTCGCGCAGAGACGGCAGGCGAAGATTTACGACGTTCAGCCGATAGAGAAGATCTTCGCGGAAAAAGCCCTGCCGGACGGCTTCGGCCAAATCGCGATTGGACGTCGCGACAATGCGAATGTCGACCTTTACCGGTTTGGTGCCTCCTACCCGATCGATTTCCCGTTCCTGGACCGCACGCAGCAGCTTCGCCTGAAGGCGCGCATCCATTTCGCTGATTTCGTCGAGGAGCAATGTCCCGCCATTGGCCTCTTCGAATTTGCCCACGCGACGGGCAATCGCGCCCGTGAACGCGCCCTTCTCATGACCGAACAATTCGGATTCGAGCAGATTTTCCGGAATGGCAGCGCAGTTGACCGAAATAAACGGCTTGTCGGCGCGCGACGATTTGCGATGAACGTAACGTGCCAGGACTTCCTTGCCGGTTCCGGACTCACCCGTGATGAGGATCGACGCCTCGCTGCCGGCAATCTGGTCGGCAAGTGCGATGACGGAGCCCATCGCCTCATCTTCATAGACGAGTTGATGGCTCTCGTCGGATACAGCCGACAGAACGGCCGCGATGAGTTCGGGATCGGGCGGCAGCGGCAGATATTCCTTCGCGCCGGCGCGGATGGCATCCACGGCGCGACGTGTGTCCGTGCCAACGCCGCAGGCAACGACGGGCGTACAGATTCGTTCTGCCGCGAGCGCGCGTACCAGCGCACCGATATCGAGCATGACGTCGACGAGGACGAGGTCGGCGCCTCGGCCACTGCGCAGTTCGGCCATCGACTGGTCGATGCTGGTTGCGTGTGTAACCTTGGCGCCCCGGTCCATGGCGATCTTGGTCGCGGCACCGATTTGTCCCTGCAATCCGCCGACAATGAGTAGTCGCATGTCTCAGTTCCTCGAGAAATTTACGGGAAGCCCCTGGCGCATGTGCGAACGGGCATTCCCGCGCATCACGCCTGTCCCGACTTGATAATTTCCGTCATGGTGACGCCAAGGCGGTCCTCGACCAGCACGACTTCTCCGCGCGCCACCAAACGATCATTGACGTAGATATCGATCGCCTCGCCGACCTTGCGGTCGAGTTCGACGACCGTGCCGCGGCCCAGCTTCAGGAGATGGCTCACCTCCATTGCGGACTTGCCCAGCACGGCCGAAACCGTAACCGGCACGTCGAATACGGCCTCGAGATCGGAAGCACTGCGCTTGGCCTCGCCTTCGGTGGGGCTGCCCACATGCAGCAACGCCGTCTTGTCGCTGCCTGCAGCATCGCGTGCGAGATCCGGCAGATCCACTTCGTCATTGCCCGTCATCTTTATTCCTCCACCCCGCGCGTCGCGCCCTGGAAGCGCCGCGAGATCAATTCATCGAGCGATGCCATGATGGCCGCCTCGGCACGGTCGGCGCCGCCGCCTCGCCACTCGATGCGGCAGTCTGCACGGCTGAGGGCCGGGTCTTCCGAGAGCTGGACGCGGCCTTCGTAACCTTCGTCATGGGCGATTTCGGCGATCCGCGGCGCGAGATTCACCGCGACTTCGGGCGCGGCGCGCACGACAATGCGCGGCTCGCCGATAGCTTGATGCATGGCTTCCCGCAACGCGCGCTCCACCTCCGCAACGGGAAACGATTCGAGCGCGGCTCCGGCAATCTTGCGCGCCAGGGCAAGCGCGAGCGCGCTCGATTCGGCGCGCAGGGTTTCGATGTCCTGCGACGCGCGCGCGAAAGTCTGTCGCATCGCATCGGCGACATCGCGTGCTGCGGCGCTTATGGAATCAAGCGCCTTTGCATCGCCCTCCGTCGCGCCCTCGATACGCGCCGCGCCGATAAGCGTCTCCACTTCGGACTCGCTGTACATGCGTCGCACCGGCGCGCGGACGCGCTCGCGCGGCTCGCGGTCGGAGCGAAAGACGGTGTCGAATGTGAATTTCGTCGCGTTCATGTCTCGGTTCGCATCAATAGACCAGCTCGTCTTCGCCCTGTTTGCTCGAAATCATGATCTCGCCCTTGTTGGAAAGATCCTTGGCGACATTGACCATGCGCATCTGCGCCTCGTCGACGTCCTTCAGGCGCACGGGACCCATGGCTTCCATGTCTTCGCGGAGAATCTTTCCGGCGCGCTCCGACATGTTCGAGAAGAAGACGTCGCGGAGCGTGTCGGTCGCCCCCTTGAGAGCGAGACCGAGCTTGTCCTTTTCGACATGCCGCAAGAGCGTCTGGATCGAGCCAGGATCGAGCTTGCCGAGGTCTTCGAATGTGAACATGAGCGCCTTGATGCGCTCGGCAGAATCGCGTCCCCGCTCTTCGAGCGCGGCCATGAATCGGCCCTCTGTCTGGCGGTCGAAATTGTTGAAGATTTCCGCCATGTGTTCATGCGCGTCGCGCTTGGCGGTGCGTGCCAGGTTTGACATGAACTCGACCCGAAGCGTGCGCTCGACCTTGTCCAGGATATCCTTCTGCACCGATTCCATGCGCAGCATGCGCTGCACCACTTCCAGCGCGAATTCTTCGGGCAATGCGGCGAGCACGCGCGCGGCGTGGTCGGGTTTGATCTTCGACAGGACAACGGCGACGGTCTGCGGATATTCGTTCTTCAGATAGTTGGCGAGCACGACTTCGTTCACATTGCCCAGCTTGTCCCACATCGTGCGACCGGCCGGCCCGCGAATCTCCTCCATGATCTGGGAGACCTTGTCGCCCTCCATGAAGCGCGAGAGCAGACGCTCGGTACCTTCGTAGGATCCCATCAGGGATCCGGTCGCCGACATCTGCGATACGAAATCGATCAGGAGTTTCTCGACAAGGCTGGAGCTGACCGTGCCGAGGGTCGACATGATCTGTGAAATTTCCTTGATTTCATCTTCGTCCAGCATCTTCCAGACCTGGGCCCCGTGCTCCTCGCCGAGCGCCAGCATGAGCACGGCAGAGCGTTCGGCTCCGCTCAGCTGGCGGACGTCTTCGCGTGCCTGGGGTTTGAGGGCGCGTGCCATGGTCTAGACCGGTTGGTGCAGCCAGGTGCGCAAAATCGCCAGCGCCTCTTCGGGATGCGCCTGCACGACCTCGCCCACTTTCCGGATCGACGATTCGCGAACCTGGCCTTCGATGCGCTGGATATCGATCATGCCGTCGCGATTGGCCGACGGCGACAGGGCGATCTGCCCCTGCGGCGCGGTGAGCGCGGCCCCTCCGGGTGCAGCGAGTTGCGCAACGGCTTGACCTTGTGCCAGGGCGCCCATCTGAATCGGCTGGCCGGAAGCGGGTGCAAACATGCGTCCCATGAGCGGGCGGACGACAAACAGGCCAATGATTATGGCAGCAACCGACACGATCGCGGCTTCGATAATTTTCAGCCAATCGCCACCCTCGAGTCCCAGAAGCGGACCCGAGGCAGCCGGTGCGCTGGCCACGTCCATGCGCGCAAACGCCATGTTGACGACCTGAACCTGGTCGCCTCGCGATTTGTCGTAGCCGATCGCCGATTTCACCAGCTCTTCGATCTTCTGCATCTCTTCGCGACTGCGCGGCACGACCTTGTCGCCGGTCGAATTGCCGTCGACCGCGACCGCGACCGAAAGCCGCTTCAGCTGGCCGCCGTCGAGCGTGCTCGTGCGAACCGTCTTGGAGATTTCGTAGTTCGTCGTTTCTTCTGTGCGCGTGCTGTCGGATTTGCTGCCGTTCGAGGACTGCGTGGACTGCTGTCCGCCCGGAAGCTGGTTCGCGACCGAAACCGCCGTGCTGTTGTTGGTAGTGCCGTTGTTGTTGGAATCGTTCGCGTTCTGCTCGGTCGTTGACGTGGATCGGACGACCTTGCTGTCGGGATCGAACGTTTCCGAGGTCTCGCTGACATGATTGTAGTTCATGTCGGCGGCGACCTGCACGCGGACGTGACCTTGCCCCACGATGCTCGAAACGATGCCTTCGATGCGCTGGCGCACGCGGTCTTCATACTGGGTGGTTTGCTGCTCTTCGTCCGAAGCGGTCGCTTCGGCGCCTGTCTTGTCGTCACCACCGGCCAGCAGATTGCCCTTGTCGTCGACAATCGCCACCCGCTTCGGTTCGAGGCCGGCGACAGCGGCACCCACCAGATGCTGAATGGCCTCGACCTGGCTGCGTTCGAGAACGCCGCGGGTCTTGAGAACGACTGACGCGCTCGGACTCTGTGCCTCGCGAGAGAATATCTCGCGCTCGGGAATCACCAGATGAACCCGCGCCGATTCGACGCCTTCGATGGTAGCAACGGAACGCGCAAGCTCGCCCTCCAGCGCCCGCAAACGATTGATATTCTGGACGAAGGCCGTGGTGCCGAATGCGTCGGATTTATCGAAGATTTCGTATCCGACTCCCGCTGCGGGAAGGTTCTCGGACGCAAGCTCCATGCGGAGCTTCGTTACCTGGTTGGCCGGCACGAGAATCGTTCCGCCATCGCCCTTCGCTTCGTAGGGAATATTCATCGCGTCGAGCTTCGCAGTGACCTGGGCGGCGTCGCGGGGCTCGAGACCCGCATAAAGGATGGATTTCGCCGGCTCGGAGATGACGCCTGCAACATAGAGGAAGAACGCTGTCAGCGCGGCGGCTACGCCCGCCATGACGCCAAAACGCGCAGCTCCGACCTTCCGCATGAATTCCGACACTGCCCGCCGCCTCCGAGAATGTGCTCTCGCTAGGCAAACATTGCCGGGGGTTGGGTAAACGTGAGCTTAAGACCGCAGACGGAAAGTAAACCGCGCGTCAATCTGGCCGCGGATAGAGGATCATCTGTGTCTGGCTCACAACGGCGATAAGCCGACCAGACTCGGTCTCCACGCGGGTCTGCCATACCTGGGTCGTACGCCCCCGGTGAAGGGGCGTGGCGGTGGCAATCAGCCTTGTGCCGGCTTCGGCCCCGCCGAGAAAATTGGTCTTGCTCTCGATCGTCGTGGTCCCGGCAGCACCCGGGGGCAGGCCAACAATGGTCCCGGTCGCAGCGGCCGTGTCCGCCAGGGCCATCAGCGCACCGCCATGAACGCGCTTGCCCAAAGTGCAGATGTCCTCGCGAATTTCCATCTCCGCCACCACGCGATTTTGGCCAGCTTCGCGAATAACAATGCCCAAAAGGCGGGCAAGCGGCAGGACCGGAGCATCGGGCATCGGGACTGTCGTCATGCCACGTTGCCTGTGAAGATCAGTTGGCGCGCGGGGCGTCGCCATCGCCAGACTTTGAGGTGTTCGCACGGTGGGTGTCGCTGTATGGTCATGGCCAAAGCATAAGCGACCTGGACAGGCCAATCCATCACCCACGCGGTGATGAAACCGGCAGAGCGCGACAAGGAAAGGGTTCACGCGACATGGCCGAGCCGGCTCCCGCCCGTCTGGTGATTGGCATCACCGGTGCGTCCGGCGTGGCGATTGGTGTACGTCTGCTTGAATTGCTGCGCGGAACGAAGATCGAGACGCATCTCGTACTCAGCAAGGCGGCAGAACTTGCGTTGACCTACGAGACCGATCTGCTGCCCAAACAGGTGCGCGAACTTGCTCATGTCAACCACACCGTGATGGCTCTGGGAGCGTCGATCGCATCGGGTTCGTTCCCCACCATGGGGATGATTATCGCGCCCTGTTCGGTTCGCACCATGAGCGAGATCGCCACGGGAGTGACTTCGACTCTGATGTCTCGCGCCGCCGACGTCGTACTCAAGGAGCGTCGGCGGCTGGTCCTCGCCGTTCGCGAGAGTCCGCTGCATGTGGGCCACTTGCGGACCATGACGGCGCTTGCCGAAATGGGCGCGATCATGGCGCCCATCGCGCCTGCGTTTTATATCCGCCCCAAGTCTGTCGACGAACTGATCGATCACGCAGCGGGCAGATTGCTCGACTTGCTCGGAATAGAAAACGACGCCGTTCGGCGCTGGAAGGGTGGCACGGAAACGACGCGCTGAGCCGCAGGCTTTCGGGTCGTCGTATGCGTGCTGTCTATTCGGTGTCGGCCGCGAGAAGGCAGGTCGCTCCGAAATGCGCGCGAAAGCGGGCGAGTTCGGCGAATACCAGTTCGGCTTCCGCCTGCGTCAACGGCTGGGCCCTTGAAGAAAACAGGCGAAGAGCCCTGGCATGCACGACGATGGGCTCGGCATCGTGCCGCTCCTTTTCGATCAGGGCATGCGCCAGGTCGCATAGGCTGCGCGCCGCCATGTCGAGATTCGCGTGGCCATACGTGCCGGCGATGCTGACGATCAGGTCGCCCTGTTGCAGGATGTTTGCGAGATCCAGGCGGGAGAGCCCGGCGGCATGCTCGCGCGCCATGGTCTCGATGGCGGCAATCGCGCGATCAACCGCGTCAAGCGAAGGTCGGCGCAGGCTTTCGATCTGCTCCAGTGCCGCAGTGATGCACTGATCGCGGTCCTTGCCGCCCGGACGCGACAGAAGTTCCTGCAGAATATTGCGAGGATGAAAAACGCGCGCGGCGCCCTGCTGTGTCATGGAACACCAATCTCGATGGGTTTGTTGGGCGCGCCCGAGTCTTCCGCCTGCCGGCACGCAACCATTCCGGGGTGAAGCGGCGCATCCGTGGCCCGGCGGCCCACACCACCTGGCGGCACAAGGTTCTTGAACCGTCGATCGGGACCCGCATAGTCGGAAGCCTGTACGAAGGCGCGCCTGCCCTGCACCGACCACGCGAGGCGATCATACAGCACCTCCGGCGAGACCGGCTTTTTGACGACGAAATTGATGCCCGCGTCGCGCGCCGCCTCGACGGTCCCGAGCTGCGTATATCCGCTGAGCATGATCAGCGACACATAGCGCAGGCGTTCCAGGGCATGACGGCGAATCCAGCGAACGAGGTCGACGCCGCGCATGTCGGAAAGATCGGCCTCGCAAAAGCAGACATCGACCGATACCGTTTCGAGACACGCCTTTGCTTCTGCGCCGCTTTGCGCGCGATATTGCTGATCGAGGCCAAAACCGCGAAGTGCCTGGCTGAGAATTGCCATGGCGTAGCTGTTGCGTTCGACCAGGAGAGCCGTCACGCGGTCGAAGTTCATGGTGGTGCGCGGAGCCATCGGCGTTGCCGTCAGATCCGCACTGCGCCGGCGAGGCAGCGACGCGCCCGGGTAGCCGTCAAGGGGCGGGCGAGCGTCCGGAATGTACAGATCGAATTGTCCATGCGCGCTCCAGCAGGCTGCCCCCCTGGCCCGGGGCGGAAGCCGGCACGCAAAGGTCGGCCAATAGGCTTAAGATCGGCTTAATGTGTCCCAAAGCGGGGCGTGGTTGACGGGGTCTGCGAGGCTCCAAGCCCGCTTGACCCGTATCGCATCGCGGAGCACCCTCCGCCGCTCATTTCAGATCCGAGGAAACGTATGAAAAAGGCAAAAAACCTGGCGGCGCTGCGCGCCGGCCTGATCGCGTCGGCCGTCATGATCATGGCCGCCGGCACGGCTTCCGCAACGACTCTGCAGGCGCGCGTCGTGCCGGCTGTCGTCGTGCAGCACAGTGTGACCCCCGTGGGCGTGGTGGATCCGTCCACGCACCTGCGGCTGCAGGTCGTGCTTCCGATGCACAATCTGCCCGGCCTTCGCAACCTGCTCGACAACCAAATCTACAACCGCGATAGCGTGGAGTTTCATCACTATCTCTCGGTGGCGGAGTTCACGAAACGCTTCGGTCCGACGCAGAGCGACTATGACGCGGCGATGAAGTTCTTCAACGCGAACAATCTCAGCGTCACCCACACCCACGCGAACCGTTATATGTTCCAGGTGGAAGGCCGCGCGTCCGATGTCGAGCGAGTCCTGAACATCAGGCTCAACCTCTACAAGCATCCCACAGAGAATCGCAATTTCATGGCTCCCGACCGGGAGCCGACGCTGGCGCTCAACGTCCCCGTGCTATCGATCTCGGGCTTGAATGATTTCCAGTTGCCGCATCCCAAGCTGGTGTGGAATCGCAATGCCCCGAACCAGCGAGCCGGTACGGGTTCCGGACCTGGCGGCCAATATCTCGGCAGCGACATGCGCGCCGCATATTACGGCACGGGATCCAAAGCGAAGCTCGTCGGCACCGGCCAGTCGGTAGGCCTGATGGAACTCGAGGGCTACATTCCCAGCGACATTCCCCTCTATTTCACCACGTTCAATCAACCGCTGAATGTTGCGGTCAATGGCATTTCCGTCGACGGCACGGCCGTGAATTGCGGTCATTGCGACGATGGAGAACAGGCGCTCGACATCGAATACTCGATTTCGATGGCGCCGGGGATGGATCAGGTTCAGGTCTATGTCGCGGGGAACCCCGTGGCCATCGAAGAACAGATGGCTTCGGACAACACCAGCAAGCAGCTGAGCACATCCTGGGGTTACAGCGAAGACTTCTCGGTCGAAGACCCGGTCTATCAGGAAATGGCGGCGCAGGGACAATCCTGGTTCACCGCCAGCGGCGACAACGTCACGCTGCAGAATAGCGGCCCCTGGCCCGAAGAAGACGCCAACATCATTGCGGTTGGCGGGACGGATCTCGTGACCAACGGCCCGGCCGGATCGTGGAAGTCGGAACCCGGCTGGCCGGACAGCGCTTCGGGACCTTCGGTGGACAAGACCATTCTGATCGAGCCTTACCAGCTGCCTTATATCAATTCGAAAAACAAAGGCTCGACGACTCTGCGCAACGTGTCCGACGTCTCTGCGAACGCCAATACGGACATGGAAATCTGTGCGGATGGCGGTTGCGGTGGCGGAGCCGGGGGCACCAGCTTCTCGTCGCCGATGTGGGCAGGATTTGCGGCACTCGCCAACCAGCAGGCGATAAGTGAAGGCAAGTCCGAGGTCGGCTTCATCAATCCGACGCTCTATCCCGAGTACAAGAAGGACAAGAAGATGTCTCACGACGTCATCGGCAACGCCAGCGGCATGTATCCTGCCGTGAAAGGCTATGACCTCGTTGGGGGCCTTGGATCGCCGAACGGCACCAAAATGATCAAGGCGCTGATCGGAAAATAGTCAGTCCAGAAATAACGAAATCGCGGTCCCGGAAGCCTTTCCGGGACCGTTTTTCTTGGCAGCGACCGCACGCACTCGAATTTGAGAAGGGGTTTGTGTAACCTCGTACTTTGGCGACGCTTTCGCGTCTGCCCAGCCATCGGCAGGCCTGCGCTTTGACCACGCGTGAAAAAATCTTCGCCGTTGCACCCATGATGGAGTGGAATGATTTTTCTTTCGTCTCAACGACTTCGCAGGCGGCGTGTGCAAAACGTGTGCAGAGAGAAAGCGCAAATCGGAATAATTGAGCGCAAGACAGAGACGTACGGCGCAGTACGTCTCGAATCTGTTGCGGCTGCGAAAGTCGTTTGAGAGCGTGATTGAGCGCGTGTGCATGGAAAATCTGGCAAGACCTGCGGCAGGTCGCAGCTAACGCTCGCCGATTCGCAGCAGCCACTCAAATATGCGGCATACTATTCGGAGCTGTCGTCACCGAACATCGCTCCGTCCTGGTCTGCAACGCGCGCGCCAGCATCGCCGCGGCACCCAAGCAAGCTCGCCAACTCATTTAACTTTTGGCGGGCTTCGATAAGTTTCTCCCCTGCGATGCCTTGCGGGTGCCCAGACAACAAAAAGAAGCCCATCACAATAGCTTCCGAATGTTTCGCTAGCGCGACAAGATGCTCGCCGCTGGGGCCTCTAGATCCGGCCAGCCAGTGTTTCACGGTTCGCTCGCTGGCACCCGTCCACTGCATGACGGTCTTGATAGTCCCACGCCTACCATGGAATTCCTGGCGCAGGGCATCCGCGACCATGCTCGCATAGATCAGCGTTCTGCGGTTCTTCCGCCCAACTTTTGGAACAAGTGTGCCCATCGTAGGCACAATCCGACCCTTCTTAGGATTCATGAGTTCGTCCTCTCCCGGCTAGGCTGAACAGAGAGGACGCAAGCCTTGACGATGAGTTTCGCTAGCCGAAATTCAGACTCGGAGACGCGCGCCTGAGACTATGGGAGAGGGTCGGTGGGTGGCGCGTACGGATGATCGAAAAATGAAGCCGGAGACCGTCTCGGCGAACCCAATCCGCGCCGCCGAGTATGTACGCATGTCCACTGAGCACCAGAAGTACTCAACCGAAAATCAGGCGGACGCGATTCGTGAATATGCTGCGCGTCGTGGAATCGAGATTGTTCGAACTTACGCTGACGCGGGAAAGAGCGGCCTCAGCCTCGAAGGCCGCGATGCACTGAAAACTTTGATCGCCGACGTTGAAGGAAAGCGATCAGACTTTGCGACTATCCTGGTTTATGACGTCAGCCGGTGGGGCCGGTTTCAGGATGCCGATGAGAGCGCCTACTACGAATATATTTGCAAGCGCGCCGGCATCGCGGTCCAATACTGCGCTGAACAATTCGAGAATGATGGCAGTCCCGTTTCGACCATCGTCAAGGGCGTCAAGCGCGCCATGGCCGGCGAATACAGCCGCGAGTTATCGGCCAAAGTGTTCACGGGCCAGTGCCGGCTAATAGAGCTGGGCTATCGGCAAGGCGGCCCACCGGGATATGGCCTCCGCCGACAGCTCATCGATCAGTCAGGCGCTGCCAAAGCCGCACTTTCGCGCGGCGAACACAAGAGCTTGCAAACTGATCGGGTTGTTCCCGTGCCGGGAGCACCAGAGGAAGCCGAGACTGTCCGCTGGATGTATCGAACTTTCGTCGAAGACGGAAAGCCGGAAAGAGAAATTGCAGGGTTGCTCAACGGAAAGGGCATTGCCACGGATCTTGGGCGCGCCTGGACGCGAGGAACCGTGCACCAGGTCCTGATCAACGAAAAATATGTTGGTAACAACGTCTGGAACAAGTCGTCGTTCAAGCTGAAGAAGAAACGAGTCAACAACAGTCCCGATATGTGGATTCGCTCGGAGGGTGCATTTGAGGGCATCGTCGATCGTCTTCTCTTCGATGCGGCACAGATGATTATCCGTGATCGCTCACACCGGCTCTCTGACGACGAGATGCTGCAATCATTGCACGCGCTGTTCGCATCGCGCGGATATCCCAGAAGGTCCGCTCCGGATCGACGGTTGTGACATTTGGAACCACGAGATCGATATCGGCAACGTCTCCTGCGATGTATGGCGTCATCGTGAGGCTGTGATGCGGATCCAAGGCTGACTTGGCTCCAGACTCGATCTTGACTGCCGGCTGGACGTACCCGCCGACGGAATCGGCTGTAACCGATGGATACCACAGCAGGAGGCTCTGCTGATCCACATCGTTCGTATCCATCACAACCCGGGCATCATCCTTGGCCAATCCACTCTCGGTCATTGTCTGTTGCAGAAGGCCGCTCAATCCGCTGTGAAGATCGGTTGCGATATAGGCCTGACAAGCCTGCTTGATGGCGTCCAAGCGGGCTCGGCGTTTACGGCCGGTAAGAGCTTCCAGCTCTTCCACGGAAGCGGGCTGTCCGAGGTCTGCGCGGAAGACAGTGATATCGATGTCCTCCGAAAAACGCGAGATCAAACCAAAACCCTTCGACAGCGAAGTCCCACCCTTGAACAGAAGGCGCGGCCGTTCCGGTCCAAGACCATTGAACAGTGCATCGAGTGTCCAGGTTACCCAGAAATCCTTTTCGACATTACGCGCGGCAGTTCCCAGGCGTTGTGCCGTGGCATCGAACAAGACCCGGCGTTCGGCTTCCGATGCGCTCAAAACTGTAACGTATCCGCGTATCATGCCGGCTTTCGTTCCCTCTTAGATTGGGCCGTCGTCCTTTGCTGTGCACGGGGCGGCTGCCGGCTTTGCGGCACAGTGCGCGATAGAAGCTCGCGCACGATCTGCTGCATCCATCCCGGCAGAACGGAGATATTGTCGCTGAGATCGCTCCGGATCGCCGTTCCATATTTGGGATCGTTCAAAATCCGGCCGAGCCGGTCGAGCACTGAGTAGCGATCCCGGTTCGGCGACATCATGTCTTTCAGCCAATAGAGCGCCTGAACAACGCGCATTGCCGGGCGTCCCGCCCAGAAGAGCTTGCTGGGCGCCGCGTGCTTGAATTGAATCACAAGATTGCCGAGCTTGATCGGCTGCAATCGCGCATCGCTGAAAACCACGACACGGGCCGGAACGGCATCTGTTAGACCCAAATCGTTGGCTGCGGTGATGCCGTCCAGAACAATGCGGACTTTGTCGCGTCGAACGATAGCGTCGATTATGGCGCGATAGTCCGGCACTCCAGGCTTTTTGGTCAGCGGATTGATTTTGGGGATATCGTAGAAGCCGCGGGTGGCGCGCCGGATCGATTTCGATGCGGCGAGTCTGTGCAGCGCCTGATCGACGGCTTCGCGCGCCCCGAGATCGAGGAAATCGGCCGGGGTCCAAACTTGATCAACGCCAGTCATCCGATCGAGGATTGCCTGTTTGAGATCGAGAGTGGATCCACGCATGGTTGCCTCTTGTCAGAAGAATGTAGCAAATTTCTGACAAATGACAAAGGCCGCCGAGTCAGAAATACTCCACAAATAACTGACAATCTCCGCTAACCACCCGCAACTACTGGCATTTTTAGAACCGCAGAGATCAACTCCGGCCCGTCAATCAGCCCTGCGTCGGCTCCAGACGAGCTGTGCTTCCTCGCTCTCCTTCGCCGGAAACATCGCGGCAGAGATCGGCTCGGGAAGGCTCGGATCGTCGATCTGGACGCTGAGATAATCACGCGGGTTCTCCCCGTTCGAACGCTTTGTCCAAGCGGCGCCGAGTTCCGAATGTCCCGCGAAGATGCGAAACGCAGGGGCACGATCGTTTTCGCGATTGTCGTTGGGCACAAACCTGGCTTTGACGTCGATCGTCAAAGTGCGGATCGCGCCGTTCCAGCCGCCGTCCTTGGTAGGCGTAAACGTTCCGATGATTGCCATGTTGGTCTCCTTGGCTTTGAGTGAACTACTGCTGTTGCTGATCCCGTGTCTGCCGGCGGGATCGCCGGGGTGCCGGAGGTGTGTCGCCTCCACCATTCTTTCGGACCTTGGCAAAGCCGCGATCCGCCGACAGGAAGCTGTCGATCATGTAGGGGACGAGCTCCGCCACATCCTCCTCCTCGCCATAGGCTTCGCGGTAGGCGGCGGCATAGGCCTGCAGCGCTGTATTCGTCTCGGGCTGCAGCATGATCGTGAGCTTCACCGGCTTACGATCAGGCAGTCTTGCAAGCTTCAGTTCGGGCATCGTCGTCTCCTTCAGCCGCGATAGGGACGCAGCACGAGATCCTTGTGCACGATCACGCGCAGCGGCCAGCCGGGCCGCACTTTGATGGCGGGTTGAATGTTGAGGTTCTTCTGCGTGAGCTGCTGGCCGGCCTGGTTCACGCTGTCCTGCGTGGATTCGCGGATCGAAAGCATCAGATCGCTCTGGCCGCTCAATGACAGCTCAGTGCCGACGCCCAAGAGGGTCGAGATCGCAACGCCTTTAATCAGCGCCCATGTGTGATAGTCGACGTCGTCCTCGAGACCGGAATAGCCTTGCGCGTCGGTCGCCGGCAGATTGTCGATCTGGATCGACGAGCCGTCCGGCATGATGATCCGCTGCCATACCACCAGCGCGCGGCTCTGGCCGAAGGCGATCACGCTGTCATAGGTACCGATGAGCCGCGAACCCTGCGGGATAAGCAGAGTCTGTCCGGTCACAGTGTCATAGACGTTCTGCGTAACCTGACCGACAACAAGACCGGGCAGATCAGAATCCAAGCCGGTGATCAGGCTCGCAGATATCAGCGTGCCCGCCATCACTTCATAGGGCGATACCGGATCCTGGATCGCATGGGGATTGTAGATGGCGCGATCGTCGTGGGCGTTGACGAAGTCGAGCTTGCGCTGCACGTCCCCGGGATCGCGCGCGGGGTCCAGAGCCACGCGATCGCTCGGCGTTGGCGTCGGATCGAGACCAGGCAGAACACCGGAGACGGCTGGCAGAATCGAACCGGCCTCTCCCGCGTGACTAGCGCCCGATTGGAAGAAGACTCCGCGTTCATGGGCCTGTCGCGCCAACTGCGCCTGACGCAGTTCCTCGGCGCGCGCGCCATCATCTTCCGCGCCAACACCCAGACCGTGTCGCGCCCTCAGCTCCGGTGGTCCCAGATCACCCGGAAGCGCAGCGCCAAGCTTCGGCGGCCGTACTTTGTCGTAGGTGGATGGCAAGGTGGCCAGACCATCGGCGGTGGGCTTGCGATCGATATTGTAGAGCTCCCCTCCGGAAGTTGGTTTTGCCAGCGGCGAAGCTCTGAGTGCAATCCATGCAGCAGCGCAAACGCCGATCACCAGCGCCGACACAACACCAATCACGACATGTCGTTTGAAGCGCGTGACCCGGCGCGGGCTTGCCCGCAACACCAGACTTTCGGGATCGACTTTCGGGGCGCCGCCGGCGCCCATGGTGGTATCGCTCATGTCGTCCTCAGTGCGTGTGGTGCGTGTTGTCTGCGTCCGCCGTGCGCAAGGTGCGCTTGATGCGAACGACCTGTTGATGGTCCTGGCCCAGGCGCAGTTCCGCCGTGGCGAAGAGCTGGTCGACCACGTAATAGTTGCCGCGCACGCGATAGTTCACGAGATCGCTGTTGCCATCGTTGCCCTTCACGAAGAGTGGCGGCGCATCGCCCTGATCGAGGGCGCGCGGAAACTCGATATAGACATGCGTGCCGTCGTCGAAAGCCCGCACCGGCTTCCACGGCGGATCGTCACC
This sequence comes from Rhizomicrobium sp., assembly GCA_036490345.1. Lineage (GTDB taxonomy): Bacteria > Pseudomonadota > Alphaproteobacteria > Micropepsales > Micropepsaceae > Rhizomicrobium. Next base: position 109,257 of record DASXEA010000011.1, on the reverse strand, counting down.
ACTGATCGCGTAGTCGAAATGCAGGTTCTCGACAGCCGGCACGACATCGGCCGCGGTTGTGTGAACGGGGCTGCCGCCCGCATTTGTGGAGACCAATCCCTCTTGCGGATAGGTCCAGGAGATCGCCGCCATGTAGGTGCGGTCGGTGCTCTCCAGTTGCAGATGATAGCTGCGGCGGTCGGTCGTAATGACGAGATTGGTCCGCAAATTGGCTGCAAACGGTTTGGCCAGGATGTGAACCTGCTTGGAGGCACCCGAGCCGCTGCTGGTGTCGCCGACCACCCATCGCGTCGTGTCGCCAGCGGAGATCGCGGTCAGGCTTTCGCCGGGCTGCAACGCAATGTCGCTTACTTCCTGTGGCGCGGCGTAGAGCCGATAGAGTGCGCCTTCGACGAATGGATAGACTTGGATAGCGTTCACATACCATCGCTTGCCGGCTCTTGCAGCGCGGCGAGATTGGCAGCGTCGACACGGGCCTTTGGTGGACGAACGGGATGCCTTCCGCGATGTGGTTTCGGCTGCAGCTGTCCCGGGAGCGGAAGCGGCTGGACGATCTGCACTGTTCGGACAACGGGAGCCGGCGCGGGAACGACGGGCGCCAAAGCTTCAACCGGCTTCGGATCGGACTGGAGGAAGGACGGAAGCCAGCTCGCGCTCGCACAGCCGGAGAGCCCGACGGCGATCGCTGGCACGATGATGGCGGCTTTGAAGTTCATGCTGTTCTCCTTTGTCAGCTGTCGAGCTCGCGCGACCAGTTCACGCCATTGACGTAAAGGCCGAGCGGATTCTTGTTCAGGATTTCGGCGGTGGTGGGCTGCTTGGTCACGACCGAGAGGATCGCCGTCCAATGCTCGGTGCGTGCGAGCGCGTCGTGCTCGAATATCTGCTCGGTCCACTTCACCTGGAACGAGTTGTCCGACGCGCGCACGACGCTGGTGATCTGCACCGATATCGTGCGCTCACCGACCGCTTTGAAGGGATCGTTGGCTTGCGCGTACTGATTCAGGAAGAGCGCACCATGATCGGTCGCGTAGTCATAGGCTTCCAGCCAATTGCGCCGCACGACGATCGGATCGAGCGAAAGCGAGCGCACGTCGGTCACGAAGCGCGCGAGATACCAGGCGATTTCCGCGTCGGTCGGCGAATAGTTCTGGATCGCGGGGCCGATAGCCTGCACGGCGCCGAACTTGTCGACCTGAACGACATAGGGCGTTACGCGCGACTGGCTCGCCTGCCAGAGCATCCCGCCGCCGAGAAGTAGCGCCATACCCAGCGTGCCGAACGATACAAGCCGCCAGTTTTTGGCCTGCACGCGTGCCGAGCCGATCCGCTCGTCCCACAATTGCCCGGCGCGGTGATAAGGCGTCTCCGGTTCGACCGGTTGTGCGTAACGCTGAAGTGCTCGTCTGAAGACCATTTAGTGCTCCCGTTGTTCGAGGTCTGGATTCGCCGAGGCGCCAGGACGGTCGCCGTCGCGAATGGCTTGGGTGGTCGCGTGCGCGTGGGCACGCATGCGTTGTTCGCCACGAAGCCGCCGCGCCCAGGCCGGTGCACCGCCGCTGGCACCGCTGGCGGTACCGCCACCAGCTGCGGCGTTTTCATTGGCCGGACCGCCGCCGGTTCGCGTGCCGCCGGTCGCCCGAAACGCGGCACTGCGGCCAGCCTGCGCGCTGTCGCTCACGGTCGAAGCAAAACGCTGGCCCGCGCTCATGGCGGCATTGCGAACAGCACCGGCACCAGCGCGCGCGACACCGGCCAATCCTGCAGCGACGCCCGCCGCTCCGCTCTGACCGGACGTGGCCTGTGCCATCTGATAGGCCGTCGAGGCGCCCGAACCCAAGGCCGTGCCGGCGCGGATCGCGCCCATGCCGGCCGCGCCCGCCATCCGCGCGCCTCCGATGGCAGCGGCGCCGCCAAGGGCACCGGCGCCGACCAGCGCGCCCGCCGTGCCGATCGCAGCACCCGCGCCCAATTGCGGCGCGCCGGACACAAGACCGGTCGCGATCCCGGGACCAAAAATTCCCAAGCCGAACAGCGACAGCGATGCCAGCATCAGCGACATGGCATCGGACAGGCTCGGCTGGTGGCCCTGCAGCGCGTTGACGTATTGGCTGAAGAACGTGCTGCCGATTCCGACGATGATGGCGAGGACCATCACCTTGATGCCCGACGATATGACGTTGCCGAGGACGCGCTCTGCAAGAAAGGCCGTCTTGCCCCACAGTGCAAAGGGCACAAGCACGAAGCCGGCCAAGGTGGTGAGCTTGAACTCCAGGATGGTGATGAAGAGCTGCACTGCCAGGATGAAGAAGGCGAGTACGACGACGGCCCACGCGAACATCAACACCGCGATGGTGACGAAGTTGCTGAAGAAGGTCGTGAAGCCGGCCATCGTCCCGGCTTGCTGCAACAGGGGCCACGCAGCCTGAAATCCCGTTCCGGCCAGCTTGCCGGGCTTGAGCAGATCGTTCGCGGTGAGACCGCTGTTGGTGGCGGTCAATCCCAAATCGGAGAAGGAATTGAAGATGATCATCGCGAGCGTCGAGAAGTTGCTCAGGATGTAGGCGAAGGTACCCACGTAGAGCACCTTCTTGATAAGGCTGGCGAGCACGTTGTTCTCGCCATCCATCGCCCAGAACAGGCCAGCAAGGGTGATGTCGATCCCTATGAGAATGGTCGTGAGACCAGTGACGTCGCCTTGCAGGAGACCAAAGCCGCTATCGATGTAGCGGATGAAGGTCTGCATGAATTGGTCGATGACATTGAGGTCGTTCACGGCGATGTCCTCAGTGATAGGCGTTGCCGGTGCCCAGGAAGGTGGAGAGTTGGGATTGCGCCTGCGCTTCGGACTCCGCATTGCGGGCTTGGTCCAGCGAGGTGGCGCGGTACTGCGCTGCCATCAGGTTCTGTATCTGGAGTTGCTGCTTGACCGAGAGCGCGAGGAGCTGGTTGGTCGCCTGACTCACTTGCAGATTGCCGACCGCGCCCTGCGAGGCATTCGTGATCGTTGTCAGCGTCGCAGTGTCGGCCTGCACGTTCTGTGCGACCCCGGCCTGTATCTGAAGCGTCTGCTGGAACGCGGCCATGGCATCCTGCCAGCGCTTCAAAGCGTCCGCGGCCAAGGTCGATTGCGGCGTGCCCGCCGGATAGGATGACGGATATGTCTGGGTGAATGCTGTGTTGGTCGCATTGACGTTGAAGGCGATGCCCTGGCCCTGATTCATCAGGGTGCTGATCTGGGTCAGCGCCGAGACCATGTTACCCAGCTGCGACATGTTCAGGGACTTCAGGTTCGTCCCCATGTTCTGAATCATTGTCGCTTCGTTCTGCAACGACTGGATCTGATTGTTGATCTGCTGCAGAGCACGTGTCGCCTGGAGCAGATTCTGCGCAAAGTTCTGCGGATCGAACACGACCCATTGGGCGTGAACGGGTGCAAGCGTCGTAACCGTCAGAGCGGTTGCGAGCAGGATCGTGCGAAGGATTTTCATTCTGCTGCCTCCAGTTGGGTTGCGGTTTGGTCGTCTTGAAGCGATGCCGCCCAATCGAGCCCGCGGGCGCTAAGGAATCGGACGGCGAAAGACGTGGGATCGTCCGGTTCGCGGACGCGCTCGATCAGCGTTTGGTCGGCTGGCGATGAAGCGGCACAGAAGGCAAGCGCGATCGGACCGAGGCCGAGTTCGAACAGCCGGTTGCCGCGCCGCGATTGCAGGTAATATTGGCGCTTGGGGACGGCACGGGCGATGAGTTCAATCTGCCGGTCATTGAGGCCAAAGCGCTCGTAAGCTTCGCGGCCCTGCGGCTCCATCGCACGCTCGTTCGGCAGGAAAATGCGCTGCGGGCAGCTCTCGATAATGGCCGGCGCGATCGACGAATTGGCGATGTCCGACAAGGACTGCGTCGCGAACACGACCGAGACGTTCTTCTTGCGCAACACCTTCAGCCATTCGCGGATGCGCGCGGCAAACAGTGGATTGTCGAGGAAGACCCAGGCCTCATCCAGGATGAGCAGTGTCGGACGGCCGGTGAACCGCGCCTCCAACCGATGGAAGAGATAGGTGAGAACCGGCAGCACCACGCTGGTTTCGTGCAGCAAGGTCTCGGTCTCGAAGCATTGTAGGCCTGCCAGCGCCAGGCTGTCCTCGGCCGCGTCCAGCAAGCGGCCGAACGGACCTTCGAGCGTGTAGGTCAAGAGCGCGGATTTCAGCGCATTCGACTGAAGCAGAACCGACAAGCCGGTCAGCGTCCGCTCCTGCGGTGGCGCCGATGCAAGACTGGTCAACGCGGACCACAACGTCTCCTTGATCTCGGGAGTGAGCGCGATCTTCTCGTGGTCGAGCAGCGTGCCGATCCATTCCGCGGCCCAGCTGCGTTCCGCTGCGTCATCGATATTGCGCAAAGGCTGGAAGGCCAGCGATCCATCGGAACCGAGCTCGTGGTGCGCGCCGTTCATGGCGAGCACGGCGGCGCGTGCCGAATTGCCCTTGTCGAAGACATAGAGTTGGGACTGCGGATAGCGCCGGAATTGCATCGCGATGAGCGAGAGCAGGACGGACTTGCCGGCGCCGGTCGGACCGACGATCAGCGTATGGCCGACGTCGCCGACATGGGTGGAGAAGCGGAACGGCGTCGAGCCGCTGGTCTCCGCATAGAACAGCGGCGGGCCGTTCAAATGCTCGTTGCGCTTCGGCCCGGCCCATACCGACGATAGGGGCGTCAGGTGCGCCAAATTGAGCGAATGAATGAGCGGCTGGCGGACATTGGCGTAGACATGACCGGGCAAGCTGCCAAGCCAGGCCTCCACGGCATTCAGGCTTTCGCGAATGGTGGTGAAGCCGAGCCCGTTGATGACGCGCTCCACCGCGCGAACCTTTTCCTCGACTCGCATGCGATCTTCGTCGAACACGGTGACTGTGGTGGTGAGATAGCCGTAGGAGACGTGATCGCCGCCGAGCTCCTGCAGGGCGGCATCGGCATCGACGACTTTGTTGTCTGCGTCAGAGTCGAGGAGCTGAACCGGCTCGTTGTGCATGACCTCGCGGACAAGCTGTGAAATCGACTTGCGCTTGTTGAACCACTGACGGCGCAGCTTGGTGAGGGTCTTGGTCGCCTCGGTTTTGTCCAAAGCGATGAACCGCGTCATCCAGCGGTACGGGAAGTCGAGATGATTGAGCGCGTCCAGGAGACCCGGTCGTGTCGTGTTGGGAAAACCCAAGATGGTCAGGGTGCGCAGATGCTGCGTGCCAAGAACCGGCTCCAAGCCGCCCGTCAGGGGCTGGTCGGCAAGGATGGCATCCAGATAGATCGGCTGTTCGGGAATGCGCACGGTGTGGCGCTTGGTCGAAACCGTGCGGTGCAGATAGGTCAGCGTCTCGCTGTCATCGAGCGGCGCGATCTCGGGCATGACCTGGCCGAGAAGGTCTAGCGTGCGGTTGGTTTCCGCGACAAAGGCATCCAGTTCGTGCCGCCAGTCGCGCTTCTGCTCGCCACCCTCGGTCTCGACCAGGGCGCGTTCGGCCCGCGCCACGCGGTCGGGCGGCGCCATATATAAGAGCGTCAGAATATAGCTGTTCTCGAAGTGCTCGCGCGCAAACGTCTGGTTCCCGTCGCGGCCCAGCGACACGCCGTCCTCGAATTGCGCGCGGCGTTCCTCATCCACCACCCAGGATGCGAAATCTGGAAACTCCGAATGGGGGTAGCCTGGCGCCGAATAGCGCTCGGCCTCGAAGAACAAAGCCCAGCCCGAACCCAGCCGGCGCAGCACGTTGTTTACGCGCGCGCAGGCGGCGACCAGTTCCGACTCCGTGGCGCTCTCCAAATCGGGGCCGCGGAAGCGCAAGCTGCGCTGGAAGCTACCATCCTTGTTGAGGACGACACCCGGCGCGACGAGCGCAGCCCAGGGCAGATGATCGGCAAGCCGGTCGGACTTGCTGCGGTATTCGGCGAGATTCAGCATGCGAGATACGCCTTGTGACGAAGGTGACGACGGAGGACTTCGACGAAGTCCGGATCCCGTTTGGCGGCGAACACGGCGATCGAATGGCCCACCACCCAAAGCAGCAGTCCGGCAAGCCAGAGCTGCAGGCCCAGGCCCAACGCGGCGGCGACCGTGCCGTTGACGATGGCGATGGCGCGCGGTGCGCCGGCGAGCAGGATTGGCTCGGTCAGCGACCGGTGGAGCGGGACTTCGAAGCCCTCGATCACTGGACGAGCGCTCCACCGCCGAAGGAGAAGAACGAGAGAAAGAAGCTCGACGCCGCGAAGGCGATGGAGAGCCCGAACACGATCTGGATCAGGCGCCGGAAGCCACCCGCGGTTTCGCCAAACGCGAGCGTCAAGCCGGTGACGATGATGATGATCACCGCGACGATCTTCGCGACCGGTCCCTGAACTGAGTCCAGGATCTGCTGAAGCGGCTGCTCCCACGGCATGTTGGTGCCGGACGCTTGCGCCGAGGAAATCAGAAACAGGGACGTAGCGCCCGACAGGGCCGCGATGCGCCGGATGGAACGAACAAATGTCATGGCTACTCTTCTCCTTGTCAGACCACTTGAAGATTGGGGGTTACCGGTGCGTCGATGAGGTAATCGCCGTCCGGCGAGAGCCCGCGCACGGCGGCAATCGTCTCGATGCGGCGGGAGACGCCACGGCCGCTGATGAAGACGACAAGGTCGATCGCTTCCGCGATCAGCCGGCGCGGGACGGAGACGACCACTTCTTGAACAAGCTGCTCCAATCGATAGAGCGCGCTCGAAGCAGAGTTCGCATGAACCGTCGCAATGCCGCCGGGATGTCCTGTGTTCCAGGCCTTCAGCATGTCGAGTGCTTCAGGTCCGCGCACTTCTCCCACGATGATGCGGTCCGGCCGCAGGCGTAGCGTCGAGCGCACGAGATCGGCGAGCGAGACGACGCCCGATTTCGTCCGGAGGGCCACGCAATCGGGCGCGGCGCATTGCAGTTCGCGCGTGTCTTCGATGAGAATGACGCGCTCGTTGAGCGAGGCCACTTCCGCCAGGAGCGCATTGGCCAGCGTAGTCTTGCCGGAGCTTGTGCCACCCGCGACCAAGATGTTCTTGCGGTCGGAAACCGCTTGGCGAAGCGCCTCGGCCTGGACCGGCAGCATGATCCGGTCGTTCACATAGTCGTCGAGTGTATAGACGCGCTTTGCCGGCTTGCGGATGGTGAAGCATGGCGCGAGAGCAACCGGCGGCAGCAGACCCTCGAAGCGCTCCCCGGCCACACCGTCCTCGCGCGAGGGCAGCTCGGCACTGACGATGGGATTGTTCGCATGTGCTTCCAGGCGGACGTGCGAGGCGACCAGCCGGATGATGCGCTCCACCTCGCTGGGTGCGAGATGCGAAGGCGTCTCGCAGCGGCCGGCGCCTAGCCGATCTAGCCGCAGCAAGCCATCCGGATTGACCATGATCTCGATGACCAGCGGGTCCGACAGAGCCTCGGCGATTGCCGGTCCCATGGCCGTGCGGAGCATCGTGCGGCGACGCTCGTGGCTCTCGCTGTGTTCCCGGTGCGCGCTCATCACTCGGCCGCCATCTGATGAAGTGTGGGTTCGCTGGCTGATCGCGCCGCGATAGCGCGTTCGGCGACTTCTTCCGCGATGCGCTTGTCGCCGGCCATGCGGCGCCCGACTTGCTCGATGAACTGTTGGAAGCGGTCACGTCCCAGGGCCTGGGCCGCCGCCTGCTCAGATGCCGGGAGAGGCGGCGTGATCCCGAGATGGTATCGAACGAAGAGGGCGAAGCTCTCGATCATCACGCTCTGGTCGCGCTCAAGTCGGCGCAGTTGCTCGCTGACACGATCGAGCCGAACCTTGAAAGCGTCGTCGAGCTCCTTGGCACCACGACGTGCGAGATAGGCCCGCACAGCATCGTTCACGATGGAAGACTTGGACGATCCGGCCTTCGCGGTGAGCGCCTCTAGCTGCTCGCCGACATCTTCATCCAAGTAGAGATTGTGCCTCGGCTTCATTGCATCCCTCAAAAGGCCGGCATGAGGTCGTCATCGGCGCCCCGCCGATGCTCTCCCTCGTTGATCGCGTGTGCGCGGCCGACAATCCCGAGCTTGCCGCGCGCGATCGTCGTGCTCTGCGAGTCCGACTCGTCGTCCTGGTCTGCGTCCCGCTGCGTGTCTGCTTCCGGCTGGAGGACGGTGTCCGCCTCCGCGAGCGCGGGATGCCGCTGAAGCTGCATGCCGCCATCGTCATCCGCGCCGTTCGTCTCCGCATCGACGAGGGCGGCAAGCTCCTCGTGCAGACCGCGCACCTGTCCGCCCCAATCGTTCGGGCGCGGAGCAGGCACATCGAAATAGCGGCCGTCCCCGAGAGCTGGCGCGTCTGTCACGCGCGATATGAAATTGCGGTCTTCGAAATAACGCAGCTTTTTGGCGCGGATCGGTGCGAGGCTCGATACAAGGATGAGTTCGTCGTTGGGCGGCAGCTGCATGACTTCGCCCGGTGTAAGCAAAGGCCGTGCGGTTTCTTGCCGGGACACCATGACGTGTCCGAGCCAGGGCGAAAGCCGGTGGCCGGCATAGTTGCGCTGCGCTCTCAGTTCCGTCGCGGTGCCGAGTGCGTCGGAAATCCGCTTTGCCGTGCGCTCGTCGTTGGAAGAGAACGCGATGCGCACGTGGCAATTGTCGAGAATGGCGTTGTTTTCGCCGTAGGCTTTGGAGATCTGGTTGAGCGATTGCGCGATGAGATAGGCGCGGATGCCGTATCCGGCCATGAAGGCGAGCGCAGTCTCGAAAAAGTCGAGCCGTCCCAATGCCGGAAACTCGTCGAGCATCATCAACAGCTTGTGCTTGCGGCTTTTGCTCGGATCGCCTTCCAGGCGCTCGGTCAGCCGCCGGCCGATCTGATTAAGGACAAGGCGCACCAGCGGCTTTGTGCGCGAAATATCGGATGGCGGAATGACGAGATAGAGCGAGACCGGACGTGCCGCGTCCACCAGGTCCGCAATGCGCCAGTCGCAAGCGGCCGTCGTTTTGGCAACCGTCGGGTCGCGATAGAGCCCGAGGAACGACATGGCGGTCGACAGGACGCCGGAACGCTCGTTCTCGCTCTTGTTCAGCACTTCGCGGGAAGCCGAGGCGACGACGGGATGAACCACTGGCGCTTTGGGCGTACCCAGATGGTTGGTCGCCATCATGGCGCGCAGCGTGTGCTCGAAGGACCGGCGCGGATCCGAGAGGAAGCTGGCGACGCGGGCGAGCGTCTTTTCTTCTTCGGCGTAGAGAACGTGAAGGATCACGCCGACGAGAAGCGAATGGCTGGTCTTTTCCCAGTGATTGCGCCGCTCCAGCGCGCCTTCCGGATCGACAAGGATGTCTGCGATGTTCTGAACGTCGCGGACTTCGTCCAGTCCCTTGCGGACTTCAAGAAGTGGATTGTAGCGGGCGCTCTTCGGGTCGGTTGGATTGAACAGAAGGCAATGCGAGAAGCGGCTGCGCCATCCTGCCGTGAGCTGCCAGTTCTCGCCCTTGATGTCGTGGATCACGACGCTCTGCGTCCAGGACAGCAACGTCGGAACGACCAGACCGACGCCCTTGCCCGAGCGTGAGTGCTTCCTCAGCACCGTGCTTCTTGGACCATTCGATAAAAAGGAATTCGAATGAACGGATGCGATCCTCGATATTGGTCACCCGGCCGCTCTCGACCTCACCTCGGGCCAATTTGCGCATGGCCCGCACCAAGTTCGTCGGGACATCCGCAGGTGTGATCAGCGTTGTCAGATCGACATCCTGATAAGGCGTGCTACTTGCCTTGAATGTGTCGATGATGACCTGGATATCAGCCCTGCAGATTTTCTTGCCCGCGAGTACTTGGTCATCGATCACTTGGGCCAGATCGGTGCCTGGAGCAAAGAGATCGGTGATCGGACCCTTCATGGTTTTGGTGGAGGCAGCGCGCGTCAGATCGATGATAGCGTTGGCGACCTGAGCGACGGTGGCGAGAGGCATCTCGTTCACCCCCGGACATTCCGCCAAGGCGTCACGAACGGCGCCGCGTATATGACCTACAGCCATCTGGTGGCCGCGGGTCGTCGTCTTCTGAAGCGTCGCGGCGACTTCCGCCGGCTTCAGACCAGCTTCGGCAGCGATATCCTCCACGAATTGGCGCAACGGATTCTTGCCCGACAGCCCTTTGATGCCGCCCCGCTCCCGCATCGCCCTAAGCAGCCAAGGCAGATTGTTCTTGCTCTCTTCGTCTTCCCAGAAGAAATGGTTGGTGGTGAAATCGAAGGTATCGAACGCGCCAGGGAATTTTCCGTCCAGCAAGCAGAACCTTTTAAGCCCCTTCGTCACCTGCGCGTCGTTAGTCTTGAAGGGCGGCATGGAGTGTGTGCGGGTCTTGATCTGTGTCCCAACGAACCTGCCTGTCGGCTGCTTGATGATGAAGTCCTCATGGTTCTCGCAGATGACTTCAGTCACGTTGGCCTCATCGGTGATGAGGCGAATGGCGTTTATAGCGGCGTAGCAGTGCTGAAAGTCGAAGCGCGCGGCAACGTCGTCGCCGGGGTCAGTTTTGTCCAACTCTGTGTCAGGGGCGGTCATGGCGTGGCCGGGTGGGGCTATAACGCGCTTCAATTCCAGCACTCTGTAGTCCTCACCGATAGCTGTTGCCGGGCCAATCTCCCGCCCGGACACAAGTTTTCCGATCAAAACTGCCGGCATCATGATCCTACCCCGGCCGGCGGAACTTCGCGTGATACCATAGCTGAGCGCCGCAACGAGCGCTTTGGCCATGTCAAATGCGTCGTCGACGAACGGATTCACAAACTTGTGGAATGCAGCCGGCGCCGTGACATACGAATGGTTACCCTGATCATTGGAAACCGTGTTGACATCGTAGAAGCCGGCAGCGCGCAACTTATCAAATAAGGCATCGCCCAGGATCGCACGAACCGTCGCAACGTCGAGGCATCCGGTGCGCGACAGGCGATCTGCCACGTCGGCGACTAGTGTCTTTTCGGCGGACTTCAGACTTTCCAAGATGAGTTTCGATTTCGCGACGCCGTTTCGGCGGAATAGATTTCCGTTGAACAAAAGACGATCGGCGCCCTCGCCCTCGCTATCGACGAAGCCGATCTCCTGAGACCGGGCGGAGAAAATCCGCTGCATCCACCTTCTTCAACTTGAACGCGTCGGAAACGCGGTCGATTTCGTCGCCGAGCTTCTTCGGCGCGGCAGATGTCGTTTCGGCAACGTCGATCGCAGCGTTTTCTTCCGCCGTTGGATCCAGTCCCTCGAACAACCGTGTTGTTACGCGGAGGACTTGGCGCGTGCTCACACCAAGAACCGAGACCGCGCCCTCTTTGGTGATGTCGATGACCTCGCGCTTCTTGAGTGCTTCAAGGGCGAAATCGAGTTCGGTTTTGGGATTGAGCCGCGTGTTCTTCGCAATGGCTACGAGTTCGGCGCGGCTTAGTTCGGTTTGGTCGCTAGCGGCCATGCCCGCCAGAAGCATGCCCCCCTTGGCAGCACCGTCGAGCGCCGAAAATTCGCTGGCGCCGCTGACGTCAGCCTGCAGCTTTTGCCCGTGGTGGATGATCCAGGCACCGGTATTTTCATCAGCTGTGTCTTTGGCGGTGTTCGCCATGGTGTGTACCGGTGGATATTGGTGCAATGGGAGGGATATGTCGCAGAAATATAGTCCCGAACAGTGCTTGAAAGAAAAGACTGGTGCCGAGGGCGGAATCGGCCCCGACATGTCCGTAGGGGCGGTAGAGTTCGGATGAGCCATTCCCCGCTTAACGTGCTGATTCGCTTCGGGAAAAGAAGGACCCGGTGCGCTTGTACCTGCGTTGGCATTGAGACGTTTGGCTTGGAAAGAATCAGCCCGCACTCGCTCACGAAATTCCGGGACCGCGCTGCCGCCCAGGCGACCAAGATATCGAGTCGCCTCGTTTGAGGCCGGCAACGACCTTGCCGGCGTAGCGCTCCAGGACTGGGCGCCAAGGGACGAGCGTGAATTCTCGGCTCTTTTCTATCATCGCGTATTTGCCGCTCGTTAATTCAATAGAACGCCGATAGATACCCTCGATCTTCCCGCCGGCTTCGGCGTACGTGAGGCCGGTTTCGCGCGCGATATCGCCGCCAGCCTTCCGCAGCTCGCGTCGGGTCAATGCGGCTAGCATGTCCGATCGATAGCTCGTGCGATCGTTAGTGGCTTCTGCAAAGCCCTCCCCGATCAGCCATTGCCGGCGACGTGACAACGCGGCACGGGTCTCGTGTCCGAAGCCGGTGTCGCGTATCTCTGCGTCGCGACCGCCAGCCAGTGTCCGGTCAAGCCATGTCGCGCCCTCCGCACCGATCTGCTGCTGCAACGACGCCCGCGAAAGAAGTTCTACAGTTACCAGAGCCTTTCCGGATTGATCGCGCTCGAAGGTGGCCGCCCTCGCGAGGTGATCCGATGCGATCTTCCAGGAGCCGTCGGCCTCCCGTTCGGCCGCGCCCATGAGACGTCGCATCGCCTCCAGCCGGCGGACATGCGCTTGCACGAATTCACGCGACGCCGACAGGTCCGCCTGTCGATGAAGTTCCTCGCTGTAGCGGCCGCCGTTCTGTTCGGCGATCCGTGCGACTGTCCGATCGACCTCCCTCGGCGCGGCCTCACGGCCTCGTATTTGCACGATCGATCCTACCGGAACGTCGTCGCGCGCCTCTCCGAGTTCCACATAGTGCGCCCGACCGTCCAAACCATCGACAATCGCGTAATGTCGATCATTCAGTTCATCGGACAATCCGCGTGCCGCTAGACGTCCGATCAGAGGCTTGGCTCCAGGCTCGCCGGCATCAAAAATCGCGTAGTCGCTCGTCGCCCGCGCCAGACCGGCAGCGGAGAGTTCACGATGCAAGGTTTTGATGATATCGCCACGCTCACCCATCCGGCGCAGCGTTGTCTCAATGCCATCCGTGAGTTGCCAACGTCCTGAGTCCAGCTCCTCGGCGAGCCCGAGTCGTTTCAGCTTCTGCAAGCGCCCGGTTCTGAGGGTCTGGCGGAAAGCGTCTCGCGTCCCGGCTCCCGGTGCCACAATACCGTCCTCATCCGCGCGCCGAATCAACTCGCGATCCAGGCTCGTCAACCGTTCCTGCTCCACTTCACCTCTCAACCTATCCTCGATCTCGCGATCCGACTTTGGGCCAAGATCGAGGGAGACGATTTCGGCAGCACGCTCGCGCATGCCTTCAGCCATGTAGTCGCGCGCAATGACCAGGTCCTTTCCCCAGTCGTCTTTGCCGCGCAACACGATGTGGGTGTGCGGGTGGCCGGTGTTGAAATGATCGACGGCAACCCAATCGAGCTTGGTGCCGAGGTCTTCCTCCATCTGCTGCATCAGGCGCCGCGTGACCGGCTTGAGATCGTCGTACTCCGCGCCGTCTTCCGCCGAGACGATGATCCGGAACTGGTGACGGTCATCGTCACAGCGGCCCAGGAAATCCTTGCTTTCGGCATGATCGTTGCCAGCGTCATAGAGCTGTCCCGCCTGACCGTCCCGCGTTACGCCATCCCGTTGAATATAGCGCAGATGCTGCGCGGCCGCTTTGATGCCTGTGCCTTTCAGTCTGATCACGCGCGATTTGACAATCACACGGCGCGCTCGGAAGGCGGCGTAGCGGTCGCGTTCTGACAGCACACGTCCGACACCGGCGCCACGGCCAAAGCGGTTGCCGTGGAATTTCTTTCCGGAGCGGCTCTTGCCAGCCAGCGTCGCGGCCTGCAGCACACGTTGCAGATAGCGCCGTCCGGTCTTGCTGCCGCCGTGCCGGATCTTGCCGAGCTTCGGTTCGAATTCGTCGTCGAAGTTCATGCGGTCGCCGCCGTCGCGCGAACTCGCGCAAATCGCATGTAGTGCTGCATTGGTGCCAGCGCGACGGCGTTGGCACCATACTTCTGGATGTGCAGACAACGACTTAGGCGCCGATGGTGCCGTCTTTTATCTTGCCCTACCGCAACTCTTCTCATGCTCACCCATTCCTTTGCGATGTCCTGCGATGTTGTTTTGCGCTAGCGGGTGTCCGATGACAGCGGAACGAACAGCGCGGCGCTCTTGGGCGAGACAAAATCCGAGCCGGATGTCGCCATTTCGGGGGACAGCAATGCGCGTTCAGCAGTACCTTTTGGCGCCGTGGATGGGCTGGCGCGCAGGAAAAACAAGGCATCTGGCGACACCGAATGGTCGAGTGCCGGGGCCGTCGGCGTGCGCTGCACTGGCGCAATCGGCGCCGTCGTCGTGTCTTGTGTGAGCGCGATATCCGCGCCCGGAACGATGCTGGCAACGTAGCTCAATGTCTCGCGCGGCAACGGCTCGCCGCGTTGCAAAAAACCGTCCAGGCGCTTGGGGCCAGCGTTGTAGGCGGCGAACAATGTGGGATAGCCGTAACGCTCGTACATCTGCCGAAGAAAGGCAGCGCCTGCAAAGATATTGTCTTTGGGGTCGTAGGCGTCGTAACCCAAACCGTATTGCTGCCGCAGGCCCCGATAGGTGTTGGGCATCACCTGCATCAGTCCCATCGCACCGGCGGACGATGTGATCGGTTTGCCGTGCAGGGTCGTGCGTCCGCCACTTTCGACGCGCATCACGCTGCGAATCCAAGTGTCGGGAATGCCGAATTGTGTTGCAGCTGCGGCAATGAAATCTTGCCATCGGTCAACGGGTGTCGCGCCTTGCAAGGACGGAAGCGGCGCGGCGTTGCTGGTCTGGACAACCAGCGGCGCACACAGGACACAGACCGCTATAACTTTTACTCGGTCCATAGCGGCACCAACTTTCCAAGCACGGCACTGCGCGCTGTCGGCCCGAAATAGCGGCCATCGAACGACTCCGCGACATCCGTCATAAGAAGAAAAACGTCAGCGCGGGTGAGCGTGCGGCAACCATGCCAAGCCGGAAGCGCACGGTGCCGGCCGTCCCGCGACAGACGCCGGACCAACGGCCTGCCATCGACAAGAATTGCATTGCCGAGGGCACACACAACGTCTCCGTTGCCCGCGACGATACGTTTAACCATCGGCACATTGGCCGGCAGGTAGCCACGCAGTGCCGCGAAAGTTCGGATCGCGGGCGGCGTGGCGATCAGCGCTAGATCGCCCTTGTGCGCCTCGTTGCCGACCAGCCGATAGAGCCCGATAGGCGCACTGGCGCTGGCGTTCCACACCAGCTGCGGGACGTGAACGGACGATGCGCAGCCGATGGCGATGAGACCAGCGAAGACCAGCGACAGAGGCGCGCGAGTCTGCTTCCACTCCACCGATGCAAGTCGGTTCTCGGCCACGAACACGTCACATGTCCGCGGTGGAATGCTGGCTATGCGAGACCGACCAGGCATCGAGCGCCTCGATATGGTAGCGCACGTAACGCCCATGCTTGCGATATTCCGGACCGCCGCCATGGCAGCGCATCTTCTCCAATGTGCGTCCCGATAGGCCGACATACGCACCGGCTTGACGGGTGTTGAGAAAGGGACTCTTGAAACGTCCGCGCTGCACGATCTCGGACGGGATGGGCGGCGTGGTGCTCGACTGTGGCTGTTCGTTGTCCATGTGACCTCGCTGTTTCTTGGACGAGGACACGACGGAAGCCCATCGTGCCCCCGCCAAAGACACTAGAGGCAAGTGTGGCGCGCGGCAGCGGGCGAAAACGCGAGTCGTGCAAATTCGCCATGGCGAAAGGGCGTAAGTCGGCGCGCAGGCGCGAAGCCCCGCGTGCGATGCACGCGGGGCGTTTTCCGGACGGTATCAGTCGGTGGGATTCCAGATGACGGCGAACACGCTCTCGTCGTCCTGTCCGGCGGCGCGGCCGAGATTGGCGTAGAGCTTCTTCGGCCCGAAAGCGGGGTCGGAAAGGCTCAGGCTCACATAGTCCTTACCGGAGCTTTCGCCGGTCTTGACCCAGCCTGCGCCGATCTCGACGGCCTGGCTGTAGACGCGATAGTCGGGCTGATTGTCGCCGTTCTTCGCGGTGTTGGGCAGGATGTCGATGGGGGCGCGGAACGAAAGCGTCTTGAGCTGACCCTTGAATGACTTGCCGTCCTTGGACTTCGTGACGTGACCGATTGCGGGCATTGCTGTCTCCATTCAGTTCGCGGGAGACCATTCTCCCTTGCGATGGCGGACCGTTCATGGGCGGCGGACGGGCACCCGAACCCACTTGGGCCGCAGCGCAGCGGAGGACCGAAGCGGACAGGTTTTTTGGAGCGCAGCGTCCGCGAGGAGCCGCGCACAAGCACCGAAGGGGCGAGCACGGTGGGGAAAAAACCTGGACAGCGACGGTTTCGGAAGGACCGGACCCCCCCATAGGTCTTGAGCCGAGAGCAAGGAGAAAATGGTCGCCGGACAGCGACGGAGACAGAATTTCCGCTCCGGTTGTCCGTCTCAAAACGGCTGGTCATGGGCAATTCAAACACGGCAATCCGCGTTTCCTTCGCACTGCTTGAGCCAGGCGTTGCGGCGATTCAAGCCAGCATTCGCGTCTCCGCCCCCACGATCGGGGAATAGACTGACAACGGCAAAGCTCGGATTGGAATTGAGCCTGCGCCGTCCGATCGGTCGGGCAAGCGAGCCTTTCGATACCGCGTGCGGACATGCGCGCGAAGCGCACCGCCATCTGGCCTCTCGCAGGGTATTACACCGCGGACGCGCCGTGTGCGATCCCGCGCGCGGGGCCGGATCGAGCCTACACGGCCACGCTATAGCGCGCATTCAGGCGATCAACGTGCGCCCGAAGCCATCCGCAATCGGCTTTATGACTCCAATGTCTCCACAGCTGAGGATACGACATCGCAGCGAATGCGGGCGCGGACCCGGCGGTGGATGACGCGAACCTCGCCACCTCGTCCCGATGCTCCTTGAAGAACGGATATTCATCCGGATTGGTCGGCTCCCAATACAAATACAAAAGCGTCGTCGGCCGATCCGGAAAAGAATACGCGATCCCGAAAGCGTGTTTCACAAGCTGTGCCGCGTCCAGCCAACGATATTGTCTCGGGTTTTCCGACAACATGTGCATTTGCCGAAACCACGGCGTCGCGCGTCGGGCGTCCCGGATTTCAGCATCATAGGCCGGCGCAAAGTTCGCGATGTGGGGCGTCATCGGCTCCAGACATTTGGATTCGATGGCGACAATTCCGGCGGGCCCCTCCGCGAAAACATCGAGATTGGGTGACCGGCGTCCCGCCAGTCCGTGCGGACATTTCCGCTCGAAACACAGACTGGAAAAACTCTGCTCGCCCTGAAGCCGCAAGGCTTCCGGCGCTGCCTTGAATGGCGCAAAGCTGTTCACGGCCAGCGCCGAGGACGAATGGTCGGCGCGAAATTTACCCGCCAGCTCGTTGCCGTCGCCTTGATGGAGATCCGCTTCAAAATCGGACAAGCGGACGCCATCGATCAGATTGGCTGTTGCGTCTTTCACGTAGCCCTTTCCGTCAATCGCGATCTGCGGAACTGACCGGCGCAAACCGTTGATAAGCGCAGAGCGGGCGGCACTGAGGGGCGTAGGCGGGGCGTGCGGCATCGGGATATCTCTATCATTTCGGCGCGCTCGGCCAAACCAGATGAGTCCGCTAGAATGGCGCGACGTGGTATTTCGCGTCCGAGTACGGCATGGGCGGTAATGCCAATCCAGCAAGGTGAATTGGGGAATCGCATGGCGGATATCGACGGCGCTGACCAAAGGACAGGATTCGGCCGGTATCTCGCAAGCGTGGCCGAACGCGATATCGACCTTCTCTTGATGGAGGAATTCCACATCAGCGACGATTTCGTCGCATGGTTTTGCGGTAGGGCCGGCCTTGCGAACGTGGCGCCGGCTGGCGCGTGGCACAGCGTCTCCGACACGGATGGCGAAAGCGATCTTCTTCTTCGCGTCACATCGGATGGCAAGCGCGTCGGGATACTCATCGAGAACAAGATCGCTGCGCCCGAACAGGATTTGCAGGCGGAGCGCTACCATCTGCGAGGAATCCGTTCGCGCGAACAGGGCAAGATCGACGATTACGTGACGGTCATGTGCGCGCCGAAGCGTTATCTCGATGGTCTTGGTGAAACCAGCGCTTACCAGCATCGCATCGCCTATGAGCGGATTGCCGATTGGTACGCGGGCCAACAAGGCCGTCGCGCCGCATGGCGGCATCACATCCTGCGCGAAGCCATCGAACAGGGGCGGCGCGGCTACACCATGGCGGTCAACGCGACCAACACCGCGTTCCACCTTGCCTATTGGGAACACCTGCGCAAACGCCACCCGAAGATCCAGATGGCGCGGCCCAAAAGTCGCGGCAGTAAATCGACCTGGATCATTCTCAAAGGGCTAGATTTTCCGAAGAACGTGAACATGCACCACAAATTCGACCAACAGGTCATGGAGATCGGTTTTGCTGGACGAACCGTGGATGAGCTTCTAGCGGCCAATGCCGATTGGCCGGATGACATCGTACCAGTACAGAAGGGCGGCACGGCATCGCTTGCCATTCGCGTGCCCCTAATCGACATGAAGCTCAGAATTGCGGAACAGCTTCCGGCGGTGGAAAGAGCCTTGGCGGCAGCCTACCGGCTCATGCCATACGCCAATCTGCTTAAGACACGCGCAGCGGCCCCTCCTGAAAAGCTGTAGCGTGAGAAGGGACGGGCCTGTTCCGTCATCCGCCTATCACATGGCGATGACCACCGGATGCAAGCCTTGCGCTGGGGAGAAACACGGAGGGACAGAAATATGTTTCGACTGATCGAAGCCAAGAGCCAGATTGCCGCCTGCCAGCGCCAGCTCGAACACACGGTTCGCGGGGTATTGGACCAGCCTGTCAAGCGTAATATCGGCTATCCGAGCGACACGCTATATGGCGCACGCGTCCACACCGACGGCACGTACTGGTATCACTCGCGCGACCAGCGCGACGAAGGCAACCCGCGCCGTTTGAACTGGTTCGGTCTCTACACGACCAGCGGCAATTTGCAGATTTCGGTCGAAATCAACGTTCCCTTCGTTGGTCGCAACGACCAGATCGCCGGTTTTTTTGTGCAGGAGCCACGAAGCGGCGAAACGTTTCTGGCGCATTCCGGCCGCGTCGGCGGCGGCACCGCTGGCGTTGGAAAGACGAGTTTTCTGGCATGGACCGAACAGCGCCTGATCGAAGCGGAAGATAGTGAAGGGGGCGTTCGGGAAGGCATTATCGTGATGCCGCTCAGCGGAAGCGATGCGGTCCCAAGCCTGGTCCATTACGTCGATGCCATTGCGGGCTTCAAGGCGGCAGTGCGCGCCGGAGAGACGGCAACGGCCGCGTTTCAGCGGAAGAAGCGGAAGTATGAGGACTATTATGAGGAAGCGCGGGGTCGACGGAGAGGCATGCGCCGCGCGGAAATCGACTACATCACCCGCCACGGCGACATCGTTTCGGCGTTGTCAGAATGGCGCGAGGCACGGCCCAATCCGCGCAACGCACGATTTGTTAAAGACATCCTCATCGATCTCGGACTGGAGATCGATGGCGAACTGATCGAACTATACGAGGCCAAATCATCCGCCGACCGATCAAGCGTCTACGCGGCTATCGGACAATTGTTCGTCCACGGACGCGCCAAGAACTGTAAGCGATACCTGACCATACCCGTTGACGAACAACTGTCGGACGGACTCCCGGAAGCGCTCCAACGGCTGGGAATCGATGTGCTGCGCTTCCGCTTTAAGGCAAAGGGCGCGGTGATCGTCGGTTAGACGCTGAGAAGGATCTGGCTTAGACGGAAAAAATAGGCGGCGGATTACTCCGCCGCCTACCGACTTCAACGCTCGCTATTCTGCGGCCATGCGCGCCGGCTCGACCTCACAGTCCGGTTCGCTAGCCACACGTGAACCCCGTCCGACGCCCCGAGCCGGGAAATCCAGCCAGCCGGGAAGCCAGCCGGTGACCTTGGCGCGGCCATTGATGCCCGCGAGGCAGTCGCGCACGATCTGTTTTTGGGTCTTGGTCTTCTCCGCGACATTGGCCTTGGCGATGGCTTCGCCTGCCACATCGGACACGATGGCGTTGACCGTAGTGCGGTCGCGGATGAGGTCGAAGAACGCATCGTCCGGCTGCCAAGTGGCGCGCGCGTCCACCGCCAGCCGCGTTCCGACTTCCTCCACCACGTCGCTGCCCGATTGCAGACTGCGCGCCATGAAGAAGGCCGCGACCCGCATCACGGCATCGTCGCCAAGCGTCTCAAGCTGCGCGAACACGTCCGCCGTCTGGCGGCGGACGATGAAGGCTTCATCCTCGTCTTCCTCCCGCGTCCACCCGAGCAACGCGAACACCGCTTGTTCCTCGGTGGCAAACGTGGCTTCCGCCGTGCTGCCTTCGATGCTCGCGCGGATGGCCGGATTGCGCGTCGTCTGCGGATCGCGCTTGACGTTCCAATTGCCGGAAGACGCCGCCATGTGCGCGACCGCGAGCCGGAACGCGGCTTGCGGATGCGCGATCAGCGCCTGACGGGCGGCAAGATGACGATGCAGGTCCACATAGTTTTCAAGGGCTTGCGTCATGACTGGCCCGCCGCTGGCGCGTGGTGTCTTTGCCGTCTCGGCGCTTTCGCGTTCCTCGGCCTTTGCCAGCTTTCGCGCTTCCTTCTGCGACAGCCAGCCGTCGAAGATTTCGACGGCACCGTCATGGCTGACGACGACGAAGACCTTGCCGCCCTTCTTCTTCGGCACCTTCACATGCTCGTACTGCTGGAAGCGCGCGCCCACTTCGAGGATATCCACCGCACTCCACCCCGACTTGAGAAGCACGTCGCGCTTCTCCGCGATGGCGCGGTTCTGCAACGCCCAGAACAGGTCCGCGTCCGCGAAGTAGCTGTCCTCGCCGAACAAATCCTCGACCGTCTGGCCGGTGTAGTCCGTGAGCTTGAACAGCGCGTGACTGGTGGCGATCTGCTGGCCGCCGAACAGCCATTGCTTCAACTGCCAGCCGCGCGGCGCGTGCTGATGCGGGTCGTTCAACAGCCGAAGCCATTTGCGCTGCTGCGTGGGCGACGCCATCGTCAGATGGCGCACCGTCTCGTCGTCTATTTCCTCGGCACGGTAGGCGTCTCTGATCTTGGGAAGCAGATTGCCGAGCGCCAGACGCTGGTTCACCTGTGTCTTGGTCATGCCGAAGGTGGCGGCGATGCCGTCCACCGTGCGGCCCTCCTTGATGAGGCGCACGAAAGTCTCGTATTCGCGCATCGGATCGGGATCGCGGCGCGCGACATTTTCCAGCAAGGATGCCTCGATGGCTTCGGCATCGTCGCCTTCCGCCATGATCGCGCAAGGCGGAGCCGCGACTTCGCCCAGCTTCTCCTTGACGGCTTTGAGCGAGAACCAGCGTCGCCGTCCCGCCACCACGCCGAACTTGCCGTCCTCGGGCCGCACGATGAGCGGTTCCAGAACGCCCTTGACGCGGATCGATGGCAGGATGTCGGACACGTCCGGCGGCGGATCGCAATAGCGCATGTTGCACTTGGAGATTTTGAGCTTGCTGAACTCGATGTGTGCCAGTTCCATGATGATTGCTCCTTGGGGAGAGAACCGGCCTCGTCCGTCATTCGGGATCGTGGCGAGGCCGAGCGGTGCGGGATGCACCTATTCCGCTGCCTCGGCAGTCGGAATGTCGGCCTCGCGGGGTTGCTGGAACGCGAGGATGAAGTCGGTGGCCTTGCTGGCCTGGCTGGTCGCGTGAAAGATCGCGCGGCTATCCTCTTTCAGGATTTGCAGCCAGTGGCCGAGATAATCCGCATGGCGGATTTGCGGGACGATGTTCAGATGCGCGCACAGGAACGCGCTGGTCAGTTCCGCGATGAGTTCTTCGCGCGCATAGGCCGATGAGCCGAAGCGGTGTTGCAGGTCGCGATTGAGGCGCGATGGATGCGCCGTCCAGTGCCCGAGTTCATGCAGCGCGGTGCAATAGTAGTCGGCGGGCGACAGGAAGGTTTCGCGGTAGGGGAGCCGGATGAAATCTTCGCCGCGATGATAGAACGCCTCGCCGCCGCCTTCGACAAACTTCGCGCCCGTGGCCGCGATCAAGGTTTCCACTTCTGGTGATAGCTCGGACGGCGAAACGGGGTTCGGCGCGGCGACGATATGGCCCGGCAAGCCGTCGCACTGCTCGACATTGAACACGATGAAGCGTTTGAGGAACGGAACGGCGTTGGGTTCGTCGCCTGCACCGCGGGCGCGTTCCTGTTCCTTCTTCGGGATGAAGCGGTCGGCATAACAGATAGCTGTGCCGTGCTCGCCCTTGCGGACATGCCCACCGAGGCTCAAGGCTTGGCGGAAGGTCAGCCATTCCTGCGAAGCAAAGCCGCGTTTGATGACGGCATCCCACAGAATGAGAACATTAATCCCCGAATAGAATTTCCGGGTCGCGGCGCTGCGCGGCAAGCCAAACGACACGCCGGAGGATTGCCAAGGCCGCACCCAAGGCACGCAGCCCTGTTCCAGTTCGCGGACGATGCGGTCGGTCACTTCGTCATAAAGGGAAACGCGGCTCGTGCCGCTGGCGGGCTGCTGGTGGGTCTGGCTCATACGGGGCCTCCTGCTCCGATCTCGCGCGCGCAATTCCCCGGAAGCGGGGCGGGCGGCGTCTTCGACCGGAGAGGCCCGCCGTCAGAGGCGGGGCGCACCCGAAGGGCTGGAGCGAAGCGAAAGACCCGCGCAGCGGATTGCGGCACGCCGCGGCGGGCCTAGAAGGGAGCGCCGCCCGCCCCGCGGAGGGGAATTGCTATTGAACAAAGTCGGCGCGCTGCAGTGCGGCGGCCATAGATCTGCTTGCGTCAGGGATCGAAGCCCGAAGGGCCGAGACCGCCCCTTCGCGGACTCGGTTCACGAGAGCCCGGCCGCGCGTAGCGCGGGACGCGCGAAGTAGGAATGAGCCAGAGACAAACCAGCACCCGCCACTGCAAGCCGCACAGAGCACTCTGTGATCACACCCCAGCAAATCTGGATCGTGCGGCGCAATGCTGCTATACTGCGAACAGTCTCACGGTCCACGCCCATGCGGCCGATTCCGAGGCTGGGTCTAGAGCCAGAAGGTGGGGTGGCGCCCCGTTGCCGAACGTTAAACGGACATCGATCTCTGGCGTCGTGACGGACGCCGCGCGGTGGGCTCAAGCCGCGCAAAGACGATCCCAACCTCAGACACGGCGCGCCTTTGGCGGCCGCAAGGGATTGTCACATGAAAGTCCTTCGTTGGGCAGCGATCATCGTTGCCGTTCATAACCTCTGGTCGCTCTTGGCACTCATCGCGCTTGTCGCGGGTGAATGCTTCGTTCGCTTTGTCACGCTCAGGTTTAGAAGCAAAGAGGTGTAACCGGTTACGCATTGAGCGCGGCACGCCGCGCCCAATGCGTTCACATCACATCACACCTACTGATCGAACTCGCCAGTGAGACATTTCCTTAAGCTGCCTTGTCCCGCCCGGGGCCAGACGCAATGACATGAATACCCGTTGCGTCCAGGAGCGGGACCTTCTGATCGTTGCCGTCCTTCTCGCGCGGGTCTTTCCGGTCCCGGACTATGACGATTTTCTTGACCGCATCGACATCTTGCCAACGGATTCGACAGATTTCGTCCTGCCGCATGGCGGTCGCAATCGCAAATCGCATGAGCCTGCCAACAGGAATGAGCTGCCGCGGATTGGAATCGAGATATTCGATAAGTCGACTGATCTCCTTTTGGCTCGGCCGCCGATCTCGTTCCTTACCTTTTCCCACGAGCCCAAGCCGCTTAAGAGCAACGCGAGCCAAAAAGACTGGCTCAGACGAAATCTGGATGCCGTGCACAGCTGCAGCGTGCGCGATTAGCGTCTTGATAAATGTGAAATCGATGCTGAGCGTCACGGGGCCAGCGCCTTCGCGGGCGCGATCCCTGCCAAACCTAATGAGCCGTTCGCGGTTGAGGTCGCCCAACCGCACTCTTCCCAGCTTCTGCCGCAATTGATCCAGACAAAACGCCTTAGACCGGCGCGCCGTCCTTCCGACCTCTTTAAGGTCGTCGAGATGTAAGTCGATAAGATCACCAAATGTAGTCGGGTCGATCTTCGCGCGCGAGCTGGGTGTCTCGCCTCGGTCAATTCGGCGCTCGGCGTCTAATGCCCATTCTTCGGCGTCTTTGCGCCGGCGAAAGCTCTCGCTGACATAGCGCCCTTTTCGGCGTATTTGGACCCGCCAATTTCCTGATGGGAGCTGAACGAAGGTGGCCAAGCGTGTGCGCTCCGTGTGCAGTAAGAGGTCGAAAGTGAGAACATTTCGGCATAAAAGAGTGCACATGAGCGTGCACACGTTCACGCTTATACCCATGAATTATTAGGCTAATCGATTGAAATATCAAGGTAAAATCTTCGCGGTAGCCCCCATGATGGAGTGGACGGACCGGCATTGCAGATATTTGCACCGTCTGCTGACACGGCACGCGCGGCTGTATACGGAAATGGTGACGGCCGAGGCCGTCATCCGCGGCGACCGCGAACGGCTGATCGGCTTCGATCGCTTCGAACATCCGGTGGCGCTTCAGCTCGGTGGGTCGGATCCGGCGCGGCTGGCGGAAGCGGCACAGATCGCCGCGCATTTCGGCTATGACGAGATCAATCTCAATGTTGGATGTCCATCAGACCGCGTGCAATCCGGCAGATTCGGGGCCTGCCTCATGCGCGAACCAGCACTGGTCGCGCGCTGCGTTGCTGCCATGCGTAATTCCGTGGCCGTGCCCATCACGGTGAAATGCCGGATCGGCGTCGACGATCAGGATCCCGACGAGAGCCTGCGCCAGCTCATCGCATGCAGCGCGGCCGAGGGCGTGTCGACCTTCGTTGTTCACGCGCGCAAAGCGTGGCTCGAGGGTCTTTCGCCGAAGGAAAATCGCGATGTGCCGCCGCTCGACTATGACCTGGTATACCGGATCAAGTCCGAGAATCCGTCTCTCACGATCGTCATCAACGGAGGCATCACATCACTCGATGACGCAGCACATCACCTGGCGATGGTAGACGGCGTTATGATGGGACGGGCTGCCTATCAAAACCCTGCGCTTCTCGCGCAGGTCGATGCCCGCTTCTTCGGCGGCATACCGTCTGAACTTCACGCCGCGGTGGACGCATATTCGGCTTACGTCGAGCGCGGACTGGCCCGCGGGGTGCCGCTGAATGCGATGACCAAGCCGCTGCTCGGCCTGTTCAACCGGCAGCCGGGCGCCCGGGCATTTCGCCGATATCTGAGCGAGCATGTGACAAGACCCCAGGCCGGCCTCGAAACGCTGCACGCTGCACTCGATTGCCTGAAGGTTTCCGTCGCGCGCGAAGCGGCATAAGTCGCGGCGCGATCAAATCTTCTGGTCGTAATCGCCCACTTCCGGGTGACGCGCGAGCCGCCCGTCGAGATCCGCAAAGATCGCGCGCATATTCGCCTCCGAAACCGGACTTTCCACAACGACCACAAGTGACGGCTTGTTCGAGGAGGCGCGCACAAGGCACCACGTTCCGTCCTCCAACGTCACGCGAACGCCGTTGACGGTGACAATGCGGGCAATCTTCTGGCCGAGCAGGGTCTCGCCGCGGGCAGCCAGATCCTGATATTCGCGGGTCAATGCATCGACCACCGCGTATTTGCGATCGTCGGGACAATAGGGCGCCATTGTCGGCGAGCCCCATGTCTGCGGCAGACTCTTCACCAGATCCGACATCTTTTTGCCGCCGGCGCGGTCCAGCATTTCGAGCACGGCGATGGCTGCGACGATGCCATCGTCATAACCGCGGCCAATGGGCGCGCTGAAGAAATAATGCCCGCTTTTCTCGAAGCCGGCGAGCGCGCCAAGGTCGGCCGTCCGCCGTTTGATATAGGAGTGGCCGGTTTTCCAGTAGTCGGTCACCACGCCACGCGACTTCAGCACGGGGTCGGTGTCGAACAGGCCGGTGGACTTCACGTCGACAACAAATTTTGCCCCGGGATGTTGCGCCGAAAGGTCCCGCGCCAGCAGGACGCCTACCTTGTCTGCGAAAATCTCCTCGCCTTCGTCATCTACCACGCCGCAGCGATCGCCATCGCCGTCAAACCCAAGGCAGACATCGGCGTGATGCGCGCGAACGGCGTCGGCCATCGCGTGGAGCATCTTCATGTCTTCGGTGTTCGGATTGTAATTCGGAAAGGTGTGGTCGAGCGCACAATCGACTTCGATGATCTCGGCGCCGATGCGGCGAAGGGCGTCGGGAGCGAACGCGCCCGCAGTGCCATTGCCGCACGCGACAGCAACCCGCATCTTGCGGGACAATGTCTTGCCGTGCGTCACTGCATCCAGATAGCGTTCGCGAATATCGCTCACCCGGGCGAAAGTCCCTCCGGGGCGCGGCTGGGCTTCGCCGCCAAGCACGATCTGCTTCAGACGCAGCATTTCATCGGGTCCGAACGTCAGCGGACGCTGCGCGCCCATCTTCACACCGGTCCAGCCGTTTTCATTGTGACTCGCGGTCACCATAGCAACCGCCGGCGCGTCCAGCGCGAATTGCGCAAAATAGGCGACCGGAGTCGTCACAAGGCCGATGTCGACCACTTCGCAGCCTGCTTGCATCAGCCCGATGATCAGGGCCTGCTTGATCGAAAGCGAGTAAGATCGGTAATCGTGACCGACGGCAACCTTCGGCTGGATGCCGCGCTCGTGGAAATAGAACCCGAGACCGAGGCCCAAAGCTTCGATCCCCAAAAGATTGATTTCCTTCCCGAACAGCCAGCGCGCGTCATATTCACGAAAGCCGTTTGCGG
Source organism: Rhizomicrobium sp. (assembly GCA_036490345.1). Lineage (GTDB taxonomy): Bacteria > Pseudomonadota > Alphaproteobacteria > Micropepsales > Micropepsaceae > Rhizomicrobium. The sequence continues at coordinate 82,487 of DASXEA010000011.1, read as the reverse complement.
TGACGAGCGGCTCCGTCTCATAGGCGAAGGTGTTGGGGGTCAAATCGGCGCGCGGAAGCTGCGTCATGGTTTTCTCATGCTGGGTCGGTGCGGCGGATGGGGTCATACGTGTTTGCATTTGCGAAGGAAATGGCTTCGCTGACCGATGCATCACCCGGGCGCGATCTTGCAAGTCGGCAAAAAGCAATATCCCTTAAAATACACAAAATATTATGTATAAACTTCAAGCACGATATGGCCTGTGCCGGGGCTCGTCGGCTGTGCCGCCGATCCCGGATCGTCACTCGCCGGGCGCCACCGGATCGAAACGAGATTCCGCGACTCGGCTTCGGCCTTCCGATCGCTGATCGATACGCCCTGCCAGATGCGCCATGATATGCGCCCGCTCGGCATCGCTGAAACTGCTCCAGCGTGCGATTTCATCGAGCGAGCGCCCGCACCCGGCGCAGAGGCCGGACGCGGGGTCGATCGCGCATACTTTGATGCAAGGCGAAAGTATCGTCATCCCATGTGGAAGACGCAAAGCTTGTTGCCGTCGGGATCGCGGAAATAGGCGCCGTAGAACGTATCGCCGCGCAGGCCCGGCGCTCCTTCATCCTGCCCGCCATGGGCAAGCGCATCGGCATGCACCTTGTTCACCATCTCGCGCGAAGGTGCGGTGAGCGCCACCATCGCGCCATTGCCGCCGGTGGCCTGCTTTTCATCATAGGGCTTGATGACGGCCAGCATGGCGCCCTTGCCGCTGCCATAGCCCTGCATGCGGTCCAGCGCCATCGTGCGTTTGCCGTCGAGGCCTTCCAGCACTGCGTCGTAGAACATCTTTGCCCGTTCCATATCGTTGGTGCCGAGCGTGACATAGCCGATCATTCGTCTGCTCCCTTGTCCGGATTGAATTTGGTCCATACACATTTTAGCACGAGGTACGCATCATTTTTTTGCGAAGTCAGCGTCCCCCAGGCAACTCGTTGAAAGGTACGTCCTTGTCCACACGCACATCCTGAGGCAGCCCGAGCACGCGCTCCGCGATGATGTTGCGCAAAATCTCGTCGGTCCCACCCGCGATGCGCAGGCCCGGCGCGCTCAGCCAGCCGCTCTGGAAAATGCCATGTTCGGGCGCGTCTTCGCCGGCGAGCGCACCTGATTCTCCTTCCAGCTCCAGGGCGAACGCCGCCAGGTCCTGCAGCTTGCTGGCGACAACCAGCTTGGCGATCGACGCTTCCGGACCGGGCTGCTGGCCGCGCGACAAAGCCGTCATGGTCCGATAGGTGGTATATTTCAGACCCGCACTGCGCACATACCAATCGGCGATGCGTTCGCGCACAACGGCGTTCTTGAGTGCAGGCCCGTCCTCGACTTCCAGATTCCGCGCCAGCGCCAAAAGTTCTTTCACATCCAGCATCCCGCCACCGCCGCCGCCGACCGCCAACCGCTCATGCATGAGAGTCGTAAGCGCAACGGTCCATCCCTGTCCCACTTCACCAAGTCGCTGGGCGTCGGGGATCCGCACGTCGGTGAAGAAGACCTCGTTGAAATTGGCGCCACCCGAAGCCTGCCTTATAGGCCTGATCTCGACGCCATGAGACTTCATCGACAAGAAGAACATCGTGAGGCCCTTGTGCTTCGGGGCGGAGAAATCGGTCCGCGCCAGCAATAGTCCGTAATCGGAGTAATGCGCGCCCGAAGTCCAGATTTTCTGGCCATTGACGATCCAGGCATCACCGTCGCGTTGCGCCCGTGTGCGCAAGCCCGCGACGTCCGACCCCGCCGCAGGCTCGGAAAAGAGCTGACACCAAATCTCCTCTCCCCTGAGCGCCGGTTTCACATGGCGGTCGATCATCTCCCTGGCGGCATATGCCATCAGGGTCGGAATGCACATGCCCAGTCCAATGGCGAAGGCATGCCCGGACGGCACGTCGAACTTGGCCTCTTCCTGATTGAAGATGATCTGCTGCATCGGGCTACCCCCCAGGCCACCGGCCTCCTTCGGCCAGGTGATGCGGGCATATCCGCGCTCGGCCTTTGTGGCCTGCCATGCGCGCGCGTCATCCATGGTCGGGGGGACAGCTGCGATGTCCGCCACGTCGCCGGATTGCTTCTGCCGGGCGTGCCGGGACAGCCAGGCGCAGACTTCGGTCCGGAAGCTTGCCTCGGCGTCGGTATCCTCAAAATCCATCGGCGTTCTCCTGCGCGACCGCGCGCGTCATGTGGCGTTGCTGAGTTCGAGCTCGCGGACAAGGCGGTCCTTCCAGACGCGCTGCGGCCCAAGTGCCAGCGCTAGCGCGGCGGAACGCCTCAAATAAAGATGACAATCGCTCTCCCAGGTGAACCCGACGCCGCCATGGGTCTGCGTGCTCTCCTTCGCGGCAATATTGAACGCCTGTGTAGCGGAGATGCGTGCGGCGGCAGCAGCCAGAGGCAGTTCGCGCGCGTCGGTGGATAGCGCCCATGCTCCGAAATACGCGTTGGAGCGTGCAAGTTCATTGGCGACATAGATGTCGGCGAGTTTATGCTTGATCGCCTGAAATGACGCGATTGCCCGTCCGAACGCGTAGCGATCGAGCGCGAACTCCCTTGCCATGTGCAGACATGCGTCGGCACCGCCGATCTGCTCGAAAGCCATGAGAACCGCAGCGCGGTCTAGCACCCGGCGCATCAGCGACCAGCCTTCGCCCATCGGTCCAAGCAATTCCGCGTCGACATTGTCGAAAACGATCTCGGCATGCTTGCGCGTGGGATCGATGGAATCGAGCACCCGACGGCGAACACCGTGAGACGCAAGATCGACCAGCGCCAGGGACAGACCTCGCTCGGCCGTCTCCTCGCCTGTACGCGCCAGCACCACGGCGAACTGCGCTTCCATGCCGTCGGGAACCGCTACTTTGCGGCCTGAAAGTCGATCGTTGCGTAGGACCGTCCGAATGGATTTGGGTGTCACGGCTCCCGGGCCCTCGGCGCGCGCCAGCGTTCCGATCCCTTTGCCCGTGGCCACCTTCGCGAGAAGCCGCGACTTCTGGCCTTCGCTGCCGGCTGCCAGGAGCGCTTCGGCAAAAAGATAGACCGTCGAGGAAAACGGTACCGGCGCGAGAACGCGTCCCAGCTCTTCGGCAATCACGCAAAGCTCGAGATAGCCGAGGCCGAGGCCGCCATGGGTCTCCGGTATGACCGTGCCCAGCCAGCCCATCTCGCTGATCGCGTTCCACAGGGCAGCATCATGACCTTGCTTGCCTTCGAGTACGACCCGCCTCGCGTCGGGCGAAGATTTGTCGGCCAGAAACTTCCGCGCCTGTTCGCGCAACAGCTTCTGCTCGTCGGAAAAATCGAAATTCATGACGGGCCCGGGTCTGCGTCTTGCCCCCACGATACGCGCGCGGGCCGCCGCAAACCAACCCTGCCCAGGCCCTTAACCGCGGCTTAATGCAGCTTTTCTATGGTAACCCGGCGGGATTGACGTGATCGACCAATGGCGAAGGCAAGTTTTCACAAGAACCAGCGTGTCTATGTAAAGCCTGTGGGAACATGGGCGCTGGTCGAGCGGGTTGTGCCGCATTGGGCCAAAGGCCTCGATGAGCCATTGCGCATCTACTACGATGTGGGTCTCGGCCGCGAATTTTCCGCCGACGAACTGCAGGCCGAGCAGCCTTTGGTCGAGAATACGCATACCGACATCGAGGCCTGGCGCGTCATGCGCGCCCGCAACAAGTGGCAACCCGCCGAAGACTGCGCGCGCCATCCCGTCCCCGGAACATATCCCATCGTGGTCACGGGACAGGCCGAGTGGGGAGGCTGGCGCGTTCCCGGCGCGGAATACGACCTTGATCCGCTTCGCATTGAACGCCAGGCGCGCCTGATTTCCAATGCACCCCGCCTGGAGAGTTTTGCGCGCGACCTCGTAGACTGGGCGCGCAAATCCGGCGAGGACATGCCATCGGCGCTTGCCGACCTCGCGCACGAAGCGCAGGATCTGCTCGCGCATGTCGAACAGATAGACAGCTAGCGCGACTTTCCCCCCAAACGGATTGCGAGTAAGACGGCGCACCCGAAAGCCCGGCCGTCAGGACGGGATGTGATCGCGCAACCCGCTCGAGGTCCCGTCCATGCGCACAGAAGAGCCGCGTGCCGTTCGGCTGAACGACTACCGCCCGCCTGCCTATCGCGTGACCGAAGTCGCGCTCGATTTCTCGCTTGATCCGGAACGCACCCGCGTCGTCTCCCGCATGCGGATCGAACGATCCGCCACCGCGCCGGCACCCCTGGTGCTCAACGGCGAAGAGCTGCGCCTGATTTCGGTCACGCTCGACGACAGACCACTTGCTCCGGACGATTATCTGGTCGCGCACGACACGCTCACGATCACAAGCGTACCCGAGCGTTTCACGCTCGAAATCGCAACGGAGATCGCTCCCGCCGGCAACACGGCGCTGGAAGGGCTTTACCTTGCCAAGGGCATCTTCTGCACGCAATGCGAAGCGGAAGGATTTCGCCGCATTACCTATTTTCCCGACCGTCCGGATGTTCTGGCCATTTTCACGACGCGCATCGAAGGGCCAAGCGATGTTTGCCCGATCCTCCTTTCCAACGGCAATCTTGTGGGCCAGGGCGAGGCCGGCGGCGGTCGCCATTTCGCGCTTTGGCACGATCCATTTCCAAAGCCCTGCTACCTGTTCGCGCTGGTGGCCGGCGATCTGGGCATGATCGAGGATGCGTTTGTCACCATGTCCGGTCGTCGCGTCACGCTGCGCATCTATGTCGAACACGGCAACGAGGCCCGGGCGCTTTATGCCATGGACTCGCTCAAGCGGGCCATGCGCTGGGACGAAGAGGCCTATGGGCGCGAATACGATCTCGACATCTTCATGATCGTAGCCGTCTCCGCGTTCAACATGGGCGCCATGGAGAACAAGGGCCTGAACATCTTCAACGACAAGGTGCTGCTTGCCAGTCCCGAAACGGCAACCGACGACGACTATGCGCGCATCGAGAGCGTGGTGGCGCATGAGTATTTCCACAATTGGACGGGAAATCGCATCACCTGCCGCGACTGGTTCCAGCTTTCCCTGAAAGAAGGCCTGACGGTCTTTCGCGACCAGAGCTTCTCGGCTGCGATGCGTTCCGCCGGCGTCAAGCGAATCGAAGATGTGCGGATGCTGCGCATGCGGCAATTCCAGGAAGATGCAGGGCCGCTCGCGCATCCGGTGCAGCCGCAGGCCTATATCGCGATCGACAATTTCTACACCGCGACCGTCTATGAGAAAGGTGCCGAAGTGATCGGCATGCTCCAGACACTGGTCGGCGACGAGAACTATCGCAAGGCAACGGACCTCTATTTCGCGCGCCATGACGGCGAAGCCGCCACCGTCGAGGACTGGGTGAAGTGCTTTGAAGATTCCTGCGGTCGCGACCTCGGGCAGTTTCGCCTCTGGTACACCCAGGCCGGCACGCCCACGATCGACGCGAAGATCGAATACGATGCTGCCAGACGGACATGCGCGCTGACGCTGCGCCAGGACCTGGCGTCCACCCCTGGCCAGCCCGTAAAGCAGCCCATGCATATTCCCTTGCGGATCGGGCTCGTATCGGCCGCGGGCCGCGCCCTGCCTTTGACGCTCGAAGGCGAGAACGCAGAGGGGCCCGTGGAGCGCGTGCTGGAACTGACGCAGGCCGAACAGCGCTTCACCTTTGTCGACATTCCAGAAACGCCGCTTTTGTCGCTCGGCCGCAGATTTTCTGCGCCCGTGTCCTTTCACGCGCCAGTCGACCGGCACGGCCGCGCCACACTGATGGCCAGCGATCACGACGCTTTCAATCGCTGGGAAGCGGGTCAGATTCTGCTGCGCGAGGTCATGCTCGAATTGGCGGCTTCAGCCGATGCGGAAAAGGCGCTGCCCGACCCCGTCGCACTCGAGGCCATCGGCGCCGTTCTGGCGCATGCGGATGAAGACCACGCATTTGCCGCGCTGATGCTGACGCTGCCGCAGGAAAGCGAACTGGCGTTCGCCAAAACGCCGGTCCATCCCGAAGACATTCATGCCGCGCGCACACGGCTCATCCGCGCCATCGCGCAGCGCCATCACGCGGCGTTCGAGAGCCTCTACGCCAAACTTGGGCAGGAAGGTCCGTTCTCCAGCGACGCGGCCTCTGCTGGCCAACGAGCCCTGCGCAATGCTTGTCTGCGCTATCTGACCGCCGAAGACGACGACACCGCCGCCAAATTGGCCGAAGCGCACTATCAGACGGCTTCGAACATGACCGACATGATCGCGGGTCTGGCGTCGCTGTCACGCATGAACGCGCCGGCACGCGAGCGGGCGTTTGCCCATTTTCACGACCGGTTTCGCAACGATCCTCTGGTGCTCGACAAATGGATGAGTCTGCAGGCGGGTTCGCCGCTTCCATCCACGCTCCAAAACGTGCGCGCCCTGATGAGCCACGCCTTTTTCGACATGCGAAATCCCAATCGCGTGCGCGCGCTGGTCGGAGCGCTCACCGCCAATCACCTGCGCTTCCACGCGTCCGACGGCGAGGGTTACCGGATCGTGGGCGAAACCATTCGGGCGCTCGACGCCATCAATCCGCAGGTCGCGGCACGCATGGCTTCGGCGTTCGAGAACTGGCGGCGTTACGACGCAAGCCGCCAGACGCTGATGCGCTCCGAACTTCGGTCCTGTCTGGACGCGCCTGGACGTTCGTCGAACCTGTTCGAGGTCGTTTCCAAAATGCTGGGCTAGGCTGCGCCCTGGCGCTGTCGGCGCCTTCGGAGAGGATCAGCTCCGGCCGAGCCGGCACCACTCCTCGCTGGCGTCCTCGACGACCACGGTCACGTAGCAATAGCCCAGCCGGTAGGAGAACAGCCGGCTCTTGACCACGCCCTCGACGGGGACATTGCGCATGCCCGGATTGTCGCCCGGGATACAGACATGGTCACCCACCTGCGGGATGAGGGCGAATTGATGCTCGTCGATCTCCTGGTCGATCGCATAGGAATTGTCGGAAGGCCGCTCGGCGCCCTTCGCGAGATAACGAAAATCGATGCCGTATTTCATGAAGGGGCTCTCCAGGCCATTTGCTCTCACCTTATGCTTGCAGCTTCGGGACGATTTGGGAAGGCCGGATCGACACCGACTCCGGGATACGGATAATAGTTGATTCGCGAATCACTGAGGCCTTTCGGTGCATGGCTGAGAGCGGGGCCGCAACCGGGTCGATTCCTGCCGCGGTTCTGCATGCGCGCCACAGGCTGCGCGGAGTCCTGCGCAATACGCGTGTGGTGGTCATCGTCTGCCTCGTTCTGATCTCGGGAAGCTTCGCGGCCGCGGCCCTGATCCAGATGAGGCTCGACCGCACCCATGCGCTCGCGCAGGCGCGCGTCTTTGGCGCCCGTCGCGCCGACGAAATGGCGCTCGACCTGGGGACCGCCCTCGACCGCTACCGCGTCATCGGCCGCACCTTTGCCCAATCCGGGGAAAGCGCGGAGACAGCGGGCGCGCTCTCCGAGATCGGCGGGGCGCCGCTCAGGAACGTGGTGGTTCTGGATGCAAGCGGCAAGCTGCAATCCGAACTCACCCGCGCACCCCGGGGCTTTCTGCCGTTCGATGCCGCGACGCTCGCGGCCGCCCGCGCCGGTGGGACCGTCGCACCCACTTTCGACGGTCACACACTCGTGATCGCGTTTCCCGCGGGGCCGCACATTGTCGCGGTGCAGATCGACGCCAGCCTCCTCGTCCAGCCCGCCAGCATGGAAGACGGTCTGATCGCATCGACCTCCGGTTTGATTCTGGCCCGCGGCACCGGTTGGCACGCAGTGCCGTCGCAAGACAGTATCGCGCTGGACGGCCATGCGCGGCTGGCCCGTGTTGTAAGCCTTCCCGAGGGCGCGCGGCTCGTGTCTCTGTCGCGCGTCGCGCATTGGCCCCTCGCAGCCGGTGCCAGCATTCGCGTCGACGAGGCGCTGGGCGCCTGGTATGGCGCCTTGCCGCTCTATCTTTTCTTCATCCTCGGACCTGCGGCCGCGGGCGCGGCCCTCGCCGCGCTTCTGGTCCAGGCCTTTGAGCGCCATGCCCGCGCGGCGGCCGCCGTGAAGACCTTGCGCTCGACGCGGCCGCAAGAAGCGCGCCTGCTCGTGCGCCTCGCCGAGGCGGAGCGCCGCGCCAAGGAAGCCGAGCGCGCCAAATCCGATTTCGTGGCCCATATGAGCCATGAGTTGCGCACGCCCCTGAATGCGATCATCGGCTTTGCCGATGTGATCGCCGCGGGCGTCTTTGGCATGCACGAGAAATATGCCGAATATGCCAGGGACATCACCGGCGCAGGGCGCGAACTCCACGACAAGATCGGCGCGGTCCTGGAGTTTGCGGCAGCCAGGATTCCCTCCCCGCCGCCACGCGGCATCGATGTGGCGAAGATCGCGCGTCTCGCCCTGGCCGAGGCGCAGGACAAGGCCGAAGCGCGCGCGATCGCGCTGACCGCCGACCTGCCCGACACACTGTACGCGCGCGCCGGCGCCGGGGCCCTGGCTCGCATTACCGCCCATCTCCTTGCCAATGCCCTGGCCTATACTGCGCGCGGCGGGACAATCCGCGTCGCACTCAGCAGCGAACCGAAACGAGTCATTCTGACGGTGCGCGACAGCGGCACAGGCTTCACCGACACGGAAAAGTTGCGCGCGGGTCTCCCCTTCGAGCGCTTCCACCGCAGCGGAACAACGGGCGGCATGGGCCTCGGTCTCGCCACCGCCATTGCACTGGCGCGGCAGATGGATGCGGTGCTGACGCTCACCAGCGAGACAGGCGAAGGCACGACGGCCGAATTGCGCATGCCGAGGCAGTAGACATCGTGCCCCGCCGGCTTACGAGCCTCACTATCTGAACGCCAACGCGCCAAGGATGACACGCAAGAGACGATTCACTTTCCAGGTTGCTGCTATCCTGCAACCGGCAAGGTAAAGCGGAACAGGGCGCCACCTTCGGGGCGTGCGAAGCCCTGCATCGTGCCTTCATGGGCTTCGACGATGGAGCGGCTGAGCGAGAGGCCGAGGCCCATGCCGCCCGACTTGGTGGTGACGAAGGGCTTGAACAAATCCCGCAACGCCTCCGCACCAAGGCCGGGTCCCGTATCGCAAACATCCACTTCGACCGCGCCGGGCTCACCCGGCCGGGCCGAAACGGTTACCTGCCGGCGCGGCAAACCTTCCGTGGCCTCGAAGGCGTTGCGCAGCAGATTCAGAAGCACCTGCTGAATCTGCACGCGGTCGACGCGCACGGGAGGCAGGTTCGTCGCAATGTCCACTTCCACTTCGACACTGCGATGCCTCGAATCCATGCGCGCCAGCGCACAGGCCTCGCCGATGACGTCATCGAGATTCTCGGCCTTGCGCTCGCACTCCGTCTGCTGCAGGAACCCGCGCACGCGGCGCACGATTTCGTTGACGCGGACGAACTGTTCCTCGGCATGGCGAATGGCGTCCATGCCCTTCTCCGGGGGCAGTTCGGGATTTGAAAGCAGCCGGCGCGCGGCCGAGAGAAAATTCCGCGCCGCGGCGAGCGGCTGGCTCAGTTCATGGGAGAGCGTGGCGGCCATCTCGCCCATTTCGCTCAGCCGGCCCACCTGGGCGATTTCCGCCTGGAGCCGTTCGAGCCGCAGGGCGTTGGTCTTGCGCTCCGTGATATCGCGACAGACACCTGCGACGCGGCGGGGGCGACCATTGATGTCGAGGTCCGGCCGGCCACGCATTTCGATCCAGCGCAGATCGCCCCCGCGCCTGCTGATCCGCAGCTCGAGCGCGAGGGGCGCCCGCGTGCGCACGGCGCGATCGAATGCGTCGATATAGTTTTCGCGATCGTCGATATGCAAGGCTTCGATCAGCTCTTCGTGATCGTGCTGCGCCGCGGGCGGCAGACCAAAAACCGCCTCTCCGCCTTCGGAGAAAGCGAGCCGGCCGGCAGCGAGGTCGATATCCCATGCGGATAATCCACCCGCCGCAAGCGCGAGGGACAGGCGCTGCTCGCTCTCGCGAATCTGGGCGCGCATGTGGCAGGCAGCAATCGCCGTGGAGGCCGCGCGGGCGAGGGCCTCGATAAGCGCGACCTCGCTATCCAGAAAATCCCTGGGCGACGACCAGTACGATCCGATGGCCGCAATGGGCTCCGGTGCGCGAACCGGCACCATGATCAGGCTCTTGACGAAAGTGGGGCGGTAGGCGTCGTGCGGAATGCGCGCATCGACATAGATGTCGGGGATGATGGCGGAGCGATCGTTCAGCATGCACCAGCCCGAGATGCAGGCCGTCAGTGGAAATCGCTGCCCCTTCCACAAGGGGCCGATCGCATTCTCGTCGACATAGTGACAGCTCTCCCGGTCGCGCATGACGAAGGTGACGCCATCGGCGCCGGAGATCGCGCGGGCCGATTCGCGCACGATGGCAATGACGTCTGTGAGCTTCTCCGCTGCAGCGAGCCGCTCGACGGCGTCCACCAAATGCTGCCAGCCCGATTCCGACACCAGAGTCTCCGTTCGCCCCGAGTGCTGTTGCATGCGCCTTGCCTCTCGTCGACGCAAGGCTAGGGGCCACTGTTTGAGGATCGCTTAAGCCCGGATGGAGTCGCAGGCAGGCTCGATCCCATCCCGTTCTTCGATGGCGTCGACTCTGTCCGGATAAAAGGCAAGGCAATCCCTGATCGGCGCCACCGCCGCGAAAGGTGCTTCATAGGTCCATACGGCATTCACGCCGCGCGGCCCGCTGCCGGGAATGCTGTAGTAGCTGCATTCGCCCTTGTAGGGGCAGTAGGTCTGATGGTCCGAGCGGACGAGGCGTGAGAGGTCGGCATCGGCGCGCGGAATATATCGCACCGGGGGATAATTCGCCTCGCTGAGCGTCAATGCCCCAACCGTATCGGCGATGACATGCCCCCCGACCTTGACGACGATGCGCCCGGCATATGGTTCTATGCTGATCGGATGATCCGGTCCGGGAACTCTTACAGGTTTCATACTGGCCATCCTCGCAAGCGGCAGGCGCGCCATCCCTGAAATGGGTCGTACACTGCTCGGCGCAAGATCACACCCTGTCCCGTGTCGCCATGCGTCGTCGGAGCGCCTGTTGACGCGAGGCTTGCGGCTCGCCACTGAAGCCAAGCACCATGCCAAGCCCCGGAGCGTTCGGGCATGATCCCCATGGAGTACGCCGGCATCGGCGAACGTCTCGTCCGCCATCCGGCCTCGCCATGCGAGGCGGTGGCACAGATCGCAGTGTCCGTGACGCGCCCGGCTCCCCACAGGCTGGCGTTGCACTATGCGGTCGCCGGCCAAATCCGCAATCTGTCCCTTCCGGCGCCGGCCTCCGCGATGCGCGCCGATGGCCTGTGGCAACATACCTGCTTCGAGGTATTTGTCCGGGCAATGCCTGGTGACGACTATCGCGAGTTCAATTTCGCGCCCTCGCATGCATGGGCAGCGTATCGTTTCGACTCTTATCGAAGCGGCATTCGTCTTCAGGACATGGTCGTCGTGCCACGGATCGAGACGGAATTGGCTGAATCGCAATTCAAACTGCGCGCCGAACTGGGGATCGATGACCTCCCGGACGAGGCCGCCTGGCAGGTCGGGCTTTCCGCGGTGATCGAGGAGACGAACGGCCGAAGATCGTGGTGGGCGCTCGCACATCCGCCGGGCCAGCCGGATTTTCACCACGGCGATTGCTTTGCGCGTCTCGTTCCCCCACCGTCGCCACCATGAAATTCGGCCTCGACCGTTTGCTCGAAGATGCCTCGCTGCGAGCGCCGCTCCGCGGCCGGCGCCTGGCGTTGCTCGCCCATCCCGCCTCCGTGACGCAGGACCTGACCCACGCGCTGGATGCCCTGGCGGCGTGCGGCGACCTGACATTGACCGCCGCGTTCGGGCCGCAACATGGCCTGCGCGGCGACAAACAGGACAACATGATCGAATCGCCGGACTTCATGGATCCGGTGCATCACATTCCCGTCTTCAGTCTTTACGGAACCGTACGGCGGCCCACTGACGCGATGATGGACAGTTTCGATGTGCTGCTCGTCGATCTGCAGGATCTCGGGTGCCGCATCTACACCTTTGTCACCACCCTGCTCTACGTGCTCGAGGCGGCTGCAAAACATGGCAAGTCGGTCTGGGTGCTCGACCGGCCCAACCCGATAGGACGTCCCATAGAAGGCCTTCGCCTGCGCGCCGGGTGGGAAAGCTTCGTTGGCGCCGGGCCACTGCCGATGCGTCACGGTTTGACGATGGGCGAACTCGGCGCGTGGTTCGTGGCAACCCACCATCTCGACATCGACTATCGGGTGATCGCCATGCACGGTTGGGAGCCCGACAAGGGGCCCGGCTTCGGCTGGCCGCTCGGCACGCGCAACTGGATCAATCCCAGCCCCAACGCACCCAATCTCTGGATGGCGCGCGCCTATCCCGGCACGGTCATGGTCGAGGGAACCACACTCTCGGAAGGGCGCGGCACCACGCGCCCTCTCGAACTGTTCGGCGCGCCAGACATCGACGCACGCAGCGTGATCGCCGAGATGCACAGACTCGGCGCGACGTGGCTGCGCGGCTGCAGACTGCGCGATTGCTGGTTCGAACCCACTTTTCACAAGCACACCGGCAAGCTCTGCAGCGGCATACAGATTCACACAGAGTCTGCCGGCTACGATCACACCGTGTTTTCGCCGTGGCGCCTGCAGGCGCTGGCGTTCAAGGCGATCCGGAGCCTTTATCCCGGCTATCCGCTATGGCGCGACTTCGCCTACGAATACGAGCAAGGGAAGATGGCCATCGACGTCATCAATGGCGGACCGGCCTTGCGCCAATGGGTTGAAGATTCCGCGGCATCGCCGGCCGATCTCGACGCCCTCGCAGGACCCGACGAACAATCCTGGAGAGAAGAGCGCCAGGCTTCGCTTCACTACTGAGAACCCTTGCTTCAGACCCTTTGCGAACGGACCGGCATTTGCCGGTATCTGCCTGCCGTTATAACTTGTCCATATCACGGGTGGTTTGCCGGAGCGTTGATTCCGGCTTCAACATGTCGGAGGGACACAATGAACAAAGCCATTCTTGCAGCAATTGTCGCAGCGGGTGCGTCGCTTGTCACGGCAGCGGGCGCTGAGCCCTATGTCGATTACACACCTATGAAAGGCGTATGGGAGGTTCAGACGGTCAAGGTCGATCCCAACAAGATCGACGACTATCTGAGCGGCCTGAAGAAGAATTTCATTCCGGTATTGGAAACATTGAAGAAGCACGGAGTGATCGATCGTTATCTGATTCTGGAAAAGCTCAATTCCAGCGCTGGTGCAAACGTCCAGATCGTCCAGCACTACCCGAGCGCCGCCATGCTCGACCCTGACCAGGCACGCGACCAGGCGATCGACAAGGAAATCAAGGCACAATTCAGCAAGGAAAAAACGGACAAGATCATCGAGGGCTACGACAAATATCGCACCTTCGAGGCCGACGAGATGTGGACCGAAGTCGACATGTCGAAATAACACCGGCAGTGCGTCGCCGTCCGTGCGCCGATTGGCCTGCGGGCGGCGACATTTTCACTCGAATTCCGGCGGAGCCAGGCGCTTCTTCGTCTTGGGGCGCTCCCACACGACGCCGGGATAGCCCTTGAGCGGCACGAGTTTCTCGCCCGTCCAGATCCAGTCCCTCACTTCGCCGATATTGAGGTGATAGCGGGGTTCGCGGCCGGTGCGGCCGGCGAACAGGGCGCGCGGCAGATTGATCATGTGCGGCGAATGTCCGCGCTCGTAAATCAGTGGCGTGCCGCAGAGTCCGCAGAAGCTGCGGATGGAACCGGCTTTCTTGTCTTCGAAGCGCGCAACCGATTTTGCGCCTTTCGTCACGCGCACATGCTTGCGCCAGCAGCCGATATAGGTCGCATAGGCTGCGCCATGCGCGATGCGGCTTGCCTTGCCGTGATCGTGCCAGGCCCAGAAGGCCGGCAACGTGATTTCCAGCGTGACCGCACCGCAGAGGCACTGGCCCTGCGCGGTGCCGTCTGAATCGCCCCGTGTTTCTTTTTCCGCGACAGGCTTGCCCAATTCCCTCGTCTCGCCTCTCTATGTGGCCCGTTTCTCATACACCGCTCCGGACGAGAACGCCGTATGTCCCTTGTCATCCTTTTCTTCGCGGCGTTGTGGGCGGGCGCACAGAATGCGCTGGCCGGGGGCGGCTCGTTCATCACCTTGCCTGCCCTGATGCTGACCGGGATGGATGCCCGCGCCGCCAACATCACCTCGACCATTGCGCTGTTTCCGGCCCAGCTCGCCACCGGCTGGACCGGGCGCGCACATGTGAGCGGCGCAGGCGGCCTTTCGTTTCGCGCGTTGGTCGCGATCAGCCTTGCCGGCGGGGCGCTGGGTGCCGTGCTTCTGCTTGTGACACCAGTTACATTCTTTGCGCGGCTCGTGCCATTTCTCGTGCTGTTCGCGACCACGATGTTCGCCTGGGGCAGTTTCGCGCCTAGGCGGGAAGCCACAGGCGGCCTTTCGCCGCTTGCCGCGGGCACGGCGCAATTCCTGATCGCCATCTATGGCGGCTATTTCGGCGGCGGCATCGGCTTTCTGATGCTGGCGGCGCTGACGGCAGCGGGCCTTCTCATGCGCAATGCCGGCGCGACCAAGAATGTGCTGGCCGGCGTGATGAACGCTTCCGCGGTGGCCATTTTCCTATTCGCCCCGGATGTGCGCTGGCTTCAGGCCGCGATTGCGGCCGCCGGCGCGATCGGTGGCGGCGTGGCGGGCGGCCTCATGCTCAATCGCGTCAACGACCGCGCCTTGCGCATCGCCGTCGTCGCCATCGGCGTAGCGCTCACGATCGGGCTGTTCCTTCGGGCGCCTTGAAGTTCAGGCGCGGCAATTCAGGCAGCGGATTGCCATCAAAATCAGCTTCGCCATGTCACGGGAAAGGATGGCAAAACGCGGCCAGCGGGCTTCCAGACTGGGCTGTCTGGCCCGCGCTATCTTCCGTGATCAGCTTTGCCGCCGCGAGAGCGTAAGGAACGCTTTGGTCCACCAGCGCAGACATCTCGGTTTTCAGCATCGCCTGCTGCGCGTCTGTCACCTTGTCCGCGGTCGGCGACCACAATGCCTCGTCGCAGGCAACCATGGGCGGCGCATAGCCCGTCAGATTGTGGCGAGAAGGAAATTTTCCCGACCCATAATTGATCCGTTGTCCGGTATGACCATCGATTATGGTGACTTGATAGGTCACATATAAACTTGTGTGCGCCAGCCCAAACAATCCTTCGTCACGCAAAATTGCCGGCGGAATGGTGCCGTCCACCAATGGCAAAGGATATACCACGATATAGGCATCGACCTTTTGCGCCTCGGGAACGGATTTCACGGCATCCGGGGACGGCCCATGCCCGAATAACCCTGTATCCTCAAGCTGCCTGGAATCAAGCGGCGACGCAACGATTGTGAATCTGCCTTTGAGGCTCGCCGAAATTTTTTCCACGAAGTACGCGTCAATATCCCAGTTCAGATGAAGCGCATAATCGTCGTGGCCAAAACGCGTAATGCCGTCGTACTTGGCCTTAACGTCGTTGCCCATTTCGGACACGATCGCCACGGTATGCACCGAAGCATATTCATCCGGAGAATCGGCCGCGTGAGCCGGCAAGGTACTCAGCAACAGCAACGCGAGCATTCGGCGAGGCACGATCATCGGTTCATGATTCTGACATTTCTGCAGAACCAGTCTTGCCGTGATCACGCCCAAATCACAAGCAGGATCGCATGCCGGCCCGCATTCGGCGGAGCGAGGCTGTTCCGCGAAAAATCTCACACCTTGCGCAGGAAGATGCGCTCTTCGCGGGTGAAGATGCGCTCGGCGCGGGCGAAGGCGACATTGTCCAGCGCTTCCGGATCGGCAGCGAGACGCGCGCGATAGGCTTCGTAAGCGGCCAAATTCTCCAGATTGTAGACGGCATAGCCGGTCGTGGCCGAACCCTCATGCGGCGCGTAGTAGCCGACAAGATCGACGCCCAGCCGCGGGATCACGCTGTTCCAGACCTTTCCGTAGCGTTCGAATTCGGCCTTCTTGAACAGATCGATATCGTAGCGAATGAAGCAGGTGATCATGACCGCAATCCTTTTCCGTTGCGGTCACACTAGGCTGTTGCAGGCTTGGCATGGTTCGACTAGCATCGAACCATGAAACTGGGACCCGGCATTGCCGCGACCGCCGCCCTGATCGGCGATCCGGCGCGCGCCAATATGCTGACCGCGCTGCTGGACGGCGGCGCGTTGACCGCGAGCGAGCTTGCGCTCGAAGCCGGCGTGACCAAGCAGACGGCGAGTTCGCATCTGTCCAAGCTCACGGAAGGCGGCCTGCTGCGTACCGAAAGCCAGGGGCGGCATCGTTACTATGCGCTGGCCGATGGCGAGGTCGCGGGATTGCTCGAAAGCCTCATGGGCGTGGCGGCGCGGCGCGGACCGTCGCGCGTGCGAACGGGACCCAAGGAGCCCGCGCTTCGCCGCGCCCGCATCTGCTACGATCATCTGGCCGGCGAACTGGGCGTGGCCCTCTACGACGGGCTGATGGTGCAGCGTCTTCTGGCCGAATGTGACGGGGCAATTTCGCTTACGGCACGAGGGCAAAAATATCTGGCGGAATTCGGCGTCGAGATCGCGACTGGGCCGCGGCCACTCTGCCGCGCCTGTCTCGATTGGAGTGCGCGGCGCCATCACCTGGCAGGTGCCGCCGGCGCAGCACTCCTGGACCGCATCTTCGCGCTGCGCTGGGCCAGGCGCGTGCGCGACAGCCGGATCGTCGAGTTCACCACGGCCGGAGAAAGCGCATTCCGCAGCACCTTCTCGCTCGCGGGCTAAGCGTGGCGTCTAGGCCTTCCAGAAGGTGACGAGCAGGCCTCCCAGCACGATCAGGCTGCCGCCTGCCAGGATCGGCAGTGTCGGCAAGGTGCGGAAGAAGAGGAAATTGACGATCTGCCAGACGACGAACAGCGTGGCGATGTAGAGACCGACAACCTGACGAAACTCCAGCGGCGCGAGGTTGAGCGAAGTACCGTAGCCGAGGAGCAGCGCCGTGCCGAGCGCGAACAGGCCGATGCGCAGCCACCCCAGCCCGGCATGATCGTGGATCGCGATCCGCACGATCGCGTCGCCGCACACTTCAAGCGTCGTCGCCACGATCAGAAACACGATCGGATGCAGGCCCTGTAAAACGCGGATCATGCGCCCCCCTTCGCTTCGCCGGACTGGCATAGCAGACAGGCGTGGCGGCGGGAAAGGCGAGACGAAAGTGGCCCTCTCGCGTCGCGGGCTGGGCAAATGGGAGATCCCAGTCCACCGCAATCGGCGACAGGTCTGTCTTGCGGTCGGGGAGAGCCGGCTGCTGCATGAGAGGTATCGCTTGCGCTGCGGTCAGGGCCTGGGCGCGAGTTCGCGCGCGATGTCGCGAAGATGCCGCACCTGCGGATCGGTCTGGTCGTCAAGCGGGAACAGCCGCGCAAACCTGACGCCCAGCAGGGTGGGATGCCGCCACGCGACCTCGGCTTCGAAGGCATGGTTGTGCTTGGAGGTGACGAGGAAAAAACGCGACGGCAGCAGGATGGTGCCTGGGAATTCGAGGCGGGCGCCGCCATCCGAAACGTCGCGGATGGTGCAGGCGAAGGTCTGGGATCCGTCGCGAAAGGCCACGCGCCCCGCGATGAAGGTGCGGCGGCGATGGACGGCGCGCAGTTCGGCTGCGGTGGCATCGTTATGAGCGGCGAGCGCCAAGGCCATGATCCTGTTCCCGAGGATAGGGGGTTACCCTAGCGCAAGCGTATTACCGGTCTGTTGACCGAAACGGGGCAAATCTCCGTCGCGCGAACGCACGCCAGGCGCGAGCCGCGGGCGCTTTTCGACCCCGCATGGTATGAGCGGGGGTGACCTTGGCGAGGGGAAGGACAGGCATGCGGCAGTTGGGCATCGGGATCGCGGCATGGGTCTTCGCGATGGCGGCCGCGGCACACGCGGCGAGTTTCGATTGCGGTCACGCGGCCAGCTGGCGGGAGAAGACGGTCTGCGCCGACCCGAAACTGTCCGCGCTCGACGAGGCGCTCAACCGCCGCTACGCCGATGCACTGGCGCGCAGCCTCGATCCCGCGCTCTTTCGTGCCGACCAGGAAGAGTGGCTCTCCCGGGAACAGAGCGTACATTCGGCGCAAGACCTCGCCCTGCACTACCAGGTGCGTCTCGATCTGTTTGCGCGGCAACTCGCCTGGCCGCAATTCGATCTCGCCAAACGCGAGACCGGTGAGGCCGAGGCGCGCGCCCATTGCCTCGCCGCCATCGCCGATCTGTCCGACGACGAGACCTGCAAGGTGACACAGTTTGGCGCGCTCGGAACGGTCGATCAGAAAAGCTTCGCCTTCGCGCTTTATGAAGACGATGCGAAGGGCGGTGTGAACATGGCGATGCAGGCCGCCATCTTCGAGCGCCAAGCCGCAGGCCGCCTTAAGGTGATCGTGGCACCCAGGAATGATGGCGGGCGCTTTGAAACGCCCCGGCTGCTGCATACCGGCGCAGGCCTTCTGTTGCACATCCCGGGATCAGAAGACGGCACGGGCAATTTCAACAGCGAGCGCCTCTTCCTCTGGCGCGCCGGCCATTGGGACCCGGTCGACACCATCTCCTGGCTCACAACCCTCCAGAAGCGATTGCCGAAAGGCTTGAGTGCGCAGAAGGGCATCTATCCCGACTATGGCACGATGACGGCAAAGACGGATTTGTGGCGCGAGACAGACTCCAATGCCTGCGCCAGCGGCGGCGCGGCCGACATCGCGCTCGCCCTCTCGGGCACCCGCATCGTCCTCACCGGATTACATCCCCACCCGCAAAAAAGCGATTGTTGAACACGCCACCTCTTCCTGCCCCGTGCGTCAGCATGGGGAAGGTGGCGCGCAACGCATCAAGCGTTGCGTGACGGAAGGGGCCTCTTGCAGGCAACACTGCCCCCTCCGTCTCGCACGGACTGATGTCCGTGCGATCCACCTCCCGCCATCCGCAGTTTACCCTCCGGCCGCGCAACGCGCGGACCGGGGGGCGAACGGGGGAGGAGGCGCACGAGCGCACAATCGCATTTCTTCCTGCCCCGCGCGGTACGCGTGGGGAAGGTGGCGCGCAATGCGTCAGCGTTGCGTGACGGAAGGGGCAGTCTCACGGGTTGCAAAACAATATCCATCGCGTCGCGATATACACACCGCTCCAGCATGCGGCGGCGCCCCCTCACCCCGGCCCTCTCCCCCATGCCTGTGGGAGAGGGAGATCAATCTCGGCTTCCCTCTCCCCCAAAGTTCTTGGGGGAGAGGGTCAGGGTGAGGGGGCCTGCGTCAAACATTGACGCAATAGTGACATTCGCCCTCACCGGTTGCGGCCTTGGATATCTGGCAAAATCACCGACACAGAAAACTGTCTGCCCCATCTCATCGCCAATTCACCTCCGGATCGCATTGCGCCCGCGGCCGGGCGCTGGCATCGTATGACCAAATGTCGAGGGGAGACATCGTCATGCACACGACGCTTCTGAAAGTGGCCCTTGTTGTGTTCGGACTCGCCTTCCTTCTTGTCTATCCGCTGGCGATCGTCTGGCCTTCGGGCTGGGCCTGGCATGACGGCGCACCCTATTCCAACGATTACTACATGATGATCGTGGGCGTGTATGCGACGCTCGGCGTGTTCACGATCCTGGCCGCGCGCAATCCGGATGCCAATCGCAGCCTCATCTGGTTCGTGGCCGCATCGAGCCTCGTGCATGGCCTCATCATGGCCGTGCAGGCGATGCAGATGCCGGAGCATATGGGGCATCTCTATGGCGACGTCGCCGCGCTGATCCTCGTGGCGGTGGTTCTGGGCGGCCTTATGCTGCAGCGGCCGTCGTCGACAACTGCCTGAGCGGGTAGCCGGCGCGCGATGCCGCTGTTAGCTGATTTCGGAACATGACATATTCGATGCTGGCGCCGGCGAGATCGTCACGGCGGCAGCGCCTGGTGAAGGGCGTCCCGAAATCCTCCTCTTTCCGTCATGGCGGGCAACAGCCTGCCATCCATCCGGTGCGCGTCCGCGCACCGGGAGAACCGATTTCAAATGTGCAAGATGCAGGCAGGCCATAGCGCCTGTTCCCGCGCCGGCGCGCGGGCGATGGATGGCCGGGGTGACCCGGCCATGACGGAGTGGGGAGCGGCTGTGGAATTCGGTGCAGCGTTTTTGCGCGAGGACATTTGCGGGTAACAGACGGGGCCGGCGCAAAGTGTGGTTGACATGTATACCAAAATGGTATACTCGTATCGGAGGCTCGGCGCAGCGGCCATCGGATTGCTTTCTCCCGCGGCGTGGCATGTCGGGCCGAACGGCCGGTGAACCTTTCCCTGCTTCAGGGAAAAAAGCAGGGAAAAACAAAAAATCTCCCCGGTGCAATTCAAAAAAACCTTTGAAACCGGGCCTGAAATGAATCGGCTGCGCCTGGTGCAGGGAAAAGCAGGGTAAGACGCAGGGAAGTCGGCTCAGAGATACCAGTCATACTCCGTACGCGGAATGATCTTCCTGAGCCGCGCGGCCTCGATGCGCTTGGTCTCGCAATAGAGCGCGATCGTCTCCGCCCCCAGATACGACGCAAGCGTTTCGCTCTCGCCCAGTCTGGCGAGCGCGGCATCGATGGTGAAGGGAAGCGCCATGTCGGGATCGCGCGAGACATTGCCGGTGACCGGCGCGCCGGGATCGAGCTTCTGCGTCAGCCCGTGATGCACGCCGGCCAGCACGGCGGCCAGCGCCAGATAGGGATTGGCGTCGGCGCCCGAAGCGCGGTGTTCGAAGCGGCGCGATTCGTCGAGGCCGGCGGGGATGCGCAGGCCCGCCGAGCGGTTGTTCACGCCCCAGCTGCGGTTGACCGGCGCAAACATGTCGGGCTCGAAGCGGCGATAGGAATTCACGCTGGGCGCGAACAGCGCCATCGAGGCCGGCATCAGCGCCTGCAATCCGCCAAGCGCATGGCGGAGCCGCAGCGAGCCTGCAGGCGAGCCGTCGGCGAAGATGTTGCGGCCCTCTCCGTCGAGCAGGCTCAGATGAATGTGGAGGCCGCTGCCGGGCAATTCGGGATAGGGCTTGGCCATGAAGCTCGCTTCGAGGCCCTGGGTGCGCGCGGCTTCCCGCACGATCTGTTTCAGGAACACGGCGTGGTCGGCGGCACGGCGCACGTCGCTCTGATGCGCCAGATTGGCCTCGAACTGGCCCGGGCCGTATTCCTTGCTGGCGGCGCTGAGCGGCACGCGCTGGACGCGCGCGGCTTCGTCGAGCGCGGCGAGGAACCCGCGATAGCGGTCGAGATCTTCCATGCCGAACACCGATGCGTTGCCTTCGCGCGCGCCCGTGGCGGGATCGCGGGGCGGCAGCGGCGCGCCGTTCTCATCCCGGGCGCGGTCGATCAGATAGAATTCGAGCTCGAGTGCCGCCACGGGCGTGAGCCCGAGGCCCTCGAATTGGGCGAGCACCCGTTCGAGACAGCTGCGTGGCTCGCCCGGATCGGCGGTTCCCTGTTCGTCCTGCAGGGTCAGGAGAAACTGGGCGCGCGGCGCATTCCACACCCGCGACAGCGTGCCGGGCAGCGGCCAGGCCGTGCCGTCGGGATCGCCGTCGCCGAAGCCGCGGCCAAAGGGGTTCATCATCTCGCCATGGGCGTCCATGAGGTAGACCGAGTGCGGCAATTGCATGCCGTGCTCGAACAGGCGCTTCGCCTCGCCGATCGGCAGGCGCTTGCCGCGCAGCACGCCGCAGATATCGGCCACGACGGCATCGACGAACTCCAGGTCCGGCACGGCCTTCAGGAGCGCCGCGAATTCCGCCTGCGCCTCGGCCGCAAAGGCCGGTCGCGAATGGGCGGGAACTTTGGCTGGCTTGTTCATGCGGCGCTCGGACAAAAATGCGGCGGCATCATACGGATGGGCTCGCTTCCGCGAAAGCCACGCCGGCATCTTGCAGGAAGGGCAGCGGCGTCAGCATGCCTTCCGTGGCGGACACAAGGACCCGGCGGCCGGCCACCGCCGCGCCAGCTTCGATCTTCGCCAACGCAATCGCGTGACCGAGGAGCGGCGAGACGGTCGAACTGAGGGTTCGCCCCACGTCCCGTCCCTCGAAGGACACGGGCGCGCGGGGTGCTGGCTCGGGCGAATCCAAAGAAATCCCCATCAGGATTGGCCCGGCCGGGCGCGCCAGGAGAGCTGAGCGGCCATTGAAGCGCTTGTGGCCGGTCGCAACGAGCTGGCCCAGACCGAGCGCCTCCGGTGGCTCCTGCCCGGGCCGATAGTCGATCCCCGGCTGCACAACGCCGCGTCCGACCGCCAGCATGTCCTGGGCCTGAAGACCCATGGGCAGGAGCGCGAAATCCTGCCCCGCCCGGACCATGCAGTCCCACAGGAACAAGGCGTCGTCCGCGGCACACCTGATTTCGAAGCCGGACGGCGTGCCGAGGATCTCGATCTCGCGGGCGTTCCAGACAAGCCTTTGCAAGCCATGGGCTGAGACCCGGGTTGCGATTCCGGCTGCCGCCACCGCGGCCGGCGCCAGGGGCCCGCAAAGCGCCAGGCCCGCCGCCTGTCCCGTCACATCCCTTGTCGCCACCTCGAACAAGGCGGCGGCGCGGGCCATCCAGCAATCATCCGGTGCGGCTGCGACCAGGCGAAAACGCTCCCGGCCAAGACGTTCGACGCGCCCCGCGCCGCGCACGAGACCGCGATCGTCGAGCCAGGCGATCTCTGTGTGGGCTCCCGGCACAAGCGCGGAGACATCCCGCGTGCAAATCCGCGACAGGCATTCCGCCGCGCGCGCACCTTCGAACAGGAGGCGCCAATGCCATGAAATGTCGATCAATGCGGCGCAGGAACGCGCGGCCAACACTTCGTCCTGCGCATCGCCATAGGCGGCGGCCAGTGTGTAGCCGTTGCGCGTCTGCCAGGCATTGCAGCGATTGGCGGCCGCAACGCGGGCGTGGAAGGCTGTCGCGCGTAGCGTCACCGCAGTTCTCCGTCCCGCAGCGCCGCTTGTGCTGCGATGCGGGCCGCACGTCCCGACACGGCCGAGGCAGGTTCGGCCGAGGCGCCGCAAAGATAGAGTCCCGCGATCGGCGTGGAGATGCGCGTGTTCCAGGATGCGAGCAGGCGCCGCACGGTCGCATCGCGACAGTCGCTTTCTCCCATCTGGTCCGGCGTCGACACGCGCACATCGCGCACCAGACGCGCGACACCCGGCATGACGCGCTCGGCCATGGTGATCACGCGCGCGGCGAGATCCGCTTTCAATTGCGGCCAACCCTGCAGCGGCGAAAGCGGCAGCGGCCGCACGAGCACGCTCATGATGTGGAGGCCCTCGGGTGCCAACGAATTGTCGGCCACGGTCGGCAGCAGGAATTCGCACGTCACTTCCGGCACCATGGCATTCAGGCGCGCCGCCGCATGCGACGCCGCATAGGTCTGCCACCGTTCCGCCAGAACAAAGCGGCTGACGGTCGGCACGGCGATCCCGGAGAATTTCGGCATCCCGCCCAGCAGGAAATGAATTTTCGCCGACGCTACTCGCGGCTTTTCGTTTGCAAGCCGGCTCCACTCTTCAAGGCCAAGGCATTCGCCTCGCGCCAATTCGACGAGCGTTGCGCGACGGTCGAGACTGGAGAGCACGAGAGGCGCCGACAGCGTTTCCCCCGACGCCAATCGCACGCCGCACACCCGTCCGCGCTCGACCAGAATTTCTGTCGCCTTCCCCCCGAGCCGGAGAGAGACGCCGGCCACACGAATCGCCGCCAGCAGCGCATCAATCAGAGCGCCGGAGCCGCCGCGCAGAATGGCTGTGGCGCCCTGCAAGCCGCCCATTTCCTGCGCCACCCGCCAGGCCAGCAGCAGCGCCGAGCCCGCAGCAAGCGGCGACGCCGCCGAAGCGTCGAATGCCAGCGTCGCTTTAAGCCCCTCCGACTCGAACCAGGAATCCAGAAACGGACCTGTGCCCTGCCGCGATATCCGCGCCAAAGCATCCTCTGCCGTCGTACGCCGGTCGTTCCACCACTGCGCCCGCATGGCGCGTGCGAAACCGAAAAGGCCTTCGCGATAGGAACGCCAGATCTTTGCATCGGCGCGCGATTGCAGGGCCAGATTGTGTTCCGTGGCGCGAAGGTCGCGGCTGATCACCAGATGCTTGCCGTCGGGACGCAAACCCACGAGCGGAAGATCGCGCGCCGCAAAAGCAAGACCGTGACGCACAAGCCCGAGTTCGCGCACCAGCGCTGGATCGAGGGCGTAAACCGCATGCGCGAGACCCGGCGCCTTCGCGTTCCCGCCCATTGTGGTGCTTGCACAGGCGCCGCCCGCGGCGTGCCGGCCTTCGAGCACCGTCACGCGCCGGCCGGCGCGCGCGAGATAGGCGGCCGCAACCAGTCCGTTCACGCCCGCGCCGATCACGATGGCGTCGCCGGTCATGGAAATCGCACCCGCGCAAGGTCGGCGATCACGGCTTTGGCAGCCGCCTCGCCAGCCGCGCCGGTTCCGAACGGACCGGCTGCCGCCGAACCGCCACCCAGATAAAACCCGGGAACAGGCGTGCGCGGACTGCCGCCCCAGCCGCGCAGATCGAGCATTTGATCGGGCGCGATCTCGCCGCCGTCGAGATCGCCATGTGTTGCTCCCAGCCAGTCTTCCATGTCGCCCGGCACGACCACTTCGGCGGCGCAGATGGCGCTGCCCGCGCCCGGCCACACCATCTCAAGGGCGGCCTGCGCCTGTGCGCGCAACGCGTCGCGGCGCTCGCGGGTCCAGGCGCCGTCGAACAGACGAAAAGGCACCGCGCCAAATGTTGCCGTGATCACTGCCCCGCCCGGCGGCGCCAGCGAGGGATCGGATGCCGAAGGAACACGCAAGGTGAGCGGCAGGCGCGGTGCGAGATTGCCTTCGCGGAACGCCGCATGGGCGCGCGCGAAATCGTCGAGTGCGGGTGCGATGTGCACCGGGCCGCGCAACGTCTCAGGCGCCGCGCGCTCCGGAGCGCGTTCGAGCGCGAACAACACGCGCGCAGTCGCACCGGCAACGCGGAACTGCGCGGCGTGCCGCAGCACCGGCTTTGGCAAAGCGTGCCAGGGAAACAGCGCGAGAAAGCTGCGCTTCAGATCGAGCGTGGAGATCACGCATCGCGCCTCGATGTCCCGGCTGTCCGACAGCGCAATCCCAAAACCGCGCCGCGCGCGGCGAAGTTCGCTTGCCTCCACCCCCAGCACCAGTTCCGCTCCGGCTCCGCGCGCCGCGGAAACCAGCGCGTCAACGATCGAGAAGCGCCCGCCAAGCGCTACGCCTCCGAAGCCCGCGGCGGGCGCCAGCAGATGCGCTGTGCTGCCGTCGCACCAGGGATCCGCCGTACGGCCGGTGAGCACCAGCGCCGCGACATGCGCGGCTTCGCGCGGATCGCCGATCGCTGCGCCGATCGTGTCTCCAAGCGCCTCTGCGAGCTTTTCAACGCCCGGCCACGGGCTGGCTGCCACCGCATGCAGCAGCGACGCAAGTTTTGGCCGAGCCGGTGCAGCAACTTCCAGCGCGCGTTCCCTTGCGCGCCCGGCAAAGGCCGCCCATTCAACCAGAAGATCCAACCCGTCCGATGCAAGGTCGAAGGGCAACAGATGGCGGCACTCCGGCCAGATCGCGAGCGAATGGGGAGCCTTGCGCATTATCGCGCCCCGTTGCGCGAGGCCCAGCGTGCGGAAAAGAGAAGGTGATATGGGCGCGATTTCGTCGGCATAGGGCGACGCACGATAGCCGGGGTGGATGACCCGTCCGGCGAGACGCGGCGCAGGCGCGTCATGGCGCTCTATGACAATTGTGGTTGCACCCGATCGCGCGAGCAACGCCGCAGCTGCGAGCCCGTTCGCGCCGGCGCCGATGATGGCTGCGTCGTAGCGCAAGCCTGCCTCGCTGTTCGCCGCCCGGTCGTGATTGATGTCAGGCAGACCGGGAGCCGTGACACGATAATGGCGCAAGATAAAGGCGGGAACGGCTCGACCGGAGCTATTCCCGCCTTTGGTTAATGCGCGAGGTGAAGACGTGGGCGCTTAAAGAACGCCGCGCTTGTGCTCGCCGATGACGACACGGCCGGGATTAAAAGCCTGTTTGAACACGGAGAGCGCCCGGCGCGGCTCCGCGGTGCCACACATGAAGACGTCGAACGCGGCATAGCCGCGCTCTGGCCATGTGTGGACGCTGATATGGCTTTCGGCGAGAACGGCAACACCGGAAATTCCGCCGCCTTCCGAGAACCTGTGTAGATGGATATGCAGCAGGGTTGCTCCTGCCGCTTCCACCGCGTCGACCAGCGCCTGCTCGATCCTATCGCGGTCGTCGAGATTCTCGGCGTCCCATAGATCGATGATCAGGTGACTGCCCGCATAGGTCAGCCCATTACGTGTGATGAAGTGATCCTTGCGGTCCTCATCCCCAGGGGGAATAGGAACCGGGACGGTCCTCGCCGGAGCGCGGGCCCGCATGGGCTTTGCTCCATTGATCGCCGCCACGAGTTCGAGTCGAGCCATCCTGGCACCTACCCTCTCAGAGCGTTGACACCTGTAGTGCCTCTCACCTCGCGGATCCTGGCACCGCTAAGACGAAAGCGGCGGGCGGAAGGGATACCTCCGCCACGCCGCTCGGTCCCGTCTCCGGAACAGGGCGAATATAGGCCCCCCTCCCCCCCATGCAAGAAGTATTGTCCCCTACCATGAATTTTTTCTGGCCACGGCCCCCAACGCTGGAGCGCGCTGCGATAGACAGCACGCCAGCACGGCCTTATATCGACGCGCTTTTTTCCGGGCGGGAAGATCATGGCAAAAATGTTCAAAGAGCGTCTTCATCGTGGCTATGCGCAGACGATGGAACTCGACGGCGCGCCGCTTGCCGAGGAAAAGAGCGAATTTCAGCGCATTGCCATCTTTGACACGCCCGCAAACGGCCGCGTGCTGGTGCTCGACGACATCGTGCAACTGACGACGCGCGACGAGGCGGCTTACGCCGAGATGCTGACGCACCTGCCGCTGCTCGAGCATGGCAGCGCCAAACGGGTGATGATCGTGGGTGGCGGAGACCTCTCCATCGCCGAGGAAGCGCTGAAGCACAAATCGGTAAAGGAGGTCGTGCTTGTCGACATCGACGGCCGCGTCGTCGCGCTTTGCCGCGAGCACTTTCCCGAGATGAACGCGAAAGCGTTCGCCGACAAGCGTCTCAAGATCGAGATCGCCGATGCGTTCGAATATCTCGGCCGCCCGAAATCGAAGGAGCGTTTCGACCTGATCATCGCCGACCGGCCCGATCCCGTCGGACCCGGCAAGGCATTGTTCGGCGACACGTTCTACGACCGCGTGAAGGGCGCCCTGAAGCCTGGCGGTTTCGCCACGTTTCAGACCGGCGTACCGTTCTACCAGCCGGAGGAAATTTCCGACGCGCTCGACGAACTTGGCGCGTTCTTCCCGCAATGCGGGCTCTATCTCACGGTCGTTCCGACTTACATCGGCGGCTACATGGCATTGTCGTGGGCGGGGAAGGGCAAGCGCCTCGGCACGCCCGCCGGCATCAAGCGTGCGCGCGCCGCCTTCGCGAAGGCAAAGCTGAAGACCGACTACTACAATCCCGCCATCCACGCCGCCGCCTTCGCGCTGCCGGAATGGATCAAGAGGTTGGCAGAGTAGTCGCCATGCTTGACGAAATACGTTCATCGTACTACACTAATTGTACATGATCCGATCATGGGCAAATAGCGCGACACGGCAATTCGCCGAGACCGGAAAAACGAAATTTCATGGACTCGATGCGGCGAAGGCCGATGTGATGTTGCGGCTTCTGGATCGGGTAAAATCCCTGGCCGAAATCAGCCCGCTGAAAAGCGTCGGGCTTCATCCGCTCAAGGGAAACCGCAAGGGGCAGTGGGCCATCACAGTGAACGGGCCATGGCGCATCTGCTTCCGCTTTGAAGACGGAGAGGCCTGCGATGTCGAAATCGTTGACTACCACTAAACGTCTTGCGCCGGTTCATCCCGGTGAGCTTCTTGCGCTCGAGATGAAGGCGCGCGGACTATCAGCGCTCGCGCTGTCGCTCAAGCTGCGCGTCCCTGCGAACCGAATTTCCGAAATCGTCCGCGCCCGGCGAGGTATTACCGCAGAAACTGCGCTGCGATTGGGCCGCTACCTTGGCACCGGCGCCGAGTTGTGGATGCGCCTGCAATCGGATTTCGACCTCGCGACCGCAGAGCGAGATCTGGGCAAGACCATCATCCGCGAAGTGGAAGCGGCCTGACACAGGGCTAGAGCACCAGCGTCGCTTCGATCTCGACCAATGCCTTGTCTTCGACGAGGCCCTTCACTTCCACCACCGCCATCGCCGGGAAGTGGCGGCCGATGATTTCGCGATAGACGGCGCCGATCTCGCGCGTCTGTGCCTTGTAGGCCTGGCGATCGGTGACATACCAGGTGAGCCGTGCAATGCGATCGACACGCGCATCGGCAGCTTCGGCAACGGCGCGGATGTTGAGGAGGGCGTGGCGCACCTGATCCACGAGGCCCTCCGCAAACGCACCGTTCTCATCCCAGCCGATCTGGCCGGCAATGAACAGGAACCCGCCGCCGAGCATGCCGTTCGAATAGCCGCTCGGTCGTTTCCAGTGCGGCGGATTGATGGGCTTGAGGTCCTCGTGCCGCGTCATGTCCGGTTCTCCTGTTCCTCTGTTTCGCGCAACACGAAGCGCTGCACCTTGCCGGAGGCGTTTCGCGGCAGCGTTTCGAGGAACGCAATGGCCCGCGGATATTTGTAAGGCGCGATATCGCCTTTGACGAAATCCTGTATCTCCCGCGCAAGCTCGGGGCTCGGCGCCTTACCCGGCTTGATCACAATGAAGGCCTTGGCGATATGGCCGCGTTCGGCATCCGGCACACCCACGACGGCGCACTCCTGCACGGAAGAATGACGCAGGACGGCCTCTTCGACCTCATGACCGGAGATGTTGTAGCCGGACGACACGATCATGTCGTCGGTGCGGCTCTGGAACCAGACGAAGCCGTCTTCGTCCATGACGCACGCATCGCCTGTCAGATTCCAGCCGCGCTGCACATAGTTTTCCTGCCGAGGATCATCGAGGTAGCGGCAGCCGGTTGGCCCTTTGACGGCGAGGCGGCCCACCTCGCCGCATGCGGCCGGCTCGAGTTCTTCATTCAGGACGGCAGCGATGTATCCCGGCAGCGCCCGGCCTGTAGAGCCGGGCTTTGCCTCGGCGCAGGGACTCGAAACAAAAATGTGCAGAAGCTCGGTCGAGCCCAGACCGTTGACGATGCCATGCCCCGTCGCCGCTTCCCAGTTTCGCAGCGTTGCAGCAGGCAGGTGTTCACCTGCGGACACGCAATGGCGCAGCGATGCAAGATCGCATGACGCGGCGCGCTCCGTCATGGCGCGATACGCCGTGGGCGCCGTCATGGCGATCGTCGGCCGGAACTCGCACATGGCATCCAGAAACTGATCCGGCGTGGCGGATGGCAGCAATACCGATGCAGCTCCAAATCGGAGCGGGAAAACGAGCTGGCCGCCAAGCCCAAATGTAAAGGCCAAGGGGGCGCTGCACAGGAACCGATCGTCACCGCACGCCCCGAGGATCGAGCGCGGAAATGCATCGGCAATTGCCAGCACGTCGCGGTGAAAATGCACGGTCGCCTTGGGATCGCCGGTTGTGCCAGACGTAAATGCGATAAGTGCCGGATCGGTGGCGAAAGTCGCGATGGGCGCGAATGCCCCTTCTTTTGCATGCATCAGGCGTTCGAGGTGTGTATCGCCCGCGGTTCCGTTGCGCGAGAAGGAGACGATGGGCGCCTCCGGCGCCGCGCGCTCGAGTTCTTCCAGGAAAATATCTTCACAGAGGCACGCATCGATGCGCGCCTTATCCGAGACGAATGCCAGCTCGCGGCTGCGCAGCATCGGCATGGTCACGACCACGACCGCGCCGACCTTGAGCACCGCGAGCCATGCGGCGGCCAGCATGGGACCGTTGCTGCCACGGAGCAGAACGCGGGCGCCGGGCCGCAACGCAAAATCCTCTGCGAGGACGGCGGCGATCTTGTCCGAGGTGCGCGCCAGATCGTGATAGGTCCAGCGTCCCCCCGGAAACAGCAACGCCTGCCGGGGGCCATTGCCCGCATCTACGGCAGCGCCGATCAGCGCGGCGGCAGCGTTGAGGCGTTCGGGATAGAGAAATTCCGGCCTGTCGAAACGGAACTCGGGCCATTGACGAAGCGGGGGCAACCGCTCGAGCACGAAACGATCAAGATGCGCCGTTTCCATGGCCCTAATTGCCTTCGAACACCGGAACGGACCTGGCCGAGAAAGCGCGGTAGGCGCGGCGGAAATCTTCGGTCTGCATGCAGATGGCCTGGGCCTGCGCTTCCGCTTCCAGCGCATCGTCGATGCTCATATCCCACTCGCGATGCAGCATGGTCTTGGTCACGCCATGGGCGAAGGTTGGTCCGTCGGCCAGTTGCTGCGCGAAGCTCTGGGCGGCGCCCAACAATTCCGCCTCGGGCACGATCCGGTTGTAAAAGCCCCAGCGTTCTCCCTCTTCGGCCGTCATCGCACGGCCAGTGTAAAGCAGCTCCGACGCACGCCCCTGGCCAATGAGGCGCGGAAGAATGCTGCACGCGCCCATATCGCAGCCTGCGAGTCCCACCCGCACGAACAAAAAGGCCGTCCTGGCGCGGGCGGTGGCAAAGCGCACATCGGACGCCATGGCGAGAATGGCGCCCGCACCGGCGCAAACGCCATCGACCGCGGCCACGATTGGCTGCGGACAGGCGCGCATGGCCCGCACCAGATCGCCTGTCATGCGGGTGAAATCCAGCAATCCGGTCATATCCATTTTCGTCAACGGACCGATGATGTCGTGCACATCCCCGCCGGAGCAGAAATTGCCTTCTGCGCCGGTGATCACGACCGTCTTTACATCCCGCGACTTTTCAAGCGCATGGAATGTGTCGCGCAGCTCGTCGTAGGATTCGAACGTCAGCGGATTTTTGCGTTCCGGCCGGGCGAGTGTGATCGTCGCCACCTTGCCGTCCACGGCCCAGCGAAAATGTTTCGGCGCAAAACCCTTGTCCAAGATCGTCTCCTTCACATCACTTCGCCGCCGGCCACGGCGATGGCCTGTCCCGTGATGCTGGCGCTTTCGGGACCGCAAAGCCATGCCACAGCGTCTGCGACTTCTTCCGGCCGGATCAAGCGATGCTGCGGATTGCCGGCAACGAGGGCGTCGCGCGTTTCCGCTTCGGAACGCCCGGTCCTGGCAACGATCCGCACGACGGCATCACGAACAAGATCGGTGTCGGTGTAGCCCGGGCAGACCGCATTGACGGTCACCGGTTCGCGCGCCAATTCGAGGGCGAGCGCGCGCGTGACGCCGACCAGGGCATGTTTGGCTGCAACATATGCACTGACATAGGGGTATGCCTTCAGGCCTGCCGTACTGGCGACATTGATCACACGGCCCCAGCCTGCGCCGATCATGGAAGGCAACACCGCGCGTGTGCAGCGCACGGCGGCCATCAGGTTGAGACCGATCATCCGCTCGAATATTGCATCCGTGGTCTTCAGAAACGGCGCACTCTCGGCCGCGCCAGCATTGTTCACCAGAACCGCGACCGGCGCCCTGGCGCACAAACGGGCAAAGAGGCCAGCGATGCGATCTGCATCAGTCACGTCGCAGACCTCGGCCTGGGCGCGGCCGAGCGTTGCGGCCAGGCGCTCAAGCGCCTCGCCATCGCGGCCGATCAAGGTGAGATCGGCGCCCATGCCGGAGAGCCGCGTCGCAATCGCCGCGCCAATCCCGCGCGATGCGCCGGTGACGATGGCATGGCGGCTGTGCAGAGACATTTCAGCGGTCACGATTCAGATTCCGTATCAGCTGGTCACGGCCGGGCCAGTAGGGCTTTGGCCAGGAGACATCACGATAGCCCTGCTGGGCGGCGGCCCGCAGCGTCCAGTAGGGGTCTGTCAAATGCGGCCGCGCCAGACAGCAAAGATCGGCACGTCCCGCCGCCAGGATGCTGTTGACGTGATCGACCTCGTAGATATTGCCGACCGCCATGGTCGCGATACGCGTTTCGTTGCGGATCAGATCAGAAAACGGCGTCTGGAACATGCGGCCATAAACCGGGCGGGCGGCGAGGGACGTCTGTCCGGCGGAGACATCGATCACATCGGCGCCGGCTTTGGCAAAGGCATGCGAAATGGCCAGGGCCTCTTCCTCATTGTTGCCCTCTTCGCCCAGCCAGTCTGTCGCCGAGATACGTACCGAAATCGGACGATCCTCCGGCCATAGCCGCCGCATCGCAGAAAATACCCGAAGCGGGAAGCGCAGCCGGTTTTCGATCGATCCGCCATACGCGTCTGTCCGCCGGTTCATGGCCGGCGTGAGAAACGCCGACAGCAGATAGCCATGGGCCGCATGCAATTCGATCATGTCGAAGCCGCAGGCGATGGCGCGCGTCGTCGCCTGCTCGAACTCGCCGACCACGCGATCCATGTCGGCTTCGTCCATGGCGCGCGGTATCTGGTTGCGTGGCGACCATGCCAAAGGCGAAGGCGCCAGCAGCGGCCAATTACCGGCATCCAACGGCTCGTCCTCGCCTTCCCAGGGCACTTTGGTCGAACCCTTCGGGCCCGCGTGACCAAGCTGCAGCGCGATCTTTGTGCTGCCCTGCGCATGCACGAAATCGACAATGCGCTTCCAGGGCGGAACATGCGCGTCGGAATAAATCCCGGCGCAACCGGGCGTGATGCGGCCATCGGCCGCGACATCCGTCATTTCGGTGATGAGGAGCGCCGCACCACCCTGGGCGCGCGCACCATAATGCACGAGATGGAAATCGTCGGGCATTCCGTCGATCGCGGAATACATCGACATGGGCGACACCACAACGCGGTTCGAAAGCTCCATCCCGCGCAGACGGAACGGCACGAACATGGGTGGCGGCGGAGTGTCCGCGCCATTCCCGTCCCGTGCAGCAAACCATGTCTCGACGCTTTCAAGCCATCCCCTGTCGCGAAGGCGCAGGTTTTCGTGACTGATCCGCTGGCTGCGCGTCAGGAGCGAATAGGTGAACTGCATCGGATCGAGGTGCACGTAGCGCGGCACATGCTCGAACCACTCCGTCGAATTGCGGGCAGCATTCTGCAGCTTGACCACTTCGAGGTGGCGTTCGGCCTGAAACGCCTCAAGGGCGGGCCTCGAAACGCCGTTCTGGTGAACCGACGATGCCAGCGCGATCGCGTCTTCCAGCGCCAGTTTCGTACCCGAGCCGACCGAAAAATGCGCTGTATGCGCGGCATCGCCGATCAGCACGACGCGACCGGCATGCCATGCGGCGCAGCTCAGAAGCGGAAAATTCAACCATGCCGAGCCGCGCAAGTGATGCGCGTTGCTCGCCAGGGCAGCGCCATCGAGCCACTTCGCAAACAGCCGCTCGCAGCGCGCGATCGTTTCCCCGGTGGAAGCGAATTCGAAACCCAGTCCGCGCCAGGTCGCCTCGCTGCATTCCACGATGAATGTCGAAGTGTTCGCGTCGAAGCGGTAGGCATGCGCCCAGATCCATCCCGCCTCCGTCTCTTTGAACGCGAAGGTGAAAGCGTCGAAAAGCCTGGTGGTCCCCAGCCAGATGAATTTGTTGGGCCGCCTTTCGATCGAAGGACGGAAAATATCGGCATGCACACTGCGGATGCGGCTGTTGACGCCGTCGCTGGCGACGATCAGGTCGGCATCCGGGAATTGCGCCGGATCTTCGACTTCGCATTCGAATTGCAATTCGACATCGAGTGCGCGGCAGCGCTGCTGCAAAATATTGAGCAGCCGCTTGCGGCCGATCCCGCAAAATCCATGCCCGCCCGAGCGGATCGATACCCCGCGGAAATGAACCTCGATATCGTCCCAATGGGCGAATTCGTCTTCGATTTGCGCGGCGCTGGAAGGATCGGCGGCGCGCAACGCACCCATGGTCTGGTCGGAAAACACGACGCCCCAGCCAAACGTGTCGTCCCGCCGGTTGCGCTCGACCACGCACACCTCGTGGCGCGGATCGAGCCGCTTCAGCGCGATGGCGAAGTAAAGCCCCGCGGGCCCACCGCCCACGCAAACCGCTTTCAAGAGGCAATCCCGATTCGAGCGCCGGCGCATTTAAGGTCTAACCGCAGGCGAGGTAAAGTCGCACAGGCCAGCGAAAAGGGCTTTTGGAGGACCGCGCGCTTGACGATCCGCCTGCGCATTGCTTTGTTGGACCGCCGCGCCGGAGCCATTCCATGAAACCGTTGTTCGTCCAGATCAAATGCGAGCTCGGCCAGACCTATAAGGTAGCGGAGTTGCTGATCGATACGGTCGAGGAGACGGCGGAAATCTACTCCGTGAGCGGCGCCTACGACCTTCTCGCCAAGTTTCATCTGACCAGCGAACAAAGCTTCGGCGAATTCGTGACGTTCAAGCTCCAGGGCGTTCCCGGAATTCGCGACACATTCTCCCTCGTCGCCTTTCGGCTGTTCTGCGTTCCCAATCCGGACCGCGAAGCCATGGACGAGTCGGATTTCCGCAAACTGGCCAAGGCTTCGCCTTCAGCCTGAGCGCGACACCGTTTCCAGAAAGTCCAACAGCACGCGATTGAATGCAGGCGGGTCCTCGATATTCGCCAGATGGCCGACATTGGGGATCGTCACGCATCGCGCACCGCGAATTTGCCGCGCCATGGCCTCTACGGCAGCCGGTGGAATCGTGACGTCCTGTGCACCCGCGATTGCGAGCGTCGGCTTGTCGATCAAGGGCACGATTTTGGTGCCGTCGAACGACAGAATGCAGCGCATGGCATCGCGATAGACCTCCGGCGGCACGGCGCTGACCGACTCGATGGCTGCGGTCTTGGCCGATTGCGGCGCATGTGCAGTAAGCAGCTGATCCAGCATGCTTTCCGCCATCTGGCGCATCGTCATACCGGCATCGATCGGCCCGATGCGGCGGCGCATGAACTCCTCGGCGCGGGCCTTGGCGGCCACGGCAGCTTCGGGCGTTTCCGGCTGGGCCAGCCCCGGGCTGGTCGCATACAGAACGACGCTGGTGATACGATCGGCGCGCGTGCGCAGGAATTCCTGCGCAACCATGCCGCCCATCGAGTGACCCACCAGATGGATGCGTTTGTTTGGCAGCGTATCGAGAAGCAGCGTGAGCGCCTCTGCGAGTACCAGAAAAGTCAATTGCGATACGGGCGGCGAGCCCGCATAGCCCGGCACGTTCCAGGCCACAACCGTGTAACGATCGGCAAAGGCTTCCATCTGCGGCCGCCATACTTCGCCGCGCCCCCCAATCCCATGGAGGAGAACAAGGGCATCGGTGCCGTCGCCGGCTCTTAGACAGGTGGGTACTTGCATCCTCTGCTCTCCTTGCTGCGGTGCGATCTAGGTTGCGATCAGTTCGTTAAAGGCGGCATGCGTCGCGGACTGGCACTTCGCGAGCAATTGTTCAAGCTCCGTGAAATTCGCCGCACCCGCGGCGCGCGCGAGCAGCGCCTTCAAACCA
Organism: Rhizomicrobium sp.; assembly: GCA_036490345.1. Taxonomy (GTDB): domain Bacteria; phylum Pseudomonadota; class Alphaproteobacteria; order Micropepsales; family Micropepsaceae; genus Rhizomicrobium. The sequence goes on along the minus strand of DASXEA010000011.1, from coordinate 46,865 downwards.
GTCGTCGCGTGATCCGTATCCGGCGCCCCTTCCGCCGCGATCCGCAGAACCTGTATCAGGCTTTGCTGCAACTTGGCGCTTCGGATCAGGATAGGCGCCTGTTGTCCGGATACAAATCCACCAGCGGCAATAGCCTCCAGCGCCCGAACCGTGTTCGGCTCCAGGATCGACGGATTCTCGCGGCCATGGCACAGCTGAAGGTACTGGGCCGCGAATTCGATGTCGACGAGGCCACCCGGCGCATATTTGAGATCCCATGGCGATCGGCCAGGAAATTCCGCCGCCACCTTGTTCCGCATTTCGCGGACATCCCGTACCAGGTCCACCGGGGCGAACGCCCGCGTCAGGGTCTGACGGATGATCGCTTCGATTCGTTGCCGCAACAATTCCGGGCCCGCAATGACCCGCGCCCGCGTGAGCGCGAGCCTCTCCCAGGTCCATGCTTCCCGCGTATGGTAACGCTCGAAAGACTCGAGGCTGACCGCAACCGGGCCCTTATTGCCCGTCGGCCTCAGCCGCATGTCGACCTCGTAGAGGCCGCCTTCGGATGTGAGCACCGTGAGCGCGGCGATCAGCCTCTGTGCCAGGCGGGCATAATAGACAATGACCGGCACGCCGCCATTCGACTGTTCGCAACCGTCAGCAACGTCATAAATGAAGATGAGATCGATGTCTGATGAAGCGGTCATCTCGCGACCACCGAGCTTGCCCATCGCCAGAACACAGAAGGCGCCACCCTCGACGCGGCCGGCCGTGGAAGCCAATTCGCTTTGCACCCTCGCAAGCAGCCCCGCAATCACACTTTCCGCAATGTTCGCGAATGCCTCACCGGCCGCTGCCGCAGGCAGCACACCCTGAATCAGCTGCACGCCGACACGAAACATCTGTTCATGGGCCACGCGCCTTGCCACGTTGAGCGCCATTTCATGATCGTCCCGCGAGGCTGCGAGTTGCCCGGCCAGGAGTGTGTCCAGCGCTTCGCGCTCGGGCAGTTCCGCCAGGAAATTCCGATCCATCAGCGCGTCGAGCACACCGGGAGACCGCGCCAGATGATCGGCCAGCCTGGGGGCCGATCCAAGGACCGGAGCAATCAGACGAAGCAAGTCCGGATTTGCAGTCAGAAGCGAGAAGAGTTGCACCCCCGCCGGAAGCCGCGAAACGAAGCGGTCGAATTGCGCGAACGCCGAATCCGGATCCGCTGTTGCCGCCAGCGCATCAAGCAGGGCCGGCACGAGCTTGGTCAGAAGCTCGCGCGCGCGCGCGCTGCGCGTGGCCCTGATGCGGCCATGGTGCCAGCCGCGAATCGCGCCGGCGATATGACGCGGATCGCGAAAGCCCAGGCCGCCGAGCGTTTCGATCGTATCCGGATCGTCATCGACACCGGTGAACACCAGGCTGCCTTGCGCATTTCCAAGGGAAGGTGCGCGCTCAAACAGCCGTGCGTAATGACCCTGGACGCGCTCCAGATGGCCGCGGAGAACCCGGCCGAATTCCTCGACTTCGGCAAAGCCGGCGAAGCAGGCGATATGCGCAAGGGCGTCTGCGCTCTTCGGCAGTGTGTGGGTCTGCTCGTCTTCGACCATCTGAAGGCGATGTTCGAGCCGGCGCAAAAAGGCATAGGCTTCTGCAAGATCGGTTTTGGCCTCGCCCGATACCAGGCCGCGCGCATGCAGGGCGTTGATGGCATCGAGAGTGCGCGGAGAGCGCAAGGACGGGTTGCGGCCACCCAGGATCAGCTGCTGGGTTTGCGCAAAAAACTCGATCTCGCGGATGCCGCCGCGCCCGAGCTTGAGATTGTGGCCGGCAATGGCGATCTGTCCGTGACCCTCATGCGCGTGAATCTGGCGCTTGATGGAATGGATGTCGTCGATGGCTGCGTAGTCGAGACTGCGCCGCCACACGAAAGGCGCGATTTCGCGCAGGAAGGCTTCTCCCGCCATCCGATCGCCCGCGCAGATTCGCGCCTTGATCAGCGCCGCGCGTTCCCAGTTCTGCCCCATCTCCTCGTAGTAGCGCGCGGCTGCCTCGGTCGAGATCGCGACCTGCGTGGCACCGGCATCCGGCCGCAGGCGCAGATCGACCCGGAAGGCGTAGCCGTCCTGTGTCACCTCACTCAGCAGGCGCACGAGAGTCTTGACGACATCGACGGCCGCACCACGTGGATCGTTCCTTTTTCGGAAGGGAAAACGTGCAATGTCGTAGAACGCGATCAGGTCGATATCGCTCGAATAGTTGAGCTCGAACGCGCCCGCCTTGCCCATCGCAAGCACGACAAGACCGGTCCCGGCTTCCAGAGCCGCGCGATCCGGCGCGTTTGTCCCCGCGGAAGCGGCCGCCTCGCCGAGCGCGATGCGCAATGCGCTTCCCGCGCTGGCATCAGCCAGTCGCGTCAACGCCCGCGTGACGTCGTCGAGGTCCCAAAGGCCGGCGACATCCGCCAGCGCGATCCCGAGCGCAGCCCGGCGTTTGGCGATGCGCAGTTCTGCCATGACTGCCGCAACGCCCTCGGCGGCATCGGCACGGTCCGCCTGCGCGATGGCGTCGTCGACCACGCGGGCAGGGCCATCTTCCCAGCTTGATCGCAACAGCTCGGGCTCCCGAAGCGCGAGACGGGCGAGATAGGGACTGTTGCCGAACACGCTCGAAAAGACCGCACGCGCAACGGAAGGCGCATCCTTTGCCAGCGAGCCCAGGGACTCGAAGGTGCGTTCCGCGCGCGCAACATCGAATGGTCGCGGAATTTCGCGCGCATGGCTCGCAAAGGCGTCAACAGGCATGGAAGCCAAATCGCGGCGACAGCATCAGAAAAAAGATCTCCATGCGATGTTCGAGCTGCAAGTGCGTCTACCGGCCTGCCGGGCATAGTCGGCCAACAGTCGCCCCATATGCGTTTCCCGCATGCCTTGATTCCTTCGGCCGATGCGCTCCCACAATACGGGATTTCACGCAAGCGCCGCCGAGCGTTGTGCCGATGGCGGCGGCAGGGACGGGGGCCGGTTTATGCCCGCAGCGAAGACGAGAATGGCCCGGAGCCCTGGCCGATTGTCGGCGAACTCCAGCCGCGCATCGTGCAGGCGCGCGACGGCCGCAACCAGACTCAAGCCCAGACCCGTGCCCGGAGAATGGCGGCTCGCTTCGAGACGGACGAAGCGGTCGAGCACCCTTGTGCGGTCTTCGGGCGGAATCCCCGGACCTGTATCACTGACCGAAAGCGCAATTCCGTCGGGTCTGTCTTCGACCGCGACGACGACGCGCTGCCCGGCAGGCGTATATTTGATCGCATTGTCGAGCAGATTGGCCAGTGCCTGCGAAATCAGGCTTTGATTGCCGTCGATGATCGCCGAACCGCTGGGTGCGATTGCGAGCGTGACGCCCTTTTCCTCGGCAAAGGGCGCATAGAGCTCCGCCATTCCCTCGACGATATTGCGCAGGTCCACCGGCGCCATGGCCTCGCGTGCGACGCCCGCTTCTGCCTCTGCGATCAGCAGCAGGGCATTGAACGTCGCGATCAGTCGGTCCGTCTCTTCGACGGCAGCCTCGATTTCTGCGCCCGCCGCGGTCTGGGGATCGAGCAGCTTGAGTGCGCCTTCGAGGCGGTTGCGCAGGCGATTGAGGGGCGTGCGCAGATCATGCGCCACCGAATCCGTCACTTCGCGCATGCCCCTCATCAACCTGTCGGTCCGCTCCAGCATCCGATTGAGATTTGCGGCCAGGAGATCGAACTCGTCGCCGCCGCGACCGACCGGCAGGCGGCGCGAAAGATCGCCCGCCATGATCTTCCGGCTCGTGCGATTGATCGAATCGAGGCGGGCCAGGAAGTTACGGCTGATCAGCGCCCCGCCCACCAGTCCCAGCACGATCATGAGCGCCACGCTCCAGGGCAGCATGGTCGTGAAGAGCCGTTCGCTCTCGTGACGCTCCGCAACATCGCGCGCCACCAGAAGTTCGAAATCGCCGGTCAGGGAGAATTGCCGCCCGCGCGCGCGGTGCTGCTCGAGCCTGCCGCCGACGCGGCGCACATAGTCGAATTCGACAAGGCTGCCGTCCACGGAAATGACGTTGGGCCACGCGTCGAGATTGCCCACGATCGGACGCTTCGCAGAGTCGGTCAGTAGATAGAGCGTGGCACCGCCATGCATGGTGCGGTTCACGATCGTGTCCGTCAGCCCGGCAAGCCCGAACCGGTCGTAGCGATCTGACAGCGCCGTGATGTCGAGGCTGACCGCGTAGTCGGTCTGCGCGTTCAGGGCCCGTTCGGTATTCCAGTACGTGAAGGCAACGATGGCGACCGCCGACAGCGCAAAGACGGCGAGATAGAGAAGAACGATCCGGAACGCGAGCGTGCGTAGGAGTCTAGGCGCGCGCACGGATCATGTAACCCGCGCCCCGCACCGTGTGCAGGAGCGGCATCTCGAAGCCCTTGTCGATCTTGGCGCGCAGCCGCGAAATGTGAACGTCGATCACATTCGTCTGCGGATCGAAATGATATTCCCACACGCTTTCGAGAAGCATCGTGCGGGTGACCACTTGCCCGGCGTGACGCATGAGATATTCGAGAAGGCGAAACTCGCGCGGCTGCAGATCGATGGCCGTACCGTTGCGCTGTGCGGTTCGGGTCAGAAGATCGAGCTCGAGGTCGCCGACCTGGAGTTGCGTCTTGACGGCAGCCGGATGGCGCCGCCGCATCAGCGCATCGACACGCGCAAGGAGCTCGACGAACGCGTAGGGCTTGGTGAGGTAGTCGTCGCCGCCGGCCTTCAGGCCCCTGACGCGGTCGTCGACTTCGGAGAGGGCACTGAGAAACAGAACCGGAATCGTATTGCCGTGATCGCGCATTTCGGAAACGAGTTTCAAACCATCGATTCCGGGAAGCATCCGGTCGATGATGGCAACATCGTAGGGCCGCGACAAGGCGAGCGTAAGGCCCACTTCCCCGTCTGCCGCATCGTCGACCACATGGCCGGCTTCCTTCAGGCCGTTCACGAGGTAGCGCTGCGCCTCGAGATCATCCTCCACGACGAGAATCCGCATGAACGATCTCCTAAAATGTCTCGGCACGGTCGTCGGAACGCCCGCAATGGGGTCCGCGCCGACAGCGGCAACGGGGGGGATGGGGGCCGCCGCCGCCGGCGCGGGGGCCGGACGCCGCCGGCCGAAGCCCGCGTCGTCCGGTACTCGGCAAACTCACGTCTGTGAAATCTTCAACGCGACGAAACGCTGCCCGTTCGCCCCCTGGACGAGAACGAGCACGCTCTTTCGCCCCGCCGCCTGGGCGCTGGCGACCTGTACCTTGATCTCCTGCGGCGAGCGCACGGATTTGTTCGCGACCGAAACCAGCACGTCGCCCGGCTCGATGCCTTTGTCGGCTGCGTCACTGTCCGGGTCCACACGAGTCACGACAACGCCGTTGATGTGATCGTCGATGTTGTAGTTGCGGCGCATCTCGGGCGTGACGGAAGCCAGGCCAAGGCCCATCGCCTCGCCGGTACTTCCAAGACTGCTGTTCTCCCGCGGCCCGGTATTCGTGGCAACCTGTTCCTCCTTGCGTGCGCCTATGGTCGCAGTCACGGTCCTTTGGGCGCCGCCCCGTACAACTGAGAACACCACCTTCATGCCGGCCGGAAGCGCCGCCACCCTGCGGGTGAGATCGCGCGAATCCTCGACCGATTTTCCGTTGATCGCGACCACCACATCGCCGGCGACGAAACCGGCCTTGGACGCCGGACTGCCATTCACGATCGAGGCGACGATGGCGCCTTTGTCCTGCTTCGCGCCAAGCGACTGGGCGATTTCGGGCGTCATGTTCTGGATTTGCACACCGAGCCAGCCGCGCGACACGTGGCCATGCGACTGCAGCTGCGAAATCACGTCGTGGATAGTCGATGAAGGAATGGCAAAGCCGATCCCGACGCTGCCGCCGGACGGCGAATAGATCATCGAATTCATGCCGATGACCCTGCCCTGCAAATCGAAGGTCGGACCGCCGGAATTGCCGCGGTTGATGGGCGCGTCGATCTGAAGATAATCCGTGTACGGCCCATTTCCGACGTCGCGGCCGATCGACGAGATAATCCCCGCGGTGACGGTGTTGCTGAGGCCGAACGGATTGCCGACGGCAATCACCCAGTCGCCGACGCGAACGTCATGATCGTCGCCGAACTCCACCGAAGGCAGCGGCTTGTCGCTTTTGATCTTGAGGAGCGCGATGTCGGTCGCCTGGTCGGAACCCACCAACTTGGCGACGAATTCGCGACCGTCCGGCAATTTGACGGTGATCTTGCGGCCGTCCTGAACGACGTGGTTGTTGGTGACGATGAAGCCGCCCCGGTCGATGATGAAGCCGGAGCCCATCGCGACAGCCTTGTGGGGTTGCGCGAACTGGCGCCCGCCATCGCCACCGAACTGGTTGAAGAAATCGCGGAACGGCTCGGGCAACTCTTCGGGATTGAAGTTCTGGCTGGGTTTCAGTTGCTGCTCGACGGTAACCGTCACCACGGCCGGACTGACACGCTCCACGAGATCGGCAAAGCTGAATGGCGCGCCGTTCTCGAGCATGCGCGGCGGCGAAGCGTGCGGCGTCTGCGCCGGCTTCTGGGGAGCCGTAACCGGATGCGCCGCATGCGGGGGAGGAGGCGCCGGAGCGAGCGCGAAGGCGCTGAGGCCAAGCAATGCAAGCACGCCTGCCGAACCGGCAAAAGTCAGCCTCCGCTTCGCGTGGCGCCGATTCATCTCCTGCATGCGATTCATTCCTTTGCTCCTCCAGCGGCACCCGCTCTGCGGGGGCATGAGACTCACAGGCTTACGCCAGTCTGATTACACGTTCCTGACCGCGACATTAAAGGTCCGACACCTGACCGGCCAATGCACCTTCGCGCGACTCCGTCTGCAATCCGGCAAATATCTGTTAGGGCTCTTCAGCCCGCGCTTTCCTGTGGGCGCGCAACACCACCGCAGCAGCCGCCGCTCCGCCGACCGATAGAGCGATCAGGGGGCCGAGCCAGAGCAGATAAGTCTCCGGATCGAACGGCGGCCTCATTAGTATGAAAGCGCCGTAGCGCGCAACAAGGTAGTCGGTGATTTGAGCGTCCGACCAGCCTTTTTCAAGCTCCTTGCGGATCAGATGCCGGAGGTCGGCGGCAAGGGGCGCATTCGACTCGTCGAGGGATTCGCCCTGGCAAACAACGCAGCGCAGACTTCGCTGCAGTTTCTCCGCTCGGGCTTCCAGACGCGGGTCGGCGAGCCTTTCCTGTGCCGCCGCCAAGGGAATTGCCGAGAACCACAGGAGTGCTGCGAACAGGGCCGGACCGGGCTTCATACCGCCGACGCCAACCGGGCGCTTCGGACACGCAACCACCCGAAAAGACTTGCGAATCCGCCCAGCGCCATCACCCCGCCCCCCAGCCAGATGAGCGGCGCCAGGGGATTGACGTAGGCCCGGATCACGTAGCGCCCGCCTCCGCGTTCGTCGCCGAGCGCCACGTAGAGGTCGGCGAGGCCCGTGGTGCGAATCGCGGTCTTGCTGACGGCCTGTCCCTCGACCGGATAAAGCCGCGTTTCGGGGAAAAGCGTCGCGATCTGCCTGCCTCCGCTCCTCACGGCGATTTGACCGCGCCTGGCGCTATAGTTTGGTCCCGCCGCTTCCGTCACCCCTTCAAATCGCAATTCATAGCCCGCGAGTTGGATCGACTGGCCCGGTGCAAGCGCCTCGAGCGCCTCGCTCTTCCAGAGTGTCGTTCCGGCGATGCCTAGCAGCGTAAGACCGAGGCCCGCATGCGCCAACGCCGACGCCAAGGCGCGCGGCGACATCATACCGGCCCTTCCCCGGCTCCTCGCATCAAGCGCGCTCGCGGCGATGACCCAAATCCCGAGCGCGACCGCGGCTCCGGCCGCGAACGCGTGTGGCGCGCCCAAGGCCAGAACCAGCACGCCCGCGAGGATCGCGGCCACGAAGCCTGGCGCAAGCGAACGCGCAGCCTGCGCAAGACTGGCGCGGCGCCAGCCAAGCCGTGGTCCGAACGGCACGAGCAGGAGAAGCACAAGGAAGAGCGGCGCAAACGTGACGGCGAAATAGGGCGGTCCGACGGATATGCGCGTGCCGGTCGCGGCTTCGAGAAACAGCGGATAGAGCGTTCCGAGGAAGACCGTCGCCACAGCCGCGGTCAGCAGCACGTTGTTGAGAAGCAATGCCGTTTCGCGGCTCACGGCCTCGAAGGCGGTTCCGGCATTGAGCCGCGGCGCACGCCAGGCAAAAAGCCCGAGGGCCCCGCCCACTGCAGTGAAGATGATGGCAAGAATGAATTTGCCTCTGGCGGGATCGTTCGCGAAGGCATGAACGGAGGTGAGCACACCGGAGCGCACGAGGAAGGTGCCGATCAGGCTGAGCGCGAAGCCGCCGATCGCAAGCAGAAGCGTCCAGCTTCGAAAGGCACCGGTGCGTTCGGTCGCCATGGCCGAATGCACGAGCGCCGTCGCGACGAGCCATGGCATCAACGACGCATTCTCGACCGGATCCCAGAACCAGAAACCGCCCCAGCCGAGCACATAATAAGCCCACCAGCTTCCCAGCGTGATGCCGAGCGTAAGCGCGCACCATGCGATCATGAGAAACGGTCGCGCCGCACGCACCCACGATGCGCTGCCATCGCCGGTCAGCAGAGCCGCCGCCGCATAGGCGAACGTCGCGGAAAGACCGACATAGCCGAGATAAAGCATCGGCGGATGAAAGGAGAGCCCGGGATCCTGCAGCAGCGGATTCAATCCCATGCCGTCAATCGGCGGCGGATCGATCCGCAGGAAGGGATTGGACGCAAACAGGATGTAAAGCAGAAACGCGATCTCGAGCAGGCCCTGCACGCCCAGCGCCGCCGCCGTAAGCCGGGCATCGCCGCGCCTGCCGAAGACAATGGCACTCGTATAAATCGCGAGAACCAGCACCCACAAAAGCATCGAGCCTTCGTGGTTCGCCCACACGCCGGTGACCTTGTAGAACAGCGGCTTCAGCGTGTGGGAATTCTGCGCCACATCGAGAATGCTGAAGTCCGAAGTGATGAAGCCCCATTCGAGTGCGCCGAAGGCAAGCGCCGAGAAGACCGCGAATCCGAGCGCGGCGCTCGCGGCCAGTTCGCGCGACAGACCGCCCTTCTCCCGTGCACCGGCCAGACCGGCGCCTGCCTGGACGAGCGCGAGCGCGAGCGCGAGGCACAGCGCGAATTGACCGATCTCGCCCGTCATACGCCGCCTTCCTTCCACCGCCCGGCGCGCTTCAGTGCGTCGACCACTTCCGGCGGCATGTAGCGCTCGTCATGCTTGGCGAGAATCTCCGTCGCGGCAAACCCGCCCCCGCTCTCGAGTGCTCCCGCGGCGACGACTCCCTGGCCTTCGCGGAACAGATCGGGCAGCACGCCGGTGTAGGTTACCGGCACACTGGTTCTTCCATCCGTCACCACGAAGCGCACTTCCGCGCCTGGCCCGCGCCTGACGCTGTTGCGTGCGACCAGACCGCCAATCCGAAAAGCGGTACCGGGCGCGATATGTTTCACCGCCACATCGCTCGGGCTGTAGAAATACAGAACATTGTCCTTGAGCGCGGTGAGCACGAGCGCCGTTCCGCCGGCACTGGCCAACACCAGCGCTCCGGCAAACCAGAGACGGCGACGCTTTTTCGGACTCATCGGTGACCTGTCGCTTTCGGGAGGCGACTATAGGAGGCGAGCCAGGTTCCTCCAATTGCCCACAGCGCCGCGCTTCCGCCCCATTTGTGGGAAAGAAATTGCGCATTCTCGAGGGGCGCGATCATGAATCATCTGTTTCGCATGCTGGCGGCCGCGGCCGCGCTTTTTCTAACGGCCTGCTTGCCTGTCAGCACAACCAGTCCCGTAGGAACAACCGCCGGCCTCGGCAGCGATCCCACGCTGATCGGCATGTGGCACGGTGAGACCGGTGAGGGGAAGCCATGCTACATCATCTTCTTCCCCGAAGAGGACAGCACCATTAAAGCGCTTGTGTTCGCGCCACCCGCCAGGAACGACAAGAGCGGCTGGGACGCGTATGGCGTCCGCACGGCCGCTTTTGGCTCGAGACACTACATGAATGTGGAGCCGATCGAGAGTAACGGCAAAACAGTGGACTCGAAAGTCGCGAAACCCAACTTCCCGGTGCTCTATACGATTGATGGCAAGGGGGGGCTCACGCTTTGGTTGATCGACGAAGACGCCGCGAAAGGTGCCATAAAATCGGGTCGCATCGCCGGCCGGATCGAACCGGGCGATTTCGGCGACGTGATTCTCACCGCTGCACCGGCCGCGCTCGACGCATTCTTCGCGAGCGACGCGGGACGCGCGTTGTTCAAGAAACCGTTTGCCGCGCTCCGAAGGGTGCCTTGAGCATCCAGCTCAATGGGGCGAGCGCCGGAGGATCTCATCGGCGAGACCGGTGTCGTAGCTCTGCCCCGACGCGGTGAGGGTGATGCGATGCGGCCAGTCGCCTCGCGCCAATCCCTTGCGCTCGAGCGCATGCCAGACCTTCTCGTTGTACAAACCGCTTGCATCTTTCGTAGCGACCACGGCATCGCCAAGATGAAAATGATCGCCATGCGGCTCCGGAAAGCGCTCGACCGTCTTCTCGCCCTGGCCCGGGCCGTTGCCGAAAGCGCCCGGCGCACGCGCCAGCGCCTGCAGGACCGTCAGCGTGCGCAGCTGCAGGGAATTGAGCTTCAACGGATTTTGTCTCGTCGGCATTTTGGTCCTCATTCGGCGTTGCGCCCGGTATAGTCCGGGCCGCGGCCTCGCCGCAAACGGCGGAGGACCGGATGGGCGGACCACTTGACGGCATACGGGTCGTGGATTTCGGCCGCTATATTGCGGGACCATTCTGTGCCGCGATGCTGGGCGATTTCGGCGCCGATGTGATCCGGGTCGAAAAGCGCGAAGGACGCGAAGACCGCACGCTCATTTCGCTTGGCGACACGCCTGATGGCGAACCGCGCGAGGGCGCGCTGTTTCTCCAGATGAATCGCAACAAGCGCAGCCTCACCCTCGATCCCGCGATCCCTGGCGCGGCCGATGTGATCCGCCGGCTCGTGGCGCAGAGCGACGTCGTGGTGGCAAACCTTCCGGGCCGGACGCTTAAGGCAATGGGCCTCGATTTCGCAACGGTCTCGACAATCAATCCGCGGACCATCCTGGCGGTCGTGTCGGCGTTCGGGCTCGAAGGACCGTATGCGGATCGTGTCGGATTCGACGGCATCGCGCAGGCGATGTGCGGCTCCACATATTTTTCCGGCACGGAGACCCAGCCGATGCGCGCGGCGGCCCCCTGGGTCGATTTCGGCACCGCGTCGCTGCTCGCGCTCGGTGTCGTGACGGCCTTGCGCGAACGCGATCGCACCGGCTGCGGCCAGCTTGTGGAAGGCGCGCTGCTTCGCACGGCCATGAGTTTTTTCAGCCCCATGCTGATCGAGGAGGAAGTTCTGCGGCTCGACCGCAAGCCCACGCTCAACCGCAGCCAGACGGCCGCGCCGTCCGACCTCTATCGCACGAAGGACGGCTGGATTGTCGTGGCGGTCAATGGCGAACCGCTGTTCGAACGAGTCGCCAAGGCGATGGAAGCAACGGACTGGCTGGAGGATTCACGCTTCGCAAGCGACAGGGCACGCGGCGACCATGGCGCGCTCATCAGCGAACATCTCGCCGCTTGGTGCGCCGCGCGGAGCTCGGCGGAAGCGCTTGCCGCCTTCGAGAAAGCCCGCGTGCCGGCCGGACCCGTCTACAGCCCGCGCCAGGCCCTCGACGATGCGCATGTCCGCGCCGGCGATCTTTTCACGAGCGTCGACTACCCTTGCATCGGCACTGCGCCGATTGCGGCCACACCCGTCAAACTGCACACCACACCGGGCGACATTCGCCGACGCCCGCCGCTGCTGGGCGAGCACAACAACGAAATCCTGTGCGAACTCGGCTATTCGCCGGCCGAAATCGATGCGCTGATGGATGCCGGAGCGATTTGAAATCCCAACCCGGATGGGTGGTCGTTTCACGCCGCCTGCGATGCGCTCGCGACTGCCGCGCGGCCGCGGCGCTGGAGAAACGCGGCTTCCTCCGTGCTGAACAAAATACCCGTCAGCAGAATTGCGAGCGCGAAATACTGCTCCGCGATGCCGCGGCGTTCTCCTTCTGTGGCGCGCAATTCACGCACCAGTTCGTCGGTATAGCTTTTGAGACCGATGGCCGTTTCTTCATCCGCATCGGCAAGCGCCGCACCGAAACAGGCGCCGGCTGCCGAGGCTCTGCATCCGGCGATGAGCCTCGCGGCATTGACGGCGCCTTCGGCCCGTTCGGAATCGAATCTGCGGCCCAGATCCGGCACGCGCGGTCCCCCCGCATAGGCGCCGGACTTGATCGTCGGCAGCGCCGCGAGAATGTCGCGCGCGCCGCGTCGCACATGGTCCGCCATGACATCGCCCACCGCCGCGCGGTCGCTCAGCAACCGTTGGCTCCAGCGTCCGCCGCGGCGGATCTCGACCTCGGCCGCAATGCCTGTGGAAAGCTGCGCGAAGCGGGCGACATGACGGGCCAGATCGTCCGCGTCGAAGCGCGGCGGGCGCGCCGTGCGAATGGCAAGCGCGTGCGCATCCATTTCGGCGAGCAGCAATTCGCCGGCCAGCCCCATGTCGGTACTGCTGATCAATGTATCGTCGCTCTGGCGCGCCACCATCAAAGGAAGACGCAGCGCTTCCCACGGCTTTGCGAGCCGGTTCATCGCGATGACGGCAATGTAGGGCGCCGCATCCGGTGCCGCTGCGATCAGCCGGTCATAGGCGTCGCGCAGCATCCGGAGGCTGCCCTCGTCCAGCGAAGGCAGCGGCTTCGGAAACCGCGCCTGCAAGGCGGTGATCTCGGCGGCGACCGACAGAAGAAGCGCCATTTCCTTCGCATCGGCGGCAATATCATCGCCGCCCAGTACAGCACGCGCCGCTTCGGGCTCCGCCAGCCCGCGCGCAAGCGCTTGCGCGGCAAGCGGCCAGAATCGCGCCGCGCGGACCATCGCGTCATCCTCGCGGCCGCGCGTAGCGGCCTCTTTCATGCCGGAAAGATAGGACTCGGTTTCGTCGCAGAGCAGAATTGTTGCGAGCCAGCGCCAGACCGGGCGGATCGAACAGCGGGCGATGCGCCCCTTCGCCTTCGGTCCGGTGCGCGCACCCACCAGCAGATCTTCGAAGGGCCGGCAAAACCAGCGCAAGGCCGACGGCACCCTGCGCATGCCCGAGGCGCGTCGCAGCGCCGGGCGGAGACTTTCGAGAATGGCATCATGAGGCAAGCCCGCGCCACCGGTGAGCCAGTCATATTCGACCGCCTGGGCAAGACGCACCGCCACGCCATCGGGCAGCGCCGCCAGAAAGCGGTGCAATGTCTCCATGCGCTGCGATGTGATCACGTCAAATGCTCCAGCTGAGGCGTCCTGGACCCGATATGATACAATGGTTGCGTTAATGGGGGCTTGTGGCGCCGCGTTTCCCTTGCCCCGCCTCACGCGATCGCGGGCAGCGACAGGCGGACTTCGAGACCGCCGAGCGGACTGTCGCCGAGGGTGAGCGAGCCGCCATAAAGCTTGGCGATGTCGCGCACAATCGCGAGGCCAAGGCCGGAGCCAGGCACGCTCTCGTCCAGCCGCTCGCCGCGCTCGCCCACCTGCGCCCGCTCTTCGGCGTCGAGGCCCTGCCCGTCGTCGCCGACCCTGAGCTCGAACTGTGTGCCCTGATCGCGATGCGCGGCGACGACGACGCGGCCGTGGGCCCATTTGCAGGCATTGTCGATGAGGTTGCCCGCCATCTCCTCGAGGTCCTGGCGTTCGCCCCGGAAGGCGAGCGCGGGCGGACAATCGACTTCGATGCCGATGCCGCGTTCGGCGTGGATGCGCTTCAGGACGCGCGCAAGGTCTTCGAGAACAGGCCGCACCGGCGTGCGGTTGCCGAGAACGTTGACCGAGCCGGCGGCGCGGGCGCGCGCGAGATAGTGATCGATCTGGCGGCGCATGGTGACGACCTGGCGCATGACGGACTCGGCGAAGGCACCGGGATGGGCATCGGCTTCGCTGGCGAGCACGCTGAGCGGCGTCTTCAGGAAATGCGCGAGATTGGAGACATGGGTGCGGGCGCGGCCGATCACCTCCTCGCTGTGATCGATGAGGCTGTTGAGTTCGACCGCCAGCGGCGCGATCTCGGCCGGAAAGCTGCCGTCGAGCCGGCGCGCCTTGCCGCTGCGGATGCGCGCAAGGGCCTCGCGCACACGCTTCAGCGGCTGCAGCCCGATACGGACCTGGATGAAAATCGCCCCGATCAGTCCCAATCCCAGAACGGCGAAGGACCAGATAAGTGTGCCGTTGAAATCGGCGACGCTTTTTTCCATCACGCTGACATCGCCCGCGACCAGCATGGTGAAGACACGCGGTGCCGATTTCGGCTGCGACGCGCTCGGCGGAAATTCGATGCGCTGCGCCACAACGCGCAGATTTTGTCCGTCCGGGCCCTCGCCGTGGCCCCAGGTCAGGCCCTTGCTCACCCGATAGTCGGTGACGCGAATGGGGGGGTGATCCCAGAGCGAGCGCGAGATCTGCGCGTCGCTGGTCAAGGGACCTTTGGGCCCTTCGGGCACGATCTGCCAGTACCAGCCCGAATAGACCCGCTCGAACCGCGGGTCGGCGAAGCGGCCCTGCATGGAGATTTCGCCCTGCGCATTGGGTTCGGCGGCGGCGATCATTTCGTCGAGGTCGGATTTGAGCCGTTCGTCGAAGCTGCCCTGCGCCGATGCGCGGAAAATGCCCGAAAGCGCAATACCGCCCACCAGGAGGCCGAGCAGCGTCCAGATGGCCGCCGCCGCGATCAGCCTCGCCGCGAGGGAATCAAACCTTCGCGCGATCGCCGTCGTGAGCTGCTTCGTCGAGACAATAGCCAAGGCCGCGCACCGTCTGAATCAGGTTGGCATCGAGCTTCTTGCGCAGCCGTCCCACGAAAACCTCGATCGTATTGGAATCGCGGTCGAAATCCTGATCGTAGAGATGTTCGACGAGTTCGGTGCGCGAAACAACGCGGCCGCGATGATGGGCGAGATAGGCAAGAAGGCGATATTCGAGCGAGGTGAGCTTGACCGGATTGCCGTCGAGCGTCACCCGCGAGGCGCGCGTGTCGATGCGCAGCGGACCGATTTCGATCTCGGACGTGGCGAGCCCGGCCGCGCGGCGCAAGAGTGCGCGCACCCGCGCGAGAAGTTCTTCCGTATAAAATGGCTTCGCGAGATAGTCGTCGGCGCCGGCGTCGAAACCGGCAACCTTGTCGCTCCAGAGGTCCCGCGCGGTCAGGATCAATACGGGCATCGTACGCCCCGCCTTGCGCCATTGCTGCAGCACGCGCACGCCGTCCATCTTGGGCAGCCCGAGATCGAGGATGACGACATCGTAAGGTTCGGTGTCACCCAGGAAATGCCCCTCCTCGCCGTCCACCGCGCTGTCGACGACATAGCCGGCATCGCTCAGCGCACGTTTCAGCAGACGCTGAAGATCGGGATCGTCCTCCACCAGCAATACGCGCATCAGCCCCTCAGCGCCCGCGCCAGTGTCCGCCACCGGCCTTAAAACCGCCCATCCAGCCGCGCCGGCCGAAGCCGGGACGACCCGGCAGCGGCCTGAGCCCGCTTGGCGGCAACATGAACCCCGAACCAAACCCTCGATACGGACCAATCACGCGCCCCGTTCTCGCGTCCGTATCCAGCCAGACGATACGCCCGTCCGGCATCAACCATTTGATGCGATAATGCAGCCCACCCGCAGGATCGGCAAACGGGCCTTCGGCATCGTAGAACCGACCGGGCCTGCCGCTGCGAATGCCCGGCAGAATGCGATCAAGCGGCCGCACATCGTAATAGCCGAAGCCGCCCGCATGCCGCCCCTGGGCGAGCCCCGGCGTGGCGAACGCGAGCAATGCGAATATCGCAAGGAAAAGGCGCCGGTACATGCGTTCTTCTATCGTTTCGGCGATGAATGGCCGATGAACCGCCGCCCCTTCGGGCATCGCGGTGACGGCAATCCTATCGCGAAAGTTCGGCAGGCTCCAATCGGCGCCAGCCGCGTTAACTCAGTCGGGTTAACGGAACCGGCGACCGGGAGCGTTTGGGCCGACGGGATGCGACGCACGGCGCTCCCTGCCGGCGCGGGTCTTGAAACCGCCGCAAAGATCGGGGACGAACGCCGCTCTCAATGCTGGGCACCCATCTGTTGGAAAATCTCGACACGCTGCGGCACTGGGCCAGGCGACGAAGAACAGGCCTCCTTCGCGCGGCAGCGGCGGTGCTGGCGATCGTGGCCGTGCCGGCCGCGCTGCTCTATCTGGCGCCTTACGTTCTGGTCTGGACGGCGCCGACGCTCGACCTGTCGAAGGACCTTTACACCGCAAATCGCCCCGTCGCGTTCACCTTTCTGGATGCGCAGGATCAGATCGTCGGCCATCGCGGAGCGGTGGTAGGCGATCGGCTGACGCTCGGGGAAATGCCGCCCTACCTTCCAGCGGCCTTCATTGCGATGGAGGATCGCAGCTTTTACGAGAACGAGGGGATCGACGTGCGCGGCCTCGTGCGCGCCACGCTGGTGAATCTCCGCGCCGGTCATGTCGTGGCGGGCGGCTCGACGATCACGCAGCAGACAGCGAAGATCATCTTTCTCAATCCGCGCCGAACCTTCTCGCGCAAGATCGAGGAACTGCTCGACGCGGCGGCTTTGCAGAAGTCTCTCAACAAGAAGCAGATTCTGGAACTGTATCTCAACCGCATCTATCTCGGGTCCGGCGCCTATGGCGTGGACGGTGCGGCGCATGTGTATTTCGGCAAATCCGCACGCGATCTGACGCTGGCCGAAGCGGCGATGCTGGCAACACTGACGCGCGCGCCCTCCGCGTTCTCACCCCGGCGCGATCTCGAAGCCGCCCAGATGCGCGCCGACCACGTGTTGCGCGCCATGATCGAGACCGGCGCGATCACCCAGGCGCAGGCGGATGACGCGCGCGCCCGTCCTGCCGTGATCAGCGATCGGACCATCGCCGACGCCCGCAACTTCTACATGGATACTGCCGCCGAGGAGGCCCTTCGCCTGATCGCGTCCGACGGGACGCCGCATTCCTCCGATCTCGTCGTTCACACGACGCTCGAGCCGAAGATCGAGGAAGGCGCACGCCATGCACTCGCCCACACCCTCGACGCGCATGGACGCCGAGAGCACGCGAGCGAAGGCGCCGTCGTGGTGATGAAGCCTGACGGGGCGGTCTCTGCGCTGATCGGCGGTCGCGACTACGACGCCAGCGTCTTCAACCGCGCCACCCAGGCCAAGCGCCAGCCCGGCTCCGCGTTCAAACCGTTCGTCTATCTTGCCGCCCTCGAAAACGGCATCAGCCCGTGGGACACGCGCTCCGACGGTCCGGTCGACATCGATGGATGGACGCCAACCAATTATGGCGGCCGGAGCTATGGCACCGTCACCCTTGCTACCGCCCTCGCGCGCTCGATCAACACGGTAACGGCCGGTCTGGCGCAGGAAGTGGGCATTACCAGCGTCGTGGACGCCGCGCATCGCTGCGGCATCACCTCTCCGCTCGCCGCCAATGCGTCGCTCGCGCTCGGCACGTCGGAAGTCACCCCGCTCGAATTGACCGCGGCCTATGCGACGTTCGCTTCGGGCGGACTCAAAGCGGCGCCTTACTTCGTGCGCGAGGTGGACGACAGCACCGGCCAGGTTCTCTATCGGCGCAAGCAAACGACACCGGAACGCGTGATTGCATCGCATGTCGACCGCGATCTCACCGCCATGCTCTACGGCGTCGTCGAAGAGGGCACAGGGAGAAGCGCGGCACTTTCCGGCCACCAGGCCGCCGGCAAGACCGGCACCACGCAGGACTACCACGACGCCTGGTTCGTCGGCTTCACGACGGACTATGTCGCCGGCGTCTGGATCGGCAACGACGATTCCTCGCCCATGCGCGGTGTTACCGGCGGCAGCCTTCCCGCTTCCGTCTGGAAAAGCGTGATGGTCGTGGCCGAGCATGGCCTGCCGGCGAAATCGCTCGACAAATCCTCGCAGCCACCGCCGGAGGAAGAAACCGACACGGCCGAATCCACGTCGAGCGATGACGGCACCAATCCGTCCAGTACCGATGAAAGCGGCACGAGCCAGAGCGACGACGAATCTTCGGTCCAATCGGAGGAAGGCCAACCGCCACCACCGGCCCGTCGCGCCGACCGCACGACATTCTGGAACTGGCTGTTCGGCAATCGCGGCAATTCGGGACAACCTCCGTCCGAACCGCCGCCCGGCGCCGCTCCTCCGCCGCCGCCTCCGCCACCACCAGCGAATGGCGACAACGGACAGCCTCCGCAATCCTCCGACGACAATGGCAACAACGACAATAACGATCAGAATTGACATCGTACGACGCCACGATGCCGAGGGATGTGGCAAATGGATTCACGACATATTCCGCTGAAACCCATCGCATGGAATGAAGACACCGCCCGCACGACCGTGCGGGCCATTTGCGATGACGCACTCGATCGATTCGACCGCGTGAAATTGTGGCCGGCGCATCCCGCCGACGAATGGTGCCGGGATGGCGAAACGTCGCTCTATTGGGGCGCGGCCGGCGTGATCCTGGCGCTCGCCGAGCTTGGTGAAACGGGCCGGCTCGATCTGACTGGCGTTTTCCCCCGCTTGCTGGAGCACAATCGCGCCGCCATGGCGCAGATGTCTGCCTATTTCGGCTTCGATCCGGCACAGGCTTCCTGGCTCCTGGGCGACGTCGGCATCCTTCTTCTGGAGATGCGTTTGGCGCCCTCTCCCACAATTGCCGATGAACTCGAAGCGCGAATCGCTGCAAATCTGGCCTTGCCTCCCCTGGAATTGATGTGGGGAATGCCCGGAACCATGCTCGCCGCACATTTTCTCCATGCCATGACGGGCGAGGCGCGCTGGTGCGAACTCCATCAGGCGCAGGCCGAGAAGCTTATCGGCGACCTGCATGAGTCTGATGCGGGACCGATCTGGACGCAAAAGCTCTACGGCCGCACTTCACAGTTCCTCGGCCTCGCGCATGGACTGGCCGGAAACGTCTTCGCCCTGCTTCGCGGCTGGGATTGGCTGAACGAACGACAACGCGACACCGTCCGTCTCCTGGCGACGCACACGCTGGCGACGCAGGCCGCACGCGGGGAGAATGGCGTCAACTGGAGGGCCGATGCGATGAAGGACGACGCGCCCTCGCTTACGCAAATCTGCCATGGTGCGCCCGGGATGATCGCAGCCTTCGCCGACATGCATCTCGACGCGCCGGAGCTGCGTGCGCTTCTCGAAGGCGGCGGCGAATGGATATGGCGGGCCGGCCCTCTCGCCAAAGGCTGTGGCTTCTGTCACGGGACCGCAGGCAACGGCTACGCCCTTCTCAAACTCTACGCCTTTACAAGACAGCCCGTTTGGCTCGAGCGGGCGCGCGCCTTTGCGATGAACGCCATCGCCCAATGGCAGGATGCGCAAGCGCGCGAAGGGCGAGGACGCTACTCGCTTTGGACGGGAGATACGGGCCTGGCGATCTTCCTGCGCGATTGCATAGTCGGCGTTCCCGGCTTCCCGACGCTCGACGTTTTCTGATGCTTCCCGCATAGCGTTGACGCGCGATACGGTTGCTCTATGAGTTTTGGCGACGGTCGGAGGGGACATGCTGTACAGGCGGATCATGGCGGCGGCGGCCGCGATCGTTCTTTCCCATGCAGGCGCCTGCGCCGCGCGAACGCCCATCACGTTTGTGACCGACTGGAAAGCCCAGGCCGAGCATGGCGGCTTCTATGAAGCCCTGGCGCTCGGCCTCTATGCCAAAGCGGGGCTCGATGTACGGATCGTCGAAGGCGGCCCGAGCGTCAATGTTCCGCAGTTGCTGGCAGCCGGCGCAGCGGATTTCGGAATCGGCTCGAACGGATTCATTCCGCTCAACCTCGTGCGCGCCGGTGCCCCGATCGTGGCGGTCATGGCGATCTTTCAGAAGGACCCGCAGGTCCTGATCTGCCACCAGCGGCCGGATGTTCATTCGCTTGCCGACATGAAGGGCAAACCGATCATGATCGCCGACGCATCCACGGTCGCGTTCTGGCCGTGGCTGAAGGCCAAATATGGATTCAGCGATTCGCAGATCCGCAAATACACATTCAATCTCGCGCCATTCCTCGTCGACCCCAAAGCCATCCAGGAAGGCTATCTGACGAGCGAGCCTTACACGATCGAGACTCAGGGACACATCAAGCCCGAGATATTCCTGCTTGCAGACAACGGATACCCGGGCTACGCCAACATGGTGCTGGTACCGCAAAAATGGATCACCACCAACCCCGGCGCGGTGCAAGCGTTCGTCGATGCGAGTGCGGCGGGCTGGCAGGCCTATCTGTTCGGCAACGCGTCACCGGCCAATACGCTCATCAGGCGCGACAATGCGGAGATGACCGACGCCATCATTTCGCAATCCATCGCAAAGATGAAATCCTACGGACTCGTCGTGTCCGGCGATGCAAATCAGTTCGGCATCGGCACGATGACGGATGCCCGCTGGAAGACATTCTTCGAAACCATGGCCGCGGCCGGACTCTATCCGCGGAGCCTCGCCTATCGGCACGCCTACGATTTGCGCTTCGTGAAACATGGCCCCGCCGCCGGCGCCGACAAGCCTTGATGTCGCTGCGGCTCGAAGGCGTCGCCAAGACGTTCGACAACGGCCTTCGCGCGCTCGCGCCCATCAACCTCGCGATCGACGAGGGCATGTTCGTCTCGATCGTGGGCCCCTCGGGCTGCGGAAAATCGACGCTTCTGCGACTGGTCGCCGGCCTCACGGCGCCGAGCTCCGGTCGAATTTCGTTTCCGCACGGCCGTCCCGAAATGGGCTTCGTCTTCCAGGAACCGACCTTGATGCCGTGGGCGCGCGTGCTTGAGAATGCCCGCCTGCCGCTCGATTTGAAGAGGGTTCCCCGCGCGCGTGCCAACGAAAGCGCGTCGCGCGCGCTTGCACGGGTGGGCCTTTCGGATTTCGAGCGTGCCTATCCGCGCGAGCTTTCCGGGGGGATGAAAATGCGTGTGTCGATTGCACGCGCCATCGCCTCCGGACCACGGCTGCTCTTGATGGACGAGCCATTTGCAGCGTTGGACGATCTGACACGCCAGGCATTGAACGACGATCTTTTGAAGCTCTGGCGCGAGGACGGGCTGACCGTCCTGTTTGTCACGCACAGCGTCTTCGAAAGCGCCTATCTCGCCACGCGGGCCGTCGTCCTGACGCCTCGTCCAGGCCGCGTCGTCAAGGAGATCGCGATTTCGCATCCCCCTTCGCGCGACGAGTCCTATCGACTGACCCCGAAATTTGCTGCCCAGGCCGGCCAGATTTCGGCGGCATTGCGCCAGGCAATGGAAGAGCCCGCATGAGCGCGCCTGCGGCGTTGCGGTACGTCATGCCACTCATTGTCGGCGCAATCGTGCTCGGCGCGTGGGAGACTCTCGTGCGGTATTACGCCGTACCGGTGTTCGTCCTGCCTGCGCCATCGGAGATCGCGCGCGCCTTTGTGGCGGATTTTTCCTCGCTGCTGGCGTCATTGTGGGCCACGCTGCGCGTCACGTGGATTGCGTTTGCGCTGGCCGTGATCTCCGGTTCGGCGCTCGCCATACTTTTTTCGCAGAGCCGGCTCGTCGAAATGGCCCTCTTTCCCTATGCGGTCATACTTCAGGTCACGCCGGTCATTGCGATCGCGCCGCTCATCCTCATCTGGGTGGGTTTCGACCGCGTGGAGCTTGCGCTGGTTTTGATCGCCTGGATCGTTGCCTTTTTCCCTGTGCTGTCGAGCATGACCGTTGGTCTGCGTTCGGCTGACGCAAATCTGGTCGATCTTTTCCGGCTCTATGGCGCTTCGCGCGGACAGCGCATTCGGCTGTTGCAGTTTCCGGGCGCACTGCCGTTTCTTCTGAACGGCATGAAGATCGCCGGCGGTCTGGCACTCATCGGTGCCGTCGTGGCCGAGTTCGTTGCCGGCTCCGGCACGGCAACCGGTCTTGCCTGGCGCATCATCGAAGCGGGCAACCGGCTCGAAATCGCCCGCATGTTCGCGGCCCTCGCTCTTCTTTCGGCGGTCGGTATCGTCAATTTCTACGCTCTCGCAGCTCTTGAGTTTGTCTGTCTTCGCCGTTGGCACGAGAGCGCGATCACGAAAGAAAGCTGAATTTCCGCTGCCGCGGGCGACTCGAAACCGCCATCCCGGCGTTTCCTTCGGCGAGGGGCGCGCACTTGACCGCGTTTCGGCGCGCCCCTAAACCCCGCTCGCCGAGCCGGAACACTCGCCATGAATTCCCGTATCGCAGAAACTGACCTTCCCCGCTTCGCAAGCGTCGAGCACCTGATCGAACAGCTGCGGCCGGGCGAGCCGGTCTATGCGTTGTTTCCCGAAAAGTTCGCCATCGCGGCGCAGAGGTTCGTCAAGGGGTTCCCCGGGGATACGCTTTACGCGGTCAAGGCCAATCCGGCTCCGCAGGTCCTCGATCTCGTCTATGCGGCAGGCATCCGCCATTTCGACACGGCATCGCTGCCGGAAATCGAACTCGTCACCGGGCGCTATCCCGATGCGACGTGTCATTTCATGGCGCCGGTCCGGCTCCCTGGAACCGCACGGATCGCCTACGAAAAACATGGTGTGCGCGATTTCGTGGTCGATTGCGATTTCGAACTCGACAAGCTGCTCAGCGAGACCAAAGGCGGCAAAGGCTGTCGCATTTTCGTCCGCATTGCCACACCGCTCGGCGGCGCCATTCTCGAATTGTCGAGCAAATTCGGCACAACGCCCGATGACGCGGCGCGCCTGCTGGGGCGCGTTGCCGACGCCGGGGCGACGCCGGCACTGACATTTCATGTAGGCTCGCAATGCCTGAGCCCTTTTTCCTATGCCCAGGCCATAGAGATGGCGCGGCGTACGGCGGAAACCGCGGGGATCGCGCTGACCACGCTCGATATTGGGGGCGGCTTTCCGGGCACCTATCCCGGCAACGACGTGCCGCCCTACCATTGGTATTTCGATACCATTCGCGAGGCGATCGCGACGCTGCCCAACGCCAGCAATATTTCCTTGCTCTGCGAACCGGGACGCGCGCTGATCGCGG
This sequence comes from Rhizomicrobium sp., assembly GCA_036490345.1. Taxonomy (GTDB): domain Bacteria; phylum Pseudomonadota; class Alphaproteobacteria; order Micropepsales; family Micropepsaceae; genus Rhizomicrobium. Next base: position 23,660 of record DASXEA010000011.1, on the reverse strand, counting down.
AGGGCATGTCGCTCGTCACGCAGGCAGTGCTGCGCAAGAACGACAAGCTCTACATCAATGACGGAATCTACGGCAGCTTCGACGAACTGACGCTTCCGGGCTGGACGGCCGACTATGCCCTGCGCGTCTTCGTGCTCGATTCCGAGGGGCGCGCGGTCGCCGTGCCCGGTGGCCATGCTCCCTTTCGCGTCTATGGCCCGACCTGCGATACGCTCGATGTGCTGCCGCGCCCAATCATGCTGCCGGAAACCATCGGCCCGGGCGACTTCATCGTATTCGACTCGATCGGAGCCTATTCCGTGGCGGTGCGCACGAGCTTCAACGGCTTTCTTCCCGACCGCTGGGTGATCGTGGGCAATTGAAGTGCGCCGGGAGCCGCAACGGCGCCCTGAGTGTCAGTCCGGCACATCATTCCAGAGTGTCTGGCGTCACAGTTCTTCGCGATGCACGATCTCGCTGCTCGAGGTCAGCGGCAGCAATGCGGACACTTCATAGCGGATCTTTCGCACCAGCGTGCGACGCCCAATGGCAGGCACATTGTCGTAGGAAATCGTAAAGCCGACTTCGAAGATTGCGGGCACCGGTCCGACATCAAACGGCTCGGCAAGCATCAGGCGGTGCACCATTTCTATGTATGGCGATGCATAGATATATTTGCTGACGGCAGGGATCTGGCTGGCAATGCCGCCGCCTGCCTTCAGATAGGCATCCTCGACTTCGAGCTTGAGCAGCTTGAGACTGCGGTTCTTGAGCTTCAACGACCAGCCCGTGATGCTCAGGACCTGCCTTTGCCGTATACTTCTGATGTCGACGGCAAAATCGCAATCGACAATGGCGAGTGGCCGCTCGCGCGAAATCCCGTCGAGTTTGGCTTGCAGGGATCGGTAGCGCCTGTAGGTCCCTTCAAACAGGCATAAGAGGATTGCGAGCGCGAGAAGGACAAGCCATGGCGACAACGCCCAGGCCTGATGCGTGCCCGATCCAGCCCTTGCGCTTGTGAGACTCAAAGCGTTGCGAAGCCAAACACCCGACACGACGAATGCGAGTAGGCCCGCAGGAATCCACGACCAGAGCGGGCGAAAGAGACTTTCGCGCAAATGCGCCATTCGTCCGGTGATCGGTCCGCGCATGCGAAATTCCTAGCACGATTGCAAACGGGCGCCGTGATCGAATGCCGGAAAATTTCGCCTGGAGATGTGGCCGGCGGCCGCACCGCTGCGGCGGGCGCCTCTTGTCGGGCAGGATTCGGCTACCTCGAAAACCCGACGCGGCCGCTAGACCTGCCGCATCGCGTGCTTGCGCAGGTGACGAACGAGCGCCATTTCGTCGAGATGGGACTGGGCCTTGCGCGTCTGGATTTCTGCAACGCGCCGGGCCTCCTGCTCGGTCGCGAGCTCGAGGCTTTTCAGGTCCTGAAAGGCCTGGCCGAGGTCGGCTTGCGTCTGCGCCCGCTCGCGTTCGATTTCCTTGAGCGTGGCGCGCAAATTTTCGCGCCGTCCGTCCATGGCACGCAAAAAGCTTGGAAAGGCGAGGCGGCCAATATCAGAGTCGTTGGCGCGCTGGCGTTCGCGCGCGATGCCGTCCTCAAGGTCCTGGAGCTTGCGTTCGACATCGGCGCACATGGCATCGAGCGTCGACATGCGCCGCTTGAGTTCATCCACCCTGAAGCGCCGCAGGCGCAGAAGATTTTCGCGCCGCTTCATGACCGCCTACCTTTCCCAATTCCCATAAGCGCTGCGAGCCCGGCATAGCCTTCGGCCAGCGTCGCGCGCTCGTCCTTTTTTTGTGTGAGGAATGCCTCGATCTGCGGATAGATCGCGATCGATGCGTCGACTTCAGCGTTGGTGCCGGACTTGTAAGCGCCGAGTCGAATGAGTTCGGCCATATCCTCATAGACCGCGAGCGTCGCCCGCGCGCGCGCCACGATCGCCTGCTCGTCGTCGGAATTGCATTGCGGCATCGCCCGCGACACCGATTTGAGAATGTTGATGGCGGGATATCGGCCGCGTTCGGCGATGGCGCGATCGAGCACGATGTGCCCGTCGAGAATGCCACGCACCGCGTCGGCGATGGGTTCGTTGTGATCGTCACCTTCCACGAGAACCGTAAAAAGGCCGGTGATGGATCCGGCCGAGCCCGTGCGGCCGGGACCGGCCCGTTCGAGGAGACGCGGCAATTCGGCAAAGACGGTGGGCGTATACCCCTTGCTGGCGGGAGGCTCGCCGGCGGAAAGGCCGATCTCGCGCTGCGCCATCGCAAAGCGGGTGACGCTATCCATCAGCAACAGAACGTGCAGACCTTCGTCGCGCAGGCTCTCAGCCACCGTCATGGCGACATAGGCCGCCTGACGGCGGACCAGTGCCGGCTCATCGGACGTGGCGGCAACGACGACGCTGCGCTTCAATCCCTCGGGACCCAGATCGTCTTCGAGAAATTCCTTGAGTTCGCGGCCGCGTTCACCCACCAGCCCGATGACGATTGCATCCGCCTGGGTGTTGCGGGCCAGCATGGCGAGCAGGGTCGATTTGCCGACACCGGAGCCGGCGAAAATGCCGATGCGCTGGCCTTTGCAGCAGGTCGCGAAGGCGTTGAGCGCCTTCACCCCCAGGTCGAGTTTTCCGCCGACCCGGGCACGGACATGGGCAGACGGCGCCTGGGCGCGCAGCTTGTAGCCGACCGGGCCTTGCGGGAGAGCGCCCTTTCCATCGGTCGGCCGGCCGAAGGCATCAACGACCCGTCCCAGCCACGCGCAGGAAGGATGGATCGTGGCCGGCCTGTCATCAAAGTCGGCACGCGAGCCCAACGTCACGCCTTCAAGCGTCCCCAACGGCATGAGCTGGGCGCGACCATCGCGAAAACCTATGACTTCACAAGGGATTAGCTTGCCGCTGGGGCTGGAAAGACGAACCTGGCCCCCGAGACTGATCGCGCCGGCGGCCCCCGTCACCTCGACCATCAGGCCTTCGATACGCGCTACGCGCCCGAACCGGGTGAGAGCCGGAACAGCCTCGATATCCTTGAGAAGTGTCAGCATGCGAGCGTCTCTGGGCCGGGGTGGAATACCGCCTCACTCGCATTATCTTGAACGGAAGGGTTTAAGTGGCAGTAAACTTAACGAAGCGAATCAACGGGATGGGCGGTCTCAAAAGGCGTTCAGTTGGCCCTGGCAGGGTCAACCGCAATTTAACCGGGGCCGGCAAGCGGATGTTAACCATTTCCGCTTACCTTCCGGTTGTAACAGTTAACTGCGGCTGATTGGGATTGGCCGTTCAAGAGGTTCGGAATCATGCGCGTACTCTTGATCGAAGACGACAGCGCCATGGCGCGCAGCATCGAACTGATGCTCCGATCCGAAGGTTTTAACGTTTACACCACTGATCTGGGCGAAGAGGGCATCGATCTCGGCAAGCTCTATGATTACGACATCATTGTCCTGGATCTTCAGCTTCCGGACATGAGCGGCTTCGAGGTCCTGAAATCCCTTCGCCTGGCGAAAGTCCAGACCCCGGTTCTCATTCTTTCCGGCAACGCCATTGTCGAGGCCAAGGTCAAGGCGCTCGGCGTCGGTGCCGACGACTATATGACCAAGCCTTTCCACAAGGACGAGCTGGTCGCGCGAATCCAGGCCGTGGTGCGCCGCTCCAAGGGCCATTCGCAATCGGTGATCACCACCGGCAAGCTGACCGTGAATCTCGACGCCAAAACCGTGGAAGTCGACGGCAGCCGCGTGCATCTGACTGGCAAGGAATATCAGATGCTGGAGCTGCTTTCGCTCCGCAAGGGCACCACGCTCACCAAGGAGATGTTCCTCAATCATCTCTATGGCGGCATGGACGAGCCGGAACTCAAGATCATCGACGTCTTTATCTGCAAGCTGCGCAAGAAACTCGCCGCCGCCACCAATGGCGATAATTACATCGAAACCGTATGGGGCCGCGGCTACGTGTTGCGCGATCCCGCGGAAGAAGCGGCTTGACGCCTCTCTGACAGGGTGTCATTCGGCTTGGGATGCGCCACCGCGCGCAGCCACTGCCGCATGAGGCCGGTTTGGACGCCATTCGAACTTTCGATGTCACGGACTGGGGCGGTCCGCTATCCGCCGGCATGCGCGACGACGCGTCCAACGCGCTCGAAAGCGGCAAGGTTCTGTTCTTCCCGCATCTTTCCTTTGCACTGACCGACGAGGAACAGGCCTTCCTCACGCCTGAGGTTTCCAACGGCAAATCCAAGAATGTCAGCCTGAAGCCTTCGGGCGGGATGGGTGGGACGTCGCTCGCCGGCCAACAGGCCGGCGCACTCAAAGCCATGATGCAGCGATTTGCAGCCGCAGCGCGCGATCTGGTGTGCGACCTCATCCCCTCCTATACGCAGGCACTTGAGGCGGCGCAGACAAGTTTTCGTCCCGTTGAGATCGAAGGCCGCGAGGCGTCGCCCATCCATGACGACACGCGGCTGCATGTGGATGCGTTTCCGTCACGGCCCATGGCGGGGCGGCGCATCATGCGCGTGTTTTCGAACATCAACCCGCACGGCAAACCGCGCCTCTGGCATGTGGGCGAACCCTTCGAGGCCATGGCGCAGCGGTTTCTGCCACAGTCCCGCGAAGGCTCACGTCTTCATGCCGCGATCCTGGGGCTCTTAGGCATCACCAAAGGAACACGCACGGCTTACGACTCTCTGATGCTCGGCCTCCATGATGGCGCCAAGCTCGACGAAACCTATCAGCGAACCTCGCCGCAGATCGCCTTCCCCTTCCCCGCCGGCGCGACCTGGATCTGCTACACCGACCAGGTGATGCACGCCGCGCTAGCCGGGCAATTCGTGCTCGAACAGACCTTTCATCTCGACGTCAACGCCATGGTGGAGCCTGCGCGCGCGCCGTTGCGCGTGCTGGAAAGTGTCCGAGGGCACGCGCTGATTTAAAAACATAATGCCGGTCGCACCCTACATCGGGTCGCGACTCATTACCGGCGCGCCTTCATACCGCGCGGGCGAGTCCTGCAGTGAACTGTAGATCGGCAAGACGCGCATAGAGGCCGCCGCCGGCCACGAGTTCGGCATGGCTGCCTTCACCGACGATCCGGCCCTGATCCATGACCACGATGCGCTTGAGGCGCTGGATGGTCGCGAGCCGGTGCGCAATCACGATGGTGGTGCGCCCCGTCATGAGATTGTCGAGCCCCATTTGCACGAGGCGCTCGTTCTCCGCGTCAAGCGCGCTGGTGGCTTCGTCGAGCAGGAGCAGCGGTGCGTCGCGCAGAATGGCCCGCGCAATAGCAAGCCGCTGACGCTGGCCGCCCGACAAGGTGGTGCCACGTTCGCCCAGCAGGGTCTGATAGCCCAGGGGCAGACGCTCCACGAATTCGGCAGCCGCAGCGGCCTCCGCGGCTTGCCGGACGTCTGCATCGCTCGCATCCGGCCGGCCATAGCGAATGTTGTCGGCCAGCGTGCCCGAGAAGATCACGGGATCCTGAGCCACGAGAGCGATGTGACGGCGGAGATCGGAAGGATCGAGATCAGCCGTATCCATCCCGTCGAACACGATCGCGCCGGATTGCTGCGCGAAAAAGCGCAGCGCCAATTGAAACACGGTCGATTTGCCCGCACCCGATGGCCCGACCAGCGCGACCGCTTCGCCCGGCGCAATGTCGAGCGAGAATCCGTTGAGCGCGGCATGTTCGGGACGCGAGGGGTAGCGGAACACGACATCGCGAAACGCGATTGCGCCACGCGCCGGGAGCGCCACGCGCAACGGGTGGGCCGGAACACGCACCTCCGGTTCCACGCGCAGCAATTCCATCAGGCGTTCCGTCGCGCCGGCGGCGCGCTGGAGATCGCCCCATGTTTCGCTGAGCGCACCGACACCCGTCGAAACGATGATGGCATAGAACGTAAACTGCAGAAGCTGGCCGCCGGTGATCGCGTGCGCGATGACATCATGCGCGCCCACCCAGAACACGCCGATAATGCAGGCGAGCGCCGCAAACAGCACCGCGCCTGTCATGACGGCACGGGCACGCGTGCGAAGAACCGCGACATCGAAGGACAGTTCGACCGTCTCGCCAAACCGGGCGCGTTCGGCATCTTCCTGCGTAAAGGCCTGCACCGTCTGGACGGCGTTGATGGTTTCGCTGGCGCGCGCGCTGGTATCGGCGAGGCGATCCTGGCTGCGGCGCGACAGCATGCGCACCCAGCGACCCAGCGAAATGAGCGGGAGCACGACAAGCACGACCGCCGCCACCACGAGCGCCGTCAGTTTCACGTCGGTCACGAACATCAGCGTGAAGCCGCCAACGAACATGACGAGGTTGCGCATGGCAACCGAAGCGGACGATCCGACCACGGTCTGGATCAGGGTCGTGTCGGCGGTCAGCCGCGAAAGCACTTCGCCTGTTCGTGTGACCTCGAAGAAGGCCGGTGTCAGCGCCAGAACATGATTGAAGACAGCCTTGCGGACGTCGGCGATGACGCGCTCGCCGAGCCACGTCACGAAGTAGAAGCGCGTTGCCGTCGCAAACGCCAGCACCGCCACGGCGGCCAGGAGCGGGACGAAATAGCGGTTGAGATGGGCCGCCTCGGTCGCGCTGAACCCGTGGTCCAGGACCTGCCGCCCCGCGGCCGGGAGGATCAGCATGGCCGCCGAAGAGCAGAGCAGCGCGAACATCGCGAAGGCGATCTGCCAGCGATAGGGCTTCAGGAACGGCAGCAGACCCGACAGCGGCTGCAGCGAGCGGCTCTTTCCCCGGCCGGCCGCGATCCGCTGGACCTCCCCGGCAAAATCCTCACCCGACTGCGCCATCACCACCCGCCAAAAACCGCACCATACCGCCTATATAGTTACCGATCCGGGCCGCGCGAACGGGCGAATGGCCGCTTCAGCCTTGTCAGCCAGCAGGGCATCGCCTATAAGCCGCCGCTTCGCCGAGCCAAATGAGAGACGGCCCATGAAAAAAGGCATTCACCCCAATTACCACATGGTGACCGTTGTGCTGAACGATGGCTCGACCTATCGCACCCGCACGACCTGGGGCGAACCGGACCAAAAGCTCACGCTCGACATCGACCCGACCACCCATCCGGCATGGACCGGCGGGCAGCAACAGCTCGTCGATCGCGGCGGCCGGCTGTCGAGGTTCAACAAGCGCTTCGCGGGTTACGTCAAGAGTTAGGTTGCCAAAGCGCGACCGCGCGCGGGCCTTATCGCTGCAGCCTCTCGCGTCTTTGCGAAATCAGCCGGCCAAACAGGGCCGGTTCTAGAGAGACCCACCGAATACCTGCTGCAGACGATCCAGATGATCCTGGATCGCGGGCTTGCCGGTGCTGGCAGCATTGAGCAGCGCTTCCTCAATCCGGGCGATGCGACGGTAGAGCTGATCGCTGCGCCCCAGCAATTCCTGAAGCGTCTTCGGGAGCAAATCCACGCATTCTTCCCGGCCGCCGAAACAGATTTCCCTGGACCCCAGCCGATAGCGTTCGCCTGCGGCATCCTCGGCGCGCATTTCGCCATCGCAAACGGCACGCTGAATCAGAAGCCAGCTCGCCGCCTGCATTAGTCTGGTGGTGACGCGCATACTTTCGCCGGCGTAGAGGAGCGCGGCTTTGCGGGGCAGGTCGCGCGATTCCTGGCGGCCTCGTCCATCCAGATAACGTGCGGTTTCTTCGACGAGCGACATGCCTTCATTGAAGGTCCGCTCGAACAGCGCCGACCCCATGAACGATTGGGTCGTCAATTCGCCTAGATCGTCGTCTTCGACGCCTGCGGGCAACATGCAATCCCACGCCCCAATGCATCCTGGATCAAACTAGCAAGTCCTTTAGGCGGCGGGAAGGGCATGCGCTGATCAATGGCGAATTTGCTGACGAACATGGTTACGAGGGAAGCATTCTGTCTTTCGTTAACGCTTTCGAAATATCGAATCAGCAGCAACTCGCGTATCGCGTCGCGAAAGGATCGCCTCGCGGCAGCGCTGAATCTCGAGCTCCAGGAGCGCGATGCGCGCATCCAGTTCGTGTTCCGACATGGTCGACAGATCTTCGCCCCATCGGATGCCTTCGGGTTTCTTCTTTGGCAGCAATTCGTCGAGATCCATGGCCATCGCTTCTCGTCCTCCGGCACGGCTGATAGTTTCGTCCGAAATCGGTCGCACACAAGCAGGAAGACAGCCATGACGCAGATGCGAGCAATCCGGATTGTAGAGGCCGGGCCTCGTTATCGCCTGGAAGTTGAGGAGATCGCCCGCCCTTCGCCCGGAGCAGGCGAGGTGTTGATCCGTGTCGCTGGCGCCGGCATCAATCGCGCCGATCTTCTGCAGGCCGAGGGGCGCTATCCGCCGCCGAAAGGCGCGTCCGACATTCCCGGTCTCGAGGTGGCCGGTGAAATTGTCGAACTGGGCTTCGGCGTTTCCGGCTTTCGCCAGGGCGATCTTGTGTGCGCGCTGCTCGCAGGGGGCGGCTATGCGGAATATTGCCTCGCATCCGCACTTTGTGTTCTGCCGGTTCCCGAGCGTGTCGCCATCGAAGACGCCGGCGCATTGCCCGAAGCGCATTTTACTGTCTGGACGAATCTGATGGACACGGCTCGTCTCGCCTCCGGCGAAAGTGTGCTCATCCATGGGGGCGCCAGCGGCATCGGCACAACCGCGATTCAGCTATGCTCCGCGCTCGGACATACCGTCTTCACGACGGCCGGGGACGAAGCCAAATGTGCGGCCTGCGAGAAACTTGGCGCAAATCGCGCCATCAACTATCGCAGCGATGACTTCACGGCTGTCGTTCAGGACATGACACAAGGCCGTGGCGTCGACGTGATCCTCGACATGGTGGGAGGGGACTATATCGAGCGAAATTTCCGCGCGCTTGCCCGGGGTGGCCGTCTGGTGAACATCGCCTTTCAGAAGGGGCCGACCGCCGAAGTCAATTTCGGCCTCATGCTGATGAAACGGCTGACCTTCGCCGCCACCACGCTCCGGGCGCGGAGTGATACCGAAAAGGGCTCCATCCGCGACGCGCTTGCCGCCAGGGTATGGCCCCTGCTGGCCAAAGGCCGTATCCGCCCGGTCATCGACCGGGTTTTCGCGTTCACCGACGCCCAGGCAGCTCACGGGCACATGGCCTCGGGCGCCCATATCGGCAAGATTCTGCTCAAACCCTAGGCAATCCCTCTTTTCCTCAAGGGGATGGATCAGGTAAAACCTGCCCACTCTCGAAAGGGTCAGCCTTAAGAGCGGCCTGGGGTCCGAAACCCCAGCCGGAAAGGAACAATTGTCTATGGCCGACAGCGCACCTCTCATGCCCAAGGCGACAGCCGTCTGGCTTGTCGACAACACGTCGCTCACCTTCGAGCAGATTGCCGATTTCTGCGGCCTGCATCCGCTCGAGGTGAAAGGGATCGCCGACGAAGACGTGGCCAAGGGAATCAAGGGGCTCGATCCGGTTGCCTCGGGCCAGCTGTCGCGCGAACAAATCGAGGAAGCCGAGAAGAACGCCAAACTGCGGCTGCGGATGGCGCCGCCGAAATACAAGATGCCTGCCGTGAAGGCGAAGAAGGCGCCGCGCTACACACCCGTCTCCAAACGTCAGGACAAACCCGACGCTGTCTACTGGATTCTCCGCAATCACCCGGAGCTGACCGACGCCGACATCATCAAGCTGGTGGGCACCACCAAATCGACGATTCAGAAAATTCGGGAGCGCTCGCATTGGAACGCTTCGAACATCAAGGCTGTCGATCCCGTAACGCTGGGACTGTGCTCGCAACTCGAACTCGATCTCGCAGTCGAGCGGGCTTCGCACCGCCGCGATCGTCAGGTTTCCAGAATAATCCGAAAAGGCGAAAGCCTGAGACCGATCGAGGATTCAGCGGCAGAACATGCGGAGCACGTCGTCGCCGAACCTGACGAGGGTGAAGAAGCGCCCTAGGCCGCCACAAGACAGGCCGAATGAGCGCCCATCACGCTGCCTCCTGTGCGTCTCCGTGCTTCGGGCCGCGAGGATCGAGTTCAAGGGATGAAAGAGATCCTTGCTGCGGCACGGCGACGAAATGTTCGCGCGCTGTTTCAGGCTGAGGTGCTGACGAGGTCATGCGGATGACCGTGTAGACGGTCATCGCCAGATGAACCGTCGCCGTATAGAGAAACAGCGCCGCCATGCCGGCGTGATCGGTGATGATGGCAGCGAGGAGAGGCCCAATGATCGACGCCAGCGCGTTGACCAGCAGAAGCGTTGCCGAAGCCTCGACGAACTCGCTTCTCGCCATCCGATCGTTGGCATGCGCGATCGACAGCGAATAGAGCGGCAGCATCGCGGCGCCGAAGAGGAAAGCGGTCGGATACAGCAGATACGGCACCTTGATGCCAAGCCGCCCCAACAATGCAAGCGCCACGCCGAAGATCGAGGCCGCGGCACAGGTCACCACTATGATCCAGCGGCGGTCGACGCGATCCGAAAAGCGCGCGAGGGGAAACTGCACGAGCGCGCCGCCCGCAATGAACGCTGTCATAAACGAAGCGATGCCCGATGTGTGAAAGCCAAGCGCATGCGCATAGATCGGCGCCAGCGTCCAGAAGGCTCCGTTTGCCAGTCCGACCGTGACGACTCCGGCGATCCCGACCGGAGCCATTCTCACGAGCCGCCGGATGCGCAAGGGCGGCACGGGCTGTGGCGCGGGCTGCGGCAGCCTTGTGAGGCCAACCGGCACGAGGCAGCACATGTAGGCGATCGCGGCGACGGTGAAGAGCTTGTAGCCCGCGGGCGACGCAAGCAGCAGCAGCCATTGACCGAGCGTCAGAAATGTCAGGTTGACGATCACATAGGCGGCGAGGATGCGCCCGCGCGTCTCGTTCGTTGCGCGATCGTTGAGCCAGCTTTCGAGGGCCATGAAGATGTTGGCGGCACAGAACCCGAATGCCGCGCGGATCGTAAACCAGGCGAGCGGCTCGACGAACAGCGACTGCAGCAGAACCGTCGCGGCCGCGAGCGCGGCGGCGACCGCAAAAGCGCGAATATGTCCAACCCGGGCGAGAAGGCCGCGTCCTGCGACGCAGCCGGCGACGAAACCCGCATAGTAGAACGATCCCATGGCGCCGATGGAAAGGTCCGAAAAGCCCTCGAGATGGGCGCGAATCGCCGTGAGCGTGCTGACGAGCCCATTGCCCGCCAGCAGGAACGCGGTCGAAAGAAGGATTGCACCGATTGAAACGAGCTGAGGACCCATCGCGCGCCCGAACGAAGAAGGCCGATTCGCTTCATTCTAGTCAGCAGATTGGGGCAAGAATCCAGCGAAGCGGCGCCTCACAAATCAGAAAACATAACGCGCGATCAGAAAGCCGCCGACGATGGCGAGCAGAAAGCCGAGCAGAACCAGCTCGAGGCGCTTTTCAATGAAGTGGCCAACCGGTTCGCCGAGCCAGAACAGAAGCCCCGCCTCGAGTGAGAAGCGGGCGCCACGCGTGATGGCGGAAAGCAAGATGAAAAGGCCGAGATTGTACCCGGCGAAACCCGAGGCGATCGTCACGAGCTTGTAGGGGATGGGTGTCAGGCCCTTGATCAGAATGATGAGCGCGCCCCATTTCGCGTAGGCGGCGCGGAAAGCGTCGAGCTTTCCCCCATAGCCATAGGCAGCGATCAGCCAATGCCCGACCGACTGGTAGAGAAGAGCCCCGATGGCATAGCCGAGAATACCGCCCAGAACGGAAAAAAGGGTGCACCAGGCCGCGAGTTGAAAAGCGCGGCGGCGGTCGGCCAGCACCATGGGCACCAGCATGATGTCCGGCGGCATGGGGAAGAAAGAACTTTCGGCAAAGGCCACGGCTGCAAGCGCCCACCAGGCATTGGGTCCGGATGCCTGCTTCAGGATCCGGCGGTAGAGGCCTCGCAACGCCGTTCCGCGTGCGGACGTCTGAGTATCGTCGCTCATGGCCCCGTTTCGCATTCGTCCCCGATTCTGGCAACCAGCCTCAGGCCGTGCTTGCCGCTTGCAATCCAATTCTCTAGCCTCTTACCAATTGCGAGTTTGTGAATTTCCCTCTTATGGCCACGCGACGCAGCAACAAACGGCCCACCCGGCGAGCGCGCAAGGTGGCGATCCGCAAGAAATCGGCGGCGAAGAACAAGACGCCTGCGAAGCGTCCGGCCGTCAAGAACGCGCAGGGTGCCAAACGCGCGCCGGCCATTCCGCCGCGGGCGCGCAAGCTCAAAGATTCACGCCTTGCGCCGATCGCGCCGCGCCGTGAGAGCCGCCGGCATGCGTCCCACGCCGGGCACATGTTCGAGCGCGACCTCGAACGCAATCCCGCTAACTTTCAGCCACTCACACCGCTTAGTTTCCTCGAGCGCGCGGCCCGCGTGTTTCCCGGACATGTCGCGGTCGTTCACGGCAATACGCGCTTCACCTATTCGGAGCTTTATGCCCGGGCGCGAAGGCTGGCTTCCGCGCTTGTCGATCGCGGCATCCGGCGGGGCGATACGGTAGCGGTCATGCTTCCGAACACACCACCCATGATCGAGGCGCATTACGGCGTGCCGATGGCCGGCGCAGTCCTCTGCGCGCTTAATACGCGCCTCGATCCCGCAGCACTCGCTTTCATCCTCGATCACGGCGAAGCGCGCATGCTGATCACCGATCGCGAATTCGCGCCCATCATCAAGGAAACGCTGGAACGCGCGAAGGCAAGACCTCTCGTTATCGATGTCGACGATTGCGAATTCCCGCAAACCGGCGAGCGCCAGGGTGGCATCGACTACGAGGACTTTCTCAAGGGCGGCGATCCCGAATTCGACTGGATCCCGCCCGATGACGAATGGAGCGCCATCGCCCTCAACTATACGTCGGGGACAACGGGCAGTCCGAAAGGGGTCGTCTTCCATCATCGCGGCGCGGCGCTGATGGGTTACAACAATGTGCTTGCAGCGGGGTTCGGCAAGCATCCCGTCTATCTGTGGACCCTGCCGATGTTTCACTGCAACGGCTGGTGCTTTCCCTGGACACTCTCGGTCGTGGCTGGCACGCATGTCTGCCTGCGCTGGGTGCGGGCCAAGCCGATCTTCGATCTTCTGGCCGACAAACACGTGACGCACCTTTGTGGCGCACCGATCGTGATGTCCACTCTTGTCAATGCCAACCCGGACGAACGACGGCCGCTGCCGCAAGGCGTGGAGTTCATCACGGCCGCTGCGCCACCGCCGGAATCGGTACTCGCCGCGATGGCACAACAGGGCTTCCGCGTGACCCATGTTTACGGGCTTACCGAAACCTACGGCCCGGCGGTGGTGAACGAATGGCAGAGCCAATGGGATGGGCTCGACGACGCATCGCGCGCCGCGAAGAAGGCGCGGCAGGGAGTGCGCTATCACGGCCTCGACGCGCTCGATGTGATGGACCCGGATACACTTGAACCCGTGCCCGCTGACGGCCGTACCCTGGGGGAAGTGATGTTCCGCGGCAATATCGTGATGAAGGGTTACCTCAAGAATCCGCAGGCAACGAAGGAGGCTTTTGCGGGAGGCTGGTTTCATTCGGGCGATCTGGGCGTTGTCCACCCTGACGGCTACATCCAGCTGAAAGACCGCTCGAAAGACATCATCATTTCAGGCGGGGAGAATATTTCCTCGATTGAGGTGGAGGACGCGCTCCTCGGCCATCCCGCCGTCCTCCATGCCGCTGTGGTCGCTAAGCCCGACGAAAAGTGGGGTGAAACGCCTTGCGCCTTCGTCGAAAAGAAGGGCGGCCATGACAAGGTGAGCGAGCAGGATCTCATCGAACACTGCCGCACAGCGCTCGCGCACTACAAATGCCCCCGGCACGTCGTATTCTGCGACCTGCCCAAGACGTCCACCGGCAAGATCCAAAAATTCAGGTTGCGCGAACGCGCGAAGCTGATCTAGCACGCTCTGCCATTTGATCCGTGACGCGAGGTGTCTTCGTGACCTATTCGCAGACCAACCGCTTCGCGCTGTTTTTCATCTTCGTCACGATCTTTATCGATACGGTCGGCCTGGGAATCATCATCCCGGTCACCCCGCGGATCATCACCACGCTTACCCATCAGGGAATGAGCGAAGCAGCCCGCTATGGCGGATGGCTGATGTTCGTCTTTGCCGGCATGCAGTTCCTGTGCGGTCCGATCATCGGCAATCTGAGCGACCGCTTCGGCCGCCGGCCGGTATTGATCCTGTCGCTTCTGGCGATCGGCATCGACTACACGATCACCGGTCTGGCTCCGACCATCGCGTGGCTATTTGTCGGACGGTTTCTGTCAGGCATCGCGGGTGCCTCCTATGTCACCGCGAACGCCTATATTGCCGACGTCACACCACCCGAGCGACGAGCGCAGAATTTTGGTCTCGTGGGCGCCGCGTTCGGGCTCGGCTTTATTGCAGGCCCGGCCATTGGCGGGCTGTTGGGGGAGCACAGCGCGCGCCTGCCGTTCTTCGTTTCGGCCGGGCTCGCCGGGGTCAATGCCCTTTATGGCCTTGTGGTGCTGCGTGAAACGCTGCCCCGCGAAAGGCGGCGCGCCTTTGAATGGACGCGCAGCAATCCGATAGGTGCGCTTGCGGCGCTGCGGCGCTACCCCGACGTGCTCGGCCTCTGCGCCGTCCTCGTGTTCATGCGGCTCGGGCACGACGCCAATCCCACGATCTGGTCGTACTACACAATGCTGAAATTCCACTGGACACCGGCGGAAGTCGGCTATTCGCTGATGGGCGTGGGTGTCTGCATCGCGTTGGTCTACGGCCTGCTCACGCGACTGGTCATTCCGCGTATCGGAGAACAGCGCGCGGTTTTTGTGGGGATTCTCTGCGGCGCGGCAGGTTTCATCGGCTATGCAGTGGCGAGTCGGGGGTGGCAGCTCTATCCGTGGATGGCCGTATGGTCTCTGTTCGGCCTCGCCAATCCCGCGTTGAATGCCATCATGTCGACGGCGGTTCCGGCCAACGAGCAGGGAGAATTGCAGGGGGCTATCGCAAGCATCGGCGGCCTTACGTCGATTTTCGCACCGCTCCTGCTGTCGAATGTGTTTGGGTATTTCACCAGCGCAACCGCACCCGTTTATTTTCCGGGCGCAGCCTTTGTTGCAGCCGGTATCTTCTTGCTGGCTGCAGCTTTGATCTTTGCTCAAACACGCCCGTCGCCGGCCGCGAAGCCGGCGATTTAGGGCGTGTCCGGGTTAATGCACGCTGGAGCGCAGGCGCTCGATTTCGTCTTTCAGTCTGAGTTTTTCTTTTTTGAGTGCGGCGACTCGGGTCTCGTCCCAATCAGGGTGGGCCATTTCGGAAGCGATGAGCTCCTCAAGCCTGTGATGTTTTTCGGAAAGTTCCTGAATATGACCATCCAGTGCCATTGCTACGCACCTCATTCATTAAAGAGTTACAATTAGAACACTAACCGGGCAGCCTGTCACGACCTGACTTGAAGGATGGCTTCCTCTCCGTAAACGCGCGCCGGGAGCCGGAGGAGCCCTATAATTTTCAACCTCTTGGGCAAAAAGCGGCCTTCTGGAGTATGGTTCGAATCCATGACCGAAGCAGAAGAACAGACGCTCCGTGCCACCCAGCGTGCCCTCGCCCAGGAGCACCGCGATCTGGATTCGGCCATCGCGGCCCTGGTCGACGCAAGGCCGGCAGATCAGCTTCAACTCACCCGTCTCAAAAAGCGCAAACTGCAGATCAAGGATCAAATCGCCCGCATCGAGGACGAATTGCTCCCGAACATCATCGCGTGATCAGCGGGTGCGCTTGTGCCGGTACATCTCGGCGTCGGCACTTGCCATGGCGGTTTCCGCCGTATCGCCTGGAGAAAGCTCCAAAATGCCATAGGAAAAGCTGAGGGATAGAGGTTTGGACGCCCACATCGCGGGTTGCGCATGCAACACTCCGGTGAGTGCCAGAGCCTTTTTCTCCGCGAGATCCCGCCCGGCATGGGTCAGCAATATCGCGAATTCGTCGCCGCCAATACGCCCTACCACATCGCTGTGGCGCACGTGGGAGAGAAGAATTCCCGCGAAATGCCCCAGCAGAGCGTCACCGCAGGCATGGCCATAGCGGTCGTTGATTCGCTTGAACCCGTCCAGGTCGAAATAGATGAGGCTGGCCTGTGTGGAGTAGCGAGTAGAAGACGCGATCTGCCGCGACAGATCGCGAACAAAAGCCCTGCGATTGAGCACTGGCAGCAACTGGTCTCGGTCTGCAGCGCGCTCGATGTCCTCGAGCTGGTGACGGGTCTGTTCCAGCTCACGCTGCAATGCCACCAGTTCGGCCGCGAGCCCTTCGAACGCATCGCGGACGCACGGCGTAAATTCGATCTCGGGAATCCCCAGGGCGCGGGCGTTTTCGCGCAAACCGCCCGGCTTGGCCATGCGAGCGCGCCGCCCCGACAAAAGGCCCTGATTTATTCCCCGTAACGGCGCCGCACTGCGGCGAGCCGGTTCAGTGCCCATCTTCTGGCCCAGTCTCGAATCGACACACCCGAGCCGAATGTCGTGGCGACTGCGTTAACAAAGCGTTTCGCCTTACTCTATGGCGCCTCCGAACCGACCTTTCCTTGCCGAGCCCCGACGCTATAATGCATCGCTTCTCGGCTTTGGGGCACGCGCTCCGGCAGGCAGGAAGCATGACCGAACCCCCTCCCCTTGTTGGCATCATCATGGGCAGCCAGTCCGACTGGCCGACCCTGCGGCCAGCCGCAGAGCTGCTGACCCTCCTGGGCGTGCCGCATGAAACCCGGATCGTGTCGGCCCACCGCACGCCTGATCGCCTCTACGCCTATGGCAAGGAAGCCGCAGGCCGTGGGCTGAAAGTCATCATCGCGGCGGCCGGCGGTGCGGCGCATCTGCCCGGCATGACGGCATCGATGACCACGCTCCCCGTACTCGGCGTGCCCGTGGAGACCAAAGCCCTCAAGGGCATGGACAGTCTCCTATCCATCGTCCAGATGCCGGGCGGGGTGCCGGTCGCCACCTTCGCCATCGGCGAGAGCGGCGCACGCAACGCCGCACTTCATGCCGCAGCCATTCTCGCCCTCGCCGATCCGGCGCTCGCCCAAAGACTTGCCGCCTGGCGCAGGCAGCAAACCGAATCCGTCGCCGAACGACCAAGCGATTCGCCGCATCCATGAGCCCCGATCATCGCAACGCAACCTCCGTTTCGCCCGGGGGCACGATTGGAATTCTGGGCGGCGGCCAGTTGGGCCGCATGCTGGCGCAAGCCGCTGCCAAGCTCGGGCTGAGGACACACATCTATTGCGACGAGAAGGATGCGCCGGCCTTCGAGGTGGCGGCGGAACATACCCACGCCTCGTATGACGATCGCGAGATGCTGGCAGATTTCGCACGCGCCTGTGACGCAATCACCTTCGAATTCGAGAACATCCCGAGTGCGAGCGTCGCTTTTCTCGAAACCAAAAAGCCGACCCATCCGGGTTCGCGGGCGCTGGCAACCGCGCAGGATCGTCTCGCCGAAAAGACTTTGGCCCATGCGCTGGGATGGCAGACGGCGCCATTCGCCGAACTGGACACGCTGGAGCAGGGCGAACGGGCTCTTGAACGCATCGGCACTCCAGCCATCCTGAAAACGCGCCGCCAGGGCTATGACGGGAAAGGTCAGGCGCGTATCGAACGCCGCGAGGATTTGGCTGCAGCCTGGCAGCGACTCGCAGGGCGATCGGCCATTCTCGAAGGTTTCGTAGCGTTCGCTTTCGAATGCTCGGTCATCGCGGCGCGTGGCCGCGATGGTACATTTGCCGCTTTCGATCCGCCGGAAAACAGTCACGGCGATCACATCCTGCGCGTTTCGAGAGTGCCCGCGCCGCTTTCGCGCAAAGCGCAGGACGAAGCCATTGTCATCGCGCGCAGCATTGCCGATGCACTCGACTATGTCGGCGTATTCGCCGTCGAATTCTTCGTAACGAAATCGGGCGAACTGCTGGTCAATGAGATTGCACCCCGCGTGCACAATTCGGGGCATTGGACGATCGAGGCCTGCACGGTCAGCCAGTTCGAGCAGCATATCCGTGCTGTGGCCGGCTGGCCGCTCGGCGACCCGTCACGCCATTCGGATGCCGTGATGGAAAATCTCGTGGGAGAGGATGCGCGCGACTGGGCGGGGCTCGCCGCCTCGGGCGGGAGCCTGCATCTGTATGGCAAGACGGAAATCCGCAGCGGCCGCAAGATGGGTCACATCACGCGGCTGAGCGTCAGAACCCATGAGCGGTGACATCATGAAGGGGCGATGTTTCTGCGGCCGGATCAGGCTCACCACCTCGGCCGCGCCGGTCGCGGTGCGGACCTGCTGGTGCCGGGACTGTCAGTATCTCGGCGCCGGTTCCGGCACGGTCAATGCGGTCTTCGCCACCGAATCCGTCGCCATCGATGGCGACATCTCCGAATATGTCTCGACTGCGGATTCTGGCGCGACAATGACGCGAGGCTTCTGCGCGCATTGCGGGACGCCGGTTTCATCGCGATCCGATACGAAGCCGAAGCTGGTGGTGCTGCGCGTGGGCCTGTTTGACGACCCGTCGGCGCTTGTGCCTGCCCTTACCATCTGGACCGAATCCGCGCCGGATTGGGCTTGCCTGGACGAAAAGATTCCCGGCACACCGCGACAGCCACCGCCATTGGGCTGAATTCAGGCGCGGCGTGGCCGCGGCTTCGGTTCGGCCTGCCGCGGCTTGAATATATCTGCCAGCGACGGCCACTGCGCCGCGCGTTCCTTCACCTGCGCCTTGAATTTCTCGAAGCGCATGACATCGCCGATGCGGCGATCGAGAAATTCGCGCGTGTCCGTCTCCTCGTCTCCCGTGTCAGTGAACCAGCGCATCAATGTCGAAGTGTAAACTCCGGCGAGAATGGCGCGCTTGGTGTAGAAGTTGAAATCGGTGGACGTGTCGCCGATGCCGCGCCAGATTTCGTCCACCGTTCGATAAAGAAGCGTGATGCCGCGCGCCGCATGCGGCGGCAAGGTAAGGAACGCAGCGGCACGGCGCGCGGCTTCCTTGTGCGGCCGCAGGACGGTGATGCGCGCCAGCACGGCCGCGGTGATGCGTTCGCGGATTTTCGCGCCCGGCTTTTGAACACGCGACAGTTCGCCAATCATCTCCGCATCGGCCCAGCGCGAAAAGGCATCGACCAGACTGAGCGCGCCATCGGGGAACAGGCGGCTGCATTCTGCTTCGCTGATCCCGGCTTCGCGCGCGGCGGCGGCAAGCGTTGAGTCGGTGAAGCCATCGGCCGGGACATGCGCCAGCGCCGCAAGAAGCACGGTATCGGTGCGACTTTTCTCATCACCCGCGGCCCTGGATTTGCGTGTGCGTGGCTTCGGCGTCGGCACGTTCGTCATGCGTCCTCCGGGCGGCGCGCCCAATGCCGCGCTTCGGTTTCGAAGATAAGCTGCTTCAGATCCTGCATGCGCTGCGTATAGAGCATCCCGTCCAGATGATCGCATTCATGCTGGACCACACGGGCGTGGAAGCCCTTGGCAACGCGATTCACGACAATCCCCTCCGGCGTGACCCCGCGGTAGCGGATGTGAGCCGGCCGCTCGACGAAGCCGCGCAACCCCGGCACGGACAGACAACCTTCCCAGCCGCCCTCCCGCTCGGGACCCAAAATCTCGATCTCGGGGTTGGCGAGCACGGTGAGCGGCGCCGTGTGGTCGAATCGCTCGTCTTCCGGCACATCGCCCTCGGTGCGGCTGTCGGGCGCCTGGAAAACCACCAGCCTGAGGGGGACATGCACCTGCGGGGCGGCCAGCCCTGCCCCGTTGGCATCGATCATGGTCTCGACCATGTCGGCGACAAGGCGGCGGATTTCCGGGGTGGTGGGGTCGGCGACGGCTGCAGCGCGGCGAGCGAGAACCGGATGGCCCATGCGGGCGATTTTGAGGATGGCCATGGGCCAAATATGGGTTCGGACGGCGCAGCGGTCAAAGTCGCCCGGACCGAAATCCCGGGATAGACAGCCTCACACCCTTCTGATACTTAGCCCGGCCCCAAGAAACCTTGAGGAAACGGCCGGAAGGAGTTGCACTTGCAGATCATCGTTCGCGACAACAACATCGATCAGGCGCTGAAGGCGCTCAAGAAGAAGATGCAGCGGGAAGGCATCTTCCGCGAGATGAAACTCCGTGGCCATTACGAAAAGCCCTCTGAAAAGCGGGCGCGCGAGCGCGCCGAGGCGATCCGTCGCTATCGCAAACTACAGCGCAAGCGTCTGCAGCGCGAAGGCGTCCTGCCGCGCTAAGTTCCCGGCCTGGCCGCAAGGCGGGCAGCTTTACGCGTTCAAATCTTTCGTGACCGGTGTGACGCGATAGGCACAGCGCCGCGCACCGGCCAGGATATGAGACACGCGCTCGACGCGCACCCCGTCTCCCATGACCCGCTGAAACAACGCCAGTTCTTCGCGGCAAAGGCCGGTACAAAGCCGCGCCGCCGCGCAGATCGGACAGTGATTTTCCACGAGCAGATGGCTGCCATCCGGCTGCCGCCGCGCTTCCGCCATGTAGCCTTCCTCGTTGCGCAATTGCGCCAGCCCCTCGAGCCGCGCTTGGAGTGACGCCATTCCGGCGAGGCGCGCGGTATAGCTTTCCTCCTGTCCGGCGGTCCGAAGGGCCACGAGACGGTCGAGGCCTTCCTCGCCGAACGCCACACGAACCTGGGAGATCAAATCGGCTACGAGGCCCGCGCTGGAATCGGGGAAGGCCGAATTGGCAGTTTCCGTGACCTGCCAATGCCGGGAGGGCCGCCCGCGGGCCGCAGGGCGCGTTTCCGGGGCAACGAGACCCTCTTTGGCGAGCCGCTCCAGATGCTGCCGGACGGCCATGGCGGTCACGCCCAGCTCTCCCGCGAGCGCTTCCGCCGTAACCGGACCGAGACGTTTGACGAGGTCGAGAACCGCGGCACGGCCGGTGGGTTTTGCTGTCGCAAGCATATGGATTTTCTAAAGCTCCTACTTGCGAAAAGCAATCGCTCCAGGCTAATTTCCGGAAGAAGTATCTTTTGGAAAGCGCGGCCATGCTCACAGCGACCGGCATCAGGACGCAAACGCTGCGCGAGAACGGCCGAAAACTCCTGCGCCGCGACGGCAGGCAGGTGCTGCTCATCGCCAGCGGCGACAGATTGTTCGCCATCGCCAATCGCTGCCCCCATGAAGGGTATCCCTTGAGCGAAGGCACGCTGGGTCCGGACTGCGTGCTCACCTGCAACTGGCACAACTGGAAATTCGATCTGGCGAACGGCGAGGCTCTGGTCGGTCGCGATCCCGTCCGGACCTATGCCATTGCCGATCGTGACGGCGAGATCTTCATCGATCTGGCAGACCCGCCTGCCGAGGCGCAGCGCCAGCGGGCGTTGAAGGGGCTGGACGTCGCCATTCTGGATACCGACCTCCCTCGCATGGCGCGCGAGGTGGCCCGCCTCGAACAGGCCGGCTTCGATGCGCGCGAAGCCCTCGTGCATGGCTTTGTCTTGCGCAACGCCTGCCTCGAAAACGGCATGACGCATGCCCATGCCGCGGCCGCCGATTGGCTTGCGCTGGCCGCGCGGGCAAAGCGGCCGGAGCAGCGTCTTTCGGCGATGCTGGAGCCGTTATTCCATATCGGCTGGGACAGCATGGGGGCCAGCGCGTTCCCCTATGCAACCCGCGCCGTGCAATGGTCGCCCGATCATTTTCTGCAGGCCCTCGAAGCCGAAGACGAACCCGCCGCCATTGCACGGATTCGCGGTGCGTTTGCCGAAAATGTTTCCTATGCGCAGCTTCGGCCCGTGCTGGCACAGGCCGCCCTCGCCCACTACGCCGATTTCGGTCATTGCGCGATCTATGCCTTCAAGACCGGCCAGTTGATCGAACGATTGGGCGATGAGATGCGGGAAACCGCGCTGCTCGCTCTGGTGCGCATGCTGGTGCGATCGACGCGCGAAGAACGGGTTCCGGAGTTCCGCGGCTACGCGCGCGCGCTGACAGAATGGGAGCGCGGCGGAAGTGCGCCTGCCAACGCTTCAGATTTCATTGGCCATTCGATCGACGCAGCGCTCACGCGCACGCTCGCCTCGTCACGGCGGCCGACGGGTGAACTGTTCGATGCGCTGTTGGGCGCTGCGGCCTGGAATCTGGCGCATTTCGATACCGACATCGAATTTGCGACCGGCAACCCCATCGCCGACAACATCAGCTGGCTCGATTTCACCCATGCGTTGACGTTCGCCAATGCCTGCCGCCATCTTTGCGCAGAGCGGCCCGACCTGTGGCCCGCGGCGCTTCTGCAAGTCGCCCTTTTTGTCGGCCGCAATCGCAAATATGTCCGTCGCGAAGAAGATGTGAGCAGGTGGAGTGTTCCGGACAGACGATCGTTTCTGGAACACGAAATGACGGCACTCTACGACCACGGCGTGGTCGAACCGATCATTGCCTGTCATCGGCTGAAGGTTCTGTTCGCGCTGGAAGACGAACAGACATGCAGGCCCGAAGCGCCATGGCTGGACGATATGTTTGCAGGCGTGAATCGCTATCTTCACGCGCCCGTAAAGCGCCATCACAGCCTTCGCACAGCCGCGCAAGCGCTCGATTTCGTTGCCAGGGAAGCCTGAATTCTAGGGCGCCGCACAATCGGCGCAAATCGCGACTTCGACCGTGACATGGCTGAGGTCGGGATGACGCACCCGCAGTGCCGATTTGACGGCTTCCGCCGTGGTCGGATCCGGGCAGATCAATGACACGATCAAGCCGTGATGTCCGGGACCGAGCCGCCAGAGGTGCAGATCGGCCACGCGCGCGTTCAATTCGCTCTCGATCATCAGGCGGATGTTTCGGGCGATATCGGGATCGGCTTCTGCATCCAGCAACACAAGGCCACTGTCGCGCACCAGACCGAAAGCCCATGACGCGATCACGCCCGCGCCGACGAGACCGATCGCGGGATCCAGCCAGCGCAAACCGAACAAAAGGCCGCCCGCCAACGCCCCAAGCGCCAGCACCGACGTCGCCGCGTCGGCCAGCACATGAACATAGGCAGCGCGCATGTTGTGATCGTGACCGCCGGCGCGACCATGGGCGTGCCCATGCTCAGGATCATGGCCGTGATGGTCGCTCAGGATGAAGGCACTGATCAGGTTTACGGCGAGCCCGATGGCAGCAATGACGAGGGCACTGCGATAATCGACCGCGACCGGAGAAAGCAGCCGCTCGATCGATTCGACAGCCACCCCCACGCCGAGCACGCCCAGAATCACCGCGCTTGCAAACGCCGCGAGATCGCCGAATTTTCCCGTGCCGAACGTGAAGCGGGTATTCGCGACATGCCGCCGTGCAAGCCAGTAAGCCCCGGCCGCGAGGCCGAGCGCGCCCACATGGGTCGCCATATGCACGCCGTCGGCGAGAAGGGCCATCGAGTGGAACAAGAGCCCGGCTGCGACCTCCACGAACATGAAGACAGCGGTGACAATCGCCGCCAGCCGCGCCCGCGCTTCCGCGCGCGCATGCCCGTGACCAAGAAAGTGATGGTCGTGCGTCCAGAGGCCGTGACTATGCGTATCGGTCATGGGCCGAAATATAGCCGCCCACGCGGTCGAAAGCCATTACAGGCAATGTCCTGCAAGCCATCCTTCAATTGTCATGGCCATGCGGCTCGAAGCGGAGTGGCGCCGTCCGCTCACGGCTTATCGCCCCGAGCCG
>DASXEA010000067.1:0-82730 GCA_036490345.1 Rhizomicrobium sp. | reverse complement strand
AGCAGCGGCCAGAGGAATCGTCCGAACACGATCCATATCAGAAACACGACGATGACGATCCATGGCGTGCCGCCGGAATCGCCGTCGCGATCCTGTTGCGTATCGTCCTGCGCCGTGAGCGTCACGCCGCCCATCACCTTGAGGATCGCCTGGGTGCCCGCGGTGATGCCGCCGTCATAGTCGTTGCGGCGAAAGGC
This sequence comes from Rhizomicrobium sp., assembly GCA_036490345.1. GTDB lineage: Bacteria > Pseudomonadota > Alphaproteobacteria > Micropepsales > Micropepsaceae > Rhizomicrobium. The sequence continues at coordinate 82,533 of DASXEA010000067.1, read as the reverse complement.
CGGGAGCATGAACTGGTCGATGATGATCTTCGACTGTGCGTCGGTCAGTTCGCCTTCGAGGCCATAGCCCACTTCGATGCGCACCTTGTGAAGGCTCGGCACGACGATCAGCAGCGCGCCGGTGTTTTTGCCCTTCTGGCCGATTCCCCAATGGCGGCCGAGCTGATAGCCATAATCCTCGATCGTATCGTCCTGCAGCGAGGGAAGCGTGGCGACGACGACCTGATTGCCGGTCTGTTTTTCCTCCTGCGCGAGCAGCGCCGTCAGATGATCTTTCGTATCGGCCGACAGCACATTAGCGTCATCGACCACGCGCCCCGTCAGCGGCGGGAAGGTGAGCGCCGCCTGTGCGTGTCGCGGCACAACGAGAAAGAGCGCGAACGCACAGACGAGGAGGCGCGAAAAGAGCCGCGCCATGGTCGGGCTCAGAACTGAACCTTCGGTGTCTGCTGCGCCTGTTCGCTGATGGTGAAATTCTCCTTCACCTTCGCGTCGGGATAGAAAATGCCCGCGATCCATCGCCCCGGAATGGTGCGCAAGGTGGTGTTGTAGGTCTGCACCGCGTCGATGTAGTCGCGTCGCGCGACCGCAATCCGGTTTTCGGTGCCTTCGAGTTGCGATTGCAGCGCGAGGAAATTCTCGTTCGATTTCAGATCGGGATAGCGCTCGCTCACCACCAGCAGCCGTCCCAGTGCGCTGCCGAGCTGCGATTGCGCCTGCTCGAACTGATGAAAGGCCTGCGGGTTGGAAAGCACGTCGGGCGGCAAGGTCATCTGTGTCTGCGTGGCCCGCGCTCTTGCCTGGGTAACTTCGGTCAGCACCTGCAATTCCTGGTGGGCATAGCCCTTCACGGTCGAGACGAGGTTGGGAATGAGGTCGGTGCGGCGCTGATACTGGTTCAGCACCTCGCTCCAGGCCGCTTTGACCTGTTCGTCCTGACGGGGAACGTCATTGATGCCACAGCCGGTCAGGCCCAGCGCCAGAACCAGCACGGCGCCGAAGCCCGCCACTCCACGGATCAGTGATCGCATGATCTGAGCCCTTCCACCCATGTCCCGAGCCCCTCATATAGGACCGCCGTAGCGGACGCCAAGGCTCAGTCCTTTGGTCGCCCCGCCGCGAGGATGGCCGCGTAGGCTTCGAGATCGACGTTTCCGCCGGAGAGAATGGCAACGGTCGTGTGCGGGTCCAGGCCCAATGCGATCGCCCCGGCGGCAGCCACGGCGCCGCTCGGCTCGGCGACAAGGCGCGCCTCGCAGGCAATGCGGCGCATGGCATCTGCGATCGCGTCTTCCGAAACGGTGACGATGTCATGCACAAACGCCCTGATTTGCGCGAATGGCAGTTCGCCCACCTGCGGCACCCGCAATCCGTCAGCCATGGTGCGTTGCGTCAGTTCCGGCTCGACACGCTGAATGTGGCCGGCGCGGAAGCTGGCCTGCGCGTCGGCTGCCAGTTCGGGTTCGACGCCAATCACCCTGATGGAAGGATCCGATTGCACCAGTGCCGCCGCGATACCGCCGATGAGGCCGCCACCCGAGACCGGTACCGTCACGACCTGCAAATTTTCGCATTGGGCGAGCAACTCGAGGCCGATCGTGCCCGTTCCCGCCATGATGGACAGGGAGTTGTAAGGCTCGATCACCGCATAGCCGTGCGTTGCGGCCAGTTCGGCACAACGGCTGGCGCGATCGCGGCCGGCGAAATCGACGAGGTGGACTTCGGCGCCCCAGCGTCGTGTTGCATCGAGCTTGGAACGCGGTGCCCCTGCAGGCATCACGACGGCGGCCTTGATGAGCAGCCGATGGGCGGCATAGGCAACGGCCTGAGCGTGGTTGCCGCTGGAATGCGCCACGATTCCGCGACGGCGTTCGTCGTCGGTGAGACTCAGAATGGCATTGAAGGCGCCGCGAAGCTTGAAGGCGCCGACGGGATGAAGGCTTTCCGCCTTCAGCCGAAGTCCTGACGGCTGCATTGTGACGAGCGGCGTTGGACCAACGAAAGGTGCGATGCGCAACGCAGCCTCGCGCACCGTTTCAAGCGATAAACGCTCGTTGTTTTGCCGAACACTGTTCATGGCTCGTGCTGCCTCCCAAACGCGCGCCCGTGCAATCCACTATTCGGCATTTTTCAAAAGATAGCGGTGGATAACAATGGGTCACCTCTTCGCCTCTGCGCATTTACTCCGCAGAACAGATGCACGTCATCGAATCACATTCTGGGCGTTTCACTACGCGCGAGGTAAGGCCATGGCTTTGAAATTGCTCGATCGAAAATCGCTTGCCGCAACTGCGGCGATCTCCCTGTTCGCCGCAAGCACGGCGACAGCATACGCGCAAACGGCTACTTCGCCCGCACCGGTTCGCGTGGCCCAGGCCGATAGCGGTGGAGCAGGCACGTCGGGCGGTGCGACCTCAGGGGGTGCAACGTCCTCCGCGCCTGCCGAAGCGCCGGCACCAGCGCCCGCTCCGGCCCCCGCACCGCAGCCGCTTGCACCGGCCGGTGAGGCAGGCGTCGGTCAGGCTGCCGCTCTCTCGGATGCGACACTGCTCGGTTTGGGCGCCGCCGTGCTGGTAGCCGGCATTGTCATAGCGGTCACCGGCGGTAACGGACACGGTTCCACGACGACGACGGGCACGAAGTAACAACGCCTGCCAGGTTCACGCGACAGGCTGATCCTCACTCCAGCGGACAGCCTCTCGCAGCAATTCCGATGCGTTGGCGAGATTGAGCTTTTCCTTGATGCGGGCGCAGAAGGCCTGCACGGTCTTGATGTTCACGCCGAGCCGTTCTGCGATCCGGCGTGTTTCACAGCCTTGCCCAAGCAGCTGGAAAACCTGGAGTTCACGGTCGCTTAGTACCTGGTAAGGCGCGAGCGCCTGTGGCGGCGCGCCGTCGACAAACCGCTCCACGAATACGGAGCGCATCTGCTGGCTGAGATGCAATTTGCCATCCAGCACGTCGCGGATCGCGGCCGTAACCTGTGTCGGAGATTCCGCCTTCATCACATAGCCGCGGGCACCGGCGCGAATGCAGCGCTCGGCATAGCGGCGTTCGTCATGCATCGAAAGCACCAGCACCGCGGTTTCCGGGGCTGCGTTGCGCAGGGCCTTGACGAGTTCGAGGCCCGAGCCTTCTCCGAGAGAAAGATCGACGATCACCACATCGGGCGCCGCCTCGCGAACGCCGTCGAGCGAATCCGCCGCGGTTCCTGCTTCGCCGCAGACATGGAGGTCCGGCGAGCGGTTGATCAGGCTGGCCAGACCTTCGCGAAACAGCGGATGGTCGTCGACAAGAAATATCTTACGCGGGTGCTGGTTCACGGTAGCGCTCCTCCGTTCCGATCTGCGTGGGCAAGAGACAGGTGACGACCGTTCCGCCCGCCGCACTGCCCTCGATGGCGAATGCGGCGCCTATGAGACGCGCACGCTGCGCCATGATTCGCAAGCCCATCCCGGTGCGGGAAGGGCGGCTTTTGGCGATGCCTACCCCATCATCCTCGACACGCAATTCAAGTCCCGTCTCGACGGTTTCAAGTCCGATCCGGATATGGCGCGGCTGCGCATGCACGACCGCGTTGCGGACGGCCTCCTGGGCGATGCGAAAGAGATGTTCCGCGGCTTCGGGATCGTGGATCAGCACGGGCGATTCGCATTCGAAATCGCAGGCAATGCGAAACAGCCTTGTCGTGTTGGCGGAATATTCCTCCAGCGCCATCATCAGGCCCGCGGCGTCCATGGCCACGGGATCGAGACCGCGCGCCGACTGGCGGGACAGGTAGATGCTTTCCTGGATGAGCTCGACCACCTTCTGGGCACGAACGGCTTCCGGCAGATCCTTCTCGGCCAGTTCCTCCTGCAGGACCTGACAGGTCAGCGCTGTTGCGGCGAGCTGCTGGCAAAGACCGTCGTGAAGGTCACGACCGATGCGGCGCTGTTCGCGCTCGCTGACTGCCAAGAGCGCGCGCTGGAGATGTTCGCGTTCGGCGATTTCGCGGGTCAGCGCTTCGGCGCGTCCCTGCGCCCGACTTTCCAGGCTCTCCTGAAGATCGCGCAGCCTGCTCAGAATCAGTACCACGATTGCATCGGAGATCAGCTGCACCGTGCCGTTCCAGGCCACGGTAACCGGCGTGCCGAACGTGGGATCGCCATTCAGAGCATTCGCCGCGACCCAGCCGAACAGGCTCAGGACCATCAAAAGCGCAGCGAAGACCGCACCGAGATACCAGGTGGCCAGGGCCAGCGGCAGCAGATAGTAGGCCGACATCGAGATGCCCGGGCCACTCGTATAGTCGACATAGGCGACGAGCAGCGTCAGCCCGACCGACAGGGCAGCCACGGCCGCCCGCGACTGTCCGGATGTGGCCCGCGGCCAGAACGGCATGCGAAAGAAATGGGCGCTCACGATCAGAGACTATATCCGAGTCGCGCCGGTCTTGTCCCGGCGCAGCCTGACCGGCGGCCCCCCCCACCCCCCATGCATGCGGGAGCGGCCAACGAGGTTTTTCCCGCTCCCTCGAAGGTTTCCCTCTCCCAATTTTCTGAGGGAGAGGGCCAGGATGATGGGGGATCGCATTGCATGGCGGCCACGGCATCGCGCGAATACGCCGCGCAGCCTCGAAAAAAATCTTCTTACGGCGAAGGTGTCGGCAGGTACCAGCGGGTACTGATGATGGCCGAAAGCGGTCCGGCGTAGTTGATCGCAGACCAGAAAAGCGTGCGCGGTACGCGAACCACGTCACCCGGATAGATGTGCGTCGTATCGTCGGCCGGCAGTTTGACTTCGTCCACTTGACCGTTGCGGCGCACATAGACCGAGGAATCGTTTGCCTGCGGCGTGTAACCGCCGGCCAGGGCCACGGCATTGAGCGCCGACATGTCGTTGACATAGGCGTATTGTCCCGGCTTGCTGACTTCGCCGAGGATGTAGAACGGTCGATAGGTCGTGACCTCGACGCTGACGCGCGGCATGTTGACATAACCATCGGCCAGCGCGGCTTCGATACGCGCTTCCAGCTCCTGCGTCGAAAGCCCGCCGGCGTGAATCTGCCCGATGAGCGGCAGCCGCACGAAGCCGCTGCCATCGACATCGAACTCACCGCCCAGATCGTCTTCGCCGAAGACGATCACGCGCACCTTGTCGCCGGTGCCGAGCCGATAGGCCGTGTTGTTCTGCACTGCCGTGCCCAGGCGCAATTCGGGCGGCGGCGTCCCGGCGGCGGCCGGCAAGGCGCCGACGCAAAGAATCAGGAGTGTGGCGAGGGCGAGCATCCGCGCCCACATGGCGGCCACATGGATACCGGCCGGGTTCCGGTCGCAAATCTGCATGGGACGAAATTAGGCGGCAGGAATTGATGAAACCCTACCGTACGCAGGAGGGCGCACGGGGAATGAAAAAGACGGACAAGGCCGCCTTAACACGGTTCACCACCGGTTAACACTTTCACGGCCCGTCGTTGCGATAGGTTTCGGCGACGACATAGAGCGGGCGTTGTTTTGCCTCGAGATAGAGGCGTCCCAGATATTCGCCGATAACGCCCAGACACAGCAATTGCACGCCACCGAGCGCCATCACCGCAACCATGATGGAGGCATAGCCCGGAACGTCGATGCCGTAAGCAAGGGTGCGCGCCACGATGATCGCGGCATAAATGAATCCGGCGAAGGAGACGGCCACTCCCAGCCAGCTCGCCAGGCGAAGCGGCGCGGTAGAGAAGCTTGTGATGCCGTCGAGCGCGAAATTCCACAACCGCCAGTAGTTCCAGCTCGTGCGGCCGGCGGCGCGCCGCTCGCGGACGAAGGCAATGCCCGTCTGACGAAAGCCGACCCAGGCAAAGAGTCCTTTCATGAACCGGTTGCGCTCGGGAAGATGGAGCAGCGCGTCCACCACGCGGCGATCCATCAGCCGGAAATCTCCGGCGCTCTCCGGAATCGGCAGATCGGTGATGCGATTGAATACGCGATAAAAGGCGTTTGCGGTGGTGCGCTTGAACCAGGAATCGGCTTTGCGCGACGTGCGAAGACCATAGACGACGTCGAAACCCTCCCGCCATTTGCCAAGGAATGCGCCAATCAGTTCCGGGGGATCCTGAAGATCGGCATCGATGACGACGACGGCATCGCCTTTGGCCTGGGCGAGCCCTGCCGTGAGCGCCGCCTCCTTGCCGAAATTGCGCGCCAGATCGATCAGCACCATGCGATGCGATTCCTGCAGACGTTGCTGCAAGAGGGGAAGCGTGCCGTCGCGGCTGCCGTCATTGACGGCGACGAATTCAACGCGGCAGTCGAGGCCGGCGATGGCGCGGTCGAGTTCTCGGAAGAGTTCCGCCACCATGGCCTCTTCATTGTAGAAGGCGATCACGATCGAGACGAGCGCGTCGGCCTTGCGCGGCCGGGCACCTTGCGGGACTGCGGTAGGAAGGGAAGCGGAATCGCTCACGGCGCGTCACCGGGAGGGACAATTCCGTACCCGATCCGCAGCGGTGCGGCCCCAGGCGTTTTCGGCCAGGAAAATGTCTTCGTCCCCATGGTCTTCAACCCCGGCAGGCCGGAAAGCGTCGGTGGTGGTGCATCGTCCGCTCCGGCCCGCCAGAGCACCAACACACCATCGCGCCGAACCGCGTCCGGCGTCACCCAAGGCGCTTTCGCCCCGCTTGCGTCGATCCATACCGATGCCCGCGGCTCCAGCCGCATGGCGACCAGTCCGCCAATCCAGCCATCGGCGGCCACGATTCGCAACGGACGATGTGTCGTTTGCTCGAACGCGTCGGCGAACTGCGCGGCCATCGCCCTGTCCGGCCATTGCGTGCGCGGCGGCCTGTTTTCAAGGTCGGGTCCAATCTCCTTGAACACGACATAGCTCGCGAGGCCGATGACAAACAGCACCGCAACGCAGACGGGCAGGCGCTTCAGCCCATCCTTCTGCCAGCCGGGACGTGCGCTTTCTACGAGCAAGAGACCTGTGAGGTTCCACATCGGCGCGCCCCACATGTCGCGCAGGCCGAGACCGGTTGCGAGCGCCAGCAGGCAGGATAGAAGCGGCGGCCCGAGCACGAGCCAAAGCAAGAAGTTTGTATTTTCGGCGCTTGACGAATCGTCCGGACGCCGCGGCCGAAGGCCGATGATGGCGCCTACGATCAGGGCGGGCGCCACGTCGATCAGTTGCGCCAGCAGAAACTTGAACGGCGCGACGATGCGGCCGCCGATCGTGTCGGCATGTCCCGCGCGGCCGACCGCGTAATGAAGTGTGGGAAAATCGTGCCGATCGAGCCAAGCCAGATGCGGCGAGAGCACGACCAGGCACAACGCGATGGCGGCATAGGGCTTCCAGGTGAGGAGCGCCTTGCGCCCCTTATGCGATGCGGCGGCATGCAACACGATCGCGACGAGCAGCAGTGCCGTGGAATATTTGCAGAGAAGTCCAAGCCCTGCGACGGCACCCAGCGCCAGCCACCACCGCAACCGTCCGCTCTGCAACGCCCTGAAATAGGCAAGGCTCGCCGCCGCCCAGAACGGCATCTGCGCCACGTTGTGGTTGAACTCCGGGGTCGGGATGGAAAAGTAATAGACGCCCGCGAGCATCACTGTGCCCACCGCCGCCCAGCGCGCCGCCATCATGCTGCGGCCCAGCAGATAGACGAGGGCGCAGGTTGCCGTGACCGCGATCTGGCTGAGCAGGAACGGGCCCAGATCGCCCAATACATCGAAGAAGGCTTCCACCATCCACGACGGCAGGGGCGGGTGTTTGTAATAACCCAGTTGCCATTCGTGGCCCCAGGCGAGGCCATCGCTCACGACGTCGAGGGGCAGGCTGGTCGCCAGCGCCCATGGAAGGAGCGTCCAGACGACAAGCTGGAAGGCGAGAAATAGCCACAGCAGGATTTCGGGCTCGCGGCCCAGAATTCCCAAGCGCGACCGCTCGCTCGAGACCTCCGCGATCATCCCGTCTCTCCCCGGTGCCGTTGCGCCTGCACCCGCATAGCAGACGGGCCGGGCGCCGTCGTCAGAAGAGTCGGCGTCCCGGCCCGCAGGGAAGGATTATTGCTGTGGTTGAGGAGCGTTGGGGTTGGACGGCTCCTTCTTTTTCTTTGGCGGATTTTCAGGCGTTGTCCCGGGCTGGGGTGGTGCCGGTGGATGCTGGTGGGTTGACGGCGTTTCCGGCCGCTGTGTCCCGCCCGGACCCATGGCTCCGCCCGGGCCTGTCATGGCTGCGCCAGGCGGGTTGCCCGGAGGGGTCTGGTGGTGCGGCGGCGTCGGACTTTCGCCCGGCCCCATATTGCCACCGGGGCCGACATTGCTACCCGGCCCGGACATGCTGCCCGGCCCCGACATGCTGCCGCCGCTTGGCGGTGTCTGGTGATGGCGTGGTGTCGGGCTTCCGCCCGGTCCCGTGTTGCCACCCGGGCCAGCATTGCCGCCCGGTCCTGACACGTTGTCTGGCCCCGACATGCTTCCGCCGGCTGGCGTCTGGTGGTGGCGTGGCGTCTGGGCCTCGCCGGGTCCCGTGCTGCCGCCCGGACCTGCGTTGCCGCCCGGTCCCGACATCGCGGGCCCTTGCGCATTCGGGTTTCCGGGATGCTGCCGCATGATGACATTGGCGCCTGGGATATCGGGCTGGACGCCGCGGGCCGGCCGCCCTTGGAAGTGGATCTGCACATCCGGCTTCGCAACCGCCGCGCGCGTGAAGAGATGCACCGGCGGATGGCCGTTGCGCGGACGGACGTTGACGGAGAGCTTTCCAATCACGGCAGCCGGCGGCGGCGGCGCGCTGTTGGCGAGACCGAAGCCCCGCGGTGCGGCGACGCGCATGCGCAGTTGCACATCCCGGCCGACATTGACGGTGGTGACGAGTTTCGGGCGGCGCACCACCATGGCGGCGCGCATGACGGGGACGGGATGTCCGGCCGCCCGTTCGACGACGTGGACGTCGATGCTCCTGTTCACGACGTAATTGTTGATGACTGTGTAGTTCGTGACGTTGCGGGTCTCGTGAATGATGTTCACCAGCCGTGGACTGTCGTTGATGGCGAAGCGGCGATAATCGCGGTCGGCAACATGGCCAATGCCGACGAAGACCCAGTTCCGGGCGAAACGATTTTCATCGTATGCAGCGCCGTACCAGCGCGAATAGCCATAAAATCCGCCGACTTCGCCGAGGCCGAAGCGGAACGAGATGCTCCCGGTCGAGAAATCGCCGGCGCCGCCCAGAAACGCCTCGTCGGGCGGCATCGGCATCCAGCCGATATACTGCGCGTTGCTTCTCCACACGACCCAGCCCGGGCTCCAGACATAGCCCGGAAGCCAGAGCCAGCCGTCATCGGGATCGTTGACCCAGCGGCCGTAGTGCATCGCAATATCGCCCCAGGGCTCATCGGACTGCCAGTACCAGCCGTAATCGTCCGTGTACGTCCAATGGCCTCCGGAGTAGTACGGCCGGAAATCGTCGCTCACCTCGCCAGGCTGCCAGACGACCCCCCAGCGGTCGCTGTAGAGCCAGTTTCCATAGGGTGCCAATTGATCGTGAAAGGCGTCGAAGCTGACGGCCGATCCCTGGTCGCCGTCATCGTATTGGTCGGTCTGTGCCTGGGCGGGCGCAGCCAGCGTGAGCCCCAGGGCCCATCCGGCGGCGACCACGCTCGCAAGAAGCTTCGCATGCAGGACTCGGCGCATGTCCATGAATTCTCCTCTGTCGAAATCATCTGGTGAACGTCCGAACCGCGCCGAAGCTGCGGTCCAGCGCCTCACAAGGGGTCACGAAAGAGGCCTTTTGTTGGCACATGCGTTCCCGGTCCTTAGGACCCTTGTTTCCCCGTCCATCATCCACATGTGTCGGACGAGGCCCCTTCAGCGGCTAGTCGTTTGCCTGGTGGGATCGATCTGGTAGGCAGGGCTGCCGACAGAGGCATAAGGGAGCGCGATGCTGGCGTTCGGCCAATTCATCGGATGGTTCTGCCTTGTCCTGGCGATCGGCGGGACGGGTTTTACGCTTTTGGCGGCCGGATTCGTGCGACCGCAGCCATCGGGAGGCCGCTCCGACTCGGATTCCGGCGGCCAGGGGCCGGCAACCTTGCTCAAGCCCCTGCATCTGGCCGAGCCCGGCCTCGAGGACAATCTGCGCAGCTTCCTCAGGCAGGACTATCAGTGGCCGATCCAGGTGGTATTTGGGGTCCGCAGCTATGCCGACCCGGCATTGCAGGTGGTCTCCAGGCTCAAACGCGAGTTTCCGGCAGCGGATATCGACGTGGTGGTCGACTCCAAGCTCGGAGGCTCGAATCCGAAAATTGCCAATCTGATCAATATGATAGGTCGCGCGCGGCACGATCTTCTGGTGTTAAGCGATAGCGACATCCGGGTCGAGACGGACTATGTGCGCAAGATCGCCCTGGCATTGGACGAGCCCGATGTCGGGGCGGTGAGCTGCCTCTATTCCGGCTACCCTCTGGGGAACATGTGGTCGACGCTGGCAGCCATGGGAATCGACTATCAATTTCTTCCGAACGCCCGGATCGGGATCGCCTTTGGGCTGACCGAACCCTGTTTCGGTTCGACGATCGCAATGAGACGACAGACGCTGACGGAAATCGGCGGTTTCGAAGCCGTGGCGAATGTACTCGCCGACGATTTCGAACTCGGCCGTGCGATCCGGGAAATGGGCTATCGCCTGGCGATCCCCGCACTGACCGTCGAGCATGTCTGCGGCCAGACGAGCCTGGCCGCCCTCTTTCGCCAGGAATTGCGCTGGGCCAAAACCACGCTGACGCTGGCCGGAGCGGGCTATGGCGGCACGCTGGTCACCTTTCCCCTGCCGTTGGCGCTTCTCGCGGCGTGGTTCCTCGATTTCAGCCCCGTGTCACTTGGGGGCATAGCGGCCGCCCTTTTGTCGCGGACCCTTCTGGTCGTGTGCAGCGGCCGCCCCGTCGGGCCGCGTGCCGAACGCCTTTGGCTGTTGCCGCTGCGCGATGTATTATCGTTCGGCGTTTTCGCCGCTTCATTCTTCGGCAGGACGGTCGATTGGCGCGGGACGCGCTATCTGGCCCGCGCCGACGGAGCTTTGGCGCAACTCTAGGATATTGGCATGCTCAGGACGCTCTTCCTGCAAGGTCCTTCATTTGACGGCTTCGACGGGGGCGCCGGTTCGCGCTACCAGGCCAAGCGCGAAATCCGCTCGTTCTGGTATCCGACCTGGCTCGCCCAGCCGGCGGCGCTGGTCGAGGGCAGCAAGCTGATCGATGCACCGCCGCACGGCATCTCGCTTGCCGATATTCTGCCGCGCGCCAAGGATTTCGACCTCGTCGTCCTGCACACATCGACGCCTTCGTTTCAGTCCGATCAAAAAACGGTCGCAGCGCTGAAGAGCGTGAACCCTCAGCTCAAGGCGGGCTTCATCGGCGCCAAAGCCGCGGTCGATCCCGAGGGCTGCCTTGTTCACGCGCCGTCGATCGACTTTGTCGCGCGCAACGAATTCGATTTCACGATTCTCGACGTCGCGAAAGATGCGCCGTGGAGTTCGATTCGCGGGCTCAGCTATCGCAACGGCAGCGGCGCGATCGTGCACAACGAGGAACGGGCCGTCCTTGAAGACATGGATTCGCTTCCCTTCGTGACGCCGGTCTATCAGCGCGATCTCGATATCGACAAATATTTCATCGGCTATCTCAAGCACCCCTACATCTCGATCTACACGGGACGCGGATGCAAATCGCGCTGCACCTTCTGCCTGTGGCCGCAAACGGTCGGCGGCCATCGCTATCGTACGCGCAGCGTCGGCCATGTGATCGAGGAAATCGCCTGGGCAAAAAAGGCCTTTCCCCAGGTCAAGGAGTTCTTTTTCGACGACGACACCTTCACGGACAATCTGCCCCGCGCCGAGGCAATCGCCAGGGAACTTGGCAAGCTGGGCGTGGAATGGTCGTGCAATGCCAAAGCCAACGTTCCCCGCGAGTCGCTCAAGGTCCTGCGCGACAATGGATTGCGGCTCTTGCTGGTGGGCTACGAATCGGGAAACCAGCAGATTCTGTACAACATCAAGAAGGGCATGCGGATCGAGGTGGCGGAGCGCTTTACGAAGGACTGTCACGAACTTGGGATCATGATCCACGGTACGTTCATCCTGGGCCTGCCCGGCGAAACACTGGACACGATCGAGGAAACGGTGCGCTTCGCCAACCGCATCAACCCCCACACGATTCAGGTTTCGCTCGCCGCGCCGTATCCAGGCACGTTTCTCTTCAAGCAGGCGGTCGAAAATGGCTGGCTCGATGCCGCGAATGCCGAACTGGTCGACGAGCGCGGCATCCAGATTGCGCCGCTGCACTATCCGCATCTCAGCCACAAGCAGATTCACGATTCGCTCGAGGCGTTCTACCGGCGATTCTATTTTCGCTGGAACAAGATCGGCTCCATCGTGAACGAGATGGTTCGCAGTCCAACCATGATGAAGCGGCGTCTGCGCGAAGGGGTCGAGTTTTTCCAGTTCCTCCGGGAGCGCCGGGCCCAGGCCGCCTGATCGCGGGTTCTTCGATCATGCGCATCGCAGTCGCCATCGCGGCGTTCGCGGGACTGGTGCTCGCGGGCTACTTCCTCGTTCATGTGGGCCTCGCTGCCATATTGTCTGCGCTCGCGATGGCGGGGTGGGGCGGCTTCGGTTTTCTCTGCCTGAGTGGCCTGGGACTGTTCGTGGTGCTGGGAAGCGCCTGGTTTGCGCTGGTGCCCGGACAGACTCTGTCCGACGTGTGGACGTTCGTCTGGGGGCGGGCCGTGCGCGACTCGGCCGGCGAATTGCTGCCGTTCTCGCAGGTTGCAGCCATTGTGGTCGGTGCCCGCGCCGTGATGTTGCGTGGCGTGGACGGCGCCAACGCGTTTGCGTCCACGGTTGCAGACATCACCATGGAGCTTCTGGCGCAGATCGTATTCGTCGCCATGGGTCTGGTGATTCTCACGACGCGCGTGCCTGCATCGCATGCGAGCGCAACACTGGTGAAAGTCACGAGCGTCAGCCTTCTGGCTGCGTCGGTTGGTGCCGCACTGTTTCTTGTCGTGCAGCGCGGCCGGCTCGGGCTGGTCGGGCGAATTGCCGCGCGCGTGCTGCCGCGCGCCGCGGCCCACGCCTCCGCCGTGCGCATGGCTCTGGCCGAAATCTACGCCGCGCCCTTGCGCCTCCTGTCGTCTTTTTCGCTTCACGCCTTGAGCTGGATGGGCACGGCCCTGTGGTCGTGGCTTGCCATACGGCTCATGGGCGGACATGCGGGGTTTGTCGCCATCTTTGCCGTGGAAGCCCTGCTTGCGGCGATTCGCAGTGCGGCGTTTCTTGTTCCCAATGCGATCGGCGTACAGGAGGCTGCCTATGCGCTGCTCGGTCCGCTCTTCGGTGTCGCTCCACCGATGGCCCTTGCCGTTTCGCTGTTGCGCCGCGCGCGCGATATCGTCCTGGGCGTGCCGCTGCTTCTGGCGTGGCAGCTCGCGGAAGGGGGGAACGCCCTGAGCGGGAACGCAATTCCCGCGCTCGGAGACGATCGCAACCATGTCTAACGGCGATCCGGTCCTTGTCACAGGGGTTTCCGGCTTTGTCGGCTCGGCCGTGGCAAGGCTGTTGCACGATCGCGGTTTTGCCGTTCGCGCGCTTGTTCGAAAGGAAAGCAATCGCGGCAATCTGCAAGGGCTCGACTGTGAAGTCGTGGAAGGCGACATGCGCGATCCCGTATCGATGCGCCTTGCGATGCGAGGGGTGCGCTATCTGTTTCATGTCGCCGCCGACTATCGATTGTGGGCTCGCGACCCCGGAGAGATCGTGCGCAACAACCTTGTGGGCACACGCATGGTGATGGAAGCCGCAGCTGCCGGCGGCGTCGAACGGATCGTCTACACAAGCAGCGTCGCCACGTTGAAGCCTGGGACGCGCGATGCGCCGTCCGACGAAACGAACAGACTCTCGGAAGCGCAAGCCATCGGGGCTTACAAACGCAGCAAAGTGGCAGCCGAGCGCGTGGTGGAGGCGATGATCGCGGAGCGCGGCCTGCCCGCCATCATCGTGAATCCGTCGACCCCTATCGGCCCCCGTGATGCCAAACCTACGCCCACGGGGCGCGTCATTGTCGAAGCCGCGAGCGGACGCATGCCCGCCTTTGTCGACACGGGTCTCAATCTCGCCCATGTCGATGACGTGGCCACTGGCCATCTTCTGGCGTTCGAAAAAGGCCGAATCGGAACGTCTTACATTCTGGGTGGACAGAATGTGGGCCTGCGCGACATGCTCGGAGTGATCGCCACTCTTTCGGGAAAAAGTGCGCCAAAAATTCGGTTGCCCCGCGCCCCCCTTTTTCCGCTGGCACTCATCGCAGAAGGGCTGGCTCGGGTGACCGGCAAAGAACCGCTTCTGACACGCGATGCACTCCGGATGGCGGGCCATCACATGTTCTTCTCGTCCACACGGGCAGAGACAGAACTCGGGTATCGCGCGCGGCCATATCGTGAGGCGCTGGCCGATGCGATAGGCTGGTATCGGGACGCTGGCTATTTGCAATGACCTTTGTTGCCCTTGTACCGGTTGCAATCTGGGTATTCCTTTTGCTCGGGCGGGGCCTGTTTTGGTGCGCGCGGGAACGGGACGAAAAGGGTGATGGCGGAACTGCTGCACAGGAATCCTTTCCGTCCGTTATCGCAATTGTGCCGGCGCGCGACGAAAGAGAAGTCATCGCGCGATCGCTCGAATCCCTGTTTGCACAGGACTATCGCGGCCCATTTCGCATCGTCCTGGTCGACGATCAGAGCACGGACGAAACGGCCGGAATCGCACGCGATGCTGCAGCCCGCGCAGGCAAAGGCACAAGCTTCGAGTGTATCGAGGCCAGGGCACGGCCCAACGGCTGGGCCGGCAAGGTGTGGGCCATGCAGGAGGGGCTGGCACATGTCTGTTCACAAGATGCGCCCGACTATCTTCTTCTGACAGACGCCGACATCGCCCATGCACCGGACAATTTGCGGCGCCTCGTCGCCCGCGCGGAAGCGGGCCGTCTCGTCCTTGTCTCATCGATGGCAAAACTTCATTGCGAGAGTTTTGCAGAAAAGCTCCTCATCCCGGCCTTCGTGTTCTTTTTCGACATGCTTTTCCCGTTCGCCTGGGTGAACGATCCGGACCGGTCCACCGCAGCTGCTGCGGGTGGCTGCATGCTTGCACGCCGCGAGGCGCTGTTGGCGGCGGGTGGATTTGGCAGCATTGCGGGAGCAATCATCGACGATTGCGCGCTCGCCCGCGCGCTGAAGCGGCAGGGGCCAATCTGGCTTGGCCTCACGAACCGGGCGACGAGCATCCGGCCTTATGGCGGGTTTGTGGATATCGCGCGGATGGTGGCGCGTTCGGCCTTCGCCCAGCTTGGCTATTCTCCGGCGCTTCTCTGTGGCACGGTGCTCGGCATGCTGATGGTCTATGCCGCACCGCCGCTTCTTGCCCTGTTCACGACAGGAACACCGCGTTTCGAAGGGGTCATCGCCTGGGTGCTGATGGCAGTTGCGTTTCAGCCCATGCTGCATTTCTACCGGCGTTCGCCGTTGTGGGGATTTGCGCTTCCGCTCATCGGTGCGCTCTATGCAGCATTCACAGTAGATTCGGCCATTCAATATTGGCGCGGCCGCGGCGGCATGTGGAAAGGCCGCGCACAGGCCATGGCGTAGCGTCATGTCTGCCCACGATTCCCTGTCGTCCGGGAAAGGACACACCGACGAGAATTTTCCCGTTGCCTCTTTCCTCATCCGGAAGCGCCACCGGGCCGCAATTCTTGCCTTCTACCGTTTCGCGCGCGCGGCCGACGATGTGGCCGACCATCCTCATGCCGCGCCTGAAAAAAAACTTCGCCTGCTCGATGACATGGAGCAGGCGCTGACGGGCGCAAGTCGTCGCTCCGAGGTCGCATCGGCATTGCAGTCGGAGCTGGCACGAAACGATCTGTCCCGCGACCATGCCCTCGATCTCCTGGAAGCGTTTCGCCGGGATGTGACAAAGCTTCGCTATCATTCCTTTGATGAACTCATGGACTATTGCCGCTATTCGGCGATGCCCGTGGGCCGTTTTGTGCTCGATGTCCACGGAGAATCCCGCACACTTTGGCCACTATCCGACGCGCTTTGTGCCGCCCTGCAGATCATCAATCACCTTCAGGATTGCGGAAAGGATTTCCAGGCCCTCAACAGGGTGTATCTGCCGCTCGATATGCTTGAGGCAGCGGGCGCAGACATCGCCACGCTGGGCGGTGAACAATCATCGCCCGCTTTGAAACAGGTCATTGCGGCGCTGGCAGCGCGCACATGCCGGATGCTCACGGTGTCGAGGCCTTTTGCAGGCGGGATTGCGGATACAAGGCTCGGACTTGAAGTGAGCGTCATTCAGCGCCTGGCCGAGGATCTGTCCCGAAATCTGACCGTACGCGATCCGCTGTGTGAGCGCGTCCACCACCAGAAATTCGACGCGCTCCGGCTGTCTCTGGCCGCAGCGGCTCGATACCTTGTCACAAGGCGCTCACGCCCCGGGACGGAGTCCCCTTCGACGTCCATCGTTCGCCCATGACCACCGACCCGTCTTCATCCGCACGGCAGAAAGCCCGGGGCAGTTCGTTCTACGCCGCAATGCGCCTGATGCCGCGCACCGCGCGCGAAGCGATGTTTGCGATTTACGGGTTCTGTCGTGCGGTCGATGATATCGCAGACGATGCGGCCGGCGCCCGGCCGACGCGTAGCGCTGCGCTCGACGCGTGGCGGATCGCCATCGAAGATCTTTATTGCAGCCGGCCCACGCCGCTTGCCGGCTTTCTGCACGACTCCGTTACACGCTACGGGCTCCGCAAGGAGGATTTTCTGGCCGTCATCGATGGCATGGCAATGGATATCCGCGAAGATATCCGGGCGCCCGATCTTGCGACTCTCGATCTGTATTGCGAGCGAGTGGCGAGTGCCGTCGGGCGTCTTTCGATCAAGGTGTTCGGCATGGACGAGGAGCCGGGCTTTCGTCTTGCACATCATCTGGGCCGCGCCTTGCAGCTGACGAACATCCTGCGCGATCTCGATGAAGATGCCGATCTCGGTCGTCTGTATCTTCCCCGTGAATTGCTTTCGGAAGCCTCTATCGCGCCGGGCGATCCGCGCGCGATGATTGCAAGCCCGGCGATCGATCAGGTTTGTCGCGGTGTCGCGCGACTGGCGCATGCACACTATCGCGACGCCGATTTGATCCTTCTGTCGCGACCGCGCGGCGACTTGCGGCCTCCGCGGCTGATGAGCGTGGTTTACGCGGCGATCCTGACCGGCATGGAAAACCGGGGCTGGGCGCCACCGCGCGAACGCGTGAGCCTCGCAAAGCCCCGCCTGTTGTGGCTGTTCCTGAGGCATGGCATCGCCGCATGACCAGACGCAAGGTTTTTGTCGTGGGCGCCGGTCTTGCCGGCCTTGCCGCTGCTGTAGCGCTGGTCGGACGCGGCGTGGATATCGAACTCTTCGAGGCCGCGCCGCAGGCGGGCGGCAGATGCCGGTCCTATTTCGATCCCCAGCTCGGAATGGTCATCGACAATGGCAATCATCTTGTGCTGAGCGGCAATGGCGCGACGTTCGCGTATTTGCGCGCGCTCGGCGCAGAGGATCGCCTTGCAGGGCCGGAGGAGGCGCGGTTCGCGTTCGTTGAACTTCCCAGCGGTGTGCGATGGACGCTTGCACCGGGCGAGGGAGCGATTCCGTGGTGGATATTCCATGAGAATCGGCGCGTACCCGGGACTCGTGTGGCTGACTATTTGAGCCTTCTGCGGCTGCTGAGGCCCAGCCCCATGCGCCGGATCGATAGTGTTACGGAATGCCGCGGCGCGTTGTGGGACAGGCTCATGCGGCCGCTTCTGCTCGCTGCGCTCAACACCGAACCGGAACAGGCATCGGCAGTACTCGCCGGCAATGTCCTTCGCGAGACGCTCGCGAAGGGTGGTCGATTTTACCGTCCTTGCATCGCCACGCCCAATCTTGCAGCTGCGTTTGTTGAGCCTGCCACGGCCTTCCTCACTCGGAACAAGGTTCGAATTCGCCTGGGTGAGCGCGTGCGCACAATCGGATTCGATGAACACTCTGTCCTCTCCCTGGATCTGGGAGATGAGACAGTTCCAGTTTCGGCCAATGACCGCGTCATCCTTGCGGTCCCGCAGTGGATCGCCGGCACGCTTGTGCCAGGCGTCAGCGTTCCAACCGAAACTTCGGCTATCGTCAACGCACACTATCTCGTGCGTGTGGGTGCGGATGCGCCGCCGATGCTGGGTGTCATCGGCGGTACGGCGGAATGGCTGTTCGCCTTTCCGGACCGGGTTTCTGTCACGGTCAGCGCAGCGGATGCAATCGTGGAGCGTGATCGCGCAGAAATAGCGGAAATCCTGTGGCGCGATGTAACAAAGGCCTATGGCCTTTCGGGCCCGTTGCCGGCCTGGCAGGTGGTCAAGGAGAAGCGGGCGACATTTCGGGCCACGCCGGAGCAGAACGCGCTTCGTCCCGAGGCAGCCACGCAATGGCCCAACCTCATTCTTGCCGGTGACTGGACAGCAACCGGGCTTCCCGCGACCATTGAGGGTGCCATTCGTTCGGGTCAGAAGGCTGCGAGGCTTGTGAATTGAATCGTCGCCCCACAGTTGGTAGCGGTAATTCTCGGCGCGGGGCGTTCGGGGGCGCCGCATGCGCGATGGGACTGCCGGAATGTCACTAGCGAGTTCAAAGCTGGATATGCGGCCGGATGGGCTGGCCCGCACATGCGCTTTTCCGCGAAGCGATCCCGGACTCGATGAATCGATCTCCCGCGCGACGGAGGCGTTGCTCGACCAACAGCGCGACGACGGTCATTTTGTCTTCGAACTTGAGGCCGACGCCACGATACCGGCGGAATATGTGTTGCTGGTGCACTATCTTGGCGAACCACCCAACATCGAACTCGAGCGCAAAATCGGCAATTACCTTCGGCGCATTCAGGCCGATCATGGCGGATGGCCGCTCTTTCACGGCGGCGTTTTCGACATCAGCGCAACGGTCAAGGCGTATTTTGCGCTCAAGATGATCGGCGATTCACCCGATGCACCACACATGACACGGGCACGTCAGGAGATAATGACGCGAGGGGGTGCGGATCGCGCCAATGTTTTCACGCGCATCCTTCTGGCGCTTTTTGGCGAGACGTCATGGCGCAAGGTGCCCACGGTGCCGGTCGAACTTATCCTGCTGCCGCGCTGGTTTCCAATTCATCTCTCGAAGATGTCCTACTGGGCCCGCACCGTGATCGTGCCCCTTTTGGTGCTGGCAGCCCTTCGTCCTCTGGCGCGCAACCCCCGCGGCGTGAGAATTGGCGAGCTGTTCTCGCCCGATTCGCACAACATACCGCAACGAGCGCCTCACCAGAGCCGCGCTTGGGCTGCATTCTTTCATATGCTCGATCGCCTGCTGAAGACGATGGATTCGCGTTGGCCGCAGGCATTGCGGCGGCGGGCCATCGATCGATGTCTTGCATGGGTCACGGAACGGCTGAATGGTGAAGACGGTTTGGGCGCCATTTATCCGGCCATGGCCAATAGCGTGATGATGTTTGATGCACTCGGCTATCCTGCAGATCATCCGGATCGCGCCATCGCGCGGCGGTCCATCGACCTGCTGCTTGTCGATCGCAATACGGAAGCCTATTGCCAACCCTGCGTCTCGCCGATCTGGGATACTGCACTGGCCGTCCATGCGCTCATGGATGCCCGCGACGAAGATGCGGATGCGCGCGTTGCGAGAGCGTGTGAATGGTTGCGCACGCGACAAGAGCTCGATGTGAAAGGCGATTGGGCCGAAGAGCGCCCCGACGTTCGTCCGGGCGGATGGGCTTTCCAGTACAACAATGCGTACTATCCCGACCTTGATGACACGGCAGTGGTGGTGATGGCCCTGGATCGCGCTCAGACGCGGTTGGCGCCTGGTCAGACTTACGCCGAGTCCATTGCGCGCGGGCGCGAGTGGGTCGAAGGGCTGCAAAGCCGCAATGGCGGCTGGGGCGCGTTCGATGCCGACAACACCTACTACTATTTGAACAACATCCCCTTTGCCGATCACGGTGCCCTGCTGGATCCGCCAACCGCCGACGTGACAGCCCGTTGCATAGGGATGCTGGCCCAACTGGGAGCCCCCCGCGAACATGCCGGGCTGCAGGCCGCGCTCGATTATATGGAGCGTGTCCAGGAAAAGGATGGCAGCTGGTTTGGCCGCTGGGGTGTCAATTATGTTTACGGCACGTGGTCCGCGCTGGCGGGATTGAATGCAGCCGGGGTTGAGACAGGCTCGCCGATGATCCGTCGCGCGGTTGCGTGGCTGACTGAAATCCAGAACAGCGACGGTGGCTGGGGCGAAGATTGCGACAGCTACAAGCTCGACTATCGCGGATACGAGCGTGCACCCTCGGCCCCGTCGCAAACGGCGTGGGCGCTATTGGGACTTATGGCCGCCGGAGAAGTGGCGCATCCGGCCGTTGTGCGCGGCATTGCCTATTTGCAGGAAACGCAGGGCGCGGATGGGCTTTGGCCCGAGTCTGGATATACAGGCGGCGGCTTTCCGCGCGTTTTCTATCTGCGCTATCACGGCTATTCGAAGTTTTTTCCACTTTGGGCCGCGGCGCGATATCGCAATTTGCGCGCCGGGAATTCCGCGCATGTGGCTTACGGCCTTTGACAATCGTCGCCGTTACCGGTCTGGCGCGCGAAGCCCGTCTTGTCGCCGGACCGGATATCGTCACCATTGTCAGCGCGGGCGACATCGCATCCCTGGAACGGCGACTTGCCGGCCCATTGCCGCAAGGTATTCGGGGCATGCTGAGCGTTGGAATCTGTGGCGCCCTGTCCCCCGCGCTCAAAGTCGGCGATATTGTTGTCGCATCTGCGATTTGCTACGGCGGAAAATCTTTCGAAGCCGATCGCGCCTGGACGCGCGAGATCGCGCGCCGCCTTCCCGGATCTGTTGTTGCGCCCATTGCCGGGAGCGATGCGATCATCGCCGACAGGGTTGCAAAAGAAAGACTTTACACAGCGACGGGGGCCTCAGCCGTCGACATGGAATCGGGGTCTACGGTCAGAGCCGCCAGGGCACGGAACCTTCCCTTCGCGGCGCTGCGTGTCGTATCTGATGGGGCGAAGCGAAATCTTGCGCCGGCCGCGTGCCTTGCGCTTGGTTCCGATGGCCGTCCTGATCTGAAGGCGGTCCTGCAGTCTGTCGTCGCCAGACCGCAGCAAATTCCCGCGCTGATCCGCACGGCCTTCGAAGCAGAACGGGCGTTTGCCGTTCTATTCCGCTGCCGCGATGTTTTCCACGCGAGTCTTGCTGCTGCGAATCTCGGCCAGCTTGCGGTCGACATGAGCTGAAAAGACGAAGTCTGCGGGCCGCTGTTTGTCGAGCGGGATATCGGGCGCCATCGGGCCTTCCGTGCGGACGCCCTTCATCATGACGCCGAATGCCGCGAGCGGCCGCTTCACGCTGTCGATGACCGCTGTTGCCTCGAAGCCGCAATGCACCATGCAGTTGGCGCATTTTTCGTAGTTGCCAACGCCATAGGCATCCCAGTCGGTGCCTTCCATCAATTCCTTGTAGGTTGCGGCATAACCTTCCCCGAGCAGATAGCAGGGCTTCTGCCAGCCGAACACCGTGCGCGTGGGATTGCCCCAGGGCGTGCAATGGTAAGTCTGATTGCCAGCGAGGAAATCGAGGAACATCGCAGACTGGCTGAATGGCCATTTTTTGCCGCCATCACCGCGCGAAAGAATGCCGCGGAAGATGTTCTTAGTTCGCTCGCGGCTCAGGAAATGCTCCTGGTCCGGCGCCCGCTCATAGGCGTAACCTGGCGAAACCGTGATGCCGTCGAGCCCGACCGCCTTCATTTCGTCGAAGAATGCCGCAACCCGCTCGGGATCCGCGTCGCTGAACAGCGTGCAGTTGATGGTGACACGGAATCCCTTCGATTTGGCGAGTTTGATCGCATCGACCGCCTTCTCGTAAGTGCCCGAGAGGCAGACCGACTTGTCGTGCATCGCCTTGTCGCCATCGAGATGGATCGACCAGTTGAAATCGGGATGCGGTTCGTAATCGTCGATCTTCTTGGCGAGCAGAAGCGCGTTGGTGCAGAGGATGACGAATTTCTTTCGCTTGAGAAATCCGCGTACGATCTGCGGCATTTCGCGATGCAACAATGGCTCGCCGCCGGCAATGGAAACGACCGGCGCGCCACATTCGTCGATGGCTTCCATGCACTCGTCGAAGCTCAGGCGCTGGTTGAGGATTTCGTCGGGGTAATCGATCTTGCCACAGCCGGCACAGGCAAGATTGCAGCGGAACAGAGGCTCCAGCATGAGCACAAGCGGATAGCGCTTGCGACCCTTGAGATGCTGTTTCATCACATACGAGCCGACGCGGGCGGCCTGATTCAGGGGAATACCCACCATTCACTCCACTTCGAGAGGGCGACGTTTGCGATTTCGCAACTCCGCCGGGAGGCGGAATTCAATTTTCTCTTCGACACCATTCATGTCGGAGACCTCCACATCACCCAGCCGTCGCAGCGCGTCGATGACGTTGCGGACCAGCTCTTCGGGGGCGGACGCGCCGGCGGTCAGGCCGATGGTCTCCTTGCCGGAGACCCATGCCGGATCAAGTTCGCTGCCATCGGCGATGAGATAGCTCGGCACACCTTCCTCCAAGCCGATTTCCCGCAGGCGATTGGAGTTGGAACTGTTCTTGGCACCGACCACCAGAACGACTTCCGCCACTTTGCACAATTCCCGCACCGCAGACTGGCGATTCTGTGTTGCGTAGCAGATGTCGGATGTATCCGGTCCCAATATATTGCGAAAGCGCCGCTTCAGGGCCGCGATGACATTGCGGGTGTCGTCAATGCTCAGCGTCGTTTGGGTCACATAGGCAATCGGCAAGTCATCCGCAAGATCGAGCGCTTCGACATCGGCCTCTGACGATACCAGATGCACCGGCGCACCAACCTGGCCCATGGTCCCTTCCACCTCGGGATGACCGGCATGGCCGATCAGAACCAGTGTACGGCCCTTTGCCACGTAGCGCTTGCCCTGAGCATGGACCTTGGAGACGAGGGGGCATGTGGCGTCGAGAACCGGCAGCGCGCGCCGCCCCGCTTCCTGAACGATGGCCTGCGGAACGCCATGGGCGCTGAAGACCGTGACCGCGCCATCGGGGATTTCATCCAGTTCCTCGACGAATCGGGCGCCCTTTGCCTTCAACGCCTCGACGACATGGCGATTGTGGACAATCTCGTGCCGCACATAGACGGGCTGGCCGTATTTCTCGAGCGCGTGCTCCACAATGTCGATGGCCCGGACGACGCCGGCGCAAAAGCCTCGCGGCTGAGCCAAAATTACGCGCACCATGGGTATCACCGTTTCCGTGGTCTTCGGATGCAAGCGTTTGGGCCAGTCGGGGCCGCAGCATCGCTCGCAGATTGTTCAACCCCGGCTATAGCCGAAAAGCTCCGGCTGGCGAAGCCTTCCGAAGGGGTTCCCAGCCGGGGAGACGCAAGCCGCCCGACCAGCCGTCCAGGCCACGATCCGGTCACGAATCGGTTACAAACCAGCCGCGCAGCGAACCATTCCGAAGCAGCAAGGGCAGGCCCACCCGGCAATGGACACAAGCTATGGGGTATCGAGCGGGCGGGATTCAGCCTGGGTTGGCCTGTGGCCAAGGTGGCTGCTATGCGCCTGCGCCATTGTTTTGACTATCCCCATCTGGCTGGTCGATATGCCGGCCATGCCCGATTATCCGGCCCATCTGGCGACATTCTACCTCATAGCGGAAGGCGGGAAGTCGGGGTTGCTCGCCCAGTTTTATCACGTCCACTGGGCCGCGGTTCCGAACCTTGCCTCCGAAGTGCTCGTGCCGTTGCTGGCGCGAATTGTCACGCTTGCCACGGCGACGAAAATTTTTCTCAGTCTCGTCGTCCTCATGTGGGTGCTGGGTGCGGGTGCTGTTCATAAGGCGCTCTACGGACGGATGGGACTCGCTCCGGTTTTTGGCGGCCTCTTTGCTTACAACGCGAATTTCATGTGGGGCTTCTTCAATTTCTGCTTCGCGACCGGGCTTGCATTTCTGGTCTTCGCGGCCTGGATCGCCGACACGCGAAGGCGCTCGCCGTGGCATCTTGCGGCCTACGCCGCGGCAATCCTTCTCATCTACTTCGCGCACGTCTTTGCGGCGGCGCTCCTCCTGCTCCTGCTCGGCTGTCTCGAATTCTCTGCACTGCCGCTGCCATTGTCCCTGTCGGCGCTTGCATCTCGCACAGTGCCGATCGTGGCCGTTGCCACACCTGCGGTCGCCGCCTTTCTCCTGCGGCCCCATGGAGCCGGAGGCGCCGTCACCTTCAATCTCCTGGACACGATCGACGATCGTCTGAGCGCGGCTCTCCAATTCACCTTCGATCGGCCGGCCTATGAGGTCCTTGCCTTCGTGGTTGTTCTTCTCGGCGCGGGACTATGGCGCAAGCGGATCGTCCTGGATCGCCGTCTGAAATGGCCTTTGATCGTTCTCCTCATCGCGTGCATTTTCGCCCCCGAATGGGCGATGGGGGGATGGGGCGTCGATCTCAGGCTTCCGGCCGTTCTGGGCGCGCTTACTTTCGCGGCCGCCGACTTTCGTTTCGCGTGGCGCACGACAGCCGCACTTGCATGCGTCGCGGCCCTTCTCGTCTCCTACCAATCGGCCACGCTCGCCGGCAACTGGATCTACTATGACCGGCGATTTGTGGAGTTTCGGGCTGCGTCGGCGGACATTCCCATGGGCTCGAAGGTTCTGACCGTGCTCGACGGCGATTCGATCGGGCTCGCGGCTGACCAGCCCTACTGGCATATGGCCGAATACAGCATCATCGACCGTGCCGCCTTCACGCCGCTTCTGTTCGCGACCAAGGGCCAACATGTCATTCAGCTTCAGCCGCAGGTCGTGCCGATCGCGGCGCATACCGCGCAGCAGGGTTCGCCGCCCGATATTTCCGAGCTCGACGACCTGGCTGCCGGCGATATCGATGGCGACACCGATATCCGTGATGTGTTTCCCTATCTCATGCGCTTCCAGTGTCATTTCGACATTGCCGTCGTGGTCCATCTCGCGGGCCATCGAAGTCCGGTGCCTGCCATGCTGGCGCTGCTGCACCCAGGCTCGTTCTTTTCGCTCTACCGCATCCGGCCGGGAAACGGCTGCGCAGGCCGGTGAGCTCGCCGCGCGGACCGACGGGTATGATCGCGGTCGGGCAGGCCTCGCGCTGGAGTCTGGTTGCGCTCCTGACGCTGGCCGCAATCGTCTGTGCCGCTTGTATAGGTCGGGTGGCGCTGATTTTGCCGCTGCACGTCTCGCTCGATCCTGACGAAGGCTGGAACGCCTACCATGCCGCTGCGGCGGTCTCCGGGCATCCGCTCTATCCAGATGCACACGGGCTTTTGTTCAACAACTACCCGCCCCTGTCGTTTTACATTGTCGGTGCGCTGGGAGCGCTGACGGGCGACAATATCATCGCCGGCCGCGTCATTTCGCTGGCAGCGTTTCTCGCGGTCTGCGTTGCGATCGTGGCCGCGGTCCGTCGGATGGATGGCGACTGGGCGGGCGCCATTCTTGCGGCGCTCACGTTCGCCGTCCTGCTGCTGCTGGGCTCCGACTATGTGGGCATGGACGATCCACAGCTTCTCGGACATGCACTCGATATGGCGGCTTTGCTCCTCATCCTGCGCCGCGCGAGATCCAAGACGGACGTGTCTGCAAGCGCGCTTCTCTTCGTGCTCGCCGGCTTGGTAAAGCACGATCTCTTCCCGCTTCCGCTTGCCGTTGGCGCGTGGCTTTTGTGGCAGGACCGGCGCAACGGATGGGTATTCGCTCTCGCGGGGTTATTTTTTGCGCTGGTTGCGCTCGCCACGTTCCGTCTTGCGTTCGGCTTCGACCTTCTGCAGCAGCTGAATTCGGCGCGCGCTTATGAGGTGTTTCTGCTGCGCGACAATCTTGTGGCGTGGGCGAAATTCGCGGGCCCGGCGATTGTCGTCGCCGTCTTGCTTGCGTTTCCGCGGCGACGCGATCCCTGGGTCGGCTTCTGCGTGATCTATGCTGCGATTGCCGTGGCAGCGGGAACATTTTTTTTCGGCGGGGCTGGCGTCGATGTCAATGCCATGTTCGATGCCGACCTTGCGCTCGCGCTGGGCGCGGGGGTCCTGGTCGGCAGGCTTGGCGCGGTTCGCGCGATGTGGGCGAACATGGCGCGGCCGGCGCTCGCGATGGCGTGTCTGTTGCCACCGGCATTGCAGGCATTCCTGATGGAAGACAATGGCTGGCAGAGCGCGTCATTCTGGACTCAGCCACTGCAGGACGATGCAACGCAGGCGCGAGACGACATCGCCTTTCTGCATTCGAGACCCGGCAACGCCGTCTGCGAATCGCTCGCTTATTGCTATTGGGCCGACAAGAAGGCCGAGATCGACGTGTTCAACCTCAACCAGGCACTTCTTGCACACTCTCGCGACATCGCGCCTCTGTTGCGGCTTGTCGCTGCGCGCCATTTCGACACGATCATGCTGGACGCGCTGTCGCCGTTTCCATTTCCCCCGCGTCTGCAAAGCGCGTTGGCAGAGTCCTACCGCGTCGATCACCAGGACGACGAGGGTGTATTCCTCGTGCCGAAATGACCTGAGCGCGGCTCAGTGAACCTTCACGCCGCGCGTGTAGTTCATTTTGACGGTGCCGGTCCGTTCCAGCTTCGACCACCCTACGAAGCGGCCCCGCACTGCGGTCGATATGGAGCGCACAAGCACGTAGTACATCAGCTGCCGGTAGCCGAATCGCTGCAGCATCAGCCACCAGATCAGGCTCCAGCTCTCGCGTCTTTCCATGCTGAAGCCCACGAGCGCAGCAAGCAGGTCGACGACCATGAAGACCGCGTAGTAGATACCGACAGTCACGAGGCTGGTGTTGCTGAATTCCGCCCCATGTTCCAGATACGCGACACCCTGAAACAGCAGCTGCCAAAGCAGCATCAGGTCGGCAACCGGCGCCAGCGCGGTGAGCAGGATCTGGAACATCCATGCCTGGGGCAGTGCCACAAGGCCGAGTGCTCCATAGCGCACATTGAACGTGATGTGGCGATACTTCCAAAGGCATTGCAGGGTTCCGAACGCCCAACGAAAGCGCTGCTTTGCGAAGCCGCGAACCGTTGAAGGGGCTTCGGTCCAGGCAATGGCGCTGGCGTCAAACAGAACCCGGAAGCCCGCGACCTGCACGGCGATGGTCAAATCCTGGTCTTCGGCAAGCGTGGCCGCGGTAAATCCGCCCAGATTTATGAGCACGCTTCGCCGCCATGCACCCACCGCGCCCGGCACCACGGTCAGTGTGTCGAGGGCTGCAAGCGCGCGGCGCTCCAGGTTTTGCGACACGATGTATTCGAGCGCCTGCCAGCGCGTGATTGTGTTGATGCGATTGCCGACCTTGGCATTGCCGGCGACAGCGCCCACACCCGGGTCGTCGAACCAGCGCGCCAGCCGCGAAATCGTGTCCTGGTTGAACTGCGTGTCGGCGTCGAGGGCGACGACCACTTCGCCTCTTGCCCGGGCAAGGCCCATGTTGAGCGCGTTGGCTTTGCCGTCGTTTGCAACGGATATCAGCGTAACCCTGGGGTCGGCGCCAAACTCGCGGGCGACGATCTCGCCTGTCGCGTCGGCGGAGCCGTCATTGACGACGATGACTTCGAGATTGGCGTGATCGCTTGCGAGAATGCGCTCGATCGTGGCGGCGATCACCTTTTCTTCGTTGAAGGCAGGAATGATGACAGAGACGTGGAAGGACGTGGGTTTGGGTTGCAGATCCTGCCGCTTCTCCCGCGGGCGATTCCACAATGCGAGCGCACACCAGACAAACAGCCTGGCGACGCCAAGGCCAATGGCCGCGAGAAAACAGTAATAGAGGATGATGCCAAGCCAGCTGAGGGCGAGGAAGACGGCGCGGTCCATCAGCAGCGTCGCCGTGACAGGAAGCTTAGGCATGGCCTGGGATCTTTTCAGGCCGGCCAGTTCCGCCACGGGGACGAATTGGAATCCCTGAGCACGCAACCGGTCGATGACCTGCGGCAACACTGCAACCGTTTGCGACCGGTCGCCGCCGGCATCGTGAAACAGCAGAATATTCGCTCGAAGATCGGGGTTTGTGGCGTGCACTGCGGTCAGGATGCGCTGCATCATGAGGGCCGGGCCGGGCAATTCCCAATCGACCGGGTCGGCATGCATTCCGACGGTCACATAGCCGAGGCTTTGGGCCAGTTCGACGGGGCGCAGTTCGGCTTCATCTGAGGGTTCTGCATCGCCCAGATAGGGCGGGCGAAACAGCCGCAGAGAGCGCCCGGTCAGCGCCTGAAACAGGCGTTGCGTCGCGTTCAATTCCAAAGCCACCGCGGCAGCCGGCGTATCCGAGAGATTGGGGTGGGTAAACGTATGATTGCCGACATCGTGGCCCTCGGCGACGATGCGCTGAACGAGTTCAGGATAGGCCTCGGCATTTTCGCCGATCACAAAAAATGTGGCCTTGACGTGCTTGGCCTTCAGAATATCGAGGATCTGGGGCGTCCATTCCGGATCCGGCCCATCGTCGAATGTGATGGCGAGTTTGTTCTTGACTGCCCCCCCTTGCCGGATGACGAAGGGCGTTGGCAGTTTCGTGTAGACCTCGTCATCGACATCGCCGGTGTCCTTGTCGATCTCAAGAGTGCGGGTGCCGGGCGTTGGCTGTGCCACGACCTGGAGAATCTCACCCTCGCCCTCGAAATCGACATCCTGGCTTGTCGGAATGGTGCCAAGGCCTGCGGGTGCGGGTTTGCCGTAGCGTTGACCAAGCACGGTCCAGGCGGAGGGATCTTCGCTGCCAAGCTTCCACAAGGCATAGCCCGCAGGCTGGTAGGAATCCGCAGCATGGATTTCGTTGTAAGCCGTTACGCCATCGAGAAACCACACTTCGTGCTTGCTGTTGTCGTCCTCGAGATAGGAAAAATGCGGATTGTTGGTCTGGTCATCGAAATCGATGCGCGCCTGCGAATCCCCCGCCGCCACGACGGCGTCCTGGAAGGAGAGTGCCTGCGCCTTGCCTTCGGACCAGTCATAGCCGTAGTTGCCGATGCCGATGATTGTGCGACTCGGCAGAAGGACCTGCATGCGCTTGTCGAGGTTTTCCTCGAACCAGGCCTGGCCTGCAATGCTGCCGGGATCCCCTGTATCGTCGTGCTCGTCATAGGCCATCAGCAGCGTGTAGTCCGCCGTATTGGCATAGGTGGCATAGGGCCAGTTGTCGTCATCGAATGGTGTGGCCACCACGACAAGCCAGTTGTGAGGCGCAAAGGCCGCCTTCAATTCCTGCAGAAAGGTCCCAAGATCGCCATAGGCGCTTTGGGGCAGACTTTCGAAATCGACGACGACTCCCTGAAATTTGTTCGCGGCAAGGTAACCGACCACGCCGCGAATCAAAGTTCCCCGGCGCGCTGGATCGGCGAGGAGTTGCGCCATGCCCGCTCCGTTCCAAACGGCGTTTGACGCATTCTGTACGAGGGGCAGGATCGCAACGTTGGGCTTCGCGTGAGCAATGGCCGCAAGGGCGCGCCGGTCTACGCTGTGCGCAAGGGTGAGGTTCGGGCCTTGCAAATTCATCCACGCCGGCACGAACCAGTCCAACTGCGACACGATCCGCTTGAGGTCGGGGTAACCGAGTTCGTCCGTGCTCAGGTAAAAGCCGACGGTGAGCGGCTTATTGGCCAGAGGTCGCAGGGCCGTGTGCGTCGAATGCTGCTTCGCCACCAAAGCCCGCTGCGCCCGCCAGGCGCGGACGAGCTTGGCGCGTTCGGTGCGCGCTTCGCCGGCCAGTTTCGCGGCAGCGCCCACCATGGCTGGATCGAATGCCCGCCGTACGAGTTCCGCGGCGTTGATCGCGCTCAGGCGACCGTGGAGGCTTGGGCCCGCAGCATGGGGTTCGACGATCAGACTGGCGATGAATACAATGCCGATCAGGGTCGTGAGTATCGCCGTTAGCCAACCGAGTATGGAGACACGCGAGGCGCGCCTGCCAGTGGCGTCAAAGAAAACGGGCTTTTCGATCATTCCGGATCCGGAGTATCCCAGCCTGCCGGCTTGCCTGCCTGCCTTGTCGAGCGGCGGCTGGACGGCCAACAAAACCTTGTATTCGCTTCAGCGTCAGAAGTAATCCGGCCTTCCCGGCATTTTCAAGGCGAATCGGATTCCGGCCCGAACGGCAGCTACCAAGCGTGAAGGTGGCACGGTGGCGTTTAAGGCACGGAGCAGGAGCTTACTGGTGATCGGAGGAACCACAGACCGCTGGTTTGCGCCTCATGGACAACCCGCCAGGCTTGCAACCGCCGTCATCCTGATCGCGGGTTGCATCGGTGCAGTGATCTTCAACTGGCCAGGCCAGCTTTCCTATGATTCGATCGCGCAACTTCACGATGGCCGCTTCGGTCACTACAATGCCTGGCACCCACCGGTCATGGCGTGGATGCTCGGCGTGGCCGATGCGATCTCGCCGGGCGCCGGCCTGTTCATGGCATTCGACGCCACTGTCCTGACGGCAAGTCTGCTTTCCCTTCTTTGGATGGAACGTCGCTGCTCATGGCTGGCCGTTTGCGCCGCCGTCCTGATCGTCGCCGTCCCGCAATTCGTTCTCTACCAGGGCATCGTGTGGAAGGACGTTCTGTTCGCCGATGCGACAGTGGCCGGGTATGTCCTGCTCGCACATGCGGCTTCGCGCTGGACCCAGGTTCGAATCCGGACTGGATTGCTGGTGACGGCGGCGCTGTTTCTCGCGCTCGCGACACTGACACGCCAAAACGGGGCGATCGTGCTGGCGATGGGAGCGGCGGCGGCGGCCTTTATCGCGCGAAGCCAATCGTGCAGCTGGCGGAAATCGCTCGCTTTCGGGATGGCCGTGTTGCTCTTTGCGTCGGTCGTCGTGATCGTCGCCAGCATGGCATTGGCGTTTCGCGTCGTCGGCCAATCGGGCCCGCTTGGACAGATCAAGCTGCTGCAGCTCTACGACATCATCGGCATGGTCAAGGCATCCCCCAGGATTCCCCTGGACACCATCGCCGCCTCCAATCCGGATCTGGAACGGCTGATCCGTTCCGATGGCGTGCGGCTCTATTCCCTGCAACGCAATGACACCCTGGCGTCTTCGGCCGCACTGCAAAGCGAATTCGCAGACACCACGCCTTCGGTGATCGCGGCGCAGTGGCGCGAAATCGTCTCCGAGCATCCCATGGGCTATTTGCAATTGCGTGCGAACGTCTTTGGCTGGCTGTTCCTCACGCCGGATGCCAAAGGCTGCATCGTGTATTACGCGGGCGTGGATGGGCCCGCTGCCTATCTGAAGGATCTTTCTCTGACGCGACGATTCCGGCCGCAGGATCGCGTACTCGCGGGCTATGCTGCGGCCCTTGCCGCAACGCCGCTGCTGTCTCATGCAACCTATATGCTGCTGGCTTTGGCCCTCATTGTTTTTTTCCTGCGTCGGCGCCGACCGGCGGACATCGCCATGGCCTGGATGCTTGTCGCCGCCATGGCTTTTACGCTCAGCTTCTTCGTAATCTCCATTGCCTGCGACTATCGTTACATTCTGGTTCTCGATCTTGCATCCCTGAGCGCGCTCTTCTATTGCGCCGTCGGCGGCCGCAGCGATTCAACCGGCTGACTGCAGGGATTTGTAATTTGGGCGGTTTTCTGCGATAGCCCGGCCCCTGCTCACCATCGAGAGGCGGCCAAAAACGGCCGTTGCAGCTTGCCAGAAACCCGCCGCAATCCTGGCCGATCCGAATTTGTCCCCTCCGGGGAAGCAGCCAGCCTTCATGTCGCACCTTCCGCCGGTTCGCCGCTGCGGGCGACGGACGTTTTGCCAGCCCTGCTGACGGTGGTCGTCCCGACCTTCAACGAAGCGCGCAATGTTCCCGAGATCGTCAATCGATTGAATTCCGTGCTTGAGGGCGTCGCATGGGAAGTTGTGTTTGTGGACGACGATTCGCCAGATGGCACAGCGGAAATCGTCCGGGGCCTGGCGGCGATCGACGCGCGTGTCCGTTGTCTGAAGCGCGTGGGGCGCCGCGGTCTGGCCGGCGCTTGCGTCGAGGGCATGCTCTCGTCAAGTGCCGCCTTTGTTGCTGTCATCGATGGCGATCTGCAGCACGACGAGCATGTCCTGCCGCGCATGCTGTCGCTCCTCGAAGCTGGCTCGGCGGATCTCGTTGTCGGAAGTCGTTATGTACCGGGCGGAAGCGCCGATGCCTTCGCCGCTTCGCGGGCGCATTTCAGCCATGCCGCAACGCGGCTCGCGCAATCGCTTCTGGGTGTTTCGCTCTCGGATCCGATGAGCGGCTTTTTCATGTTGCGACGGGACCGGCTCGACGGAATCGTCAAACGATTGTCGCCGGTGGGATTCAAGATTCTGCTCGACATCGTGCTGACCTCGAAGGGACGGTTGCGCATCGCGGAACTGCCCTACGAATTTCGCGAGCGGGTCCATGGCGACAGCAAGTTCGATACGCAGATCGGACTGGAATTCCTGGGCCTTGTTCTCGGCAAGATGACCGGTGGCGTGGTCGACCCGCGCTTTCTGTCCTTTGCGCTGGTGGGCGCGACCGGTCTTGCCGTCCATCTGGTCGCGCTGCGCCTTGCGTTCGGAACATTTGCGCTCGATTTTTCGCTTTCCCAGGCGGTGGCAACGTTTGTGGCCATGGTCAGCAATTTCTTTCTCAACAATGCGCTGACCTATCACGACCGCCGCCTGTCCGGTGTCCGTCTGATCCGGGGATTTCTCGGCTTCTGTCTCATCAGCGCAGCCGGCGCGATTGCCAATGTCGGCCTGGCCGCATGGCTCTATTCCGAACAGCCAACCTGGTGGCTGGCCGGTGCCGCCGGAGCAATCATGGGGGCGCTTTGGAATTACTCGATGTCCAGCCAGTATGTATGGCGTACGCGATAGATGCCGGCGAATCGTCTCGCCCTCTCAAATCAAATCCAACGTGGTTGAAAATCGTCCATGGTTGCTCCGGTTCATCCCGTAATCCTGTCCGGGGGCGTCGGCTCCCGGCTCTGGCCATTGTCGCGAAGTCTGTATCCGAAGCAGCTTCTGGCGCTTGCAAGCGAGCGCACCATGATTCAGGCGACTGCATTGCGCGTGTCGGGCGCGATGTTTGCCCCGCCGCTGGTCGTGTGCAACGAAGAGCATCGCTTTCTCGTCGCCGAGCAGATGCGCGAGTCGGGCAGGCCGGCAGAGAAAATCATTCTCGAACCCATGGGGCGCAACACGGCCCCGGCCGCCGCAGTAGCGGCATTGTGGCTTGCCGGGCGCGATCCCGATGCGCTGATTATGCTCCTGCCCGCGGATCATGTCGTGCTTGTCGACGACGCCTTTCTGGCAGCGACGCGGGATGCCGCCATTGCCGCAACCGCCGGAGAGATCGTCCTGTTCGGTATCGTCGCGCGCCAGCCGGAGACGGGATTTGGATACATCGAGCAGGGCGCGCCGCTGGTCGCGGGCAGCTTTCGCGTCGCCAGGTTTTGCGAAAAGCCCGACCGCGCGACGGCAGAAAACTACCTGCGTTCCGGCCGCTTCTACTGGAACAGCGGCATGTTTCTGTTCAAGGCGTCGGTCTATCTGGCCGAGCTTGAACGGCTGGAACCGGAAATGATGGCCGCCTGTCGCGCCGCGATGCGAGACGGCCAGAGCGACGCGGATTTCTTCCGGCTTGAGAAAAGTGCATTTTCGCGGTGTCCCTCGCGTTCGATCGACTACGCGGTCATGGAACATACGGCGCGGGCGGCCGTCGTACCGGTCGAGATGGGGTGGAACGATGTCGGGTCGTGGCTTTCACTGTGGGAGATCGGCGACAAGGACAACGCGTCCAACGTCATTCGTGGTGACGTGATCCATCACGAGACGGAACGCTCCTACCTGCGCAGCGAAGGTCCCTTGATCGCCACCGTCGGGGTTCGCGATCTGGTCGTCGTTGCCACAGCGGACGCCGTCTTGATCAGCGACCGATCCGCGACGCAGGACGTGAAGGTCATCGTCGATCGGCTGGAGCGGAGCGACCGGAATCTGCATCGTTCGCACAGGCAGGTGTTTCGTCCCTGGGGATCGTTCGAATGCCTTGACAATGCCGAGGGGTTCGAAATTCGAAAGCTGCTTGTGCGCCCGGGAGGCGAGGTGGAAGCGACCACGCTCGGGAATCCGTCTTCATATTGGCTCGTCCTCTCGGGCACCGGCGAAATAGTGGGAGCGCAGCCTGGTGTTGTCCTGCGCGCCGGAATGTCCATACCGTGCCACGGCCGGAGTCTCCGCAACCCTGGAGATGACACGCTCCGTGTGCTTGAGATTGCGTCAAATTCGATTCCAGCCCTTTCGTGATGGTTTGATCAGGACGCTTTTTTTGAAGGCCGATCGCCGCGTTGCAGCCGCGGCTTTCAACGGACAGTCTGGTGAGATGAAATCAATGGCAGCTCCTCGCCACGTCCTCGTTACGGGAGCCAGCAGTGGCATCGGAGCGGCGCTGGCGCGTCACTACGCCGAAAGCGGTGTCACGCTGTCGCTGCTGGCACGCAACGTTGAGAGAATGGAAGGTGTGGCCGCGCAATGTCGCAACAGCGGCGCGGAAGTGATTTCGGAGCGGGTCGATGTTTGCGACGGGCGGGCGATGTCGCTTGCCGTCGAGAGCTGCGATGCCCGGCTTGCGATCGATCTTGTGATCGCCAATGCAGGGCTCGGCGGCGAGCGCGCACTGGCCGGCGCTGCAGGCGAATCGCTCTCCGATGCCCATGACATGATCGAGACGAATGTTACCGGCGTGGCGAATACCGTCATTCCGCTGCTGCCCCATTTTCTTGCCCGGCGGCGTGGCCAGATCGCCATTATCAGCTCGCTCGCAGCGTTTGTGCCGCTCGCCGACTCGCCCGTTTATGCGGCATCGAAAGCGGCCGTGCGCGTCTATGGTCACGGACTGCGGCGATTGTTGTTGCCCGGCGGCGTCGCAGTCACCGTCGTTTGTCCCGGCTTCGTCGCGACACCGATGAGCGAAAGTCTGGGACGGCGCCGGCCGTTTCTCTGGAGCACCGAGCGCGCGGCGCGGTATATTGCCGACGGCCTGGCACGAAATCGTCGCGAGATCAGCTTTCCATGGCAGCTCGCCATTCCGGCGCGGCTCGCCGGCAACCTGCCGTTTTGGCTGTCGGACCCGCTCTTTCATCGAACACGGCGTAATGGAGGCATGCCATGACCAAATCCCCAGGCGTGCTCAGCATCACGCAACTCGACATGGACAGACAGATCGACGATTGGCTGGCGGTGCCATTCCGCGTGTATGAAAACGATGCACAGTGGGTGCCGCAGCTCAACCTGATGGAGAAGCGGCGTGTCTCGCCAAAACATGCTCCGTTTTTCACATTTGGCGAGGCCGCCTTTTTCGTGGCATGGCGCGACGCCACGCCGGTCGGACGGCTCTCGGCCCAGGTCAACCGCCTGTACCTCGAAGCGCACCGCGACGCGACAGGCCATTTCGGATTCTTCGACTGTTCCGATGACGCAGAGGCCGCGTCTGCGCTGGTCGAGGCTGCCGCGCTTTGGCTCAAGGCGAAAGGGCTTGAGCGGATGTCGGGTCCGTTCAGCTTTTCGATCAATGAGGAGTGCGGGTGTCTCATAGCGGGCTTCGATTCTCCGCCGGCAATGCTCATGCCGCATGGCAAGCCCTGGATGGGGGGCCTGCTCGAGAAGGCAGGAATGAAGAAGGAAATCGACCTTTTTGCCTATCGCACCCAGCCGCGCGCGTTGCCGCCGCGCATCGCGCAACTCGCCGTTCGGGCCGAACGCTTCCGCAACGTGGCCGTTCGGCAATTCGACATGCGAAAATATCGTGCAGAGGTCGAACTGTTGATCGATATCTATAATGACGCGTGGAGCGATGCGTGGGGATTTGTCCCCTTCAGCGCGGCGGAAATCGACGCGCTGGCTACCGAAATGCGGCCGTTCTTCCGCAACGAATATGGACGTTTTCTGCTGATCGACGGAAAAGAAGTGGGCTTTGCGGTGGGCTTGCCCGACATCAACAATGTGATCGCATCCTTTCGCGGGCGTCTGTTTCCTTTCAATTGGGCCAGGCTCATCTGGGCGATGAAACGGGAAACGTGGCGCAGCGCGCGGATACCGTTTCTGGGAATTCGTCGCGCCTGGCGGACGACGCCTCGTGGGAGTGCCCTTGTTGTTCTTTTGGTCAAGGACCTCGTGCTTCAGGCCTCGTCGCGCTATGGCCTGGATTGGGCCGAATATTCCTGGGTCCGCGAGGTGGATTCGCGGATGGTTGCTCTTGGGGAAGCGATCGCCGGCCCGCCAGCCAAGACCTTTCGCATCTACACAAAGCCGATATGACGCTCGCCTGTCACGTCGCAAGAAACAGGATCGGACCTTGCCAGTCGCGCAAAACGGCGGAGGCCGTATTGCCGAAAAACAACCGTTCTCCGGGGCGCCGGCTAACCCCCATGATGAGAAGATGATGGCGGGGCGCCTCCTTCAGAATGGGCTGTTCCGGAGCACGATGCGTGCGGATATCGGTCCTGATATCGGCGCGGTAACGTGCGGCCAGTTGCACGATTTCGCGCAACACGGCCTCCTCGTTGCGATGCAGTAGCGACCGGCGCCGTTCGCTGGAAGCCTGTGTTGTCGACATGGACACATACAGGGCCGTTACCGATGCATGAAGCGTGGGCGCCAGAAGGCAGGCGAGTTCGGCGGCGCGGCGGGCGGCTTCGGTGCCATTGACCGGAACAAGAATGCGCGCACCCGAAGTCGGCAAAGCGCGCTCCGGCGAATCTGCTGCAACGAGAATGGCCAGCGCTCCCTCGAAATCGTTTGCCACGCCGGAGAGCTGCCCCGAAAATTCACCCGACCGCGAACGACCTGCCTTCATGCCCACAAACAGGAGATCGTGTCCCTGGCGATTCGCACGCACGAGTTTCTCTGGCAAGGAATCGGCGGTCACGTCCATGATGATGTCGGCCTTCCTTGGCCGCTGTTCCGGCGGCAGTTCTCTGGCCGACTCGGCGGCAGCCTCGGCACCTTTTTCGGCTTCGTCCCTGGGTTCATCGGCTTGCGACTCCTGGTCGGTCGGCTTTTTGGCAGGAAGCGCCAATAGGGTCATCGGCATCCCCCGGGCGCCCGCCAGAATGCCCGCGAGACGCGACGCCAGCCTTCCCGGCACCGACGTGTCGACCGCAAGAACAAGCCGCTCGAGAGTGGAGACGAATCCACGAGCGTCGATATCCTCTCGCTCCAGTCTCTCGCGTTCGGCGTCGTCCATGGGAAGTCTTGCCAGGGCGCGGCGCAGCATCACCGGCATCAGCATGGTGGTCAGCATCGCCATGGCGACGATCATCGTGAACAGGTTTCGCGTGAATACGCCGGACGACAGGCCGATCGACGCGACGATGACCTCGGTAGAACCGCGCGCGTTCAGGCCGCAGCCAAGGGCGAAGCATTCGCGGCTTTTCAGACCGCCCAGAAACCCGCCGCAATAGGCCCCTGCGAACTTTCCCACGCTCGCGACCAGAACGAGGGCGGCCGTAAATTCCAGGATTGCAGGATCGCGAAGGATTGTAAGATTGACGTTGAGGCCGGCCAGACCGAAGAAGACTGGCATGAAGAGGGCTGTGATCAGGCCGCGCGTTTGTTCTTCGATGTGTCGCGTGAGGATCGGCGATTCGCCGACCAGGACCCCGGCCATGAAGGCGCCGAGAACCGACTGAACGCCCAATGCCGACGTCACAAGCGCCAGAATACCCATGATCACCAGGATCGCAGTAACGACGGCGAAATCCGATCTGAATTTGTCGTTGACGAAGCGAATAATGGCGTAGACCAGTGGCCTTCCGACAAGGATGCAAACGCCCAGGAAAATGACGACGCCCACAACGGTGCGGATCAGCATTGCGGCGCTGAAGCTCCCCCGGCTTGCGATGCCGATGGCAACGGCAATGATGATCCAGCCGGCCGTGTCTTCGATGATCGCTGACGCCACGATGATCTGGCCAAGATTGCGTCGCATGAAATTCAGATCGCGCAATACTGCCGCCACGATCTTGATCGAAGAGATCGAAAGGGCCGTGCCCAGGAAAAGCGCGGTCACCAGCCGATGGTCCAGGTTCGGGACCAGCGATACCGGCATGACGAGCCCAAGGGCAAACCCGCAAGCGAATGGAACTGCGACTCCGCACAGTGAAATGAGAAAAGCGGGCCGCCCGATGCTGCGAACAAGTTTGAGATCGGTCTCCATGCCCGTCAGCAGCAGCAAGAGCAGAATGCCGAGCTGCGAGATAGCGCTCAGCATTTGCTGCTGTGCAGGTGGAAAGATCGCCGCATGCCACGCCGGCAGGATGGCGCCGAACAGGGACGGACCGAGTACGACACCGGCCAGAAGCTGGCCCATAACGGGAGGCTGGCCGATGCGCTGCATGCCTTCCCCGAAGAGCCGGCCGACCGCGAGCAGGAGTACGATCTGCGCGATGAAGACGGCCTCCGAGGCCGTTTCGAGAGGGGCGCCGGATGCCCAGGCGAGGCCGGGCGCGCATATGGTGATGCCGCCCGC
This sequence comes from Rhizomicrobium sp., assembly GCA_036490345.1. GTDB lineage: Bacteria > Pseudomonadota > Alphaproteobacteria > Micropepsales > Micropepsaceae > Rhizomicrobium. Next base: position 43,851 of record DASXEA010000067.1, on the reverse strand, counting down.
CAGGGCGCCGATTAAAGTGACTTTGCCCAGACTGATCGAACCTTTCCGCATTATTCCGGCTCCCGTCCCGCATTGCCCGATGCCTAAACGCTTCAGCCATCTGAATGGGCTTTGCGACGATCAAGGGCTTCGGTGTTCAGCGGAGCCGGCCGGGGAACACAGGAAATATTTGCGATTGCCCATTAGAGTGCCTTCGAAATGAGCGCCACTCTCGAACGGCATCCAGAACCGGCGTCATCGCCCTGGACAGGCCGCCCAATCGCTCCCGTCGAAATCGGTGCCATACTGTTTGTGGGAACAGTCGGCATCCTGATTGCCGGGCTTCAGCCGGTTCTGCTGGGCGCTTTGGCCGACGAAGGCCGACTGACCACATCGCAGCTCGGCATTGCCGCCACGGCTGAGTTGCTTGCCATCGGGCTTGCGGCGGGACTGGCTGGCGCCTTCGTCAACCCTCGTGGCTTGCGCTACTGGGGTGCGAGCGCCGCACTCATGCTGGCGGTGATCGATGCGCTGACGGGTGGTGAGACAGGTTTTGCCGTCGTCGCCAACAGGGCGATCGCGGGCCTCGCCGAAGGCATCATGATCTGGATCGCGGTGGGCATGATTGCGCGTTCGACCATTCCTGATCGCTGGTCGGCAATTTATCTTGCCCTGCAGACTCTGGCGCAACTCGGCTATTCGGCCATCCTGCCGGTCACAATCATGGTTCGCCATGGCGCGGGCGGCGGCTTTGGCGCCTTGAGCGCGACGGCACTGGTCTGTTGCGGAGTCTCATTCTTGCTGCCGTCGCGGTTTGGCGAACTGCCGCGCACCCCCGCCGAAGGGCTCGCGGGAGGACGCCTTCCACTCCGCGCGATCGGTGTGTTGCTGTCCGTATTCCTGTTTATGGCATTTCTGATAGGCGTGTGGGCCTATCTGGGACCTATCGCCGCTGCTGTTGGGCTTCCGGCCGGCGTTGCCGATGAGGGCGTGTCGCTCTCATTGGCGGCGCAGGTCGCGGGCGCCCTTCTCGCAGTGGTTCTGGCAGGCCGCGTCTCCTACTTCCACGCTTTCGTCGGATGCACGCTTGCCAACCTCGGCGTTCTGGCAGTCTTAGGGACTATTTCGCATGCGTCTGCGTTTCTGGCCGCAACCGGGATATTCGGCTTTCTCTGGCTCTTCGTATTGCCCTTTCAGGTACCGCTGGCGATCGAGGCCGATCCGTCGCGACGGGCGGCAATGCTTCTTCCGGGCGCACAACTCCTGGGTGCCGCGGCCGGCCCGCTCCTGTGCTCCTTCGCCGTCACCGGAACGAACATGCGCGGTGTTTTTTTTGTTTCGGCGGCTCTCCTCGTTTCAAGCTTTGCAGTGATGATCTTGGTTCATTGGAGCAGGCGTTCGCCCGAACGCGGGACGTCGTAGCGGCCGCCTACGAAGCATTGGTCTCAGCCTCGAAAATGAGGAGTTCCAATGTCGCGAGATCGTCGGCTTCGCGTGCCGGCTTGTCCCAGCGAATTCGATTGATTCGCGGAAACCGCATGGCGACACCAGATTTGTGTCGCGTGGAGCGCTGCAAGCCCTCGAACGCTATCTCGAGCACCAGACCGAATTCGCGATCGGCTCGCACCGCCCGAACGGGACCAAAGCGTTCGGTGGTATTGTCGCGGACAAATTTGTCGAGTTGCTTCAGTTCTTCGTCCGTAAAGCCGAAATAGGCCTTGCCGACCGGGGCGAGCGCGCGATCGCCGTTCGTGTCCTCACGCCATACGCCGAACGTGAAGTCCGAATAGAAGCTCGAACGCCTGCCGTGGCCGCGCTGTGCGTACATGAGGACGGCATCGATCAGACGCGGATCGCGCTTCCATTTGAACCATGGGCCTTTAGGGCGCCCCGCTTCATAGATCGAGTCCCAGCGCTTCAGCATGAGACCTTCGGCAAGGCTTGCATCGCCCTGCGGCGGGCTTGTGCGAAGCGCAGCGAGCGCCTCCCAGCTCGAAAAAGGAACAAGCGGAGAAATGTCGATTCGTGGCGGGTTCTCCCGGGCCAGAAACGCTTCCAGGCGTGCGCGGCGCTGCCGGAATACGAGCGCACGCAGGTTCTCGTCGCCCTCGACAAGCAGATCGTATGCCCTGATCGCAGCCGGATAGCGGACCATCGCCCTGGAATCGGGCGATTTGCGGTTCAGACGCTGCTGCAGGTCACCGAAGCTCGCGACCGCTCCATCGCGAATGACCAGGAGTTCGCCATCGATCACGCCTTCGAAGCCCAGCGTCGCCATCACGTCCGGAAAGGAGCGGCTGATGTCGTCGCCGGTCCGTGTGAAGAGACGTCTCTCGCCTCTTTCGCTGACGGCCTGGACGCGGATGCCGTCCCATTTCCATTCCGCGGCGAAATCGTGGGCCGCGAGTTTGGGAAGGTCTGACGCCGCATCGAGAGCCTGCGCCAGCATGACCGGCCGAAAACGCCCCGGCGCAAGAGCGGAGGGCATCTCGCTTCTACCTTCCAGCCAGGCGAATACATCGGCATAGGGCGGTTGTTGCGCGTGCCAGATTTCCTCGATCGCGTCGATCTCGACATTGCCAAGGCTGGCAAGCGCCTGTTTCGCGAGGCGCGCCGAGACGCCAACGCGCAGCGCACCGGTCAGCAGCTTCAGCAGCGCCCAACGGCCGTCGGCATCGAGGGCGTCAAGCCAGTTTTCGAGAAGCGTCTGGACATCGCCGCGCAGCGCGCCCTGAAGCGTATCGACCACCTCGGACAGTTCGGGTTCTCTGTTTGCTCCAGGTCTTGCGGGCCAGACCAGGGCCACAGTTTCCGCGAGATCACCCACATGATCATAGGAAAGTGCAAACAGCTGGGAATCCACTCGCGTTTCGACTGTCCGGCGAATGAGCGCGGGTTTCGCCACCGTGAACTCCAGTGCTCCGGTGAGCGCCGCGAGGGCCCAGCCCCGCTCGGGATCCGGTGAGGCGCGGAGATAGTCACACACCAGCGTCAGCTTGGCATTGCGCGCCGGCGTGAACGCCAGGCGATCGAGGAGGTGGGCGAAGGCGCGCATCTATTCGCCCTCTTCCTCTCCATATCCGACAAGCGACAGGGCGCGAGCGGAAACGCCCTCGAGTGCCGCCCAGCGCAAGAGAGCCTCCTCTTCTCCGTGCGTGAGCCAGAGCTCCCGCGGCGATATTTCGCGGAAGGTGCCGACCAGTTCATCCCAATCCGCGTGATCGGAGACGACAAGCGGCAATTCGACGCCGCGTTGCCGCGCTCTGGCGCGCACCCGCATCCAGCCGGATGCAAATGCCGTAAGCGGATCGGCGAATCGCCGCGCCCATCGATCCGCAATCGCCGACGGTGGTGCCACGATGATTTCGCCCGCGAGACGGTCATTGCCGGCGGCCGTGGCGGGTGCCAGGATTCCGAGACGCACGCCGTGCCTTTCGTACAGCGCATTGATGCGCTCCAGTGCGCCGTGCACGAAGATCGGCTTGTCGTATCCCGCCTCCCGCAGCAAGGCGATAAGCCTCTGCGCCTTGCCCAGCGCGTAGGCGCCGACGAGATGGGCGCGCTCGGGAAACTGTGCGACGGATTTGAGCAGTCTGGCGATTTCGGCCGACGCGTCGGGGTGGCGAAAAACCGGGAGTCCGAAGGTGGCTTCCGAAAGAAACACGTCGCAGTTCACCGGCTCGAATGCCGCGCAGGTGGGATCACGGGCGCACTTGAAATCGCCGGAGACGACGATCCGCAACCTGTTCCATCCGAGACGAATCTGCGCCGAGCCCAGAATGTGGCCGGCGGGGAACAAGGTGATCTCCACGCCATTTTGCGTGACGACCTCGCCGTAGCCCACGGCCTGCTTCGAGGCGGCGAATCCCGTTCCGTATCGCGCTTCCATGATGGCAAGCGTTTCGCGGGTCGCGAGCACGGACTCGTGGCCGGCGCGTGCATGGTCGCTGTGGGCGTGCGTGATGACCGCGCGCCGGGCCGGCCGCACGGGATCGATCATGAAATCTCCCGGCGGGCAGCACAGTCCTGCCGGGGAGGGGCGAAGGAGGTCTTCGGGGCGGGGCATACAAGCCGAATATAGGGATCATGGAACGGCAGCACATCTCGCTGCGTCCCATTTCGGGGCTGATCAAAGCGAAAATGAGGATGCCGTCGGATCAGAGGGCGCGGGCGCGCAAAGCGGCATAGGTTTCCATGATCGAATCAGGCAACGCCAAATCCACGGAGTGGCCGCTTCTTGGCGGAGGCCGAATACGGTCGGCCGCCGTGCAAAAGCGCTCCGAGGGCATGCCAAGTGCGTTGGCCATTCTCTCAAGCGTTGCAGACGGCTCAACGGAAAGCCGATCAAAGTCCAGGAAGATCGCCTGCTCCGGCGTGGCCGCGAGCATGTGGCGGTACGCCAGATTCCAATAGGCGGTCCAGTACGCCAATTCGCCGGGGTCTTCATCAATGGCCGAAGTGAAGGCGATCGGGCGGCGGTTTGCGCCGAATTCGTAGTGACCGATCCAGTCCATATAGCGTCCGACGAACGAATCCTCGCTCTGCTGCAGCAGGAAGTTTCGATGCTGGCGCGCCAGAGAAATCGCCTGACTCAAGGGATCGCGGAACGGAATAAGAATGTGACAATCGGGAAACACTTCTGCCAGCAAAGACAGTCTGGCGACACTGGTGTTGTTCTTCGAGACATATCTGCGCGAAGCCGGCTCAGTCGAAAAGCGAACCGCGATGACTTTGCGCACATGGCTCCTGAACGCGGATTCGAACGCCGCTTTGCGATCCGACATGGACCACAGATCGATTCGCTGCGGGCCGTACTTCTCCGGCCAGTATGCTTTCCACAGAACCTCCTCGAAGCCTTCGGGGCTGTCGATATCTATCGTGACCCCGTCGCCGTGCAGGCGTTCGCGGCGGGCCGGCGCTTGCCGGAAGCTCCGCGAAGCGGCTTGCCAGAGAAGTGGGCAGAGCACGAAGGGCATGTCGCGGTAGGCAAGCGAAGCGAAGTCTCCGCTCCCGACGAGGATGTCGAGGAGAAGTGTCGTCCCGGCCCTCGGCAGTGACGTCACGAACACGGGGCGGCTCAAGGAAACCCGCTCCAGAGCCCGGGCATAGAGCCGGTCTTCGACACCGGCCAGCGACCGCTGCAAATCCAGATGTCCCAGAGCCATGCTGTGGACAGCCCGGTCGCTTGCGGAATAGCCGGTCATGTTGGAAGCGCGTCCGCGTTCGTGGGCAGGTGCGGCGTCAGCGCGGCGGTCCTGAAATGGGCGAGCGATACGGCTCAATCCTCCACGCGATTGACCTGGGAGGTGGGCGGATGCCCCGGCTGTTCGTCCTTGTCGCTCGCGAAAAAGCGTTTGATGGGATACCAGACGAAGCCAATGATTGCGAGAAACACCGTGGAAACGAGGCTAAGCGCGGAGCCGATTGCCGAAAGCCCGGCCCCAGGTCCCATATAGGCTTGGGCCGGCTCCGAGGTTCCGACGACGATTGCGACCAGCAGCACGGTGGCGAAGAGAGGGCGGAAGAGCATGGGAGATATCCTGTCCGCTAGTGAACGTAGTAGACGCCGCGCAAGGCAAACCTGCCTGCCGCGCCCTTGCGTCCGTCGCCGGCCGCTTCGACATCGCGCAGATCGTCGATATTTTCAAAGCGTGTCAGCACCGCGCCATCGGAAAGCCGCACTTCGTAAGCCTGCCCGGCCCACGAAGCCGCGACCAGCATGCGGTCAAGGCCTGGCGACAGGCTGATATTGCCTCCGACGTCGGAGAACATGCGCACACCAGATGACCGGCCGCCCGGAAACAGCGTGCGCTCCGTGCCGGTGCGCAGGTCATAGGCAAGCACGCGCGAGGGCCCGGCTCTCCAGTCGCCTCCGTGATCGTCGAAGATCAGCACCGTCGACGACTGACCCAGAGGTTGTACGCTGTGCTGCCGCAGGAACGTGCCGGTGAAAACGTATTTCAGACGGTGATCATGCCGGCCCAAGATGCCAAAGGCGTTTACGTCGCGAAGCGATATGAGAAAATCATCCGGCGCGACGTCCGGGTACAGGCTCGCGATTCCCTGCGTTACGGGCGTCACATAGTTCAGATGCAGCGGGGCGCAGGGCGCCGGAGCCTCGAACAGCATGCCACGCCAGGGTGAGTGCAGGAACGCGTCGAAAACAGATATTTCCTGCTTGACGTGACCGCTGTCGTCGAGGACATGAATTGTGTCTTCCTCGATCTTGCCCTCGCATTTCAGACGCACTTCGGCCCCCGGCCCGAGAGGAGCGACAATCTTCGCAGCGCCGATGCGCATTGCGGCGACTGCGATATCGCCATCGGACAGACGCGTTGGCCAGTGGTGGCTGTAGTCATGGCGAAACCAAACGGCGCTCCCATCGGGACGGAGGCGCGCTATGCCTCCTGCAAAGGGGAACATGTTCCATTGCTGGAAGGTCACGATCAAATCGCCGCCCGGCAGTTTCAGCAGGCCAAGGGGATAGACGTTTTCGGTAAACCGAAAGGAAATCTGCTCGTATGGCGAGGTGGCAATTGCGTGCGCTTCAATCGAGTCGGGACGATACGGGTAGGCATGCACCATCGACCCGTTGCGCGCGAACTCCACCGCGATGCACCCGTAGTGCGGGCAATAGGAACGATACTGGTCCAGACCCCCGGACACGAGAAAATGTTCCGTCGCGGATGCCTCCGCCGCAGGAGCGAGCACGCTTATGCGGCGGCGCTCCACGCTTGCAGGGTCGCCGCCGCTAAATCCAAGAAATTGCACCGGCGCAAAGGGCGGAAACGTCTGCGCGACCATTGCCCGGAGTGTCTTGCGGGCATCCTGGATCCCGCCATACGGCTCCCACTTCTCCGCCGCGACAAGGAAGCCCGCGAGAAAAGCCAGAATCGCGACCGAGGCGACAAAAAGCGCTTCGGGCAATGCCGGCATGGCCTTTTCAATACGCCTGCCGAGCTTGCTCTTGGCTGAGGTTCGGCGCGGGTCTGGTTTCAAGCTAAGCCCCGAAGCTGTCGCCTGTCTGGTCGAAGGAAGCTACCGCGAATCATATCGCCGTCCAGCCTCGCATTTTGCGCCGGGAGGCGGCAATTCCCATGTTGATTCGCAGTGTCGCCGACGGCGAATCGGCGAGAGGATGCAAGCGTGGAAGACTCTTGAGGCGGTTGTGCTCAACTATTTCGAGACGCCGCGTTGCAAGCCTGCTCTTTCGCACGATAGGTTGCGTCATGTTAACCATGTGGTTGCCCCGGCACCGTGCGCCAATCTAGAGCATGACGCGAAAAGGCCTTCTGCTGTTCTGGCTTCTCGTGCTGCCGTTCATGAACGCGCCGCTGCTCAATGCGAATCTGTTCGATGTAACGGGTATGAAGCCCGTAAACCTGCTGGCCGCGACGGCCTTCTTCGTGCTGTTGACCGGCAAGCGCACCTTCCGCTGGACGGATGACATCGAGAGGGCGGCACTTGGCCTGCTCGTCCTCTACGTTGGGGCCTATTCCCTGACTTTCTTCCGTTCGATCGGAAATTTGTCGACCTTTCACGCCGAACTGCCGGAGATCTATCCGGCCAGCGCGGCAAACTATGTGCTGTCTTTCTACGTGCGCCCCCTCGCCGAGATCGTGCCCTTCGTCTTCATCCTCAAGGAGATGCGGTCGAGCGAAGATATTGAAGCCGTGATGAAGACAATGGGATTTTCGTATTTCCTGCTGTCGCTGTTTTTCCTCTATGTCGTGCTGATTGCCAGTCCGTCGGCCCTCGGTGCCGACCGAAATCTCATGACGGCAACCACCAATGCCTATCTCGGCATGCACTACAACGATCTGGCGACCGTATACTTTTCGGCTGGAGGCCTTCTGGCATTTCTCGCCATTCGCCTCGGCGGACTTTGGTCTATCAACCTGTTGCTCGCCCTGGTGGCCGTGCTGCTTCTTCAATCGCGCACCGGGCTCATTACGATGGGACTTGCCGTAGCCGCGGTTCTGGTAATTTTTCGCCGCATCGATCTGGTTCTGGCAGGCATCGGCGTTGTTGCGATCGTCTCCGCCATCAAGGTCGCTCCAACGCTGGAATCCCTCGGACGAACCGGTCTTTATGGTTCGCACTTTACGCTGGACACATTGCTCACCGGCCGCGAGAGCGCCGCCTGGATTCCGCTCACGACGGAGTGGTTTGCCGACTGGAAGCTTTTCCTCTTCGGAGCGGGCAGCTTCGGTATGATGACGAGCCCGCTCTGGCACATGGGAACCATCCTGCAGGCGGGGCAGGCGCACAACGCCTTTATCGATTTCTTCCTGAACGACGGAATTCTTCTTCTCGTCGGACTCCTGGTCCTGCTGACACTTCTTCTGCGCAGGGCCTATCGATTCGGTCGTAGACTCAAGAGCCGTCTTTACTGGAGTCTGCTGGTCTGCCCGCTCGCCTATCTCCTGGGGACCGTCACCGGCGAGCAGATCTTTCCCTCATACATGAACATGCTGATCTATCCGCTGCTGGCCCTCCTGCTGAACGTGTCCCGCCGCGGGACACAGCAGGAAGCGACGCCTCGGGCCGTCCCGAGCGCGCGCCCAAGCGCTGTACCGCAGCCAGCGATTGCGTGAAGCGCCCCCGGCCATGAAGCTACTGTTCATCGATTTCACGCTTCCCTATGTGCTGCACAATGCGGAATACCCCGCGGGCGGCTGGGCGACGGAACTTCAAAACTGGATCGAGGGCCTGACGGCGCACGGCCATCGATCCGGTGTTCTGACCTGGAAGGGAGCCAAAGACTACGTTGGTGCCGGTTCTCCGTGCGATCTGATCGATACCTACGACCCCGCAAAAGGCCTTCCCGTCTTCAAATATTTCTACTCCTACATTCCCTCCCTGTTGTCCGCGGCGCGCCGCTATCAACCCGATATCGTCATCCAGTCGGTAGCGGGCGTGCATACCGGAATCATGGCGTTCGTGGCCCGAAGACTTGGCGTGCCGTTCGTTCACAGGGTTGCCAACGATGTCGATGCCGATGGCCGTTGTGCCGCGCGCCTGCGGCGATACGAAAACACCGCCTATCGTTACGGCCTCGATCGCGCCGAGCTGATCGTGTGCCAGAACACCTATCAGGCGGAGGCTCTGGAGCGAACCCACGGCGCCACACCGCGGCCGGTGGTCCATAACCCCTTCAAGGCGCCCGGAACTCTTCCACCCATGGTACCAAGAGGTGGACGTGACTACGTCGCGTGGATGGGCGTGTTCAAGGCCCAGAAGAATCTGCCGCTGCTGCTGCGCATCGCGAAAGCTCTCCCGAATGTCCATTTCCGCGTTGCGGGGGGGCCTCCGCCCGACATGGAAGCCGAAGCGCAACGAACACTGGAAGCATTGCGCGGGCTTTCCAATGTGGAACTCGTGGGCTACGTCCGGCGGACGGATGTACTCGATTTCCTCGCCCGTGCCGTCTGCCTGCTTTGCACGTCGCACTTCGAAGGATTCTCCAATGTCTTCCTGGAAGCGCTCACCGCGGGAACGCCGGTCCTGACCCGCAAGACAGTCGACCCGGATCACATCATTGAACGAAACGCGCTCGGCGGTGCCGCGCTGAACGAAGAGGAACTACAGGCGGCGGTCGCAAATCTGTGGCGTCTCGATGGCAATGCTTTCGATGCAATGGCAATTCGCTGCCGCGAATACGTCGTCGCGCATCATGCGCCGGCGGCGAAGGCTGCCGAGCTGGTGCGACTGCTTGATCCCTTTGTGGCGCGCGCCTGAATGCGGGTCCTTCAGATCATCGACTCGCTTGTCGCGGGCGGCAAAGAGCGGCAACTGATCGAACTTCTCAAAGGCCTGAAGGCCGCGCCGGGCATCGTCAGCGCGCTCGTTGTCCTGTCCGATGTCGTGCAGTATGACGAATTTGCAGGATTGAACGTGACCACCCACGTCCTTCCTCGCAGGTCGCGTTACGATTTGTCGGTGCTGCCACGGCTATGGCGCGTAATGCGCGCCTTCCGTCCCGATGTCGTCCATTCATGGAATGCGATGTGTTCGATCTATGCGGCCCCGCTTGCCAGGCTGTCCGGTGCGAAGTTCGTCGACGGGTTCATTCGCTCCGCGCCCGCGGGCCTGACGATGCGCGATCCGGAATTTCTTCGGGGTCGTCTCACCCGCCCGCTTGCCACGCGCGTGCTCGCCAATTCGATGGCAGGTCTCGCCTCCTTTGGCGTGCCCGCCGGTCGCGGCGAATGCATCCACAACGGTTTCGACTTCGGAAGGCTCGGGCGGGTCGTGGATCCCGACGCGATGCGACGCGCCCTTGGCCTGGGGCCCGGCCCAGTGGTGGGCATGGTCGGCTCGCTTTCGGACGCCAAAGACTACGATTCCTTTATTGCATTGGCGGCTTCGGTTGCCGCGGTCAGAAATGACGTAACCTTTCTGGTGGTCGGAGACGGCCCGCATCGTGAACGGTTGGAGCAGCTTGCCGCGAAATCCGGCGCATGCGTGCATTTCCTCGGCCGGCGCGGCGATGTCGAAAGCATTGTCAACATCTTCACGATCGGCGTGCTGCTGTCGGTGAACGGCGAAGGGATTTCCAATGCGATCATGGAATACATGGCCTTCGCCAAGCCCGTGATCGCGACCAATTGTGGAGGGAATGGCGAAATCGTCGAGGAGGGACATACGGGTTTCCTCATTGCGGTCAGGGATGTCCCGGCGTTGACGGAGCATGTTTTGCGCCTGCTCGACGACCCAAATCGCGCCGCAATACTCGGTCTTCGTGGACGCGAGCGTCTGCGCGAACGATTTGGGCTGGAGCGCATGACGCGAGAGCATGTACGTCTTTACGGCAGAATTCTCGCGCGCGGCGGGCGGCTTGACGATGGTCGTGTCGCCTAAGGCGTCGCGGATGACGCGAGGGCTGCAAACGGGCTGCTTCGCCGCGTGTTCGCGAATCTCGATCGAAGTGGAAAATTTCGCGGCGGGGCAGGGACTGTGCCGGCGATGAGCCATCCTTCGCGCATCCTGCTCGTCGGCCCGCTCGCCGAATCGGGGCGGCCTGCCGTCGGCGGTTATGAGAGCGCAAACCTTCGCGTGCTCGCGCTGCTGCGCCAGATTTGCCCGGACACAAGCGCGTTTCCCTATCCGCGCGCCACGGGAAATCCTCTCGCCAAGGGGGCCCAGTATCTGACGGCTTTTGTACGCTTGCTCTGGCAGTTGATCTCCACGCAAGGAGACAATGCAGCGGTCCACTTCACGCCATTGTGCCGTCATTTTCTCGGCGCGGAGTCCCTGATCGCCTGTGCCGCTCGCATGAAAGGCTATCGTCTTGTCCTCGACCTGCGGGCCGGAATGCAGGAAAGCTGGTACCGCAAGTCGAGTTTCCTCTATCGGTGGGTTTTCCGGCGATTGTTATCTCTGGCCACGACGATCACGTTCGAAGGCGAGCCCTATGAGCCATGGCTGGAGTCGCTCCGGCCCGGCAGCCGACGATTCTGGCTCCCCAATTTCGTTGCATCCACAATGCTGCGGAAGCGCGACAGCGTGTCGGAGCCTTTCAGTCCTCGTCTTGTCTATGTCGGCGCGGTTTCGGAGGCAAAGGGGGCCAACGCGGCTCTCCTTGTGCTGCAACTGCTCCGCGCGCAATATCCCGACGCGACGCTGACGCTGATCGGACGCTGCGATTCCCGCTTTTTGGACGTCATGAAGTCAGCAGATGCCGCCGGCGTCGAACTCACCGGCCCTCTCACGGAAGCGGCGATGCAGACGCATCTCGACGCGAGCCATTTCTTCCTGTTTCTTTCTGCGTGGTTCGGCGAAGGCCACTCGAACGCCCTGACCGAGGCGATGGCCCGCGGCTGCGTACCGATCGTCTCTCGCCAGGGCTTCAGCGAGTCCGTGGTCGGCGAAGCAGAACTCGTGATGCCCGATCGCGACGATGCTGCAGCAATTGCCGCGGCGATCGAGGCGATTTGGGAAAAGGGCGCCTGGCCAGACCTGTCCGATCGAATGGTGTCGCGGGTCGCGGAACATTTCACGGATCGCCAGGCCCTCGCCGTCCTTGAGCAGGTTTACGGCGAAGGCACGTGACACCGACCTGACCTACAGCCGCTGCGCCAGCACGTAGCCGCCGATCGTGCCGAGTTCGACATCGGCAAGATCGCGCCAGGCCGCACACAGCTCCGCGCGCGCGAGTGTCGGTTCGACGATGTTCCGGCGCGAATCGACGATGCGAAATCCCGCTCGTTCGACGGTCTCCACGATGTCGCAGAAAGGAAGGCGGTTGAGGAGAAAGGGCCGATTTCCGACCACGATCTTCCAGCTGCGTTTGCCGAAAGCCCGGTGACCGTCCCAGGTTCTCGTAATGTTGTGAGAGCGCAAATCGAACTGATGGGACATCATTCCGCCCGGCTTCAGCCATCCCCGCATCAGCGCAAACGCTTGCGGCAAATCCTCGACATGCTCAAGCACGGATTGCGAAACGAAAAGATCCACGGACTCCGGCGGGATCGACGATGCGTCGAACGGCGCGGCATACCGCATACACGCGTTGCGATCGTCCTCGAGGGCAATGGCGCGGGCTGCCGCGACGAGGATCGCGTTTGTCCGCTCCGGTGCAAGAGAAGCGGCGAGGGACTCTTGCGAGAGCACACCGGACGGAAACGACCTGTCGTCGAGCAGTGGCCTGAAATCAGGCCAGCCGCTCACCTCGACGGGTGCGCGGCTCCTGAAAAGGTCAACAAGATCGTTGGCGACCTTCATGGTCTGGCCGCCTTGGGCGAAGGGGAGCACATCGACTCCGAAATAGCGCTCCGCTCCCGAAAGCAGGGCAGCGACGCCCGTACCGAGCGTGTCTCCCGGTCCAAGCTCGGCGACGACATGCGGTACGCCCGCGCCAGTCAGGTCGTGGAGCAGGGAAAGGTGCTTGAGCCAGACCGCATAGGAATAGGCTGCGGTCGCGTCGCCGGGGTTCATTTGCCGCTGTCGCAGCAGAGAATAGAGGAACGGGATTCGGGTCGCGAGCCCTTTTGCCAGTGAAACGATTTCGTCTTTTTTCATCGGCGCAACCATTTCCCGGCCTGTGGTTCTGTCAATGTCGTTTGAATCGCGATGTCAGGGCGAGGACTGACGATTCGTCGATCGGCCCTGTGTCCCGATCCGAGAGGCTGCGGACGCCGTCGACGAATCAGCGTCAAGGGTGCCACAAATGTGCTGGCCTGCGGCGATAAAGTCCGCGATTTGGGAAGCGTGGCGAGATTATTCTGCGGCTTCTGCCAGGGTAGGCCGTCCGACATCCAGTTCGGGTTTGTACGCCTGCAGAAACAGTTCCAGATTCGCGAGCGTCCACAGAATCCGCTCGTTGTTTCGCCGCCCCTCGAGATGGTCATTGAAAAATCGCTGCATCGTGGTCCTGTCGCACAGTTTGGCAATTTGCGCCGAACTGCCAAGCAGCATGTCGCGTAGCGGTTCGCGCAGCCGGTCGCGGAACCAGGCATGGAAGGGCACGCGAAAGCCCACCTTCTTCCGCGATAGAATGTCCTTCGGCAGAACGTCCCTCATTGCGGCCCGCAATATGCGTTTGCCGCCGCGTTCGCCCAACAGGAAGCTGTCCGGCAACGTCGCGGCGAAGGCTGCGAGTCTTGTGTCCATGAAGGGCATTCGTCCTTCGATTCCGCCCGCCATCATCATCCGATCGCCGCGCTCGAGAAGATTGTCCGGAAGCCATGATGTTTGGTCGAAGAAAAGAGTCCGTCGCAATGCCGAGCCGGTCGCAATGGAAAAGGGAAGCGTGTCGGGCGGCAAAACGGGCGCGCTATGGCCAACGAGCCGCTCGCGTTCGGCATGTGCAATCCCGCCAAACCAGAGTCGGGCGCGCAACGACGGGTCGCGCTCGCCCATGACGTTCGCCAGAATGCGCGCGCGCCGCATCCGGTAGGGAAGATTGGCTGCTATCCGGTCGACCAGGCCGCTGTGAAGAAGCCCCGGAACCAGACTCTGATAGAGCGACACCCAGCCCTCGGCGCGATGCTTGGGATAGCCGCCAAAGAGTTCGTCGGCGCCTTCTCCGGTCAGCACCATTTTCACGCTCGCCGAAGCAAGCCTGGAAAGCATGAGGATGGGTATGTCGGAGGCCTCGCTGACCGGTGCTCCCCGCCTTTCGATCGCCAGCGTCCAGTGATCGAGAAAGGCGTCCGGCTCGACGACGAGTTCCTGGTGCGTGGTGCCGAACTGCCGGGCGATCGCTTTGGCGTGATCGAGTTCGGACCACGCATCTTCGCGAAAGCCGACGGAAAATGTCCGGACAGGATTTGCGCTCGCCCTGGCCATCGTGCTGACGACGGCCGAAGAATCGATACCTCCGGAAAGATAGGCACCATAGGGCGCGTCGCTTCGCATGCGGATGCGCACGGACTCTTCGAAGATGTCGCGAAACGCACCGAGCGCCTCGTCAAAATCACTGGCCGTCGGTTCGGTCGTGGCCAGCGGTGGCATAAAATAGCGCCGCGTATCGGTCGAACCGGCTTTCCATCGCAGGCTCGAACCAGGCTGAAATTTCCTCACCGCGCGAAAAAACGTGAGCGGGCCCGGCACATAGCGATTGAGAAGGTATTGTTCGACCGCTTCAGGTTCGATCGCCCGCGAGACTCCGGGAAAGGCCAGCAGGGGTTCGATCTCGGACGCGAAAACAATCCCGCCCTGGTGTTCGACAAGAAACAGGGGTTTTTTGCCGAAGGCATCGCGCGCGAGCAGCAGCTCCTGCGCTTCCAAATCCCATAGCGCGAACGCAAACATGCCGCGCAGCCGCGGCAGCGCGTCTCTTCCCCAGGCACGCCATGCCTCAATCAGGACTTCGGAATCGGATTGGGTGGCAAATCGGTGCCCGCGCGCCAGCAATTCCTCGCGCAGTTCGATGTAGTTGTAGATTTCGCCGTTGTAGATCAGGCCTATGCGCTGATCTGCGCTCCACATCGGTTGCGCGCCACCGCCGATGTCGATGATCGAGAGGCGGCGATGACCAAAGCCGATCTGATATGCACCATCGGCCGTGGTGCCCAGCCACACACCGGAGCCATCGGGACCGCGATGCGCGAGTCGATCCGTGAGCCGCACAATGCTCTGGCGGTCGCCTGCACGCGATCGAGGCAAGATCCAGCCGAAGATTCCACACATGATTCCATGCCCTGAAGCGTGGCAATGCGCGACGAGCGGTCGGCTCTGCCATCAGATCAACGGGATTGCGAGCGAATCGCTTTCGCCATGCTAGCCCGTCCCAGTTTGGCCGAGCATAGCTAACCGTTCCTTGACGATTTCCGGCTGGAGAAAGCCGCGGGGAGGCCGGTGTCGCGGCATCGATCCCGGGGTCTGCCGGATTTTCCCGACGAACGGGGCCGCGCTGCCTTGGGCCAGTCAGGCAGCCGCGGCGTGGGGTGACTGGACGACCTGCGAGCGGCGGAAATCGGCCACGTCCGCCAGACGTTCTGGCTCGAGCAGGCGCACCATCCCGCTCTTGAATTCGATCAGCTGGTCGCGACGCAATTGCTGCAGGGTGCGATTGAGGTGAACAACCGAAAGTCCCAGAGCGTCGGCCATGGTCTCCTGGGTCAGCGGGATGGCGACGGTCGTCTCCCCCGCAAGTCCTACCACTTCCAGGCGCTCGCGAATTTCCAGGATGAAATGCGCCGTCCGTTCATAGGCCGTCTGCCGGCCGACGCGCATGAGCTGATTGAGCAAATAGGCTTCTTCCAGACTTGCCGTGCTGAAGCAGGCCCGGGAAAGCCCCGGATGGGTCTCTGCTTCGCTTTTGATCACGTCGCTCAGCGGTCCGGCGTCGGCGATAACCACCGGCGTAAGGGCCATGGAGGAAGTCAGCGCGATCGCCTGGGGCCGTAGACAAAGCCCGTACATATCGCCGGGGAGGACGAATTCGAAAATCTGGCGGCGACCATCGGGCAGGACCCGGAAGCGGCATGCCCACCCTGCCATCAGGAGCCGGGGCATATCCATCAACTGGCCTTCGTGGACGAGCTCGGTTCCCGCCGGCACCTCCTGGGTGTTTTCCGTGAGCGATACCAGAATGGCGATTTCCTCGCGCGACAGATCGGCAAATTGCGAAAGCCGCCGAATGACAAGGTCCGTGCTGGATGTGGCGTCAAGACCAAGCGCACGCCAGCGTTGCATCGTCGTCTTTCGCTTTCGCTGAAGATTTGCGATTGCCAACTCTACCCTCTCTCCCGCGGACAACGCCGCGCGCGGACATGGTTCGCACGTCAATCGAGGTTTTAAACGAATGAGAATTGGCTTCGTTTCCCCCTTGCTCGGCGTCATCGGGTTCCTGGGGAACCTTACGGTCCCCGGCCGATTAAGAGAATCGTGAGGACTGTTCCATCGCCGTCGGGGGTGGGGGCGGTCGCACGGAATTGCTGCCGCGCGAAGCGGTTCACCACCACATTGCGGAGTGACGATCATGGCCCAGCCTTTTGAGCTTTCTCCTCTGCCGTTCGCGGAAAATGCGCTGGAGCCGGCAATTTCGGCGCGCACCGTCGGGTTCCACTACAACAAGCATCACAAGACCTATGTGGACACGCTGAACAAGCTGGTTGCCGGAACCCGCTATGCCGACATGAAGCTGGAACAGGTGGCCCGGACAACGGCTACCCTGGACTCCGAGAAGGACAGGAAGATTTTCAACAATGCCGGGCAGGTCTGGAATCACGATTTCTACTGGCGCAGCCTGTCGCCCAAACCCATCAAGCCAACGGGCAAGCTTGCCCAGGCAATCGACCGCGATTTCGGCGATCTCGATGATTTGCTGAAGCAGCTGTCTGAAGCGGGAGTGGGGCAGTTTGGCAGCGGTTGGGCATGGCTGGTTTCGAAAGGCGGAAAGCTTTCCGTCGAAAAGACAGGCAACGCATTCGATCCCATGGTGCATCACGTCAACTGCCTGCTGACGGTCGATGTCTGGGAACATGCCTACTATCTCGACTACCAGAACCAGCGGGCGAAATATCTCGAAACCATCGTCAAGCATCTGAACTGGGATTTCGCGGCCGAGAATCTCGACAGGGAAGACCAGCCGGTTCGCGCCGCGGCCTGATCGCCTCAATTTTCCAGGAGCCCTCCGGAGCCCCTGCTGCGGAGGGCTCTTGCATGCCCGGACTCTTGACACCAATTCGGTTGTTAGATAACATATTTGGATTGCTGGCGGAAGTCGGAACGAAAAGAAAGGTTTTTCCCTGCTGCAGGGAAAAAAGCAGGGAAAATCAAATAAATCTCCCCCACGACTCCGGCAAGCTGCTGATTTTGTTGAGAAAGTTTCGAATAAACCGAGTCAAGCAGGGAAAGATATCCCCGGGGGCTGGGAAATCCCCCCATCGAGAGCCGATCATGGCACCATCCCCATCCGGATGAGGCGCGCCAGACTCATTGCCGATTTCCATGTCCCGCGCTGTCGCAGCTGACGGCTGCGGTCCATGACGGGTCTTGCGCGCCATACCGGGAGCGCCATTGGAGAAATATGATGACCGAATGTTTCGTCTATGACGCCGTGCGCACGCCGCGCGGCAAGGGCAAGAAGGATGGTGCGCTGCATGAAGTGACGGCGCTGGAACTCGCGACGCAGACATTGCGCGCCGTGCGCGACCGCAACCACCTCGACACGTCGGCCGTGGATGACGTGGTGTTTGGTGTGGTCGATCCCGTGGGCGAAGCGGGCGCCGATATCGCGCGGCTCGCAGTGCTCAACGCCGATTATGCGGAAAGCGTTGCCGGTGTGCAGATCAACCGCTTCTGCGCCAGCGGGCTCGAAGCCACCAACATGGCGGCGGCGGAAATCATGTCGGGCCAGTCGGAGATGACGATCGGCGGCGGCGTCGAATCGATGAGCCGCGTCGGCATGGGTGCCTCGGGCGGTGCATGGCCGGTCGATCCGCAGATTGCCTACAAATCCTATTTCACGCCGCAGGGCATTGGCGCCGACCTGATTGCCACGCTGGACGGCTTTTCGCGCGACGACGTCGATGCCTTCGCGGTGGAAAGCCAGACGCGTGCGGCCAACGCCTGGAAGAACGGCTACTTCAAGAATTCCGTCGTGCCGGTGAAAGACATTCTCGGCCAGACCATCCTCGACCGCGACGAGCATATGCGCCCCGACGCCTCGATGCAGTCACTGGCCTCGCTCAGGCCTTCGTTCGAACAGATCGGCGAATTCGCGGGCTTCGACGCCGTCGCCATCCAGCGCTATCCGCAGGTGGAAAAGATCAATCATGTCCATCACGCCGGCAATTCGAGCGGCATCGTCGATGGCGCGGCCGCCGTTCTTCTGGGCAACAAGGAAGCGGGCGCAAGGACCGGGCTGAAACCGCGGGCGCGCATCCGCGCGTTTGCCTCGATCGGGTCGGAACCCTGCATCATGCTGACAGGGCCGGCGCTGGTTGCCGAAAAGGTGCTCAGGCGCGCCGGCATGACCAAGGACGATATCGATCTTTACGAGCTGAACGAGGCGTTCGCATCGGTTGTGCTGCGATTCATGAAAGTGCTGGATATCGATCACGCCAAACTCAACGTGAATGGCGGCGCGATCGCCATGGGTCATCCCCTGGGCGCGACCGGTGCCATGTTGGTCGGGACGGTGGTCGACGAGATGGAGCGGCGCAACGCGGAAACCGCGATGGTGCTGCTCTGTGTCGGCGCCGGCATGGGCACGGCCACGATTTTCGAACGCGTCTGATCCGGAGAAATCACGATGAACCTCACCAATTTCAAATGGGATCAGGATGCCGACGGCATCGTCACGCTGGCCTGGGATGTTCCGGGCCGCACGATGAATGTGCTGACCAGCGCGGCGGTGCGCGAAATCGCGCAGGTTGCGGAGACGGTTGCGTCAGATGCCACGATCAAAGGGCTTGTGATCACCAGCGCAAAATCCAACGCCTTCTGTGCGGGCGCGGCGCTGGACGAGATGGAAGGCAATGCCAGCAGCAGCGCGAAGGTTTCGCCCGAAGATGCGGCTGCTGCGCGCTACCAGGGCGTGATGCAGTTCCATGGTGCCATGCGCAAGCTCGAGACCTGCGGCAAGCCTGTGGCCGCAGCGATCAACGGTCTGGCGTTGGGCGGTGGGCTCGAAGTCACGCTCTGCTGTCACTATCGCATCGTGGCCGACAATCCGAAAATTCAACTGGGTCTGCCGGAAGCGAAAGTGGGCTTGCTGCCGGGCGGCGGCGGAACCCAGCGCGTGCCGCGTCTCGTCGGTGCGATGCAGGCGCTGCAGATGATCCTCAAGGGCGAAACCGTCGATCCGCAAAAGGCGCTGGCGATCGGCCTCGTCCATGCCGTCGCACCGACGGCGGAGCTTGTCGAGCGCGCCAAGGCGTGGATCAGGAACAAGCCCGACGCCGTCCAGCCCTGGGACAAAAAAGATTTCAAGCTTCCCGGCGGCGGCCCTTACTCGTCGGGCGGCGGCCAGGTGTTCACCATGGCCAACGCCATGCTCCGCAAGGAGAGCTACGGCAATTACCCGGCGCAGCGTTACATCATGTCGTGCGTCTATGAAGGCAGCCTGGTGCCGATCGATGCGGGCCTGCGCATCGAGGCGCGGTATTTCGTGAAGCTGCTCATGCAGCCCGAAAGCCGCAACATGATCCGCTCGCTGTTCCTCTCCATGCAGGAGTTGGGCAAGGGCGCGCGGCGACCGAAGGACGCGGCGAAGACCGACGTCAGGACCGTTGGCGTGCTTGGCGCCGGCGTCATGGGCGGCGGCATCGCCTATGTGTCGGCGCTGTCGGGGATCGATGTCGTGCTTGTCGACACAACGATCGAAAGAGCGAACGCAGGCCGCGATCACGCAGCCTCGGTGATCGACCGCCAGATCGAGCGGGGCAAGTCAACGCCCGAGAAGAAGGCCGAGATTCTGTCGCGCATTCACCCGACCGCGGATTTCATGGCGCTGAAGCCCGTCGATCTCGTGATCGAGGCCGTGTTCGAGGACCGCGCCATCAAGGCGGAGGTCACGAAGAAGACCGAAGCAGAGATCGGTGCCGAAGCGATCTATGCGTCGAACACATCCACGCTTCCCATCACGGGCCTTGCCGAAGCGAGCATGCGCCCGGAGCAGTTCATCGGCATTCATTTCTTCTCGCCGGTGGACCGCATGGGCCTCGTCGAGATCATCATGGGAAAAAAAACGGGCGAGCGCGCGCTCGCCACCGCCATCGACTATGTGCTCAAGATCCGAAAGACGCCGATCGTGGTCAACGATTCGCGCGGCTTTTACACGTCGCGCTGCTTCGGCACCTATACGCGCGAAGGCATGGCGATGCTCGCCGAAGGCATTCATCCCGCGATGATCGAGAATGTCGGCCGCATGGCAGGCATGCCGATGGGCGCGCTCGAAGTCATGGATTCGGTCGGCATCGACACGGCGCTGAGGGTCACGCGGGAAACGCGCAAGGCGCTGGGGCAGACGGGCCGCGATGCGGCGGAAGAATTTCTTTCCTGGATGGTCGAAACGTCCGGACGGCCGGGCCGGAAGACGGGCAAGGGCTTCTACGATTATGACGCAAAGGGCAAACGCCAGCGGCTTTGGCCCGATCTCATCTCGTCGCGCAAGGAAGGCTGGCGCACCGATGCGGATGTCGACGAGATGAAGGCGCGCTTTCTCACGATCCAGGCCCTGGAAGCGGCGCGTTGTTTCGAGGAAGGCGTCATCACCGATCCGCGCGATGCCGATGTGGGCGCGATTCTCGGCTGGGGCTATGCGCCTTTTACCGGCGGACCGAGCTCCTACATCGACACGCTCGGCGCGGCCGCCTTTGTGAAACGCTGCGAGGATTTCGCAAGCCGGTTCGGCGAACGTTTCAAGCCCAATCAGCTGCTGCGCGACATGGCGGAAAAGAACCAGACGTTCTACGGCCGCTTTGCGCCGCAAAAGGAAGCGGCGTAGCAGGCTATTTCGCGGCAGACACCATGGAGAGCGTTCATGGACTATGAACAGATCATCTCCCGCGTGGCGGATGGCATCCTGACGCTCACGCTCAATCGGCCGGACAAGCTCAATGCGTTCACCGGCACGATGATGAAGGAGATGATCGATGTGTTCACGCGCGCCAATGCGGACGACGCTGTGCGTGCAGTCGTGGTCACTGGCGCGGGGCGGGCGTTTTGTGCCGGCGCCGATCTTTCCGGGGGCGCCGGAACATTCGACTATGCCAGGCGTACCGATCTTCCCAACCGCCAGGCGGGAAGCGGGTCCGACATCGACTGGAGCGACGAGCGCATTCGTGACGGCGGCGGACGTCTGACGCTCGCGATCTACAAATGCCTCAAACCCGTCATTGCAGCGGTGAACGGACCGGCGGTCGGTGTGGGCGCGACCATGCAGCTTGCCATGGACATCCGTATCGCAAGCGACAATGCGAAATTCGGATTTGTCTTTTCGCGCCGTGGCATTGTACCGGAAGCCTGCTCATCCTGGTTCCTGCCCAAGATCGTCGGCATCCAGCAGGCGCTCGACTGGTGCTATTCGGGCCGCGTATTCGACGCGCGGGAGGCGTTGCGCGGGCGTCTTGTCCAGGATGTCGTGGCGCCGGAGGACTTGCTGCCCAGAGCGTATGCGCTGGCGGCAGAGATCCGCGACAATACGGCGCCCGTCTCGATCGCGCTCATCCGGCACATGATGTGGCGCGTCTCCGCGCTCGACGATCCCATGGAAGCGCACAAGATCGACAGCCGGGGCATTTATGCCCGCGGAAGCTCGGCCGATGTGAAGGAGGGCGTGACAGCTTTCCTGGAGAAACGCCCAGCGCGATTTCCGCAAAACGTGTCTGCCGACATGCCGTCCTTCTTTCCCTGGTGGGACGAGCGGCCTTACGAATGACACGCAGTCTCTCGCAGTTCGGCGAGAGCGCCGCACCGTGATAGTTTTCCTGCAACGGGCAACGGGGCATGACATGCGGACAATCGCTTTGGGAGTCGCGATCTGGGTTCTGGCCGGGGCGCCGGTCATGGCCGATGACAGCTCTGCCGCGCTGGGCGCAGGCGGTCTTGTGCTGACCCGATCGGACGATATTCGCATGACGGCCGAAGAATTGCGGATCAGTCCGCGTGCCGTCAGCGCCCATTTCGTTTTCGTCAATCAGGGCAAGGGCGACATCGAGACAATCGTCGCCTTTCCATTGCCCGATATTGATACGAGCCGGTTCACGGAAGAGCCGCTCGGCACGACGACGGGCACGGCGCTGAATTTCGTCGGCTTCGAGATTCGCGAAGATGGCCGCACCGTCGCCTATCGCACCGAGCAGCGCGCGTTCTATCAGGGGCGCGACGTCACCGACCGCGTGCTCACGGCGGGATTGCCGCTCAACATTCTCGATCCCACCTTTCAGAAAAAAATCGACGGGCTTTCGCGCGATGGGCGCAAAGCGCTCGAGAAGGCCGGACTGACCGACAGCGAAAGCGGCGAAACCGAACATCCCCACTGGACCGTGCGCACGCGCTTTTACTGGAATCAGCGCTTTCCCGCGGGCCGCCAGGTCGTGCTTGATGAACGTTATCGGCCCGTGACCGGGCAGGCGTTGTTCGGCGCCAGCGAACTCAAGGACAACGACGAGGACGGGCGCTACTGGCGAAAAATCTATTGCCTGGACGCTCCCACGCGAATGTCTGCTTCGCGCATGATTGCGCAGAAACACACCGCCGATGCGCAGAATGGCGCGTATCTGACGGCATTGAGCACCGATTACGTGCTTACAACGGGCAACAACTGGAAGGGGCCCATCGGGCATTTCCATCTGGTGCTCGACAAGCTCCAGCCGGATTCGCTTCTGTCCACCTGCTGGAATGAGCCGCTGGTCCGGACCGGCCCCACAACATTCGAGAGCACGCTCGAGAATTTTGCGCCCGGCAGCGACATCCGTCTATTGGTGCTGCAGCGAAACGCGCCTTGAGGAGAGACGTCTCACCTCAATGGCGGTGACCAAGAAGTCTCTGAAAGATGCGGAACAGCCACAATGTGTCCCTGCGTGCCGTGCGGGGTGGGTTGTTCACCCTGGCGTGGTGACTGAATACAAGGTGACCCAGCATCGACCTACTCCGATGGCACCTTAATACGTACACAGATGGTATGCCCCAGCCTGAAAACTGCAACGGGCAAGCAATCCTGGAGACGCACGATATCGCGACGTTGGTTAACGTCGGATTAACAAATGTCTTTTAGAGGCCCGCCGTCCGTGAATTTTGCATGAATGTTGCGTTACATCGCCCGATCGGTATCACGACGGATTGGATGCCGGATTTATCCCCGGCATCGCACCTGCAGGCACGGTCGTGCGGCGGCAGGTTTGCAGGCCATTGCTCCAGCCCGCCCGGTAGGTGTCGTCACTTCCATAGAGCGATTTGTCCAGGACGGGACGATCTCGAAGATCGGCGCCCTCGGCACTCGCGGCAGCGCAGCCGTCCTCGTAGCCGGCTTTGAAACTCGGGTTGTTGCGCAAGGCGCGCTGATCCGCGCTGTCGAAGACCGCGCATCCTGCCAAAGCCCATGCAAGCAGGAGCGGCGCCACGCAGGCAGTCGGCAATGCCGCTCGGCGGCGCCCACTTCGGGATTCGTCAGGATGACGCATGGATCAGGCCGCGAAACGCGTCCAAATAGGTGATGATTCCTTCGAATTTGCCACTGTCGTGCGCAATCACGGCAATGGGCCGGCCACTGCGGCAGACAAGTCGGAAGGCCTCCATCGCCGAAGCGTCGGGTTTCAGGGTCGGAGCGTTGCGGTCGACAAACTCGCTCACCGGTCGATCCGCAAATTCGCCGAATCGGGCACGAAGATCGCCGGGATCGTCCGTGATGAAGCGCAGATTTGCCGTTACATCGCCGGCGAGCGCCATGCGGGGCACGAGCATGCTCGAAAGATCGTCGAGTCCGAACATCCCGATATGGCGACCGTTCGCATCCAGCACGGCAAGATGCGTTTTCTGGTGGCCGAGAAGAAGCCCCGCTGCCGTTGCGACGCTCCGCATGCCGTCGACCGTGAGGGGATCGGGAGTCATGATGGTGACGCAACGCATCGAGGTTCCGCGGGTAGGGCCCCTCGCCGGGGCGCTTGCTTTTCGGTGGCCGCCCCGCAGGCCGGGGGCGGAATTTCGCGCAAAGCGTACAAGGTTGCGGCGCGATTCGTCGAGCGTCCCTTTTGCCGTTCCGACCGCGACTCTTCCGGCGTCGGCGAACTGCAGCAGTCGGCGCCCTGGAAGTCAGCGAAAAATCAGGATTTTCGACCTACCGCCGGACTGGGGAACAACGACTTGCCGTTTCCCTCAACCGGGAGCGTGCTGAGGCGTTTGCGGGATCGTGCGGTGTGACTGTGCCTCGATGTCGGCCTTTACCACGGCGAGGCTGTGCAGGGTGCTTGATTTCAGCATT
The DNA here is from genome assembly GCA_036490345.1 of Rhizomicrobium sp. Classification (GTDB taxonomy): domain Bacteria; phylum Pseudomonadota; class Alphaproteobacteria; order Micropepsales; family Micropepsaceae; genus Rhizomicrobium. Next base: position 19,496 of record DASXEA010000067.1, on the reverse strand, counting down.
CCGAGGATCTCCGGAAGGATGGAGCAGCTCCCCTGGTGGACGCCGCAGGCGAAGGCGGACTGTACCGTACCATTCGTCGCGTCCGACAATTGCGCCCGAATTGAGCCTGTATCGTTCTGCCGGCCTATGCCAGGCTCAGCAGCTCGTGGCATGAGAACCGCGACAACTCCGATCCAGAATACGGCGCGAACAAGCATTTTCGTCTCCGCTGTCGGGAAGAGACTAGGGCCGCACCTTTGTGTCTGCCTCAAAGCAATCTCTAAACTTCGATCGACTCCGGTTAATTCTGGTATTTGAGGGATTCACCGACAACTATCGGTGAAGGAGATTGGTGCGATTTGATTCGACAACGCAATTCCTTTGACCCGGTTTCAAGGCAAATGCGCTCATGCGGTGACCGCGCCTTCGCGAGAACACGATTCGCCCACCTTTCTCCCGCGCAATTGCAGGATTTGAATATCCCCAGATTTAATTTGGAGCGATGCGGGAGCTGTCCGGATCGTCAACGCCGGAGATTCCCAGGACATTCAACGCGCTGCGGTGAGGTGGTTTACAGGAAGTAAATTCGGGCACGCCAAAATCTTTCGAATTAACGAACAAACCGTCTGCGCGTTCAAGATTCGTTAAGTTTGGGACCGCATGGTTCGTCCGGAATTCTCCTCTCACGGCCAGATCGGCGGATGAGCCACATTGCGGTGAACGCCAGAAACGCAGCAGGCGCGGCGCGCCGCGCGCGACACCGATTCGCGCTTGTGCAGTTGGCGAAGGCCGGTGCCGGCGCGCTGCTCGCAGTGGCGTTCGTTCTGTTTCTGGGACCTCCGAATCGGTGGGAGGGTCTTGCGCTGGTTGGGCTCCTCCTGCCGGCCGCTCTTGCGCTGGCAGCGTTCGTCCGCGCTCCGCTCGACTGTCTCGAAACGCTGTCACTTGTTCTCTTTGCCGCGCTCGTCGGTTACGTGGCCGCGCTTACGGGGGGACTGCTGTCGCCAATTCTCATCTGGCTGGCAATCGTTCCGGCGGAAGCCGCCTTGGCAGGAGAACGCAAGGCAGTCTGGCGTGCGGCGGTGGCTGCAATCGCCGCAGTCCTGGCGCTTGCCATTGGACAGACCTTCCACATTCTGCCGCCCGCGGGCCTCCATCTTCCGCTTTGGCAGGCCTATGCAGGCTCGGCTTTCGTGGCCGTGCTTCAGGCTGCGGTGATTGCCGTCGCCGCGCAGGATCGCCGGCGGTCGTCGGACCTCGCGGCTGCCGAAGGTGCGGCGATGTACCGATTTCTCGCCGACCATGCCACCGACGTGATCACGCGGCACGGGCCCGACGGCCGGATTCTCTTTGCAAGCCCGGCCACAATTCAGCTCCTGGGCATGGAGCCTGATTCGTTGGTCGGGATCGCTCCGTCGTCGCTGGTACACCCAGACGAATTGAAGACCATGCAGGCTGTCTTCGTCGAGGCGAGCTATTTCGGACGCGCCGCCACGGCCGAGGTTCGCTTTCGCCGGTCCGATGGGGCGTTCGTCTGGACGGAAATGCGCTGCCGGCCGGCCAAAGCCGTCGACGGCAAAGCCGCAGATATCGTGGCCGTCACGCGTGATATTTCCGAACGCAAGGCGCAGGAACGCGATCTTATCGCGGCGCGCGATCTGGCGGAGCAGGGGAGTCGCGCGAAATCGCGATTCCTTGCAAATATGAGCCACGAGCTCAGAACGCCGCTCAATGCCATCATCGGTTTCTCGGAAGTGATGAGCCATGAAATGTTTGGCCCCATCGGTGCGCCGCGCTACCTCGAATATGTCCGGCTGATTCACGAAAGCGGTGGACACCTGCTCGAATTGATCAATGGCATTCTCGACATGTCAAAGATCGAGGCGGGCAAGTTCGAGCTTGCCGAGGAAATTTTCGATTTCGAGGAAGTTGCACAGCAGGCGATCAGGTTCGTGAAGCTGCAATCCGATCGCAAGGGTGTGACGTTGAAGACCGGCATCGCTGCGGATGCGAAAAGCGTCTTCGCCGATCGCCGGGCCGTCAAACAGATCCTCGTCAACCTGCTCAGCAATGGCGTCAAATTCACGCCTCGCGGCGGCGACATTACCATCGAGGCCCTTCGCGACGGCGGTGAAATCGAATTTGCGGTCGCCGATTCGGGGATCGGCATTGCGGATGCCGATCTGGCGCGTCTCGGCCAGCCCTTCGAGCAGGTCGCGGCTCCGCATGTGCGAATGCAGGAAGGTACGGGTCTGGGGCTCGCGCTCGTGAAGGCGCTGGCTGCCATGCATGGCGGTACGGCGACCATTCATTCCGCCCTGGGCGAAGGAACCTGCGTGCGGGTTCGCCTGCCGCATGCTGCGGTGAACAGCCAGAATTCGCAGCAGACAATCGAAGTCGCCCCGCGCAAGACCGAGCAGCTTAAGGGCGCTGCGTGACAGCGCGTCTCAAGGCTGGCCTTTTCGTACGGGCGTTGATCCGCCGCGCGGAAGTTGCCGGCGCCGCGGCATTCGTTGTGCGCCATGGCGCCGAGGAAGCTGGCGCCGTGCTGTTGAAGATCGCAAAGCTTGATGGAACCTGCGTTGTCCTGGGTCAGGCCAGGCAGGGGGGGGAACTGGTCTGGCTCAGGCCTCTGGGCACAGAAACCGGCGAGGAACCGGCCCAGCGCTATTTCGAAAAGCAGATCCGTTTCGATCCCGATCTGTGGATTGTCGAAATCGAGGACCGGCAGGGGCGCGCATTCGTGGACGAGCCGATCGTCTAGTGCGGCGTGCCGACACCGGCCCCCGCAAGCTCGCGCCCCAAATGTTCCAGCAGCGATTCGGTGGGAAACGCGTCCGCGGGCAGATTGCGCGCCTTCTGGTAGGCGCGCAGGGCGGAGCGGCCTTTGCGGCCAAGCACGCCGTCGGGATCTCCCGCGTCGTAGCCGAGCTTCCTGAGATCGACCTGGAAGGCGATGCGTTCGTCACGTGTAAGGGGTTTTTCGTCGCGTGGCCATGAGGCCTGAATGGGCGGCGCGTTCCTGAAGCGGTCGGCAAGGGAACAGACCGCGAGCGCATAGGTCGCTGCATTGTTGTACTTGAGCACGGTCATGAAATTTCCGAAGACGAGGAAGGCCGGTCCTCGGGCTCCGGCGGGAAGGTAGATCGCTCCGGTTGTGCTCCTTCGCGGAAGGCTGGCGCCGTTTGCGGTTTTCACGCCGAGATTGCGCCAGGCATCGACGGAATCGGGCTTGTCGAGATCGGCGAGTTCGTAGGCAAATCCCGGCGGGAGAACGACTTCGTATCCCCAGTTCGCATTGCGGTCCCATCCCGATTGCACGAGAAGGTTGGCCGCCGAGGCGAGCGCATCGGCGGGCGAACGCCAAAGATCGCGGCGGCCATCGCCGTCGCCATCGACCGCATATTGCAGAAAGGCCGACGGAACGAACTGCGTCTGGCCAAAGGCTCCGGCCCAGGACGACGTCATGGCCGACGGAACCAGGCGCTCGTCCTGCTCGATTTTCATGGCATTCAAAAGCTCGCGCCGTGCGAAATCCGCGCGCGGACCGTCATAGGCAAGCGTGGCAAGCGCGTCGAACATGTTGAAGTTTCCCATCGACGCGCCGTAATTGCTCTCGATCCCCCAGATCGCCACGAGAATCTCTTTCGGGACGCCGAAGCGCTGCTCGATATTGTCGAGCATCGTCCCGTAGCGGCTGAGCATGGCTTCGCCCTGCGCGATGCGGTCGGAGGACAGCATCCCGTCCATATAGTCCCAGACCGGCTTCACGAATTCCGGTTGCTGGAGGTTGAGATCTTCGATGTGAGGGTCCCGGGACAGTCCTCCCATGGATGCGTCGTAAATTGCCGCGGGCACGCCCGCTGCGATGGCCCTGGCACGAAAGTCGATCAGAAACTCGCGAAACTTCGCGTCGGCCACGGCCGCCGGTAATGCTTGCGCGGCCTGCTCCGGCGGGCCAGAAGGTCCTGCCGCCGCCGCGAACGAAAGGAGCGCGAAGGTCAGCGACGCTGCGGCGCGGGTCACACTTCTGAGACAGGCTGTCATGCAAACGTCCCCGGATTTTGGGCTTCTATTACAATGTTCGGCCGCGGTTGACAGTGCGGGGCGCCCCCACTAGGTTCCGCGCCGCTCTCGCGGGTCCTTTCGGTGACCCGGGTTCCAAAGGCGTGCCATGAAGATTCGCAATTCACTTCGGTCTCTCAAGAAGCGCGACAAGGATTGTCGCGTGATTCGGCGGCGCGGACGGACCTATGTCATCAACAAGAAGAATCCCCGCTTCAAGGCTCGCCAAGGCTGATTTTTCTCTGACGGCCCACGAGGCACGCGTTTTTTTGCGCCTCTGATCGTTCGTCCAACCGATCCGGAACCGCATCCCCGGCGGCCACGGTCCGCGGCCGACAGGCAGCGGCGCGGACGCAACGCTGGCGCTGTGTGCAGCCCCGGGGTAGAGTTTCCCCATGCGCGCGCGTGCCGTGGTCGCTTCGTTGGCTATCCTGTTTTTGTCCGCTGCGGCCCCGCGGCCACCGGCGGCTGTTCCCAAAGCCGATCAGACGGACCTGCTTTTCGACCGGCTCGCCAAGGCCAGCGATGCTGAAGCGAAACCGATCGAAGACCAGATTTTGACCCGCTTCCTTCAGTCGGGGAGCCCAAGCGTCGATCTGTTGATGGCGCGGGCCGCGAGCGCCCTGAGCGGGCAGGATCAGGGTACGGCGCGCACGCTGCTCGACGCGATCTGCAAGATCGCACCCAATTATGCGGAAGTCTGGCATCAGCGCGGCAGGCTTCTGGCGGCGGCCGGAGACGACGAGGGCGCGATCATCAGCCTTCAGAAAGCCGTCACCCTCAATCCCCGGCAATTCGCGGCGATGGCGGAACTCGGCGGCATTCTGATCGAATATGGCGACAAGCGTGACGCACTGAAAATCTTCCGCAAGGCGCTCGCACTCGACCCCCATATGGGTGACGTCAACGCGTCCGTCCAGAAACTGGCGCGCGACGTCGAAGGTGAAAAGATCTAGCGCTTCCTAGCGTCCGCCGACAAAGGCGACGCGCAAAAGGTTCGTGGCACCGGGCGTGCCGAGGGGAACGCCCGCCGTAACGACGATCCGCTCGCCCTGTCCTGCGAACCCTTCTTCGAAGGCGATTTGCGCTGCGCGTTCCACCACGTCGTCCAGATCGTGGGCATCGTCGGTCAGCACGCAATGCAGCCCCCAGGCCAGCGACAACCGCCGGGCCGTTTCCAGGCTGGGTGTCAGCGCGATGATCGGGGCTTCCGGCCGCTCGCGGGCGGCGCGCAGTCCCGTCGAGCCCGATTTCGTCCAGCTGACGATCGCGCGGGCGTGCATGGTGTGCGTGACCTGGTGAACGGCGGCCATGATGGCATCGGGTGTGGTTTCCTCGGGCGCACAGCGCTGCGCGTCCATAAGGCCCTGATAGAGGGATCCGGTCTCCACCGCGACGGCAATGCGATCCATCATCGCGACGGCCTCGACGGGATATTTGCCGGCCGCCGTCTCTGCGGAAAGCATGATTGCATCGGCCCCATCGAAGATGGCGGTCGCCACATCGGAGACTTCGGCGCGGGTGGGCGCGGCCGACTCGATCATCGATTCCAGCATCTGGGTCGCCACAACGACCGGCTTGCCGCGCTGACGCGCGGCTCGCGTGATTTCCTTTTGACGAATGGGAACCGTCTCGACCGGCAGTTCGACGCCGAGATCGCCGCGGGCGACCATCAGAGCGTCAGTGAGATCGAGAATCTCGGGGAGCCATTGGATCGCTTTCGGCTTTTCGATCTTGGCAAGCACCGAGGCCTGGCCGCGAACGAGCTTGCGCAATTCGGCCACATCGTCGGGCCGCTGCACGAAAGAAAGGGCTATCCAGTCGACGCCGAGATTGAGTGCCGCGTCCAGATCGCTTCGATCCTTGGGGGTAAGCGCCGGTATGGGCAGCACCGTATCGGGGAGATTGACGCCCTTGCGATCCTTGATGACGCCGCCGATCAGAACCGTCGCATGGGCCGACCCGTCCCCAATCTCCTCGATTTTGAATTTCACCCTGCCATCGTCGACGAGAAGTCCGTCCCCCGGGCGAAGGGCCGCAAACACTTCGGGATGCGGCATGGGAATGAGATCGGCGGAATGGGACCCGGGCTGGCAGACGAATCCTACGGTCTGCCCCGCCTTCAATTCGCGCGGTCCGCCGAACAGTTCTCCAAGCCGAATTTTCGGTCCCTGCAGATCGGCCAGGATGCCGATCGGCCGGCCGTCCTCGCGCTCTAGCGCCCGGACGCGGCCATGCAACTCCGCAAGCAGACTGTGCGGCGTGTGGCTCATATTGATCCGGAACACGTCGGCGCCGGCTTCGAAGAGCGCCTTGATGCCCTCGGATGACGAGGTGGCCGGCCCCAGAGTCGCTACGATTTTGGTTTTGCGCGCACGCCGCATGGAAATCGGTCCGGTACGCGCCTAGGAATCGAAACGCGCGGATGGATTGGAGCTTTCTGTCGCCCATGACTCTGCTTCTGTCAACGCACCATCGCGCAACCCGGGTCCCTGCGTTACCATGTCATCTCCATGACGCTGCCAAGCTACGAACTGATTTCCGGCGTGGACCCTTGCGGTCCCCTCATTTTCCTCTGCGATCATGCTGGAAATGCTCTTCCGCATGAATACGGCACGCTCGGATTGGAAGAGGGCGAATTTGCGGCACATGTCGCTTTCGATATTGGCGCCGCGGCCGTCACGCGCGTGCTCGCGCTCGAAACAGGGGCACCGGCCGTCCTGGGACGATGGTCGCGGCTGCTGATCGATCTCAATCGCGGTGCCGAGGACCCCACGCTCATCATGGCGCTCTCCGACCGCCGGATTGTTCCAGGCAATCGATCCGTGGATGCTGCGGAACGGGCAAAGCGAATCGCCGCGTATCACGCGCCCTACCATGCGGCCATCAGGGGGCTGATCGAAGAAGCGCGTGCCGGCGGCAATGTGCCCGTTCTTGTCTCCATTCACAGCTTCACGCCCGTCTGGCGTGGCGTGCAGCGGCCCTGGGAAGTCGGCGTGCTTTGGGATCGCGACGCACGGCTTGCACAACCGCTCTTGCGCCTGCTCGCCGAAGCCGGCTTTGCCGTGGGCAATAATGAGCCGTATTCGGGCCAGCTTGAAAACGACAGCATGTCGATGCACGGAACGCAGAACGGCCTGCCGCATGTCCTCATCGAAATCCGCCAGGATCTCGTGGCGAGCGATGAAACCTCCGGGGCATTCGCCCGAACGCTGAAGCCGCTGATCCTGCGGGCGCTCGAGGAAATGGGTCAGCCCGTCATTCATTTCTCGCGGGCCGTCGCGCCGGGAAAAGGAGCAATGGCAATGGACGAATCCACGCGAACCGCTCTCGAAGCAGCCGTCTTCCGGCGTCTCGTGGCCCATCTGAGGACGCGCACGGATGTCCAAAACATCGATCTGATGAATCTCGCGGGATTTTGCCGCAACTGTCTCGGCGACTGGTATCGCGAGGCCGCGGCCGAAAACGGCATCGTCCTGGAAAAGGATGCAGCCCGGGAGATCATCTACGGAATGGCACCGGCAGAATGGAAAGCGCGATTTCAGACGGACGCCACAGCCGAGCAAAAGGCGCAATTCGCGCGCACCCAATCTGCCCACAGCTAGGCTTCCCGGCCGCATTGCATTGGGCAAAGCCTGCGGAGTAGCGTCCGCGCCCTTGCAAGAAAGGAGGCGCAGCCATGGCCAAGAGCGGATTTGCGAAGGACCATCTCAAATCGCTGGTCGAGCGCATCGAGCGCCTCGAGGAAGAAAAAGCCGCGCTGACCGCAGACATCCGCGAGGTCTATTCAGAAGCCAAAGGTCAAGGCTTCGATACGAAGATCATGCGCCAGGTCGTGCGCCTGCGGCGGCTGGATCGGGCCGAGCGGCAGGAACAGGAAGCGATCCTCGATCTTTATCTCGGCGCGCTTGGAATGAGGGCCTAGAATCGGCAGACCTTACGACGCCGCCTGCCGCATCAGCGAGTCCTCGTCGGCTTCCTGGAAGCCGGGCTCATCCTCGATCCCGAGTTCCTTGAGCTTACGATAGAGCGTCGAACGCCCGATCCCGAGCCGGCGCGCGATCTCGGACATATGGCCATCGTAGTGATGGATGGCCATGCGGATCACTTCCTGCTCGATCTCTTCCAGCTTGCGCATGTGACCGGCGTCGTCGGTCGCGGTGATCGCATAGGTCGAGAGCGTTACGGCGGCCGGCGGCTCTATGGCCGCCGAAATCATCGGCAGCGGCTCCGAATAAACACGGCGCGGCCGCGATTCGATGCCCATCGCCGCAGCGATCTGCGGAAAATCGCAAACGTCCAGCGTCGATGCGTCGCAAAGCACCACAGCGCGGAAGATCGTGTTTTCCAGCTGGCGCACATTGCCCGGCCAGTCGAAGCGTTCGATCAGATCGCTCGCCTCGGACGAGAGCCCTGCAACGGGCTTGTTTTCCTCCGCAGCGAATTTGGCGATGAAGTGGCGGGTGAGCGCCAGAATGTCGTCGCGGCGCTGGCGCAGCGGTGGAACCGAGATGGGGAAAACATTCAGCCGGTAGTAGAGATCCTCGCGGAACAGTCCATCGCGCGTGCGTTCCGCGAGATCGCGGTTCGTGGCCGAAATGATTCTGACATCGACCTTGACAGATCGACGCGAACCGACCGGATCGACATCGCCCTGCTGCAGGGCGCGTAAGAGCTTGACCTGCATGTCGAGACGCAGTTCGCCGATTTCGTCCAGGAACAGCGTGCCACCATCGGCTTCCTGAAATTTTCCCAGATGCTTGTCGGTCGCGCCCGTGAAGGCACCCTTCTCGTGTCCGAACAAGATGGATTCGATGAGATTCTCCGGAATGGCACCGCAATTGACGGTTACGAAGGGTTTGCCCGCACGTTCCGACGAGCCCTGGATGGCGCGCGCGATCAGTTCCTTGCCGACGCCCGATTCCCCTTCTATCAGAATGGGAATGTTCGACTGCGCCGCGCGTTGGCCGAGCCGGATGACCTGTCGCATCTCGGCGCTCGGACCGATCAGCTCCTCGAAATCAAGGCGATTGTCGACCCGCTTCTTGAGTCTCGTCACCTCGCCCGCAAGCGTTCCGATTTTGAGTGCGTTGCGAATCGAGACCGTGATACGTTCCGGGCTGGCCGGTTTCACGAGGAAGTCGCTCGCACCGGCGCGCATCGCCTCCACAGCGGAATCGATTCCACCCTTGGCGGTAAGCACGATCACCGGCAGGTCGGGACGGCTGACCTTGAGCTTGGCGAGGACGGACAGTCCGTCGAGATCCGGCATGACCAGATCGAGCAAGACAAGCGTGAATTGATCGCCTCGTGGGCCCTGCAGATGCTCGAGTGCCGGCCGCCCGCCCGGCGCCGTTACCACGGCCATCCCGGCGCGGGTAATTGCCGCCTCGAGGAGTCGACGCTGCACTGGGTCATCATCTACAACAAGAATTGTCTGCACTGTCGGTCCCCCGGGGCGTCGCGCCTTAGCGTGAAAGGTAAAGCGGCTCGCAGGTCCCGCTTTGCGACAGATTTCATATCGACTGCAGTGAAGATGTCCTGAAATTGGCCGGGTGCTGCCATCCAAATGCGCAAGCATGGTGAAAGAATGCTGAATGCGTCGAAATGCGTGAAAGCATGAGCGATGACGAAAACGGCATCGCGCGGCGCTTCTCGCGGTTTGCGCGCGTTTCTGCCGGCCTGACGGGTGTCGCCGCGCGCGGGGCGGGTCGCGCGCTGGCAGGGACGCGCATCGTCAGCGAACGAAATGCCGCCGATCTCGTAACCGTGCTCGGCAAGCTGCGCGGCCCCGTGATGAAGGTGGCCCAATTTGTGGCGACGGTTCCCGGTGTGTTGCCGCAGGATGTCGCAGCACAGCTTCTCACGTTGCAGGCCAATGCGCCGCCCATGGGCGCGTCGTTCGTGCGCAGACGGATGATCGCGGAACTGGGTCCCGATTGGGAAAAAAAGTTTCGCCGATTCGACAGGGAAGCCGCCGCTGCCGCCTCGCTCGGGCAGGTCCATCGCGCCATCGGCAAGGACGGGCGCGCACTTGCCTGCAAGCTGCAATATCCCGACATGGCCGCGGCTGTCGACATCGACGTCCGGCAACTCAAGACGGCGTTACGCATTCAGCGTGGTTTCGATTCCACGATCGACACGCGCGAATTCGGCGAGGAAATCGCCGCGCGTCTCGCCGAGGAACTCGACTATCTGCGCGAAGCAGCCCATATGCGCCTCTATCGCATCATGCTGGCCGACCGCGACGACATCGTCGTGCCCGAACCCGTCGAAGCCCTTTTGACGCGCCGCCTCCTGACGATGTCATGGCTTGATGGACATCCGATCGTGGAATTCGAGAAAGCGAACGCTGCGACGCGCAACCGCATCGCAACCGCGCTCTTCAAGGCATGGTGGCGGCCCTTTGCGCATTACGGCGCGATCCATGGCGATCCCCATCTCGGCAATTACACGGTGCGGGCCGACGGCAGCATTAACCTGCTCGACTATGGATGCGTGCGCACATTCGCGCCTTCCTTCGTGGAAGGCGTCGTCGGTCTTTATCGCGCGTTGCAGCGGGGCGACGAAAACCTCGCTGCGCAATCCTACAAGGCCTGGGGATTTGCGTCGGTCACACCCGACCTGGTGCGCATCCTCAACCTGTGGGCCCGGTTCATCTTTACGCCGCTGCTCGACGACCGCGTCCGCGCGGTGGATGACCATGTGGCGGCGGCGGAATATGGCATGAAGCAGGCCAACGAAGTCCATGCGAAACTCAAATCGCTTGGCGGTGTGAGACCACCGCGCGAATTCGTATTCATGGATCGCGCCGCCATAGGTCTCGGTGGTGCGTTGATCCGCGTGGGGGCGGAACTCAATTTCCACAGATTGTTCGAAGAAGAGATTGCCGACTTCGATGTGGAAGCGCTTGCGAAGCGGCAACAAATGGCCTTCAAAAAGGCGGGAGTGCCACTGCCGGAGCGAAAATGAGCGAGGCTTCCTTCGACTATTGGGACTTTTTCATCGGTGAAGCCCGGCGCGCAGGAGCGCCACTCTATGAAGGCCTGGCGCGCGGCGTCGCGCAGGACGACGAGATCAAGGCTTTGGCGCAAGCAGTTCGTCCCGGGCAACCAGCAGCCAACGTTCTTTTTGCCGCGGTCCACCTACAGCTCCTGCGGGGAGCCGATCATCCGCTTCGTGCCTATTATCCCAATCTCAACGGTGGCAAAGCCGCGACGGATTTGTCGAACGCCTATTTCGCATTTCGAGACTTTGTAGCCGGTCATCGCGCACAGCTGTCTCCCCTGATCGAGACGCGGTCCACCAATACAAACGAGATCGGCCGTTCGGCGATGCTCCATGGCGGTTTTCGCGCCGTTGCGGCAGAGGCCGGCGAGCCACTGCACCTTGTCGAAATCGGACCAAGTGCTGGGCTCAATCTGGTTTGGGACCGCTATGGGATTCGCTATCGCCTGCCCGACCGTGTGGTCGATTCGGGGGCGCACGACGCCCGTTTGGTCGTCGAAACGGCACTTCGCGGCTGCCACCTTCCTCCGATAGGGGACAATCCCCGCGTGGCGAGCCGGGTAGGTCTGGAACGCAGCCCCGTCGATCTCTCCGATATCGACGAGCGGGACTGGTTGCGGGCGTTGGTCTGGCCGGACCATGTCGAACGGTTTGCCCGGCTGGAGGCCGCAATCGCCCTCGTGGCGGGCGAGACGCTTCCGATCCGGTGCGGAGACGCCCTCTCGCTATTGCCGGAGGCACTCGCCGAAGTGCCCGCAGACGCTCCCGTATGCGTCTATCATACCTTTGTCACCTATCAGTTCAGCGACGCGGCACGAAACGCGCTGGATGACCTGCTGGTGGCCGTTGGCCTCAGAAGGCCGGTCTGGCGGCTGAGTTGGGAAGGCAGTTTGTCAGGCGACGCGCCGCTGCTGCTTCACACCTATCGTGGCGGGGCAACGCATACGCGCACGCTTGCAGTCGGCCATCCCCATGGTGCCTGGCTCGAATGGCGCGCTTGAACAGCGGGCGAGGCAATAGATGCCGACCGGCTGCGCCCTCGGTGTTCGCCGCCAATTCTTGACAATGCGGGTTCCCTGGGAGTGGGACGGGACGTCCGCCGGGAATGAAGAAATGGGCGCGAACGGGACGGCCGCAGAGTAAGCACCCCTGGAGGCGGCGACTCTGGGCCGCGCCACGCACCGTTGCCCCCCGAAAACAGCTTGCTATAGTCCGGCCGCTTCGCAACCTGCGCCGCAAGGAAACGCCACATGGCCTCGCAGACAGAACATAAGTCCGATTCCGGTACGATGGACATGCGGGAGCATGTGCGGACCTGGAACGGGTTCGTCAGCTTCATGAAGTGGCAGATCATCGGCATCGGCATCATTCTCGTCTTTCTCGCAATTTTCCGCACCCACGGCTGAACCCGAACCATCGCCAATGAAATTAGCGATCCTGAAAGAGCGCCGCGCTGGTGAGGCGCGGGTTGCTGCGACACCCGACACGGTGAAAAAGCTCAAGGGGCTTTCCCTTGATGTCACGGTGGAAACGGGTGCCGGCGAGCGGGCGACCTTCGCCGATGCGGATTATGTGGCCGCGGGGGCGGTCATTGCTCCCGATTCGGCCGCAGCCTTGCGGGATGCCGATCTGGTCCTGAAGGTTCGTTCGCCGGATGCCAGCGAAATCGCCCAGCTGAAAAGCGGCGCCATCCTGATCGGTCTTCTGGCGCCCTATACGGAGAAAGACGCGATCACCGCGCTGGCGGCGCGCGGCGTGAACGCCTTTGCGATGGAGTTTCTGCCACGCATCTCCCGCGCCCAGGCGATGGACGTGCTGTCCAGCCAGGCCAATCTCGCGGGTTACAAGGCGGTGATCGACGCCGCCGCGCAATTCGGCCGTGCCATGCCGATGATGATGACGGCCGCTGGCACCATCGCGCCCGCCCGCGTTTTCGTCATGGGCGTGGGCGTCGCGGGCCTTCAGGCCATCGCCACCGCCAGGCGGCTCGGCGCCATCGTTTCGGCGACCGATGTGCGTCCGGCGACGAAGGAGCAGGTCGAGTCGCTTGGCGCCACCTTTGTCGCCGTGATCGACGACGAATTCCGCCAGGCCGAAACCGCGACGGGCTATGCCAAGCCGATGTCGCCGGAATACCAGGCCAAGCAGGCCGCTCTCGTCGCGGAGACCATCAAGAAACAGGATATCGTCATCACGACCGCGCTCATCCCGGGACGCAAGGCGCCGGTGCTGGTGACCGAGGACATGGTCAAGACGATGAAGCGCGGTTCCATCATCGTCGATCTCGCAGTGGAGCAGGGCGGTAACTGCCCGCTGTCCTGCCCCGATCAGGTGGTCGAAGTCCACGGCGTGACGCTGATGGGCTATACAAATCTTCCCGCGCGGCTCGCCGTCGATACGTCGGGCCTCTATGCGCGCAATCTGCTCAATTTCGTGAGCCTCATTGTCGACAAGAAAACCGGCGCGCTCGCGCTCGACTGGAACGACGAGATCGTCAAGGGCGCCGGGCTGACCCGTGACGGGCAGATCGTCAACCCGGCCCTGAAGAGTTAGGGATGGAAACGCGCGAGGTGACTCGGAGCAGGCTCCTCCACCGCGCAGCGATAGCGCAGCGAGGGAGGGGAACCATGCGCAGCATGATGGAGGGGGCGGCGGTCGTCCGCGTGGCGTCCCCAAGTGATCCCGCCGCCCGATCAGGTTTCGGCGAAGCAAGTTTCGAAGAACTCGGGGCACTCGCCCCCTCCACCGCTTCGCGGTCCCCCTCCCCCGTTTTGCGGGGGAGGATCCTTCTTGAGCGAGGATCACATCATGGAAGCGATTGACCCGTTCGTCTTCAGGCTCTCGATCTTCGTGCTGGCGATCTTTGTCGGCTACTTCGTCGTCTGGAGCGTGACGCCGGCATTGCACACGCCCTTGATGAGCGTCACCAACGCGATCTCCTCGGTGATCGTGGTCGGCGCATTGATTGCTGTCTCTGTGGCGACAATAGGTTCGGCGTCGTGGACATCGAAGTTGCTGGGCTTCGTGGCCCTCATCCTCGCCAGCGTGAACATATTCGGTGGCTTCCTCGTGACCAGCCGCATGCTTGCGATGTATCGCAAGAAAGAGAAGCGGTGAGGATGTCATGAAGGCCGATCTCGCAGCCATCGCCTATCTCGTTTCGGGCGTTCTTTTTATCCTCGCTCTGCGCGGGCTTTCGAGCCCGGAAACATCGCGCACCGGCAATCTGCGCGGCATGACCGGCATGGCCATAGCCGTCGCCACCACGCTATGGGTCGCGGGTGTGACCGACACGGTGACGTGGGGTCTGATCGTAGCCGGCATCGCCATTGGCGGCGGCATCGGCGCCGTCGTCGCGCGGCGCATCGCGATGACGCAGATGCCGCAGCTCGTCGCGGCGTTTCACAGCCTTGTCGGCCTGGCCGCGGTGCTGGTCGCCGCGGCGGCGATGTACAGCCCCGATGCCTACGGAATCGGCGCCGAAGGTGCGATCCGCAGCCAGAGCCTGATCGAGATGAGTCTCGGCGTCGCCATTGGCGCCATCACCTTTGCCGGGTCGCTGATCGCCTTCGCCAAACTCAATGGCAATATGAGCGGCGCGCCGATTCTGCTTCCGGCCCGCCACGCGCTCAACATCCTGATCGCCGCCCTGATCGTTGCGCTGATCGTGTACTTCGTGATGGCGCAGCCGCATTGGAGCTTCTGGGCGATCGCGGCGCTGTCATTCATCTTCGGCATCACGCTCATCATCCCCATCGGTGGCGCCGACATGCCGGTCGTCGTCTCCATGCTCAATTCCTATTCGGGGTGGGCCGCGGCAGGCATCGGTTTCACGCTCGAAAACACCGCGCTCATCATCACGGGCGCTCTGGTCGGCTCGTCGGGCGCAATCCTTTCCTACATCATGTGCAAGGGCATGAATCGCTCCTTCGTCTCCGTCATTCTGGGCGGCTTCGGTGGCGAGATCGTTGCGGCGGGAGCCGTCGAAACGCGGCCGGTAAAACAGGGCGCGGCAGACGATGCAGCCTTCATCATGAAGAATGCGGGCTCCGTCATCATCGTGCCGGGCTACGGCATGGCCGTCGCGCAGGCGCAGCATGCCGTGCGCGAGATGGCCGATATCCTCAAGAAGGAAGGCGTCAAGGTCTCCTACGCCATCCATCCGGTGGCAGGCCGCATGCCGGGCCACATGAACGTGCTGCTTGCCGAAGCGAATGTGCCATATGACGAGGTCTTCGAGCTCGAGGACATCAACAGCGCCTTCGCCAACACGGACGTGGCCTACGTGATCGGCGCCAATGACGTGACGAATCCTGCGGCGAAAACCAACCCGCAATCGCCGATCTACGGTATGCCGATCCTCGACGTGGAAAAGGCGAAAACGGTGCTGTTCGTGAAGCGCGGCATGGGTTCGGGCTATGCCGGCATCGAGAACGAGCTTTTCTTCCGCGACAACACGATGATGCTTTTCGGCGACGCCAAAAAGATGACCGAGGGCATCGTCAAGGCGCTGGGGTGAAATTCTATGGAATGGAATTGGCTGGCCCGCCGCAGCAGCGGAATGGGCCAGCCAATACCCTGTATTGCGACGTATGAATGAGGCTTCGTGTTCTACTGGTTGAGCTTAAAGACGGTGCCGCAGCCAATGCCGTTGTAACAGCTACCCTCGCCGCCAGAGGAAGTCGTTCCATAGAGTAACCCCTTGCCGTCCGAGATTACACCCTCGTCAGGCCAGCCTCCGTCGGGGATTCCCGTGAAGAAATGCAGCACGGTCTCGGTCCAGCGTTTGCCATGTTTTGGCTTCGCCGGCGGGCTCAGTTCGAAGATGGTGCCGCAACCGAAGGCACAAGCGTTACCGCTGCCGCCGCCATATGTAGTACCATAGAGATTGCCCTGTGCACCCATAGCGAGGCCATTGGGTGAACCACCGTCGGTCTCGCCTCCCTGGAAGACGTAAATCACTGTCTCCTTGTAGTGATTGCCTTGGGGAGCAAGCTTGAAAACCGTGCCTGCGGGAATGTTTCGCCCCCCGCTCGAGGTGGTGCCATAAAGATTGCCCGCACTGTCCTCGATCAGATAGTCGTAAGGCTGTGACCCGTCGTTTGCACCCCGGAAAGAATGGAGCACTTTTTCCGAACCGTCCGATGCGACCTCAAAGACGGTGCCCTGGCCAGCTTTCCCCCCCGAAAGAGTGGTCCCGAAAAAATTGCCTGCGCTGTCCCTCAGGAGTCCGTCTTCGGGCGTTTTGCCGTCGCCTTTTCGAATACCAAAGGAATATAGCACCGTTTCCGTGCCGTCCGGCGCCAATTCCCAGACGGTGCCGCATCCCGTGCCGCCGCAGCGTGATCCTCCCCCTTCCGTTGTTGTGCCATAGAAGTTGCCATTTTGATCAGCGATGACGCCGGACCATGGCGCGGAGCCATCGCCGCCGCCCTTGAAAGAATAGAGCGTCCTGAATGTGCCGTCATGAGCGAACTCGAAGACCGTACCCAGGTTGGAGGCGCCGCCCAAAGATGTGGTACCAAAGAGGTTGCCCTTCTTGTCCATGAACAGATGCGGAAAAGATATCGGGTGTCCACCGTCGGCGCCGCCGGCGAAATTGTAGAGCACGGTTTCCGAGCCGTCGGGAGCCAACTGGAAGATCGTGCCGTGCCCATAAGCGCCACCTGCAACCGTGGTGCCGTAAAGATTGCCTGTCGTGCTGTCGAATTCGACGGTGTCGAACGGGGCCGCACCGTCAGCGCCGCCGGTAAAGGTATAGAGCGTCTGATAGCCGTTCTCCCCGGGGACAGACGGCACCAAAGATCTGCTTCCGGCGGCCCTGTTGACCGAAGCCGAGGCCGCTCGGGTGGGGTCGGGCGTTCCTGCGGCTTGGGTGCCCGTGTTCCAGCTGAGCGCTGATGCTGCGACGCAAAACGAGACCATTCCATTGCGGAGCGAATGACTCGTAAAGGGCCTGAGACTGGAAGTTCGTTTCACTGTAATCTCCTCCTGATCCTTAGGCGGTGCATGGCCGTGATGACCGATGCCTGGCCCCTTGATTCCAGGCCGGCGACCGGCTTGGGATCCCCCGCAGGTTGGCTTTTCGGGCGTCGTCCGAAAGGACGGACATCCGATGATTTTCCGATGAGTTTCCGATGAACGAGCGGTTTGCCCGCGCTGGTGCGATTGCGCTGGTGGATTTGGCGCATGAGCCGGAATTCGCGCTCGGACGCATCCGCATACGCCCCGCGCATTGCGAGGTAGTTGCCGCAGCCTGGAGGGAGACACTCGAGCCGCGGGTGATGCAGGTGCTGGTGGCGCTTGCCCGCGCTCACGGCGAAGTGGTTTCGCGCGACGATCTGATTGAGGCGTGCTGGGAAGGCCGCATCGTCGGCGAAGATTCCATCGGCCGCTGTATCGGCCGGCTCCGCAAGACTGCCGAGGCAAGCGGCAGTGCCTTCTCAATCGAAACCGTGTCTCGCGTGGGCTACCGGCTGAAAATATTCGAATCTGGGGCGCTCGCAGCCGACGCGGTCGAGAGCGCTACGCCGAAACCAGATTTGATTTCCGAAAATGTGGCGCCGCATCCGTTCGCAGCTCGACTGTTATCGCCGGTAAGGGCGGATCGGTCCGTTGTCGTCTTTGCGGCGGGCGCTCTGGTTATGCTGATGGCGGGAATTGGATTGTGGTGGCTCTGGCCAAAGCCAGCGGCACCTCCCACCGAGCCGGTAACTTCGGTGGCGGTGCTGCCCTTCGTGAACCTGAGCGGCGATCCGAAGCAGGACTATTTCAGCGACGGATTCTCGGAGGAGCTGCTCGACGATCTGGCGAACAATCCGCACTTGCGCGTCGCTGCGCGCACATCCGCATTCGAATTCAAGGGCAAGAACGAAGACGTCCAACGGGTCGGCCTAGCTTTGCGCGTTGGTACAATAGTGGAGGGCGGAATACGCGAAGCCGGCACCCGCGTAAGAATTTCGGTTCGCATGATCAACACGGCCAACGGCTACAACATCTGGACAGCGACTTACGACCGCGATCTTTCCGATATTCTCAAGGTGCAGGACGAGATTTCGCGCGCTATTGCAGTTGCGCTTGTGCACAAGCTCGTGCCGGCGCAGCCTCTGGCACGACACGACAGGATCGACCCGGCGATCTATCGCAAATTCCTCGAAGCCAAGAGACAGCGTTTGGTGGGCGACCACAAGAACCTCAGCGTCGCATTTTCGCTGCTTAAGACCGTGACAGCAGCCCAGCCCGATTTCGCGGACGGCTTCGTATATCTGGCCGATATCGCATACCAACTCGAATATTTCGAATCGGGCAAGCGCGGCTACTACATCTCGGTCGTCGATGAAGCGGCGCAAAAGGCACTGTCCATCGACCCGTACAATGGCAACGCACGGCTGGTGCACCTCGTTTTGTGCATCGAGACGGAGAATTGGAGCGGTGCGACGGCCGACATTGGCCTGCTGCGGAAAAACAATCCTGGCAAGAATGCGCTTGCAGGCCTGCGTCGTTACTACGAAATCATGGGATTTCTCGACGAATCCGTCGAAGCCTCGCACAAACTCCAATCGCTGTACCCGCCTTCGAAACGAAAGATCGACGTCTCAATCAATACTCTATTGCTGACGGATCGGTATCGGGAGGCAATCGACGATGCGAAGGACGGGCTGATGCGTCAGCCAGCAGCGACTTGGCCTATGTCTTATTTGTGTGACGCCTATGTTGGGGCAGGCCAGTTGGACCGCGCACGCGAGATCGAGCGGCAATATCGCGCTGCAGGAGGTGACAAACCCTTTGTGGATGAATGCGACTTGCGGGTGGATATAGCAGCCGGCGATCATGCCGCCGCTCGGAGGATTCTGAAGAACTGGGAGGCAGAATTTCCGGACAGAATTCCGAATGCCGCCGATATTGCGATAGGTTATGTCTATTTGGGCGATTTTTCCGAGGCGAGCGACTGGTTTGAACGATCGTACGATCGACATGAAATGCGGTTTTTCGATCTCGCACCCGCATTTGTCGACGGCGCAAAATATCGCACGACCGCGCGGTGGAAAGCATTGACACAGCAGCCGCGATTCAAGGCATGGCAGGCCGAGCACGACCGAATCGCCGCCGAACTTGCGGCCCGGGGCGGCGCGCCCTGAGAAGACGCGCCATTCTATTCCGGTTGTCGAACAAAGAAGTCTTTGAATCGACCTATCGGGCCGACGATGCGAAATATCACGAGACCGCGCGCTGGCAGGCGCTGACGCGGCGCGCAGGATTCCGGGAATGGCGGGCGGAGCATGACAGCATTGCCGCTGAGCTTGCGGCTCGGGGCGATAAGCCGTGAGCGGACGGCGCCACTCCGCTTCGAGCCGCATGGCCATGACAATTGAAGGATGGCTTGCAGGACATTGCCTGTAATGGCTTTCGACCGCGTGGGCGGCTATATTTCGGCCCATGACCGA
>DASXEA010000065.1:0-8720 GCA_036490345.1 Rhizomicrobium sp. | reverse complement strand
GCTGATCGAGTTCACCGAGTCTCCCTTGCTGAGCATGGCGTGGCCGTTTGTGGCGCCGCCGGGCGTGCCGGCGGACCGCGCCGCCGCCCTGCAGCAGGCTTTCATGGCGACATCGCGCGACCCGGATTATCTCGCCGACGCTGCGACGCTGAAGGTTCCCATTGAGCCCGTGAGTGCAGCGGACATCAGCAGTGCCATCGACAAGCTTTCGAAGGCGTCTCCGCAAGTCTTCGACTACGTTCGCAAACTGATGGTGACCAAAAAAGGACGCTGAGCGACGGACCGAAAATATCGCTTCACGCTGCGAAAAAGCTTTCAACCGGTGCGCTGCGGGACAGGCGGCCGACCTCGACGAACATGTCCATCTGCCGCTGCGCCAGCCGCCGCTCGTTCTACGTAAAGGTGAACTCCATGCGCGGGTAGCGCGCCGAGATCAACAGCGTCTCGCGGTCGCCGCCGTACGATTTGATGAAAATGTCGGCGACTTCCTCGATGTTGCGCTCGCTGTAGGCGAAGGATTTGCGAAACGCGTCGAGCAGCGGTTCGCGCAGACCCGGATTGTTTTGCAGCAGCGATTGGTTCGCGGCCACCATGTGTTTGATCATCTCGTCAAAGCCGGTGAGCAGCTTCCAGGCATCGCCGTCGGTGTAGAGGCACTGCGCGTCGCTTGCTTGTTCACCGTGGAAGAAGAACTGGTCGAGCAGCACCACCGCGTCGGCATCGCCGCGGCGCAGGATGCCGAGCAAGGTCTCCTGCGGGCTCGCCGCCCATTGCAGGCGCTGCGGATCGACGCCGTAGGAATGCTTGAGCAGATACTGATGAATAGCGTGACGGCCCTGGTGGGTCGCGATCGTCTTGCCCTCAAGCTCGCGGGGCTGTGCGAACGCTCCGCGCCGGACGAACAGGCCGTTGCCTTTGCCGGTCGATTTCCACTCCGTACACAGCCCGACGATCGGCGCGCCGGCGAGCCGCCGCTCCAGAAAATTCGGCAGATACACGTTGGCGAGATCGACGTCGCCGCGAATCAGGCACTCTTCCAGTTCGCGGCTCGGCGGGTCGGGCACCGCGATCACCGTCCAGTCGATGCCGTGATCTTTGATCAACCCTGCGCCAAGCGCGTAATAGATCCGGAACATCGTGAACCGGTTGCGGTAATGCGCGAGCTGCAGCTTCATGAGGCGACGTGCTCCGCAAGCAGCCGCTTCGCGTGCGTCTCAGCATCGATGTTCTGATCGATGACCCAGCGCGCGATCTCGTTGTGCGAGGCGAACCACACATCCGGGAACTGAGCGAAATATTTTAGAATTCTGTCGAACACTGCGCACACCAGCGGCCGGCCGCCGAAATGGCAGTGCAGCGTCAGGCCGAGGAGAGCCGGCGCTTCGCGCAGATACAAATAGTCGAACGTGTCCTTGTAGACATCCCACAGCGTGGTCGGACTGGAATGCGATACACGGCTGTCGGTGAAGTCGCTCGCTGGAATCATGGCGATGGGTCCGCTCTTCGTGCTCTTGACGCGCGGCAGGTCGATGTCGAGCGAGTCGCCGTGCCAGGCAAGGCCCTCGGCGGCGAGATTCTCGGTGGTGTGCTCGGTCCAGGCCAGCACCGGGCTTATCCAGCCATGGGGTCGCGTGCCGGAAATCTTCTCCAGGATGGCGAGCGATTGTTTGATACTGTCTTTTTCCTCTTCCGGCGTCATGTAGGCGAGCACGTGGTCCTGCAGATAGCCGTGCCCGGCAATGTCGTGGCCCTGCTTGACGATCGCCTTGGCGGCGTCGGGCCAGATCTCGGCGCAGCGGGCGTTGACGCAGAACGTGCCGCGTACGCCGTTGTGGCTGAGCAGATTCATGATCCGCCACACGCCGGCCTTGCCGCCGTAGGTGCCCCACGCGATGCGGCCGCGGTCGAGCGTGCCGGGCTTCAGTCCAGTGCCCTGCACGCCCCACGGCGGCGCTTTGCCTTCCGACCATTGTTCGAGCATCACCGTCACCGCGACGGCGACGCGCTGGCCCTTCGGCCAGGCGAATGTGCCTTTTTGCATGATTGGGATTCCCGTTAAGCCCCGCAAAGTCAGGCGCCATCCATAGCAAGTCGCGCAAGCGCAATCGAGCGCGTTGCCCACGTCAGGCCTGTCCATCGCAGCATCACGGCAATGCGCCAATTGGTCACCTGATCGAGACCGGCGCGCCCGGAACCATCGCGGTAAGCAGCACCTGCAGGCCATGCTGCAGGCCGTGCAGACGATTCGCCCGGCGCTGGCCGATTTCTACAACGCGCTCTCCGACGAGCAGAAGGCCCGGTTCAATACTGTGGGGCGGCAGTTGTTTGCGGAGAGATAGCGTGGCATTCCGGTCCCGTGGGCGATTGGTCGCGCTCCGGGATGGCACTCCATGCCCCCGGCGCGCCACAATAGCGGACTATTGCGGGCCGCTAGGAGCATAGATACCCATGAAAAGTCTTTATTACGTCACGATCAGCGTCGCGACCGGCGCCGCTTTGGCGCTGCTGGCGACCTCGCCGAGCGTGGCGCCCTGGCTCTCCCGGGTGACGATCCCCAGGGCGACCGCCTCGCCGTCGGCCGACGCAGCGACCACGTATCATGAGCTCGAGCTGTTCGGCAAAGTGTTCGAGGCCGTCCGCCAGGACTACGTGGACAAGCCCGATTCTGACAAACTCATTCAATCGGCCCTTGATCGGATGGTGGGCGGCCTCGACCCCCATTCGAATTACATGGATCCCAAGGACTTCGAGGAAATGCAGGTCGACACGACCGGCCAGTTCGGCGGTCTCGGCATGGAAGTCACGACGGACAACAACCTCGTCAAAGTGATTTCACCGATCGACGGCACGCCCGCGTCGAAGGCGGGCATCCTTGCCGG
Organism: Rhizomicrobium sp.; assembly: GCA_036490345.1. GTDB lineage: Bacteria > Pseudomonadota > Alphaproteobacteria > Micropepsales > Micropepsaceae > Rhizomicrobium. The sequence goes on along the minus strand of DASXEA010000065.1, from coordinate 5,841 downwards.
CGACATTATTATGCAGATCGATGGCAAGCCGATTAAAGACGTTCCGCTCGACAAAGTCGTCGCCCAGTTGCGCGGGGCAGTCGGCTCTAAAGTGACCCTCAACATCCAACGTAAGAATGCCGCACAGCCGATCATCGTGACCCTGACGCGGGAAATCATCAAGGTCCATCCCGTCAGCTCCAGCGCCGAAGGCGGCGATGTCGGCTATCTCCGCATCAAAGAATTCAACGAGCTGACGAACGATGAGCTGAAGAGCGCGATCGCCGAGCTGTCGGCGAAAATTCCAGCCGACAAAATGAAGGGCTATATCCTCGACCTGCGCAACAATCCGGGAGGCTTGCTCGATCAGGCCGTCGAAGTCGTGAACGACTTCATGAGCGCGGGCGAGATCGTATCGACGCGCGGCCGCGACCCCAACGATGACGAACGATTCTTTGCCAAGCCCACGGCGGGCGATCTGACCCACGGCAAGCCGCTGATCGTCTTGATCAACGGCGGGTCCGCCTCGGCCTCGGAAATTGTTTCCGGCGCCTTGCAGGACCAAAAGCGCGCAACGATTCTCGGCACACGGTCGTTCGGCAAAGGTTCGGTTCAGACGATCATGCCATTGGGCGCCGGCAACGGCGCGCTCCGCCTCACGACGGCGAAGTATTTTACCCCGTCCGGCCGCTCCATTCAGGCCGAGGGCATTACGCCGGATATCACCGTGCTGCAAAACGTGCCGAAGGAACTGCAAGGCAGCGAGGCCGAAGTCAGTGAGGCGAGCCTCCCCGGGCATTTCCACGCGCAAGGCAAGGAAGAAAGGGGCTCGCAGGCGTACGTGCCCCCTAAGCCGCAAGATGATATCGCCCTGCAGACAGCGCTAGCGCTGTTACGCGGCAGCAAGGCCGATCCTGCCTTCCCGCCGAAGCGACAGCAGGCGCTGGCGCGGCAAGCGCATTAATCGACGGACAGCGAACGTGTGGGGTGGGCATCGGCGCGCAAGCGCGATGCCCACGGCGCTCGGTGCAGGCACTCAGTGCGACCGCGCGAAGGCCTGCCTGCCCTGAAAGATTCAGTGAGCCAACTGCGGAGGTTTTGTCCGCTGTTTTCGCGCGCCTGTGCGACGCCGCGAGAGAATTGACAGACGCCGGCGTCTCGGCCCAGAGTCCCGATTAATGGAAGTAGGAACCGATAATCGGGCCACAGCGTCCACGGTGCCGGCGAAGGCGGCGAGCCAGACGCTCGCTCGCGGGCTGCGTCTCTTGCAGGCCATCGCCGATGGCGGCGAGGGTGTCGCGGTGCGCGAACTGGGGCGCGCCGCGGCCCTGCCGCGCAGCATCTGCTCTATACGCTCGAAGCCGAAGGATTTCTGGAGCGGCATCCGTCGCAGGTTGGTTATCGGCTGTCGATCAAGCTATGGGGGCTTGGTTGCGCCGCGGTGCGCCGGTTGACCGTGCGCGACGTTGCCCGGCCGTATCTTGAAGACTTAAGCGCACGCACCAGCGAGATGACCAAGCTCGGCGTGCTCGATGGCACCGACGTGGTGTACATCGATCGCGTCGAGTGTCCGCTGGCCGTGCGCGCCTATGTGCCGATCGGCGGCCGCGCACCGGCGCACTCGGTCGCCACTGGAAAAGCCATTCTGGCGTTTCTGCCGGCCGACAGGTTGCGCGGCAGCGGTGGCGTCTTAGGCAAGAATCATAGCAAGCCGCTGCAGGCCGAATTCGAGCGAATCCGCCGGCGCGGCTATGCGGTCAATCGCGGCGAATGGGAGCAGGCGGTCGGGGCTATTGCCGCGCCGGTATTCGATGCGCAGGGCGATGTCGTCGCCTCGGTCGGCATCATCCTGCCGTCGCATCGGCTTAATGCTGCGAAGGCGACCCAAATGGGGACGTGGACCGCGGCTGCTGCTGCCGAAATCTCGCGCAAGCTCGGTTACGGCCTCGATCGCGCCTGGCCCGCCGCCAAGCGCGCCGGCTGATGTAGTGAAGGCGCGGACGCAAACTCATGGCAACCGAAATCAAGCCGCTGACTGATGCGCGATGGCCCGCAAGCGTGCGGCTGCCGGTGGCGTTGACCTTCGAGCATCAATCCGGCGAGGGCGCTCCGCTGCTGCCCGGAGAGCGGCCCAACGCCATGATCGGCGGCGCCATGCAATACGGCGCGCGCACCGGCATCTGGAATATTCTTGAATTGCTCGACGCGTTCGGCATCAAGGCGACGTTTCTGGCGTGTGGTACGACGGCCGAAAAATATCCCGATGCGCTCCGCGCCGCGCACCGGGCCGGCCACGAGATCGGCGGCATGGGCTACGGCTTTGACCGCGTGCGCGCCATGAGCGTCGAGCGCGAGCGCGGCCTGGTGCGCAAGGCCGTGAAGGCCTTGCAGGACGCGAGCGGCGCCCGCATTGCGGGGTGGCGCTGTCCGGATTATCGCGTCAGCCCGCAGACGCTCGATATCCTTTCCGAGGAAGGTTTCGCCTGGGATTCGAGCCTGCTCAACGACGACCATCCCTGTCTGTTCGATTGTGCCGGCGGTAAGCTGCTCGAATTGCCGTTCACCACCAGTACCGCCGACAAGACCTTCGTCGGTTACCCGTATCCGATGCGCGCCAGTCCGGACGGACTCGCCGGCGTCTGGAACAGCGAGTTCGATGTGCTCTATCGCGAGAGTGCGCACGGCAGCCGTTTCTTGATTCTGAGCATCCAGACGTGGGTGACCGGCAGGCCGGCGCCGTTGCGGTCGCTAAAACAGTTCCTGCAGCGGCTTAAGGAATACAACGACATCCAATTTGCACGCTGTGGCGACATTGCGGCGTGGTGTGCGCAGGCGGAAGCGCCCGGCAAGCGGAGCTGAGTAAGACGATGTGGAAGGAAATCGCGCTGCAGAAACCCGGACGTTGGCCGGACGGCGTGCGGCTTCCGATCATCGTCAGCGTGCATCACCAGTCCGAGGAAGCGGCCGTCGTATATCCGGACGACCAAGCCGATCCGTTCGACTTTTCGGAACGTCAATACGGCGGACGCCGCGGTGCGTGGCGCCTTCTGGAGATTCTCGATCGGCATGGCGTGCGCGGTACCTGGATCATCTGCGGCGCAACGGTCGAGAAATATCCACAAATCTCCCGCGCGGTGCAGAAGGCCGGTCACGCCATCGCCGGCCATACCTACGAGCACGAGATGATGTGCAACTACCCGCCCGATCAGGAGCTGCACCTCATCAGGAAAACGGTGTCGGTGTTTCAAGATTTGCTGGGCGAGCGGCTGCGCGGCTGGCGTACCTGCTTCGCCAGCCATAGCACTGTCGATCTCTTGCTGCAGCATTTCGATTTCGAGTGGGACGCCAGCATCTGGAATGACGATCTGCCTTACATGATCGAGGGCTATGGCAAGCGTCTCCTCGAAATCCCGTTCTCGTCCTACAGCGATGCCGCCTGGGCGATCCAGATCACCAATCCGATGCCGCCGACGCCCTATGGCACCTGGCATTCGAACACACCGGAATTCATGCTGCGCACGCTCAAGGCGCAATTCGATGCGCTCTATGAGCGGGGCGCCGACAAGCCGGTGCTGATGCCGCTCACCGTGCATGACTTCATCGTCGGGCGGCCGTCGCGCTCGTCGGTGCTCGACCAGTTCATTCCCTATGCCAAAGAGCACGAAGGCGTCGTGTTCACGACGCACGATCAAGTCAAAGAATGGTGGCTGAAGAACTATGAGAACGATGTATCTACTTGGCCGGAACCGAGGGCCTGAACGCATGCGCCGTGTCATCACGCGCACGGCGATCGGATTGATGGTTGCACTCGCGGCCGCGCTGGCAGCGGGCGCGCCGCTGCACGCCGAGACTTATCCATCCCGCGCCATCACCATCATCAGTCCGCATCCGGTTGGTGTCGCGACCGATATTCTGGCGCGGGCTTTGGGTGACAAGCTGTCGGCCGCCTTGAAGCAGCCGATCGTTGTCGAAAACCGGCCTGGCGCCAATGGCGTCATTGCCGAGGGTGCCGTCGCCAAGGCGGCGCCGGACGGCTACACGCTGCTCATCACCAGCGGGGCCCACATCGCTAACGCCTTCACCGTCAAGAAACTGCCCTATGACGTGATCAAGGATTTCGCGCCGGTCACGCAGCTCGCCGCGTCCTATGGACTCGCGCTGATCACAAATCTTCCAGTCAAGTCGGTTGCCGATCTCGTCGCGCTCGCCAAGAAGAAGCCCGGGCAATTGACCTTCGCCACCAACGGCGTCGGCAACGTTACGCACGTCGCCGGTCTCCTGTTCGATGCCCGCACCGGCGTGAACATGATCGCGGTGCCTTATAACACGCCGAACCTGATCACCGACGTAATGACCGGGCAGGTCGACATGGCGTTCTATTCGGTGGCAAGTGCGGCGCCGCTGGTGAACGCCGGAAAGATCAAAGCGCTGGCGCTGACCGGTTCGCGGCGCGCGCCGGCGCTGCCGGATACGCCGACGTTGCAGGAGCTCGGCTACAAGGATTTTGACGTCACCGGCTATTTCGGCTTGCTGTTCCCGGCCGGCACGCCGCGCGCCCGCATCGATGCGATCTACCGGGCGTCGAAGGATGCGTTGTCGTCGCCGCAACTCAAGCGCGTGTTCGATGTATCGGGCATGTACGCAGTCGGCTCAAGTCCCGAAGAGTTCGCGGCGTTTCTGAAACAGGATTATCAGTATCAGGACAAGCTGATGGGCGAGCTTGGCCTGAAGGTGAAATAGCGAGTCATTCCGGGGCGGCACGAAGTGCCGAGCCCGGAATCCATATCCACAATCGCAGCAGGTCAATCTCCGACCCTTACTCGGAGTTCCGTGATTATGGATTCCGGGCTCGGCCCTTTGGGCCGACCCGGAATGACGATTCAATGAAACAGCTTCGGAAATTTCGCCCGCAGTTTCGCGCGCAGATCGCCGCTGACGTCGACGGTCTCCGGAAAGGTGTTTTTCAGTTTCATGTCGTAGGGAATGCAGGCGTCGATCAGGATGCGGTTGTTGAAATTGCCCGGCAGGAACAACGGATCGCGCTTTGACGCCCACGCCTTCTGCACGATGTCGATGTCGGTCTTGGGATCGAACCGCGTGCACATCGCCCACAACACCTGGTCGAGGTCGCCGGCGTCGATGTCTTCGTCCACCACCACCGTCCATTTGCCCGCATAGGCGCCGCCCTGGCAGGCGCAGGCGACATGCAGCGCCTGGCGCGCATGGCCGGGATAGCGCTGGCGGAGCTGGATCGCGGTAAATCGTGTCGCCGGCCCGGCTTCGTGGTTCCAGACGCCGAGCACTTCCGGGATGCCGCAGGCGTCGAGTGCGCGCCAGATTTGCGATGCGCCGGCGATGCCTTTGAGCAGGCCGGTCTCATCGACCGGCTTGTGCTGCGGCGCGCAGGTCAGAATCGGGTCGTTGCGGTGCAGGATGGTCTTCACATTGACATAGGGCCGATCCTGCGTGTCATCGGAATAATAGCCCATCCATTCGCCGAACGGGCCTTCGGGCCTTGTTTGCCCCGGCACTGTCTCGCCCTCGATGGCGATTTCACAATCGGCCGGGATCGGGAAGCCGGTGAACGGCCCGCGCACCACGTCGATCGGTTCGCCGCGCAAGCCGCCGGCGATGTCGTATTCGCTGACCTCCGGCAGCGGACTTGACGACAGCATGAACAACAGCGGGTCCTGGCCGCACAAAATCACGACCTTCATCGGTTCGCCGCGGGCAAAATATTTGTCGCGGTGGATGCGGCCGTGTTTGCCTTCGGTGATCTGACAGCCAACGGTTTTTCCGTCATAGACCTGGCTGCGATAGGCGCCGAGATTGAACCAGCCGTCGTCCGGGTCCTTGGTGACG
>DASXEA010000001.1:0-5687 GCA_036490345.1 Rhizomicrobium sp. | reverse complement strand
CTGGGTGCCCGGCCCCGCGAAGAGCGGCGCGAAGACCGGCGCGTGGCGATCGAAGAGATTGACCGGCGGCAGCCCGATCAGGTTCTCCATCGTGTGGATCATGCCCGTCGTCGTGTAGAAATGGCTGTCGACGAAAGGCTTCTCCAGCCGCGGTGCATATTTGCTGATGACGAGCGCGGGCGAGCGGTGCGCATCGACATGGTCGGCGCCATTCTGCGCGTCGTCTTCCACCACGAAGATCGCGGTGTCGTCCCAATAGGGACTGTGCGACACGGCCTCGACGACGCGGCCCAGCGCCAGATCGTTGTCGGCCAGCGAAGCGCGCGGCGTCGCCTTGCCGGGGCGCGTGCCGCCGGTGTGATCGTCGGGCAGATAGAGCAGGACGAAGCGCGGCAGCTCCTCGGCCGTGCCGCGCGCCGAAACATAGCCGCCGAGCTCCCGCAGAAACTCATCGGCGCGCAACTGATCGGGATAATCGACTTCGAAATCGGGATAGCGCGGATCGAGATGGCCGCGCTGCGCCGCTTTCGTCGGACGAATGGATTTGAACAGCGGCACGGGCCACGGCCACGGGCTCGTCTTTCCGGCCGCATCGCCAAGGTCCTGCGGCAGCGCCTCGCCCGCCTTGATTTCCGTCGTAGCGCAAACATCCGACGCCGCCGACGGTGTGCCTTCCTTCGGCGAGCTCACCTTCACATCCTTGCACCAGGTGGTGTCGGTCATCTCGCCATAGAGGCGATAGCTCATGCGGTGCCGCGCAAGATTGTCCCACAGGAATCCTGTGCCCGGATCGTCCATGTCGGGCACGCCCTCGTCGAGCTGATTGCCGAAATCGGACGGGCGCTCGCTGCCACGATAGAGGATGGGCCAGGCCTTCTCCATATAGTCGGAACTGGCGGCACCATCCGACCAGAGATGGCCATTGGCCGACACCTCGCCGCTCACATAGAAATTGTCGAGCACGCCGAATTGCAGCGCGAGCTTATGCGCATTGGGCGTGATCGCGCTGCCGAACATGGTGAGCGAGGGATCGCCATTGCCGGCCGGCAGATCGCCCAGGATCTGGTCATAGCTGCGGTTTTCGCGCAGCACATAGATCACATGGCGGATGGGATTGGCGCCGCCGGCAAAGGCGATTGTTCCCGGATCGGCATGCTGGAGATCGTTGGTCTCCACTTGCCGCGTCCAGGCGCGCAGGTTCTTCGCGATGTCGCGTTCATGCACGCGCTGCAGTGCGCCGCCGATCAGCGTGGCGATATAGGGATGGGGATCGGGATGCAGGCCCGTCTGCAGCGTGGCCTTCATGTTGTTGGGTCCCGCGCCTTCGCCCTTGGCACTGGCGATGAGGAGATCGTCGCCGGCGCCGGCCAGCGCGCTCGGATACCATTCGGTGGGGATGAACCCCGCGGGCCATTCCTGCGCAAAGGCGCCTGCCGGCGGCAGACCATGCTTCACGCCGAACACGGCCACGGCATTGAGCGACGCGCTGGTCGCATAGAGATGCTTTCCATCCTGCGACAGCGCAAGGCCGATCGGCGTGGCGCCCGGCGAACCATCCTTGCCCAAGGCCACGACATAGGTGCGCACCCGCGCACCGCTCTTCAGATCCACCGCAGCAACGCCGTCGGACTCTACGCTCGCCGCATTCGACAGCGCGACATAGAGCGTGTCTTCTTCCGGGCTCAGCACCATGCTGGTCGGATGCACGCCGGAGGCCGGCGCCGCGGTCGGCGGCGCCAGCGCGATGCGGCGCGTGACCTTGCCCGTCGCCAGATCCAGCTCGGCCACCGCCTGGTCGTTCCAGAGGCTGACCCACGCCTTGGTGCCGGCCTTGTTGGCGATCACGGCATAGGGATAGACGGTGGGCACAAGCCTGCTCGCCGAGGCCAGATCGAAGGATTGCATCACCGCGCCGCTTGCGACATCGACCAGCATGGCGCTGTCGGAGAGATTGTTCGCGACCAGCAGGCGATCGCCGCTCACCCCGGCCAGCACGGCAAACCCCGCGGGATAGGGCACGGCCGTGCCGGCGGATTTGTCGTCGGCCTCATAGGCGAGCTTTTTCTCGCCCGCGAGTTTTTCCGCCGGAAGCGTGATCACCCGTTCCGGCACGATCCGCCCATCGGCGAATGTGTAGACCGCGATGCCATTCTCGCTGAGCGACGCGAGCGACGCATAGAGATGGCCGCCATCGCGCGAAAAGCCGAGGCCGACGAAATAGCTTTGCGACGTCGTCTTTTCATCGGCCGGCAGGCGCGTATCGGGAAAATCGGTGAGCCGGTTGGTGGCCAGATCGAGCAGGCCGATCGATTGCTTCAGCCCGCTCTCCGGCGTGCCATAACCCTGGTTCAGCACCGCGGCGGTGCGGCCATCCGGGCTGAGCGCGATGGCGGCGGGATAGGAATTGGTGCGCGCCACATATCCCGGCACCGGCAGTGTGAGCATCTTGCTGGTGGGCAGATTGACCTTGCGCCCATCCGCCGCCTGCGCCGCACCGGGCATCAGACAGGGAAGGACGGCGAAAGAGAGAAAGAGAGCGGTGAGAGAATTTCGCATGGCCGGCGCCCTTCGACGTTTCGCGAAGACTCTAGAATTGCATGTTTCAACGACGGCAGAATGTCGGACACCCGGAATCTCACAATCCCGCCATATCCTGCCACCGCCGTCTTGAACCCATGTGAGGCCGTTTGGCCCCGCGCGACAAGACCCGCCTGCGCCGAACGGGTGTGCAGGAGACGCGGTTCACGCGGCTTTGATCGGCGATGCAGCGGCACGAACGCCGTGATATCCTGTCCCACGCACTTTGTGGGCAACCGAGCGCGGGCAGCGAATGAGCAAGTCTCCGATACAGGGGCAAGACTATCGAAGCGCGTTCAAGCTTTACAGCAAGGACGGAAAACGCGCCGTTGACGTTATGGAGTTTCGAAACGGCGAAACCTATCTCGACGAGCAGGAGTGGGTAGAAGGCACCACATTCGCGAACAGGCATTCCGGCAGATTGGTCGGCCCGTTTACCTCACCAGAAGCGGCGGAGAGCTTCATTGTGGCGACGCCATGGTTTCGGGGGGAACGACCAATTGACGGGTGAAGGTTGGTCCAGGCACCCAATTGCCCGTTGCTGCATCTTTGCATCATGGCGATGGTAGCACGACGATATCCCCCGAGGTTCATTCAAGGAATTTCCGGGACGTGAATTCATGTCCTTCCGCTCCCTTTTGAAGACAAGCCAGATCAGCTTGACCATGCAACCGGATCATCATCCGATTCTTATCGCCGCCGCCATCAAGGCCAGATGGAAATTGTGGAAGGCACAAGCGGTCCTGACCCTTGTTTGCAGGCGTTTTTTTTCAGATAAGGCAGAGGGATGCGTTGTTGTTGAGGTTCTGTGTCCGCAAGTCAAACAAGCTTTGCTGCCGCGCCCATTTGTCTGTTCGTTTATGGGGTTTGTTACCTGTTGGACGGGCAGCAGGGTTTTCACGGGCCCGGGATTTACTGGACCATTGGGCACATCTTTTTCGTTCTGGCGTTCATCGCGTTCGCTTTGACGGCGTGGGAATTGAAAAATCATGTCGGCGATGGAATGAAGAGACGGTTCGCGGTCGTTGCGGCTTTCCTTGCCATACTTGGAATCGCAGTTTTCGTGCGGGTCGGAGGAATTGATATTGCCACCGGCATACTCGCACCAGATCATGGCGCGATGGCGCCAATATCGAAGCAGCTGAATAATTGGCCAGACGCGCGGCTCCTTCCCTGGTGGCGGCTTGGCCCGGCCCTGTTCCAGGTGGGACTGACATCTCTCCTGGTTCAGCTGGCTTTCGTTAGACGGCTGCCTCTATGGAGTCCCATTGCCGTCCTGCTCGGCTTTGTCGCTATCGGCTACAATTTAAACCTGATGGTCGCTGGCGCGGTGTTGATCGGCGTTGGATTTTTCCCGTTCATCCGCGAGAGAAATTCATTGACCGTCTGATGGCACGCAAACCCGGCAAAGAGGATAATTTGGAGGGCTGAGGCGTGTGGCGTGTTTTCAAATTCGTGCTCTTTGCATTGGGGGCAATTGTACCGCTGGGCGGCGGGGTGCTCACCGCAATGGTGTTGCAGTTCAATCATTCCCCATCGGCCTTTCATTATGGCAAGCCAAAAAGCGCGTTGGAAGCTCAGCGTCAGGACATCGATTATTTTATGAAACTGCTCTCGATGGACCGTTCCTTTTCGGCCTTGCAGCGGGCACACGCGAATAGCCGCCTGAAGGAAATGGCTGACGCCAAGGTGGCGCTATCGCCGCCCGCATTTCGTGTTGCGCTCATGGAAATTGCGGCCCTCAGCGACAACGGCCACACCAGCGTGACTAGCGGTGGCGGCGCCATGCCTATGCAGTTGCCTGTCAGGGTCGCAGGCTTCTCCGATGGCATTTATGTGATGCAGGCGACCAAGCCGTATGCCGATCTGTTAGGCGGCAAGGTCACCGCTATAGACGGACATCCCATCGCCGAAGTGATGCGAAGGCTGGAGCAACTGCGAGGCGGCGTGCCCGGGTGGCGCAAGGCCTACGCGGAAACTTACATCAGCCAACTCGACGTGTTGGTAGGGACCGGCATATCGCCCGACCTGCGCCAATCGGTCTGGACGGTGGTTTCGCCATCTCGCGTCTCGGTGACGCATACGCTGATCCCATATCGGCAGCCCGACAGGGAGCCCACCTTGTTCGTCAAGGTGAACTATTCAAATCACCCGCCTGCCGAGTTGGGTCCCAACTGGGTTTCATTTCAACCTGACACCGCACCGTCGGCCACATTTGCCAATTTCGAAGAACCGTTCCGCCACTTTCGCGTGCCTCACTCCTGCGCGATGTTTGTGCAGCTAAAGTCCAGCGAGGACGAGGGACAAGCCCACATCAGCGACTTCCTGGCTGGAACACGAGCCGACATGGAGGCCAATAAACCCTGCGCTTTGATCCTGGACAATCGCTTCAACGACGGCGGCGACTATATAAATTTGGCGCGCTGGGCTAGCGCACTGCCCAGGCTGGTTTCCGGAAAGATAATCGTCTTGATCTCGCCCATGACATTCTCCGCGGGCATCACCACGGTCGGCTTCGTCAAGCAGGCAGGCGATGGCCGCGTCATGCTGATCGGCGAACCCGTGGGAGATCGGCTGGCTTTTTATTCAGAAGGCAACAGGGGGTGCTTGCCCCATTTCCATCTCTGCCTGAACTACCGCACTGGCAAGCATGACTATGCTCATCCATGCACGGATTGGCGCGTGTGCTTCTGGCCGAACTGGCTCTTTCCCGTCCGTGTAAGCAGTTTGGCACCGGATCGAACACTCGCTATGAGCTTCGAGGATTGGCGCATGGGGCGCGATCCCGCATATGATGAGGCTCTGAAGCTGGTCGGGAGCAAATGAATCGTGGTGGCAATACTTTGAACAACGCTACGCCCGCGTTTGGTGCAAAGCGCGTAAGTTCATTAAGTTCGGGATCAGTAGATTTGTAAGAGTAGGTTCGGGGTCAGAGTGGGAACTTGGGGCGCATCGTGTAGCGTCGCAGCGGATTTGGGGGTGGCATGGCGCGGCTCGGACGGTATTTCATTGAAGGCCAGGCCTTGCATGTGATCCAGCGGGGCAACGACCGCAAAGCGATCTTCTTCAGCGACGACGACCATATCCGCTACCGCGACTGGCTGGCGGAG
>DASXEA010000044.1:0-4468 GCA_036490345.1 Rhizomicrobium sp. | reverse complement strand
CGATCAGAAATCCAAACTCGCCCGAATAGGTGCTCCGCGAAAGATCTTTCATGGCCATCGCGTGGCTGTGATACCAGCGCGTTCCAGTAGGCTTCGGCGTGAAGGAATAGACATGAGATTGGCCGACCCGGATCATCGGCGATCCCTCTTCGGCGGCGCCATCCTGCACGGCTGGCAGATAGAGCCCGTGCCAATGGACGATGTCGTCATAACCGGCGTTGTTGATGACCTTGATGTTGACCGGCTTTCCTTCGGTGAGCCGCAGCACGGGGCCCGGAACTTTCCCGTTATAGCCGGTCGTCTTGATGACCTTTCCGGGCGCAATTTCGAGAGCAACGGGCTCGATGTTGATCGTGTAATCGATCTCCTGGGAGGGGGCTTGCCCAAAAGCCGCCGAATTGGCGATGGCAGCGCCGCCGGCACCTAACACCAGCGCGCGTCGGCTCAGTCCCGCGCGGCCTAAAACGTCCCGATTGGCGCCAAACGCCTTCGTCATTGCGGCCTCCACTTAATCCCAAACTTTATAGCTATGCGCCGAACGCCAGAAAGACGACAGCAATTTAGCCGGCCTTGATGCCGGCGTTCCTGATGACTTTGGCCCACTTATCCGTTTCGACGGCGCAGAACTTGCCGAACTCAGCGGGGGTCGTCGGGCGCGGCACGATGCCCAAGCCGGCGAGGCGACTTTTAACGTCTGGTCTGGAAACAATCGCATTGATTTCTTTATTGAGCGTCGCGATTACGGCGGCGGAGGTGTGCTTGGGCGCTCCGATGCCCAGCCATGCGCTTGCATGATAGCCCGGCACGAATTCGCTGATGGTAGGCAGCTCTGGCAAAGCCTCCGATCGCTTTGTCGTGGTCACCGCGAGGGCGCGGATTTTGCCCGCCTTGACCAGGGCCAGCGATCCGGCGACAGCGATGAAGGCAATCTGGACCTCCCCGGCGATCAGGTCGGGGTAGAAGCTCGACCGGTAGGGTACGTGGACCAGATTAACTGCGGCCATCTGTTTGAACAATTCGCCGAATATGTGCGGCGCGCTGCCATTGCCGCCGGAGGCCATGTTGACCTTGCCTGGATTGGCCTTGGCGTAGGCAATGAATTCGGGAACAGTCTTGACGGGAAGCGACGGCGTGACCGCCATGAGAAATGCGTTGTCACCGATGAAGCCGACCGGGGCGATGTCGCGCAGAAAATCGAAATTGAGTTTGGTATCCAGCGTGGCGTTGATCGCGTTGGTGAGGCTGGACAGCAAAAGCGCGTAACCGTCCGCGGGCGCCCGCACGATCGTCTCTGTTGCGAGATTCATACCGGCGCCAGGCCGGTTCTCGATGATGAACGGTCGCCCAATCCGCTCCGAAAGCCATTGCCCGAAAAGACGGGCGATCGCATCGGGGGACGTACCCGGCGGTGTCCCCACGACCAATCGCACCGGTCGGGCCGGATAACCTTGCGTCCACGCGGCGCTCGGAATCATGCAGGCGACGGCGCCAGTGGCAAAATGCAGGAGCCGTCTGCGAACAAGCTTCATTCTTGACTCTCGCTGGTAGGGTTATCGACCGGAGGGAAAATGACCTTCATCTTGGCTCAGTGTTGCGCGGGTTTGCAACTGTGTGCTCTCTGCCTTTGCAGAATGTGCGCGCATAAGCGAGAGCGTCAAGAATCTCTTGATCGCTAAAGCGAGTGCTCGCAGGGTAACATGCAGCCACCGATGCGTCGCATACCGAACGAGAGGTGACGCATCGTCCTTGTCAAGCTTCGCAGGTGAGACGGACTTCTATCCGTCAGCATTGCCTATGTTTCTCGAATCCAGTCTCGCTCTTCCCTTCAGGAATAAAACCTATGGCGTCTACGCCGCGGGGAATGCCGTTTCGCTCATCGGCACCTGGATGCAGCGGATCTCGGTGAGCTGGCTGACCTGGGAAATAACCCACTCCGGCCTCTGGCTTGGCATTATGGCCTTTGCCGACTTCTTTCCGGGCCTTGTCGTCAGTCCTCTCGCGGGAGCATTTGCCGATCGCACCGATCAGCTCACTGTCGTGAAATCCAGTCAGGTTGTTTCGCTGCTTCAGGCGATGGTGCTCTTTGGGCTCACCGCCACCCATCACCTGAACATTTGGGGCCTTGTTGCGCTGACTGCCTTTCAGGGCGCAGTGATCGCCTTCAATCAACCGGCGCGGCTCGCGCTGGTGCCATCTCTCGTCCCTGAAAGCGATCTCGGCTCCGCCGTCGCGATCAACGCGGTGATCTTCAATGTAGCCCGTTTTATAGGCCCGATGATTGCCGGTCTGTTGATTGTCTGGTCGGGTGTGGCCGCGTCCTTCGGAGCGAACGCGGTAAGCTATGTAGTATTTCTGGTGGCGCTTTGGTGGGTGAGGATCGGCGACACGGCGGCGAAGCCACCTAAACGGCGGAAGTTCGCGACCGATTTCAAGGAAGGCATCCGCTACACGGTCACCCATCCTGCTATCGGGCCTCTTCTTCTGCTGTTGACGGCGATTGGCATTGGCGGGCGGCCACTTAATCAACTGCTTCCGGGATTTGCGGCACAAGTCTTCCACCTTGGGGCGGGCGCCTTTTCAATACTGGCCTCGGCGACCGGCGGCGGCGCCATACTGGGGGGAGTTTGGCTGGGGCACCGCTCTCAGTCCGCGCAGCTCCCGGCCATCGCCATCGTGACAACAATCGTTGGCGCCATGGCTGCAATTGGCGTCGGTGCGACAAGCGATCTTTGGATTGCGGTGCCATGCGTGGCGATTTTCGGGTTCTGTCTGTCAAGCGCGGGCATCGCTATTCAGACAATCATACAGTTATCATCCGAACGCAGTATGCGCGGCCGGGTCATGGGAGTGTATGGCCTGATCTTTCGCGGAGCGCCGGCAATCGGAGCGTTGGCAGCTGGTTCGGCATCGTTACACTTCGGGCTCCAGTGGCCGGTTATCGTCGGCGCTCTGATTGTAATTGCCGCGGCAGCATGGACTTTCAACCGGCATGCGGAGATTTGCGAGGCCCTGTCGAATTCCGAGGCAGAGCGGATAAATGCGCAGACAGTTCCATGACTGAGCGGCATAACCGACGATCCGGCTGCTAATCCCTCCTTATAAAGGGGAACGCCTTTCAGAACACGAGACTATTAGCCCTAATTCTAACGCAAATGCCCAAGAATCGAAGACGGGCCGCGCGGTGCGAGGAGCACGGTCGCACCAAATGTATGCAAAAGAAAAAGAGGATCGCAAGGCACTAAGGTCAACCGAGGAGCAATTCATTGCTGCAGCCGCTCACGGCAGTTCGTGTGCAGGTTTCTCGGACGCCGGATTGAAGGTCTAGCTGGGCGTGTGTGCGGCCGGCGTCGGAGAAGCGCCAAGGCACGAAGTCGCGGGAGGAGATTGCAGGCGGTGCGGCGGGCGCTATGGGGATTGAGGCCTGGCGCGAGCGGTGCGGCGCGGTGATTGTGCGAGGCGGGTGAGACCGGAAGCTGGCGCACAGGGGTCTTTGTGACGACTTGGCATGAGACGGTGACGGTTTGTGGCGCAGACTGATGGGTCGAGCAGATGCGACAGACGCCATTTTGTGTCTGCGGCCCGAGCAGCGGCGCTGCCGGCGGAGGGCCAGCGATGCGGATGTGCGTCAGTCTGATCTGGCATCAGCCGCGAGTTCATGACGTGTCGATTGATGGCTTGTGGCTGGGCGCCCCGCCGCGTGCAAAGACCTCGATGACGATCATGCGGCCACCGCAGCAGGGGCATGGGCGCGGCAGCACGCGGGGCTGATCGGACTGCTGCGTTGAAGCGGCCTGGGGTTTAGTCTGCGGTGTCGCCACGGCGAGCAATTCACGCGCCTTGGCGATGCTCTCGGCTCGGTTACCGTTGGCGAACAGCCCGTAGTGGCGGATGCGATGGAAGCCCTTCGGTAACACGTGGATCAGGAACCGGCGGATAAACTCGTGCGGTGCGAGGGTCATGGTTTTCCAGCGGCCAGGACCTTCGATGCGATAGTCTTTCCAGCGGAATGACACGCCGCCATCATCAGCAGCGACCAGCCGACGGTTCGAGATGGCAACGCGATGGGTGTAGCGCGACAGATAGCGCAGCACCTGCTTGGGCCCCGCGAACGGCGGCTTGCAGTAGACCACCCACTTGATCCGGCGTAGCGGCGCCAGGAAGCGCTTGAAGGTTGGTTTGTCGGCGAGTCCAGCGTGGGTGTTGAAGAACTTCAATTGGCCGTCGGCGTGCGCGTCCATAACCATGGTGAGGAACTTGCCTCGGAACAAACGCGCGAGCACGTTGACGTGGACGAGGAAGTTGGAGCGCGCCGCGACCCATCGCGCGCCGTCGAGCGAGAGCCCTCCGCCTGGCACGATCATGTGCACGTGCGGGTGATGCGTCATCGCCGATCCCCATGTGTGGAGCACGGCTGTAATGCCAATCCGCGCGCCGAGGCGCTTGGGATCGGCGGCGATGGCAAGCGTTG
>DASXEA010000022.1:0-111481 GCA_036490345.1 Rhizomicrobium sp. | reverse complement strand
CTTTAGAATCTGCTGCAAGACGCTATTGTTGTGTGGCATGGCTGCGATCCCTTCCGTGTCCAAAACGTCGCCAAACGCTTGGAACCCAGAAGAATCAAAGCCATGCACCTTGTCCACCAAATTAAGCCGGACAGCAGTGGGCCTGACCCGGCCATGACGGTAGGGGAGATGCGGACGCGTGTTGCACACCGGCCCGGTGCATCTGCGAGCGGCCGGAAATCATTTTGTTGGAGTCCACAACCCACCCCCACACTCCGTCATGGCCGGGCCTGACCCGGCCATCCATCGCCCGCGCGTCGGCGCGGGTATGAAGATGCGGACGGTTCATCCTCACAACACGGTATTTTGCCCCAAGAAGGACGTTGCCACGGTGCGAGGACGCGCACCGGATAGCCCCCCCGATCAAGTCGAGGGATGCCCAGCCATGGCGGTGATGGAGAAAGACGAACGTTCCGTGTTACTTCGCCTGTTCGCGATGTGCATCGCGCCCATCGTGGCTGCAGATCGGGCCATAAAGTTCGGGGCGGCGGTCGCGGAACAGGCCCCAGGAGGCGCGGGCAAGAGCGATGGCATCGAGATCGAAGCGCGCCGTGACGAAGCCCGTTTCCGTGCGCGAAAGTTCGGCTGCGATCGCGCCGGTGGAATCGGCGATGAAAGACGAACCGTAGAAGGTCAGCTCGCCGGCTTCGCCCTTTTCGACACCGATGCGATTGGAGGCGACGAGCGGCATGCAATTGGCTGCCGCATGTCCCTGCATGACGCGGCGCCAATGGTCGCGGCTGTCGAGCGGCGGCGCGGGCGGCGGCTCGGTGCCGATGGCCGTGGGATAGAACAGGATCTCCGCACCCATCAGCGCCATCGTGCGGGCGGATTCGGGGAACCATTGATCCCAGCAGATGCCGCAACCCAGCGCGCCGAAACGCGTGCGCCAGACCTTGAATCCCGTGTCACCCGGCGTGAAATAATACTTCTCCTGATAGCCGGGGCCGGCCGGGATGTGGGATTTGCGATAGACGCCGAGAATTTCGCCATCGGCATCGACCATCGCCAGCGAATTGAAATGCGCGTGCCCGGCGCGCTCGAAAAAACTCACGGGCAATACCACGCCGAGCTCTTTCGCCAGCGCCGCCATTTCGGCGATGAGTGCATTGTCCTGCGCCTCCGCGGCAAGCGCGAAATGGCGCGGGCTCTGGTCCTGACAGAAATAGGGCGTCTCGAACAGCTCCTGCACCAGGACGATATTGGCGCCCTTGGCAGCGGCAGCGCGCACGAGATCCTTCGCCGCGGCGATATTGGCGGCGCGGTCCCAGCTGCAGGCGAACTGCGTGGCGGCCAGAACAACTTCTCTCATGCGGGCTCCTGTTGCGTGATGCAGTGTATGCCGCCGCCGCCTTCGACAATGTCGCGCACATCGACAGCCACGATCTCGCGGCCGGGGAAGCAGTCCGCGAGCACAGCGCGGGCGGGCAAATCGGACGCGTCGTCGAAAGCCGGCATGATGACGGCGCCGTTGGCGATATAGAAATTGACGTAGCTCGATGCGAGCGGCCTGCCGCGCCAATCCTTGCTCTGCCGTTGGGGCTGCGCGATCTCGACAATCTCGAGTGCGCGTCCCTGTGCGTCGCGCGCCTCGGTCAAACGGCGCTTCGCGTCGTTCACGGCGGCGAAATCGGGATGCGATTTATCGGGAATGCCGAGAATGACCTGACCTGGTCGCGCAAAGCAGGCGATATTGTCGACATGGCCGTCGGTTTCGATGTCGGAGAACCCTGCGCCAAGCCAGATCAGGTGTTTCGCGCCCGTGAATTCGCAAAGCCGCGACTGGATCTGTTCCCGGTTCAAAGCAGGATTGCGATTGGGATTGAGTAGCGTCTGTTCGGTCGCGAGCAGCGTTCCGGCCCCGTCGGTGTGGATGGCACCGCCTTCGCACACCAGCGGTGCGCGATAGATCCGGGCCTTTTCGCGGTCGAGAATGCGGGCGGCGAAGGCCGCATCATTCGCATAATGCTCGTATTTGCCTCCCCAGGCGTTGAAGCGCCACGCGATCCCCGCCTTTTCGCCGCCCGTCAGAAATGTCGGGCCCGAATCGCGCGCCCAGGAATCGTCGAGCGGGACTTCGAAGATTTTGATCGCGTCGCCACACACACGCCGTGCCTCGACCGCATCCCGGGGACGCGTGGCCATGATGACGGGCTCGAAGGCGGCGATGGCGCGGGCCACGCGGACATAGGCCGCCCTGGCCCGTACGAGCCCGCCCTCGCCGTCCCATCCTTCGGCGCGGCAGGGCCAGCACATCCAGGTGCGCCTGTGCAGGGCCCATTCGGGCGGCATGGCGAGCCCGGCATCGGCCGGAAGGTTTTTCTCTGTCCCGGTTTGCGAGATCATGGCGCTGTATATCCGCTAATTGCCGCACGCGTCATGGTCGCTGTTGCGAGGCACGACGGAGTGTCTTTAAAAGCCACGAGCCAAAAAGGAGACTGAATATGACCGGACGGATTGAGTCCCGGCTTCGGGACCTCGAGATCACCCTTCCCAACCCGCCCGCTCCGGTCGCGAGCTATGTCCCCTATGTGCGCTCGGGCGATCTGGTCTTCATCTCCGGACAGATCACGCTTGGTGCCAATGGCCTCGAATATGTCGGCATCGTGGGCAAAGAGATCTCCGCCGACGACGGCAAGGCGGCCGCGCGGCTGTGCGCCATCAATGTGGTGGCGCAATTGCGGGCGGCCTGCGACGGCGACCTCGACCGGGTGCGCCGGTGCGTCAAGCTCTCGGTTTTCGTCAACGCGGTTCCGGGCTTCACCGGCCATCCCGAGATCGCCAACGGCGCCTCGGACCTTATTGTCGAGATTTTCGGCGATGCCGGGCGCCACGCCCGTGCGGCCCTCGGCGCCGGCTCGCTGCCGCGCAACGTGGCCTGCGAGGTGGAGGCCGTGTTCGAGACGGCGTGACGACGGAGGCCGCCAGGGGCGAACTGGCCGGTTCCGCTCGGGATATCGGGCCCACTGCCTGGAATGCCTGCGCCAACCCCACCGGCGCCGCCGATCCGCACCCTTTCACCCGCTACGAATTTTTCGCCGCGCTCGAAGATTCGGCTTCAGCCACCGCACGCACGGGATGGCGGCCCTGCCATCTCGTGCTGGCACAGGGTGGGGTGGTGGAAGGGCTTATGCCCCTCTACCTGAAGAGCCATTCGCAGGGGGAATATGTCTTCGACCAGGGTTGGGCCGATGCCTTCGAACAGGCGGGCGGGCGCTATTACCCCAAACTCCAGGCAAGCGTTCCTTTCACTCCGGCCACCGGCCCCCGCCTTCTGATCGCTGAGGGTGCGGATCGCCAGGCCGGGCGTCGCACCCTGCTGGAGGCCGGGAAAAAAACAGCCGACGCGCTCGGTGCCTCGTCGCTGCACGTGACGTTCATGACCGAATCCGAGTGGGAGCTGGCCGGCTCGCACGGCTATCTGCAACGCACCGATCAGCAATTCCACTGGGAAAACCGTGGCTACGCCTCGTTCGACGATTTTCTGTCCGAACTGTCGTCCTCCAAGCGCAAGACCCTGCGCAAGGAACGCGCTGCCGTTCGCGAGGCCGGAATCAGTTTCGAATGGCTGAGCGGGCGCGACCTGACCGAAGCCCATTGGGACACTTTCTTCGCTTTCTACATGGACACCGGCGGCCGAAAATGGGGCCACCCCTACCTGACCCGGACATTCTTCAGCCTGATCGGGGAAAGCATGGCCGACGCCATTCTCCTCGTCCTGGCGCGTCGTGGACCGCGGGTCATCGCCGGGGCCCTGAATTTCTTCGGCGACGGCGTGCTTTACGGGCGCAATTGGGGCGCCATCGAATATGTGCCGTTCCTGCATTTCGAAGCCTGCTACTATCAGGCGATCGATTTCGCGATCGCGCGCGGACTTCGCAAGGTCGAAGCCGGCGCCCAAGGCGCACACAAGCTGCTGCGCGGCTACCGTCCGGTCCAGACCCGGAGCGCCCATTTTATCGCTCATGGCGGGTTGCGGCGCGCCGTCTCCGACTATCTGGCGCGGGAACGCGAGGCCGTTGCGATCGAAATGGCGGACCTCGCCACGCATGCGCCATTCCGCAAAGACCGCTAAGAGGGCTTCGGCAAAAGGGGAATGGCGATGGCCTATGATCCGAACAATGTTTTCGCGAAAATCCTGCGCGGCGAGCTGCCCTGCGTGAAGGTCCACGAAACGGCGCTGACGCTCGCCTTCATGGACATCATGCCCTCCGTCGAGGGCCATACGCTGGTGATTCCGAAGGAAGCTGCCGAGACGATCTTCGACCTGTCTCCTCAAAGAGCCGCGGCACTGATGACCGCCACGCAGAAAGTCGCGCGCGCCATGCGGATGGCGCTCGACTTGCCCGGCTTGATGCTTGTCCAGCTAAACGGTGAGGCCGCCGGTCAGAGCGTGCCGCATGTCCACATACATCTCTTGCCCCGAATCGCGGGACTGGAACTCCAGCTGCACGGGCGCGCCATGGTGGATTCTCGGAGCCTGGAGCCCATCGCCGCGCGCATCCGCGCCGCCCTTTCTGGCGAAGCCATTGATTCGCCGTGAGAAATATAAGGAAAATCTTTCCGCAAAATGGCGCAACAAAAATTTGCTCCCGACCGCCGACACGCCAATTTGGCTGTCCTCGCTGTGCTCGACGCGTGCACAGGCGACGATTTTTTCGGGAGAATGGGGGCCGAAGCATTGTCGGGCTTGACCCTATCTTCCAACGATGGATAGAGTGCCGCCCATGCACGGGATCATCCGTGGCAAACCTGTGGGGGTTTATACTCATGAGTAAAAAAGGCGGAACGCTGAACTTTACTGGCTTCAGCGGCTATTACGGTGCGATGTCGGCCCATGACGGGTACGGCGGCCTGAACTATTCGGGCGACTTCGAGTACATGAACACGACAGTGTTCGCGCTTGAGCCGTGGTGTAACCAGGGCTACGTCAATGTCGCAGCAGCCACGGGCGCGTCCGCTCTCGGCTGGATCTACCTCGACGGCGAAGCTTCTTCGACGAAGAAGTTCACCCTGACGTCCATGGAAGCGGCTTCCGCGTGGAGCACCAACCAGGAATGGACCATCAACACGTACACGCTGAAGCACGGCTCGTACACGTTGAAGGGCTCGGACACGTTCTACATCGGCCAGTCCGTTGAGACGATCAAGCTGGGCAAGATCGGCAAGAACATCAATGCGTTCTTGATCGAGATGGACACGACCGGTTCCTACGGCAACACGTGCTCGTATGGCGGCAACACGAGCGGCTATCAGCTGTGCATCGGCGACGTGAAGATCAAGTTTGGCAAAAAGAAGGCCGAACATTCCAACGGCAAGTTCAACCCGCACATCAATGCTCCGCATCACGCTCACGTGGCGGCGCAGGTTGCCCATCACGCGGTCGCTCATAATGCGGCTGGCAGCCACCAGGCGGCTCATCATACCGACAGCGGCTATCACAGCCAGTTGCTGTCGCTTCATCATGACTCCGGGCTTACGAGCCAGTTCCACCTCCCGCAGGTTGAGCACGGTTTCTAAGTCTATAAGTCTTTCATTCGCCGGCTTCGGCGAAGATGACTTTGAGCGGCCGCCTCGTGCGGCCGCTTTTTTTTGCGCCTCCGGCGCAAACGGCAACCGTCATGATTGACATTCAAGCCTCGCCCCTGGCCAGGCGAAGGAGCACAAAACGCTGAATGCGGGACGCCTGCGCTACGCGGCAGCCAGTTTCGGCACAAGAATGCCTATAGAGATGACGATGCGTTTGCGCTTGCCGACGACCGGTGTCGATTCGTGCGGCATAACAGTCGGAAAAAAGCACCACAGATCCCCCTCGGCGACTTCGAATTTCTTGCCGTCGATGACCGGGTCGCCGCCGCTCAACGGCTTGGAGATCATAAGGTTCATTCGCACATGGTGCTTGTCGGGCGGCGACGGATCCGTATGCCTGTGCACCGTGCCACCCTCAAGGTTGCAGCCCAGAAAACATTTGAAGCCCGGCTCGTCCTCATAATTCTCCACCGCGAACGCTGAAACGGCGCGGCGGCGGACTTGCCAGAAGAGTTCCGGAACCTCGGCATCGCTCTCGTCGTAGCTCTTGTAATACCGATGCTTGCCGTTGGAATTGGGGATCAGGTGTCCTTCGGAGAATCGCTCCTCGGCCCAAGCATGCAACGATTCCAGCTCCGCGCCGGTCACGAATCCACGTTCGATGGCAACGCCCGTCAGTTCGGGCAATCTGTTGGGGGCGGCGGACATGGAAGGGCAGTCTCCTTTTCGCGCTTGCATTATATCGGACCGCCAAAACTTGGGAACCCGCTTTGCGTCCCCGTGGTTGACGCGCCCATGCGGGCATCGGCAGCGGACTACGACCTCCGCGCCCCAGTATCTCTGCGATCCTGTTCCGTTGGCCACGGCGCTGTGGCATAGGAGCCGCCGTATTCCTGGGCCGGCGCGATGGGCAACCGAAGTTCCAATGACGATTTCAGCGAGTTCGAGGCCGCAAAAGCCAAAGGTCTCGAGGCGGCGCTGGCCTTTTATGAAGCGCATGTCCGTCCGCCTGCAGAACGCG
The DNA here is from genome assembly GCA_036490345.1 of Rhizomicrobium sp. Lineage (GTDB taxonomy): Bacteria > Pseudomonadota > Alphaproteobacteria > Micropepsales > Micropepsaceae > Rhizomicrobium. The sequence goes on along the minus strand of DASXEA010000022.1, from coordinate 104,892 downwards.
CCAATGCTTCCGAAGAGGCACGGGAGCGTCGCGCCATCGCGGCCGCAGACCTCACCGATGCGATCGCGCAGGAGCGTGGCCCTTCCGCAGCACGCAGCTTTTACGACGAAGAACTGAGGGCGCCGTCGCTGCGTCCGGGCGCCGGCGATGCCTTGCGCATCGGATGCGCGGTGGCAGCCGCCAATCTCGCGGTCGACCTTGCCAAATCCGAAAGCTTCGAAACGCTTTTTGCCTTCTACAAGGACGAACTGAAAGGCCCGGCTGAAAAGACCGGCGCCTCAGACGACGTTCGGGCCGCACGCGCACGAGCAGCTGTGGTCGTTGCGGCCGAAGTCGCCAAAAAGGAGCGCATCGACGCGGCCCGCGCCTTCTACGACAGCGAATTGAAGGAGCCTGCCGAGCGGGCCGAAGCGCCCCAGGGCGTGCGTGCAAGCCGGGCGGCTGCAGCACTGAATTTCACACTCTGGCTGATCAACACCAAAGGCCTCTACACGGCACGGACCTTCTACGAGAGCGAGTTGAAATTGCCCGCCGAACAGACAGGGGCACCGGTTGAAGCGCATACAAACCGCGCGATCGCTGCCGTCGACATTCTGCACGGCATCCTTGAATTGAAAGGGCCGGATGCGGCACGCCCTTTCTATGACAGCGAGTTGAAAGCCCCTGCCGATCACAAAAATTCTCTCATCGAAATAAGAACGCGCCGCGCCGCGGCCGCCTTCGAAATGTGCGAGTCCATTCTCAAATCGGCCGGCCCGGCGCAGGCAAGACCCTTCTACGAAAGCGAACTGAGCGTACCCGCCGAGCAGCCGGACGCGCCGCCGCAGGTGCGAATACAACGCGCCATGGCGGCCGCCGAAATCGCCAATGCGATCGCGGACTCCGATGGGCCTGCGGAGGCACGTGGTTTCTATGACAGCGAGTTGAAGGCTCCCGCCGAACGCGAGAACGCGCCGGCGGAGTTGCGTGTCCACCGCGCGATCGCCGCCTTCGACCTGCTGGTCGATTTGTCCGTCCGTGAAGGTCTGCAGGCCGCTCAGGCGTTCTATGTCAGCGAACTCAAAATTCCTGCCGATCGCGATGACGCGCCCTTTACCGTTCGCGGGCGCCGCGCCGCGGGCGCGCTCAATCTGTTTGTCGATTTCAACAAGGTCGCACCGCCGCAGGCTTTATTTGCGTTTTACGACAGCGAATTGAGAATGCCCGCGGAACGTCCGGACGCTCCGGACGATGTGCGCATCGGCCGTGCCAAAGTGGCGGTGCAACTGGCTGCCCGGATCGCGAATGGCCGCGGCCTTGATGCGGCGCGGGCTTTCTACGACAGCGAACTGAAGGCGCCCGCATCCAGACCGGAGGCGCCGGCAGCCATACGCGCGCAACGTGCGTTTGCGGCGTTCAACATCACGCTCTGGCTCTCCAAGGCCAAAGGTCTCGACGCGACGCGCGCATTTTACGAGGAAGAACTGAAAGCTCCGGCAGAAGGCGGGAGCGCGCCGAAAGAAGCCTGCGTGCGCCGAGTGCTGGCCGCAGCCAATCTCGCCAGTGCGATTGCGGCAGCAAGCGGGCAGCAAGCGGCGCTTGCGTTCTATGAACGGGAAATCCGTGAACCATCCGAGGCCGCCGGCGCGCCCGAAGAACTGGCGGCGATCAACCAGAATGTCCGCACGAAATTGGGATTGGGCTAGATCGCAGCACTCACCCGGATAAAGCCACGCGCTGAAGTTTTTCTTCACGTGTCGTCCTCGCGAAGGTGGGGAACCCGATAGCGCGCCGACAGGAGAAATGCAGGAGGCGGCCCGACGATCCTGCTCCTTCGCATTGAAAAGCGGAAGTGAAATCAAGGATTTGCGCTTGCCATTGTGAATATTCGACTGGGCTACTACTCTCGGTGTTCGTGATCCACATGGGGGAGTCCACGATGAGCGAACCGGGCCATCATCACACCAGGGAAATCCTGAATTTCACCGGCTTCAGCAATAGTGGCTACTACCTCCTGTCGATGAACGATGGGTATGGTGGCTTCAACTGGAACCACGACGTTCTTTACATGAACACGTCGATCTTCGCGATGGAGCCCTGGTGCGATCAGGGCTACGTAAATGTCGCTGCAGCAACGGGTGCCACCGCGCTGGGCTGGATCTATTTCGAAGGCGGGGCCGAATCCGCAAATCTCAAGGAAACGTTTTCATTCAAATCGTTTCTCGGTGCCTCGGCCTGGAGTTCCAACCAGGAATGGACGATCTCGACCTATACCTATTCAGCCGGCGCGCTGCATTTGAAGGGCAGCGAAAACATCTATTTCGGCCAGCAGGCGCAACTCGTGAGGCTTGGAAAGCTCGGCCATAATATCTCGGCGTTTTCCATAACGATGGACACCATCGGCTCTTACGGAAACTCCTGCTCCTATGGCGGCCCGACGACTGGTTACCAATTGGCCATGGGCAATTTGAAATTTGTCTGGAACGGCAAAATACCTCTACGGGGCCATCGCATGACCACGACAGGCATGCCGACGCATCACCATGCTACCTTGGCCGCGCATGTTGCAGGCCACGCAACTCATACCAATTCCGCCTCGCATCATGCTGCGGATTCAGCTCATGCGAGCGTGCCCTATCACAGCCAGTTGCTGAGCTTCGGGCATCATTCCGGCGACCTCGCGCAACAATTCGCTCTGCCGCACATCGATCATTTCAGCGTCTAGGCGCATCAACACGGAAAGGGGACCGGCAATGGGCGAACGTGGCCACAGCCATCACAAGGAAGTTCTGAATTTCACGGGATTTAGTTCGCACTACTACGGCACTATGTCGTTTCACAACGGATATGGGGGATTCGACTACCAAGGCGATATCTTATTCATGAACACGGCTATATTCGCAATCGAGCCGTGGTGTGACCAGGGATATGTAAACCTCGCCGCGGCGACTGGAGCGTCTGCGCTCGGTTGGCTCTACTTTGACGGGAGCATGGAAACAGCAAATCTCAAGGAGACGTTTTCATTCAGATCATTCATGGGCGCATCTGCCTGGAACATGAACGCTGAGTGGATGATCAGCACCTACACGTACAGCCACGGCGCGCTACATCTGAAGGGGTCTCGCGACTTCTATTTCAGCCAGTCTGCGCAAACTGTCAAACTCGGGAACCTGGGCAAGAATATCTCCGCATTCTCCTTCCAGCTCGAATCGGTCGGTTTCTACGGCAACACGTGTACCTATGACGCCGGCACGACCGGCTATGAGCTTGCGATCGGCAATGTGAAAATCGTGTGGAACGGCAAGATCCCGCCTCACCAGGGCGGCCGTCATCTTCCATTGCCGGGACAGCACGCAGCCCATCACCCAACATTCGCCGCGCATACAGCCAGCCATTCCGCACATGCCAATAACACCATGCATAACTCATCCGATCTGCACCATACAAGCGCGCCCTATCACAGCCAGTTGCTGAGCTTCGGGCATCATTCCGGCGACCTCGCACAGCAATTCGCGCTGCCGCATATCGATCATTTGGGAGTTTAAGAGCGACCTAGACGCTCTCGGTCTCATTCGGTTTCCTGCCGCGCGGAGGGGGCAGCGCCTTGGGACGGCCGTCGTCATTGGCGATGAATTCGAAGACGAGTTCATCCTTCTCGCGGTCGAGCAACACGCGAACCGTGCCGCCATTCTTCAGGCGGCCGAACAGAATCTCGTCGGCCAGGGGCTTCTTGATATGCTCCTGGATGATGCGCGCCAGCGGCCGGGCGCCAAACTGGTCGTCATAGCCCTTCTGCCCAAGCCAGCGCGTCGCCTCCGGCGTCAGGTCGAACGTCACATCGCGATCCGTCAGCTGCGCCTCGAGTTCGAGCACGAATTTCTCAACCACGCGGTCGATCGTGTCGCGCCCGAGCGGAGCGAATGCAATCATCGCATCGAGGCGGTTGCGGAATTCGGGGGTGAAAAGACGCTTGATGGCCTCTTCGTCTTCCCCTTCCCGCCTGCCGCGGCCGAAACCGATCGATTCGCGCGCCGCGTCCGACGCACCGGCATTGGTCGTCATGATCAGCACGACATTGCGGAAATCGACCTTCTTGCCATTGTTGTCGGTCAGCTTGCCGTGATCCATCACCTGCAAGAGGATATTGAACAGATCCGGATGCGCCTTCTCGATCTCGTCCAGCAGCAGCACGCAGTGCGGATGCTGATCGATGCCATCGGTCAGCAGGCCGCCCTGGTCGAAGCCGACATAGCCCGGCGGCGCGCCGATCAGCCGCGAGACGGTATGGCGCTCCATATATTCCGACATGTCGAAGCGCAGCAATTCGACGCCAAGCACACTTGAAAGCTGGCGCGCGACCTCGGTCTTTCCGACCCCGGTCGGCCCCGAGAAGAGGTAGCAGCCGATCGGCTTTTCGGGGTGGCGAAGGCCGGCACGCGCCAGCTTGATGGCGGATGTCAGCGCGTGAATCGCCGAATCCTGTCCATACACCACGCGCTTGAGATCGGCCTCGAGACTGCGCAACGCCTCGGCATCGTTCTTCGAGACGGATTTCGACGGGATGCGTGCGATCTTGGCGACGATCTCCTCGACCTCGCGCAAGCCGATGACCTTTTTGCGCCGCGATTCGGGCAGCAGCATCTGTGATGCGCCAACCTCGTCGATGACGTCGATGGCCTTGTCGGGAAGCTTGCGGTCGTTGATGTATTTCGCCGCCAGTTCCACAGAGGCCTTGATCGCCTCCGCGGTGTAGCGAACCTTGTGATATTCCTCGAAATAGGGCTTCAGCCCTTTCAGGATCTTGATCGCATCCGGGATGGTGGGCTCGGCCACATCGATTTTCTGGAAGCGGCGGACCAGTGCGCGGTCCTTTTCGAAATATTGGCGGTATTCCTTGTAGGTCGTCGAACCGATACAGCGCAGCGTTCCGGCCTGAAGCGCCGGCTTGAGCAGGTTGGACGCATCCATCGCACCGCCGCTGGTGGCGCCGGCGCCGATGACCGTGTGAATTTCGTCGATGAAGAGAATCGCACCCGGAATGGCCTCAAGTTCCTTGACCACGGATTTGAGTCGTTCTTCGAAATCGCCGCGATAGCGCGTGCCCGCGATCAGGGCGCCCATGTCGAGGCCGTAGATCGTCGCGTTCTGCAGCACGGTCGGCACTTCGTGCTTGACGATCTTGCGCGCCAGGCCCTCGGCGATCGCCGTTTTGCCGACGCCCGGATCGCCGACGAAGAGCGGATTGTTCTTCTGACGGCGGCAAAGAATCTGGATCGTGCGGTCGACCTCGGCTTCGCGCCCGATCAGCGGATCGATGCGGCCGGACTTCGCTTTTTCGTTGAGGTTGACGCAGAACGAATCGAGCGCCTCGTTGCCCTGTTTGCCGGGTTTCTCGTTGTCTTCCTCGTCATCGGCGCCCCGCGCCGCTTTTTGCTGGCTCATGCCCGGACGCTTGGCAATGCCATGGCTGATATAGCTCACGGCATCCAGGCGCGTCATGTTCTGCTCCTGCAGAAAATAGACGGCGTGGCTTTCCCGCTCGGTGAACAGGGCGACCAGAACATTGGCGCCGGTGACCTCGTCGCGCCCGGAATTCTGGACGTGCAGCACGGCGCGTTGCACCACGCGCTGAAAGCCGGTGGTCGGCTTGGCGTCCTCGCCGTCCTCGATCACCAGGGTCAGCAACTCCTGATCGACATATTTGAGAAGCGCCTTGCGCAGCGCCTCCATGTCGGCGTTGCACGCCTTCATGACCTGGGCGGCGTCAGGATCGTCGAGGAGCGCCAGGAGAAGATGCTCGAGAGTCGCATATTCATGGTGGCGGTCGCTCGCGAGCTTGATGGCGCGATGCAGGACCTGCTCCAGACTGCGCGACAATGACGGCATCAGACGGCTACTCCTTCTCCATGGTGCATTGTAGAGGATGTTGATGCCGGCGGGAGAATTCAATCACCTGCGCGACTTTTGTTTCCGCCACCTCGAAGGTGAAGACGCCGCAGATGCCGACCCCGTGCCGATGCACATGAAGCATGATCTGCACCGCTTCGTCCCTGGCCTTGTTGAAAAAACGCTCGAGGATATGAACGACAAACTCCATCGGCGTGTAGTCGTCATTGAGAATGAGTACCTTATAGAGGCTCGGGCGCTTGGTCTTGGCGCGCGTTTTGGTGGCGATGCCGGTGGTGGCGCCGCTGCCCGTGCTGCCTCTTTGGTCCTTGTCGCTCATGCCCGACGTATGGTCCGCCATCTGCTTCCATGATCACACTCCCCGATCCTAACCGAAAGACCCGGGTCGCGTCTGTCGAAAATTGTCCGGGACGAATCCCTTATGTCACGTTCAGCACAAGATCGCCCAACTTCGCCTTGAAGGATGTTCACCTACAATCTGGCGTTCTTGCGCGGCGAAAAACGAAGAAAGGGCCCGGACGTTTCCATCCGGGCCCTTTTCCGAGACGTTCCGCGGGGGAGGCGGAACGAAGGCGTTCGCGGATTAGACCGCGCGCGCGCTCTCGACGACTTCCACCCACGCCTGGACGCGACCCTGGAGGGGACCGAAGGCGTCCTTGGCGGTGTTGAACATGATTTCGCTGATCTTCGTCATCTGGCCGACATAGCCATCAAACGCCGACTTGGCGAAGTCCGTCTGGAGTTCGAAAGCCTCATGCACCGACTTGGTGGCGAACAGCGCCTTGGTGGCGGACATGGACTCTTCGACCGAATTCTTCGAATAGGAGTAGATTTCATTCTGAAGGGTCTCGACGCCCTTGCCGGCGGCATTGGCGGCCTTCACATAGGCCTCGACCGTCTCGCGGCCGTAGCCCAGGACGTGGTCGTAGTTCTTGGAGAACTTCTCCATGCCGGTCCGGATCGCCTCGGAACCATTCTTCATCGCCGTCTCGATCGTCTCGGTGCCGTTGATCTTCTCGGCGGTTTTCGCTGTCTTGCTGACCATGGTGTGTCCTCCTGGGGTGGCGCACTGGATCAAGCCAGCGCTTTGTTGCACTGCAACATAAACGTATATGCGGTGCAACATGGCGCCTGTCAAGGGCCAATTTCGCGAAGGATCGCCCCTGGACCAGGAATGGTTTGGGCGGGTCCCAAGCCGCGGCAAATCAGGTACGCGCCGCCCCCGGACAAATTCTTAACTAATCCTAAATATCGGAAAAGTAACGTAGATTCCCGATTTTGGTTGCGCGGACGTTATGAATTTGGTCTTATTTCTCTTCGACGCAGTGTTTCGAGCCCAGTTGGAGCAGCGTATGTCGCGACGGCCGTGTGCGAGGAGCACAGCGTTTTTCATTTCGACCCTTTTGGCCTTCCTTCTGGAGGTCTTCGCCGCCCTCAGCGTGGTTCAGACGCCGGCCGATGCAGCGATCCGCCACCGCCGCTGGCAACCTCACTGGCAGAGCGCCCAGGCATTTTCGGGAGCCCTCACCGATCCTCTCAAGGACGCGGCGTTGGTGGTCGACGGCTCGACCGGCCGGGTTCTGTACGCGCGCAATGCCGATGCCCTGCGCCATCCGGCGTCGCTGACCAAGATGATGACGCTCTACCTGCTTTTCGAGCAGCTGCGGAGCGGCCAGATGACGATGGTGACGCCGATTCCGGTTTCCTGGCACGCCTCGATCCAGGCCCCCACAAAGCTGCATGTCCGCCCCGGTACAACGGTCCCGGTAGAGACCGCGATCAAATCGCTTGTCGTGCTTTCGGCCAATGACATGGCAGTTGCCATCGCCGAGGCGATCGGGGGCAGCGAGGATCATTTTGCGGAGCTTATGACCCAGAAGGCGCGTCAGCTGGGGATGGTCCATACATTCTACCACAACGCGTCTGGCCTTCCCGACGATCAGCAGATCACCACCGCCTCGGATCTGGCCATTCTGGCGCGGCACCTTGCCTATGATTTTCCGCAATATTTCCATTATTTCTCGACCTATTCCTTCAGCTACCGCAACGCGACCTACTACACGCACGACAATCTGATCGGCCGCTATCAGGGCGCCGACGGCATCAAGACGGGCTATACCGGCGCATCGGGCTTCAATCTCGTGTCCTCTGTCGTGCGTGACGGCACGCACATCATCGGGATCGTCATGGGCGGTACGTCGGCCCATCGTCGCGATACGGAGATGATGCGCCTTCTCGACGACACCTTCGCCAGCATCGGCCGCAATCCGCAGCTCGTTGCCCGTGCCAATGTTCCCTGGCAGGCGATCGCACAGAACACGCAGACGGCGCCGGTCATCGCCGGCTTCCAGCTGGGCAGCACTTTGCTGCCCACCCCCGTACCGGCTCCGCCGCCCCCTTTCCGGACCGCCGGCAACGCGTCGCAGGATGACGAAGATGCCGCCGAGTCGCGGCCGGACCCGGCTGAGGCCAATCTTCCCGTGGCGGCTCCGCCAGCGCCTCGGTCGCCTTCCGCGTCGTCAGGTCAGGTTCTGGCCTCGCTTGAAGCCCCTCCGGCACTGCCTCTGCGAAGCGCGGAGAAGCCGCCATCCCAGGCTCCTTCCCAGCCACAATTCGTGGCCACAGACGTCCATCTGCCAACCCCCGCACCGAAACCTGCGATGATGCTTGCGGGATATGAGCCCCAATCGCTTCCGGCCATGACTGGCCGCAGCGCGCCGGCCCCGGTCGCCGGACATGATTGGACTATTCAGATCGGCGCCTATGCCGATCCCGCAGTCGCGAAGGCCGAACTTGCGAGTTATGCCCAGCACTCGATGGATGTCCTGGGCCAGGCGGCCCGCATCGTTGCGCCGTTTGAATCCACCGAGGGCCACACGCTCTATCGCGCGCGGTTTGGGCCGTTCCAGGAACGGGAAGCACGCGCGGTCTGCCAGCGGCTGACGCAGCGCGGCCAGACCTGTTTCGCAGCCGTCGCCTCCCGATAGGCGCGGCAGATCCGGAATTGCCCGCCTACCCCGGCAGCAGAATGTCGCGCGCCTCGTTGATCTTGGCGGCAAGATAGCTCGATCCGCCCCGATCGGGATGGTTTGCAGCCATCAAGCGACGGTAGGCGACGTTGATGGCTTCGACGCTCGCGCCCTCCTCCAGACCCAGCACACGCAAGGCTTCGCGACGCGTCATCTCCGTATCGGATGCCCCGCCCATTTGACCCGCCATGGCCCAATCCGATCCAAATCGTCGCTCAAGATAGGTCGCAAGGAGCCGCGCTCCATCGCGGTCGGCCGTCTCCAGCGTCCGGTAGAGTTCGAGCGCCTCGAACAGGCCAAGCGAAGCCAGGCCGCGGCCTGCGAACTCGCCCTTGAGAACACGCCCCTCCATCTCGCCATTGTGATGGTCGAGTTCCATTGCGAGCCATTCGGTCTGAACGCTGCTCGTCCCGCCTGCAGACGGAGAGCCCGAGGGACTGCCAAGGCCAAACCACCGGCCGTGGGGCCATGCGTGACCTCCCGTGAACAGGCCCCATGCGAAGCTTCCAGCCAGCATGGCCAGCCCCACACGATCGAGGAACGCCAATCCGATGGCAGCCAACAGGAGCGCTGCCGCACCGGAGAAGCGCAGGCTCCGCATCAGGGCCTTTACGTCGGCTCCGACAAATCCTTTCAGAAGCAGCAGGACAACCAGGAGCACGCCCCCGCCAAGGAGAAGCGCGCCCATTCAGCGGTGGTCTTCCAGCCCGCGCATCAGCCTCTGAACCTCGCCACCGACCCCGTCTCCGTAACGATGCAGGGCCGGCAGTCCACCCGCCGCATAAACGGCGGCCGCCCGCAGCAGATCGCGCAGCCGGCCAATGGAAGTGCTGTCGAACCGGGCATGAACCCCACCAGTCAGGCGCGCAATCTCGCGGAAGACCGCGGTGGCGTCGGGATTGTCTCCTTCCTGGAACAGGAACGCCCTTACGCCGCGTAATGCCAGCGCGCCGGCGGCATCGAGCGCGGCCTGGGGATTCTCCTCGAAACTGTCGCCAATCAGCACGAGCGTCCTGACATTGGTTCGCCCGGCTTCATCAGCAGCATGCTTCAGAACCCTGCAAATCTGGGTGAAGCCGCTCCGACAGCTGACGCGGCTCATGCGTTCGGCGAGAGCCGCGGGATTGGTGGTCCAGCGGCTCGCATCGAATTCGCCCCGGCCCCGAAAAAAGACGAGTTGCATCCCGATACCGCCAATCGCGCGCGCCACGTCGAACATGTCGCGCTGAATTTCGCTGGCACTGTCCCACGTCCTTTGTCGGCTCATGGTCGCATCGACGGCAAAGATCAGCCTCCCCCTGACCTCGGACAAGGCGGGAATTTGATCGGCACGGCGCAGGAACGCATCCACCTCACCGCGCGGCGACAGCCCATGCGAAGCAAGCTGCTTTTCAACCATGATTTGCGCCCTTCCCTGCCAAGCACCCAGTCTCTAATTATGGGCGCTCGGCGGCCAGATCCAATGCCACCGCCCGAGCGCGTAGCAACAGGAACCCTGGGAATGGCGGAAATCGAAGCGGACGACGACCGCGTAAACCTGGTCGCCGAGCAGGTTATTGCCGCCGCTCGGACCGGCGACGACGCCCTTGCGATCGAGCTTGCCGACCGCGCTCTGGGCGATGGAATGCGCCATCCCGCGCTCTACAATGTTCGGGCGTCAGGCTACTGGCGGGACGCGCTCTATCGCGCCGCTCTCGACGATCTCCGATCCGCGGTCGCGATGATGCCGCGCAATCCCATGCTTTGGGACAAAATCGGATTTTGCCAGTTAAAGCTCAACGAATGGAAAGTCGCGCGGTTGTCGTTCGAGACCGCCATTGCCAACGCGCCCGCGCTGGCCACGGCCCATTACGGTCGCGGCCTTGCGCTCCAGGTTCTTGGTGACAGGGTCGCCGCAAAGGCCGCCCATGGTCGTGCGGTCGAACTGAAGCCCGACTTTGCCGAAGCCCTGGGCAGTCTCGCGCTCATGTCGATGGGCGAAAGCAACATTCCGGTCGCGCGGCGTTTTGCGGAACGGGCCTTCGCCGTTGACCGGACGCAACCCACAGCGCGTATCGCCATGGCGATGTCGGGTCTGCAGTCCGGCGCGATCAAAGCCGCCGCGCAGGGTGTGTCCGAGGTCTTGCAGGAGGGAAAATTCGGCGACGACCCACAGGCCAACACCGTGCTTGGACTGATCGCGGACGCGTTCGATCAGAGGGGTGACTGCGCACAAGCCTTCGCGATTTCCTCGGGATTGAACAGAAAGCGACGCGAGATTCAGGAACCACGATTCAAATCGTCGAGAGCGAGCGAAGTTGTGCATCGCCTTCGACGCCATTTTGAAAGAGAGCAGGCATGGCCTGCTCCCGACAACGTGCAAGACGCATCCGGCCCGGCTGCCGGCCATGTCTTTCTTCTCGGCTTCGCGCGTTCCGGCACGACGCTTCTCGAAACCATCCTGGCAAGCAATGCCGCGGTGGCAGCGCTGGACGAACGCGACTGCTTTTCCGACGCGGCCAAAGAGACGCTTGCCGATGAAACTGGAATCGCGAGACTTGCCGCTCTGGATGGTCCCGAATTGGAAGAATGGCGTCGGGATTACTGGAAGTCTGTGCAAAATGCCGGTGCCAACGTTGCCGGAAGGGTATTTGTCGACAAATGGCCGTTCAACTCATACCGGCTGCCACTGATTGCAAAAATGTTTCCCCACGCCAGGGTCTTGCTGGCATTGCGCGATCCGCGGGATGTCGTGCTCAGCTGCTTCCGGCGGCGCTTCGTGCAAAACGCCGACACGTTTGAATTCCTCGTGCTGGAAGACTGTGCGCGCTTCTATGCCGAAATCATGGATCTTGTGGCGACCATGCGCCCGAAGTTGCCATTGGCAATTCACCAGCACCGTTACGAAGACATGATCACGAATTTCGACGATTCCGTTCGTTCGGTCTGTGAATTCATTGGAATCCCCTGGAACGAGAACATGCGTGAATTCCAGCGCGCTGCCGACGGCGTTCTTCACCCCAATGCGCAGAGCGGGCAACAGGTGCGACGCGGTCTCTACAAGGGCGCCATCGGACAATGGCACCGCTACGCCCGGGAACTTGCGCCCGTACTTCCGATCCTCGAGCCATGGGTCGAGCGCTACGGCTATAGTCAGGTTTCATGATGCTCGTGCCATGACGCCAGACACAGTTGTCAATCCGCCCGACCCGCAGACGGTTGAACGTCTTCAGGAGATTCTGAGTGCGGGACGAGCGGGAAATCATCAGAGAGCTGCCGACCTCGCGGGCAGCGCCATCGAGGACGGTGTGCGCCACCCCCTGCCCTTTCGCGTCCGGGCCGCCTGGCACATTCGGCACAAACGGTTTGAGGAAGCGCTCGAGGACCTGCAAAGCCTTTCGGCGTTCGGCGCAAATGATCCCATGGCGTACGACATGGTCGGCCACTGTCTGACGATGCTCAACCGGCCGCACGAGGCCGTTCAAGCGTTCGACGCCGCAATCCTACTGGCGCCCAATCTTCCCGAGATTCATTTTCACAGGGCCATTGCGCTTGGCGTTCTCAATCAGACCGAAGCCATGCGAGGCGCGTTCGAGAGCGTTATCGCGCTGAAAGCCGATCACACGGAAGCTTTGGCCGGACTGGCATTTCTCGTCGCGCGAGCCGGGGAGGCGCAGGCGGCGCGATCCCTGGGCGAGCGTGCACTTGCGCGCGACCCGCGTCAGGCATCTGCGCTCGTCGCACTGGCCATCGCCGACATGATTGACGGGGAACACGAAAGTGCCGCGCGGAAGCTGGACGACGCGGTCGGTCGACCGAACGCCGAAGGCGATGGGCGCTTGAATATGGCGCTGGGCTTCGCCGCCGACGCATGGGATCGCCAGGGCCGTCCGCAGGATGCGTTTGCGCTTTATACCACCCTCAATGATCGCAGGCGTGATCGCCACGCGGCACACTTTGCGGAAAACCGGGCCGTGGACGATGTGCGCAGGCAGATCGCCTATTTTGCCCGCTCAAATCCATGGCCGCCCGCACGGGATTGCCCGACTCTTCCCGGCCGCCCGGATGGTCATGTGTTCCTGCTCAGCTTTGTGCGCAGCGGCACCACGCTTCTCGAGACTGTGCTCGCAAGTCACCCAGGGATCGTCGCGATCGACGAGATCGATTTCCTGGCAGACGCGGCCCACGCATTCCTGGAAAGCGATTCCGGTCTCGACGAACTTGCGACACTCGACGACCAGGCCATCGACCAATGGCGCCATCGCTATTGGAGCGGTGCAGCGGGAAGAGGCGTCGCGCTTGCAGGAAAAGTTTTCGTCGACAAATTGCCTTTCAACTCCCTGCGCCTGCCGCTTATCGCCAGGCTCTTTCCCACTGCCAAAGTGATATTGGCGGTCAGGGATCCGCGCGATGTCGTGTTCAGTACCTTTCGCCACCGCTTCAATATCTATCCCAGCAGCTTCGAATTCCTCCGTCTCGACGATTGTGCACAATACTATTCCGCCGTTATGGAACTCGTGGCGGTATGCAGAAACAAGCTTCCCATTGCCCTGCGCGAACATCGCTACGAAGATATGGTCGCCGATTTTGAAACAGCGGTGCGCGCGATCTGCGTTTTTCTGGGCATAGAATGGACAGACAGGATGTTGAAATTCGGCGACGCGGCGCGCGGAATCGATCGCCGCAGTCAGAGCGCCCGGCAAGTGAGCCAAGGCCTCTATCAGGGCGGAGCCGGACAATGGCGGCGATATCACGCGCAACTCGCGCCCGTGCTGCCGGTCCTTGCGCCGTGGGTTGAACGCTTTGGCTATCCGCCCGAATAGGCCGGATGGCCTGAAATCCGAGGAGACATATCGTTCATGAGCGCAACCGGCTCACCTGGAACATCGCCGGAAAATGCTGCGATGGTGCAAGGCGTGATCGACGCGGCGCGGAGCGGCGATTTTGCGAGAGCCTCCGAACTTGCGAACGCCGCCATCCAGAAGGGTGTTCGCCACCCCGTCCTCTTCAATGCGCGTTCCACGTGGTTCGGCATGCAGGGACGCCACGAGGAAGCGCTGGCCGACCTTCAAGTCTTGCGCAGCGCATTTCCCGATGACGTCACCCTCCTCCTGAAGATCGGCGTCTGCCAGATGCGCCTGCGGCGGCCCAAGCGGGCGCTTCAGACCTTCGACGAAATCGTTGCGCGCGACCCCGGCAATGCCCAGGCGCACTATCAGCGCGGCGCGGTGTTCGGCATGCTTGGCGAAACCGGAGCCATGAAGGAAGCCTTCGACGCCGCACTGGCGCGCGACCCCGAAAATGTCGATGCGTTGGCCGGGATGGCGCTCTATCACGCCCGATCATCGGAGTATGAACCGGCAGGCCGGTTGTCAGCCCGTGCGCTCGCTCATGCGCCCGGACATATGGTGGCGCAAAATGTCGCCCTTCTGGTCGCGATTGCCGAAGGGACGATCGGAGCCAGCGATGGGCGGTTGCACCACATTCTCGAGAACCCGTTATTCGCGGTGGGCACGCCTTTCGGCCACGGGCTCAATCTCGCATTGGAGGAGGCAGGATCGTCGGGCGATCGGGCGGGGCGCACGGAAGAAGCATTCGCAATCTGGGAAATCCTGAACCGGCGGCGGTACGACGCATTTCTTCCCCAGCTGGGACCGGAGCGCTCCGTCGCGCAGGTCCGGCGCCGAATCCTGGAATTGAAGCCCTATGAGCCGCCTCCCTCGTCGCGTGTCGCATGTCCTGCGGCCGGCCATGCGTTTCTTCTCGGCTTCATGCGAAGCGGCACCACATTGCTGGAAACCGTCCTCGCAGCCAGTGAGCACGTCGTTGCCCTGGATGAGTTCGATTTTCTCAGCGAAGGGGTCCGCGAGTATATTGTTCCAAGGGATGGACTGGAAAAGCTGGCGCGTGCTCCCGACGAAGCCCTGCAACCGCTCCGCGATTCCTACTGGCGATCAGTGCGCGAGGCAGGCATTTCCTACGAAGGCAAAGTCTATCTCGACAAGCTGCCGCTGAACTCGCTCCGTCTTCCCCTGATCGCCCGGCTGTTCCCCGAGGCCAAAATCCTCCTGGCCATCAGGGATCCGCGTGACGTCGTTTTCAGCTGCTTTCGCCACTCCTTCGAAGTCGGGCTGCAAACCTTCGAATATCTGCGCCTGGACGACTGCGCCAACTACTATGCCGCGACCATGGAATTTGTGGAACTTTGCCGCGACAGGATCCCCATGTCCGTCCACGAGCACCATTACGAAAAGATGGTGGCGGACTTCGAAACATCCGTCCGGTCCGTATGTGATTTTATCGGCATCGCATGGGACGAGTCCTTGCGAAATTTCGGCAAGGCGTCAGGAGTCGTCAACGAGCGGAGCGTAAGTGCCTCACAGGTCAGCAAGGGGCTGTACGCCGGCGCAAGTGGTCAGTGGCGCCGTTATCAGGAACGTCTGGGCGTGATCTATCCGATCCTGGAACCATGGGTCGCGCGTTTCGGCTATGCGCCGACCTGAGCAATTCCAGCGGGCAATTTGAGCGCCGCGATCAGATTGCGCACTTCCTGACGCGCCGCGATATGCGACATGGTCAGCGAAATATCGAGCCCAGGCTGGGGCAGGTCCAGCATCGTCAGCCCCATCGGAAACAGTTCGCGGAAAATCACACGTTCGCCAAACCCGGAAGCGACACGGAAGCCGATCCGTTCCGCGAGCGAATCGAGCGCCAGGGAGATGCGTTTCTTGTTTCGCGCCTCTGTTGTCGCAAGGCGGTTGCGCATCACGATCCAATCGAGCGCCGGTTTTCGCGCCATGAGACGCTTCTTGCGGCATTCCCAGACAAAGTCGCTGTAGACGCTGGGGCCCTTCACGGCATAGGTGCGCGGTTCAATCCGCGCCAGCAGATCGAAATCGACAAAACTGTCGTTCATCGGCGTGACAAGCGTGTTGGCGGCCGCATGCGCCAGCCGCGACAAGGGCGTGTCGGCACCGGGCGTATCGATAATAATGAATTCGAACTGACTTTCTATCGCCTCGAGCAAACTCGCAAATCTCGCGGCCTCCTCGGCGGCGATCGCGTCCAGACTGGACGCGCCCGAGCGCTCGAACGGGATCAGCTCCGGCACAGGCAGGGCATTGCGGTTTTGTGCCGCCCATTCGACACGATTTTCAAGCTGCCGCGAAAAGCTGCGCTGGCGCATGTCGAGATCGATGACGGCCACACTGCGGCCGCCGCGCGCCAGCGACACGGCGACATGCATGGCGGCCGTCGTTTTGCCCGAACCACCTTTCTCGTTTCCGAACACCACGACATGGGCGAGCGGCCTGGCGACATATGACGCGGCTGTGATCACGCCCCAACTTCCCGAACGATTCGGCGCGCCAGTGTAACGCATGCGGGCAATTCCCCGACACGACATTCCAGCCGTGCCGCGCTTCGGCATAAAACATGCTTTTCCGCTCGCCATGAGCGAGACAACTGCCCCGGAATGGGCCACGTGCGCCGCCCCGCCACGCATGGCCCGCAACAATTTCTATGTTTTCAAGAGATTGTTGCAGAGGGGCAAGCTCGAAAAGGTTTTCGTCGAGCGGTTGACCGAGCCTCTGCATCTCAACCTGCTGTCGCTGTTTGTGGCGCTGTTTGGCAGCTATCGGACCCGCGTCGCCTGGGATCTGGTCGTCCGCCAGCAATATGCATTTCCCATCCTCTTCGCTGCGGAAGCCGCAAAGAGCCAGAATCTCAAACAGATCACCGTCGTGGAGTTCGGTGTGGCCGGAGGCGCCGGCCTGCTGAACATGTGCCGTATTGCGGCGCGAACCCAGGCGGCCACCGGCGTCGCCATCCGGGTGGTTGGCTTCGACACCGGCAAGGGCATGCCGCCCGCCATCGATTACCGCGACCTGCCCGAGCATTTTCAGCAGGGCGATTTTCCGATGGATTTCTCAAAATTGCGCGCCGCCCTTCCCGCCTTCGCCGAGCTCGTCATCGGCGATGTGCAGGAAACCGTGCCGGCCTTCCTCAAGACACTATCGGCCGATGCACCGCTCGGTTTCGTCGCCGTGGATGTCGACTACTATTCTTCAGCCAAGGCGTGTCTGGGCGTTCTGGCGGGCAATCCCGATTCCTATCTCCCCCTTGTGCCCGTCTATCTGGACGACATCGGCGTGAACGGTTCGAACCCCTGGACCGGCGAATTGTTGGCCGTCAACGAATTCAACGCCGAAAACGACATGCGCAAGATCGCGCCTTTCACGCTCCTGCGCTCGCGGCGGATCTTCAAGAACACCCAGTGGATCGACCGCATGTTCGCGGCCCATATTCACGATCACAGCCTGCGTTCGCCGCTGGCGCGCCGTGCGCATCGGCGGGTCCTGGACAACGAATATCTGGGGCAGACCGACCTTACCCAATCTGCAAGCTGACGGCTTGCGGACAGGATCGCCGGCTCCAGCTCAGATCCCCTCGCGCTCGGCGCCCAACAGCGTGGCATTGCCTCCGGCTGCCGTGGTGTTGACGGTAAACGTGCGCTCATGCGCAAAGCGCAGGAGATAGTGCGGACCACCCGCTTTCGGCCCGGTGCCCGACAATCCCTCGCCGCCGAATGGCTGCACACCGACCACCGCGCCTATCTGGTTGCGATTGATATAGGTGTTTCCCGTATGCACCCGGGCGCGGACGAATTGCGCGGTTTCGTCAATCCGGCTGTGAACGCCCAGCGTCAGTCCATAGCCTGTCGCATTGATGGCGTCGCAGACGTCGCCCAGCCGGTCGCCGGCGTAGCGCACGACATGAAGAACCGGGCCGAACACTTCGCGCGAAAGAGCTGAAATCGAACCGATCTCGAAAACATGCGGCGGGAAAAACACGCCATGGGCATGTTCGGGCCCGAGCGGCAATTTGCGCAGAAGCTTCGCGTCACGAGTCATCCGCGACGCATGCGCTTCCAGCATGTCGCGCGCGGCCTCATCGATTACGGGACCGATATCGGTCTGCAGCAGGAAGGGATCGCCCAGCCTGAGCTCGTCCATTGCACCCAGGATGAGTTCGAGCATGCGATCGGCCACGTCGGTCTGCAGAAACAGCACCCGCAACGCACTGCAGCGTTGTCCCGCGCTGTCGAAAGCCGACGCGATCACATCGCGCGTGACCTGCTCCGGCAACGCCGTCGAATCGACGATCATCGCGTTCTGGCCGCCGGTCTCCGCGATCAGTTGCGCGATCGGGCCATCGCGGCCCGCAAGCGCGCGGTTGATCGCGACAGCCGCTTCGGTCGAGCCGGTGAACGCCACGCCGGCCAGCCGTGGATCTCCCAATATGGCTTTGCCGATCCGCGGCCCGTCGCCAGGCAGCAAATGAAGGACATCCGCCGGCACACCGGCCTCGTGCAGCAGCCGTGTCGCGGCGGCGGCAATCAACGGTGTCTGCTCGGCAGGCTTGGCGAGCACGGCATTGCCGGCTGCCAGCGCTCCCGCGACCTGACCGGTGAAGATCGCCAGCGGAAAATTCCACGGCGAAATGCAGGCGAACACGCCGCGGCCGTGCAGCGATAGCTCGTTCTCTTCTCCCGTGGGTCCGGGCAAACGGACCGGAGCATCGAACAGCGCTCGTGCCCGCGTCGCGTAGTAGCGGAGGAAATCCACCGCTTCGCGCACTTCGCCAAGCGCATTGGGCAAGGTCTTGCCGGCTTCGCGCACCGCAAGCGCCATGAGCAGCGCACGATGCCCCTCGAACAGATCCGCAGCCCGCTCCAGCAGCGCGGCACGGCCGCTGCCACCCATCTGATCCCACGCGATGCTGGCCGCATGCGAACGCGCCAGAGCATCCGCGATGTCTTCGGCCTGCGCCTCGACCACTTCACCGACAACGCGCCGCCGATCCGAGGGATCGCGCACCAGCTGGGCCGCCCCGCGCAGGGATTTGCCGCCGACGAGCGGCACGGCGAGATGCGGCGCTGTCAATGTGGCGCGCATCGATTCGATCATCGGGCCGCTGATTTCCGGATCGCTCCACGAGAAGCCACCGGAATTCCTGCGGTCGGGGAGAAGATTGACCGGCAGAGGAATGCGCGCGCTGCGCCTGGGCCGTGCGGCGGCCAGATGCTCGACCGGATCGGCGATAATGTCGCTGATTGGCGCGGCTTCGTCGGCCAGCCGATTCACGAAGGATGTGTTGGCGCCGTTTTCCAGCAACCGTCGCACCAGATAGGCAAGCAGATCCTCATGCGTGCCGACCGGTGCATAAATCCGCGTCCCAGGACCCTCGCGACCGGGCGGCCTTGCCTCGCGATACAGCGCGTAAAGTGCCTCGCCCATCCCATGCAAACGCTGAAATTCAAAGTCGCGATTGTCGCCCGCAAACGCCTGGATGGCGGACAATGTATGGGCGTTGTGGGTGGCAAATTGCGGAAAGATCTCGCTGCGATGGGCCAGCAACTGCCGCGCGGCCGCGAGATAGGACGTGTCGGTTCCGGCCTTGCGCGTGAATACGGGGTAGTCGACGAGACCTTGTTCCTGCGCCCGTTTGACCTCCGTGTCCCAATAGGCGCCCTTGACGAGACGCACCGGGATTCGGCGGCCCTGGCGACGGGCCAGATCGACCAGCCACGCAATCACCGGCAAAGCACGCTTTTGATAGGCCTGCACGGCCAGCCCCAAGCCATTCCAGCCCTTGAGCGCCGGCGCATCGCCCATCGCCTCGAAAATGTCGAGCATGAGATCAAGGCGCTCGGACTCTTCCGCATCGACCGTGAGGCCGAGATTCGCGGCGCGCGCTTCCGCTGCCAAGGCAATCAGGGACGGCAGCAATTCATGCATCACCCGTTCGCGCTGGACCCATTCGTAGCGCGGGTGAAGCGCCGAGAGCTTCACGGAGATGCTGGGCCGTGCGAGGACCGGCGCCTCGCGACCCTGCGGCTCGGCCGCGATCACGGACAGCGCATTGCGGTAGGATGCGAGATAACGCGCCGCATCCTGGCGCGTGTAGG
Source organism: Rhizomicrobium sp. (assembly GCA_036490345.1). Classification (GTDB taxonomy): domain Bacteria; phylum Pseudomonadota; class Alphaproteobacteria; order Micropepsales; family Micropepsaceae; genus Rhizomicrobium. Next base: position 85,029 of record DASXEA010000022.1, on the reverse strand, counting down.
CGGCCTCTCCCAGCATGTCGAAAGAGAAACGATAGCCTTCCGCGACCTGCGCCCTGGCGTTCTTGAGTGCTTCGCCGATCGTCCGGCCCAGCACGAACTGGCGCCCCAGGATCCGCATGGCGAAGACGACGGCCTTGCGGATGACGGGCTCGCCGGAGCGGGCGACCAGCTTCTTCCAGATCCCGGCAAAATCCCATTTCGCGGCCTCGTCATAAGAGACGACATGGCCAGTCAGCATGAGACCCCAGGTCGAGGCGTTGACGAAGAGCGAACGCGACCGGTTGATGTGCCGCTCCCAGTCCCCGCTGCCGATCTTGTCGCGGATCAGCCGGTCGGCGGTTGCCGCGTCCGGCACGCGGAGGAGCGACTCGGCCAGACACATCAGGACGATGCCCTCTTCGCTCGAGAGGGCATATTCCTGGGTGAAGGCGTCGATCGCGCTGCGGCGGTCGCGGGAAGCCCGGATGCGCTGCACCAGGTCCGAGGCCAAAGCCTCGGTGGCGGCGCGTTCGGTCGGCGAAAGCCGCGCCTGGGCGATCAGGTCATGGACAAGGGCTTCTTCGTCGGCGAGCCATGCCCGGGAGATCGCCTTGCGCAGGGTGTCAGTTGTCATGGGAGGGTAATGATCGGAATCGAGCGAAGATTCTAGCGCGACGTGGCGGCGCAGCGCTAATGTCCCGGCATGCGCCACCCGGAACTGACGGCGACTGTTCACGCACTGCGCGGCCGGATCGGCACCTGGCGGCGGGAGGGCGCCCGTATCGGCCTCGTGCCCACCATGGGCGCCCTGCATGCCGGCCATCTCTCGCTGGTGCGCCTTGCCAAGAGCCGGGCCGAGCGGGTCGTCGTCACCATCTTCGTCAATCCCGCCCAATTCGCGCCGCATGAGGATTTCGACCGCTATCCGAGGCGGCTGGACGAGGATCTGGAGAAACTGGCGGCGACCGGCGCAACCGACCTCGTTTTCGTTCCGCCCACCGGCGAGATCTATCCGGAGGGTTTTGCCACACGGATCGAGGTGGATGGACCGGCACAGGGGCTTGAAACGGTTTTCCGTCCGCATTTTTTTTCGGGGGTCGCGACGGTGGTGGCGAAGCTGCTGATCGCGGCCGCGCCGGACGTCGCCGTGTTTGGCGAGAAAGACTACCAGCAACTGCTGGTGATCCGCCGGATCGTGGAGGATCTGGGACTCGACACGGAGATTGCGGGCGCGCCGATCAAGCGCGAAGCCGACGGCCTCGCAATGTCGTCGCGCAACGCCTATCTCGATCCGAAAGAACGCGAAATCGCCGGCAGCCTCAACCGCATCCTGAGCGATGTTGCCGCCAGCGCACGCGCCGGCACGTCGATCCCTGAAGCCGAGGACGCGGGCGCGGCTGCCCTCAGGGACGCGGGATTCGATACGGTGGATTATGTGGCGATCCGCAATGGCAGCACGCTTGCGAGACTCGTCCATCCCGGCGAAGACGCGCGCATTCTTGCAGCGGCATGGATCGGAAAAACGCGCCTGATCGACAACATGCCTGTCTGAGGCATACCGCCAGACTTTTCAGGTCTCGGCCAGGCGCATCAATCCCAACGACAGGACAACAGCCACGAGGCCCACTTCGAAGGTCGGTGACGAAACCAGCTGCCCGGCCGCCTGCGCTACAACGCGCCCGACATCGGTTGCCGCCAGCAGCGCGAGGCCCGCCATGATCACCCCGCCCGTTCCCACGGATTCCCACCGCTCACGGCGCAATCTGCGATCGAGTTCGCGCAACATCACGCCGCGAGAAAAGCCCGCATCGGCCCTCTCAGGCAATGGCATGCGCAACATGGCATCCAGTTCGAAATCGTTCATGGCGTGCTCCGCTCCGACCATCCTTCAAGAAGGGCTTTCAATCTTTCGCGTCCGCGCAAAACATGAGACTTCGCCGTCCCGAGAGGAACGTCCATAATAGAGGCCGTTTCCTCATGCGAATAGCCCAGCGCAAAATGGAGCGTAAGCGCGGCGCGTTCGGACGCCGAAAGACGCGCCATGGCGCGCTCCAGATCGAGTTTTGCCGCGGCCGCGAGTTCTCCTCCCGCGCTTCCGACCGAATCTTCGTCCGGTTCCGCGAGAAATTTCCGCCGCCGCGCCTCCATGAGAAAGCGCGACCAGGCGATGCGCAGCAGCCAGCCCCGAAAAGGCCCATCGCCACGAAACTGATGCAGCTTGCGAAGGGCCTCGAGGAAGGTTTCCTGGGCGAGATCGTCCGCCAATGCGCCGTCGCCACGCGCAAGGCGGGCGAGGAAGCCTCGCACCGCCGACTGATGCTTCCGTACCAGGACACCAAAGGCGTCGATGTCCTGTGTCGCGATCAGGCGCGCGATGAGATCAGCCTGCTCCATGGCGCGCCTGCGGTCCTGCTATTCGCTTTTGGGCGGCAGCGGCTGATTGCGCTCGAGCAGGCCAGCGATAACCAGCGCCACGCCGATCAGAAAGGGAATGGCGCCTACGCCGGGGAGCCAATACACATGGGCATCCCCAAAATCGCTGTGCCCCTGCCAGCTCATGAGCGTAAGGCCGGCCCCGACAGCCATCAGGATGAGGCCGCCTCTAAGCGAACCGCGGTAGCGCCGGCGGCAGCAGTTTTGCACGTCGCCACGCACCAGCTCAGGTGGGATGGCCTGCCCTTTCTCCGCCAGCGTCCGGATTGTCCGGTCACGGCTGAGCTGCTCCAGAAAGCGAAAAATGATCCCCGCCACCGCGATAATGCCGATGACGATCCAGAAAATCGGTACGTGATTCCAGTCCCACATGGCGTTCGTCTCCTTGCCAACCGACCTGAAGATGCAGCAAGGAGGCGATCCGGATGCAGGGAAACGTGGCCGGGTTGCATTTATTTTCGAAGGTGGTTTGACGAAATGTTAAGCTCGCCATCCTACCCAAAGGATTCGTTCAAGGGGATTGCGCGCATGTCTCAGTTTCATCCCGCCCGGGGCGTTATACTTCTTCTCGGTGCGCTGTCGATTGCCGGCTGCTCGCATATGTGGATGCCTGCGCCCGCTCCGAAGGCGGAAGCGGTGGCGGAGACGCCCAAATCTGACAATCTGCCCGCCGGCTGGGACCGCACCGCCAAAGGCAATCTCCGGGAAACCGAAGCCGACGTCGTGTGCCCGCAATTCTTCAGCGGCTACCATTTCACCCGCATCGAGGGCCCGGCGAACGAAAAGTCGAACATCCTCGGAACCTGCTTCTATTCCGATGGCCTTGGCCGGGTGGGCACCTTGCGCATCCGCCGCTATGACGCCGCCAATGACCAGCATGCGCTGGCGGACAACGACAAATCGCTCATGGCGAAAGATGGCACGGCGCCACGCATTCTGCTGCACGCCGGAATAGACCATGGCGGCAACCGCATGACGGCGACGATCACACGCCGCGGTCTGCTGGTCGATTGCAGCGTCTGGCAATCGGAACATGAGACGCCACGGAGCGGCTTCCCGCAATATTGCGCCACGCTGTTTTAAGACGCGGGCGCCTGGCTAGAGCAATCCCAGTTCGGCAAGCTCCGAGTGCAGCGCGGCCGGCAGGCCCTTGCCGCGCTTTGCTGTCGAGACATCCTCGGGCGCATCCTTTGCGTCCAGATAGCGCCAGCCCTGGAACGGGCGGTGCGCGCGTCGCAGCGTCGGAATCAGGTTGGGCTCATAGACGAGCCCGCAGCGCGGAATGCCGTCCTTGCGCCGCACGGCCCGCAGATCGATCAGCTTCTGCCGCGCCGCGATCTGTCCCTTGATCACCCAGTAAAGCGAGCCGCCATCGAGAAGATCCGCGGCGCGCTTCGGCGTCTGGCGAGTGACGTGCACGAGCTCGATTGTCTTGCCCTTCTTTTTCAGATCGGCCACGCGCGTCTTTTGCCATTGTGCCAGTTCCTCGAGCGTATCCACGCCCACGCACAATTTGAGCAGATGAACGGTCACTTTGGCGCTGCGGGCTTGTCCGCGAAACGCACGACGACCATGCCTTCCTGCACCTGATCGCCCACCGCGACATCGATGGCTTCCACTACCGAGTCCGCTGGCGCGAGCAGCGTATGTTCCATTTTCATCGCTTCGAGAACGACAAGAGGCTGGCTGCGTTTCACCTGCGCCTTCGGTTCGACAAGAACCTTGACGATTTTTCCCGGCATCGGCGAGACAATGCGGTCGGAACGACCGCTTGCCGTATCGGCCTGCGCGAATGGATCGGAGACGGAGAAGAGCCATGTCTCTCCGCCTTCCATGACCGCGATCTCGCCCGAGGCCAGCCGCATGGCCTTCGCATGGCGATGCGCCGCGGGAGAAATCTCCTCGCCCAGAACGCGAAGCGCGATTTCGCCCGAACGAAGATGGGTGATCTCGACCGGAACCCGGCCGCTTTCGCCAACAAAATCGCCAGCAAAATCGCCAACGAAATCGACCGTCTCGCGCGCTTCTCCCGACAGGCGGAAACCATCGCGGGCATCCCAGGGATCGTGGCCCCGCTGGTGCTGCGCGCGCTCTTCGACGACAAAAAGAGCCGCTCGCGCGTAAAGCTGCGCGGTCACCGTCTGGGGGGCCAGCAAGGCGTCGCGATGGCGGTCGATGAAGCCGGTATCGATGGTGCCGGCGATGAATTCCGGCCGCCGCAACAGGCGCACCAGGAAAGCAGCATTGGTGCGCACCCCGGCGACTTCCGTCTGCGCAAGACCGTCCGCAAGCTTTGCGATCGCGCCTTCCCGCGAATGATCCCAGGCGATGACCTTGGCGATCATCGGATCGTAGAACATCGTGACCTCGTCGCCTTCGCGCACACCCGTGTCGACGCGCAGGCCACTCTCCGGTTGGGGCAGCCGCAGACGTTGCAGCCGGCCGATGGACGGCAAAAAATCGCGCTGCGGGTCTTCGGCATAAAGCCGTGCTTCCACGGCATGGCCGTTGGCATGCAACTCGCTCTGGGTCTTCGGCAGCCTTTCGCCGGCTGCCACCCGCAACTGCCACTCCACCAGATCGAGACCCGTGATCGCTTCGGTGACGGGATGCTCCACCTGCAGACGCGTGTTCATTTCCATGAACCAGAAACGGTCTTCGCGCAGCCCGTCGGACGCATCGGCTATGAATTCGACGGTGCCGGCGCCGACATATCCAACCGCCTGCGCCGCTCTGACGGCCGCCGCGCCCATCTTGGCCCGCATGTCGGGATGCATGCCCGGCGCAGTCGCCTCCTCGATCACCTTCTGGTGGCGGCGCTGCAAGGAGCAGTCGCGCTCGAAGAGATGCACCGCATTGCCATGCGTGTCCGCGAACACCTGCACTTCGACATGGCGGGGATGGGTGACATATTTCTCGATCAGCACACGGTCGTCGCCGAACGCCGATTTCGCCTCGCGCATGGCGCCTTCGAGCGCCGCATCGAAAGCCTGGGCATCGTCGACGCGGCGCATACCCTTGCCGCCACCGCCGGCGACGGCCTTGATCAACACGGGATAGCCGATGTCCTTCGCGGCCTGCGCCAGATGGGCGGGCGACTGGTCGTCGCCCAGATAGCCGGGCACGACCGCCACGCCCGCTTCCGCCATCAGCGCCTTGGCGCGATCCTTCAATCCCATCGCCCGGATGGCCGAAGGCGGAGGTCCGACAAAGACAACTCCTGCCGCCGCACAGGCTTCGGCGAACGCGGCATTCTCTGACAGAAAGCCGTAGCCGGGATGCACCGCATTGGCGCCGCTCCGGCGCACGGCTTCGAGCACGGCTGCGACATCGAGATAGCTTTCGCGCACCGGCGCGGGACCCAGCCGGTAGGCCTCGTCGGCGGCGGCAACGTGGGCGGCTTTGGCATCGGCATCCGAATAGACGGCGACCGTGGCGATGCCCAGCCTGCGGGCGGTGCGCATCACGCGGACGGCGATCTCGCCGCGATTGGCGATCAGAAGTTTACGAATGATGAGCATGGGAAATCCGTCTTGCGGATGGTTTTCGGCAGCAGACACAGGAACAGGCGACGGTGATGCGCCGCGACTTTGAAGGCTACTCGACCCATCGCGGCCTCATTCCGCCGCCGACTTGAGAGCCTGCAAAACCAGCCTGGGATTGCGGGCCACCACGGTAAGGAGCGAACGTGCCGCCGGGTCGATGGCATTGCGGCCCTGTTCCCAATTGCGCAGGGTTGCGACCGGGATATGCAGGGCATGAGCAAACTGTTCCTGGGTCATTCCGAGCCGCTTTCGAAGGATCTGCGGCGTGAAAACCTCCTCCAATGCGGGGACATGATCCGCATCTTCACCATCCTCGATCATCTGCTGACAAAGTTCTGCGTCGCTTGTGGCACGAACTTTCTTCCAATTGGCTTTTGGTCGGGAGGTCTTGATCTGCTCTAAAGTCCTTCGCACCATCGCCATAAGGCTACCTCCGCATCTCGCGCGCGCCGCGCCGAAATAATCCGTCGCGTGCGGTCACGATCCGTATACACCACCGCCAGCACTACGCCGTTGACCGAACCGATCGCGACGACGCGGGGCTCGCCCCAAACCTCGCGAACATCGCACCACTCAAGTACCCCACCTTCGAAAACGAGAGCCGCAACATCGAATCCGAACCCGCGCTCGCGATAGTTCTTCGCACTCTTGGTCTCGTCCCATTCGAATAGCATGAGTGTATACGCGAATCGCGTAGCAGTTCAAGACGGTCACATCCGGAAGATGCCGAAGCGTGTGTCGCGGATTTCGGCGTTCAGGGTCGCCGACAAGGCCAACCCCAGAACACGTCGGGTATCCGATGGCGCGATGATGCCGTCGTCCCAGAGGCGTGCGGTCGCGAAATAGGGACTGCCCTCTTCTTCGTAGCGGTCACGTACGGGTGTTTTGAAGGCGTCCTCGTCTTCCTTGCTCCAGCTCTCGCCGCGCGCTTCCAGCCCGTCGCGGCGCACGGTTGCAAGCACGCTCGCCGCCTGCTCGCCGCCCATCACCGAAATGCGTGAATTGGGCCAGGTGAACAGGAAGCGCGGCGAATAGGCCCGGCCGCACATGCCGTAATTGCCGGCGCCATAGGAGCCGCCGATCAGCACGGTGATCTTCGGCACGTTGGCGCAGGCCACCGCCGTCACCAGCTTGGCGCCGTCCTTGGCGATGCCGCCGGCTTCGTATTTCCTGCCCACCATGAAGCCCGCGATGTTCTGCAGGAACAGGAGCGGGATGCGGCGTTGGCAGCACAATTCGATGAAATGCGCCGCCTTGAGCGCGGATTCCGAAAACAGGATTCCGTTGTTTGCGATGATGCCGACAGGGATGCCCTCGATATGGGCGAAGCCGGTGACGATGGTCGTCGCATAGAGCTTCTTGAATTCGTCGAATTCCGACGCATCGACCAGCCGGGCGATGACCTCGCGCACGTCGTATTGCACGGAGAGCGATTGCGGCACGATGCCATTCAGTTCCGCCGGATCGAAACGCGGCGGCCGCGGTTCCCGCAACGGGATGCCAGGCGACTTTGCGCCGTTCAGATTGCCCGCGATACGCCTTGCGATGGCGAGCGCGTGGCTGTCGTCATTGGCATAGTGATCGGCGACGCCGGACTGGCGCGCATGCACTTCGGCGCCGCCCAGATCTTCGGCGCTCACGACTTCGCCCGTCGCCGCTTTCACCAGAGGCGGTCCGCCGAGAAAAATGGTGCCCTGCCCTTTGACGATGATCGTTTCGTCCGACATCGCGGGCACATAGGCGCCGCCCGCCGTGCACGATCCCATCACCGAGGCGATCTGGGGAATGCCTGCTGAAGACATCGTCGCCTGGTTGAAGAAGATGCGTCCGAAATGTTCGCGGTCGGGGAAAATCTCCGCCTGGTTGGGCAGATTCGCGCCGCCGGAATCGACGAGATAGATGCAGGGGAGATGATTTTCGCGCGCGATCTCCTGCGCCCGCAAATGCTTCTTCACCGTCATCGGAAAATAGGTGCCGCCCTTGATCGTGGCATCGTTGCAGACGATCACGCATTCGCGCCCCGAAACGCGGCCTATGCCGGTGATGATTCCCGCGGCATGGATATCGCCTTCATACATGCCGAAAGCGGCAAGCGGCGACAGTTCGAGGAAAGGCGAGCCGGGATCGACCAGCCGCTCGACGCGTTCGCGCGGCAAAAGCTTGCCGCGCTCGACATGACGTTTGCGCGAGCGCTCGTCGCCCCCGAGAGCCGCTTTTCCCATGCGCGCCTTCAGCTCGCCGACGAGGACCTCCATGGCGGCGCTATTGGCCTTGAAGGTGGCATCCCTCGTATTGATCGCGGATTTGATGGCAGTCATGGGAACCAAACATCGCCGACGCACTCACCTTTGTCATGGCCCGCGTAGGCGGGCCACCCAGGTGACGGTTCGGCAGCGTCAAAGGGAAAGAAAAAATCGAGAGATTTTTGAAGCAAGTGTGCAGGCTCCAACTGGGTAGCCCTCAGATGCGGGCCATGACAGATCACTTTTTGCGGCTATGAAACTGAGCTTCCTTACATCAGTTCGATGGCGACCGCCGTGGCTTCGCCGCCGCCGATACAGAGGCTGGCCACGCCGCGCTTCAGGCCGCGCTTCTGCAGCGCATGCATCAGCGTCACGAGAATGCGCGCGCCCGAGGCGCCGATCGGATGGCCGAGTGCGCAGGCGCCGCCATTCACATTCACCTTCTCATGCGGCAGGCCCAGATCGCGCATCGCGATCATGGCGACATTGGCGAAGGCTTCGTTGATCTCGAACAGGTCGACATCACCCGCCTTCCAGTTCGCGGCTTCGAGCACCTTGCGAATCGCGCCGACCGGCGCCGTGGTGAACCAGCGCGGCTCCGCGGCGTGGCTCGCCTGTGCAACAATGCGCGCCAGCGGCTTCAGGCCCTTCTTTTCGGCGGCATCGGCGCGCGCCAGCACGAGAGCCGCGGCCCCATCCGAAATCGAGGACGAATTCGCAGCCGTCACCGTGCCATCCTTGGAGAAAGCCGGCTTCAAGGTCGGGATCTTTGCGGGATCGGCGCGTCGCGGCTGCTCGTCTGTCGCCACTTCGCTTTCGCCGCCGCGGCCAACGATTTTCACGCCGACGATCTCGGCGGCGAAGGAGCCATCGTCCTGCGCCCGCTTCGCCCGCTTCAGCGATTCGGTTGCATAGGCGTCCTGCTCGGCGCGGGTGAACTGATAATGACGCGCCGCGTCCTCGGCATAGGTGCCCATGAGGCGATGCTCGTAGGCGTCTTCGAGACCATCCAGGAACATGTGATCCTTGATCTCGCCATGACCGAGCCGATAACCGCCGCGCGCCTTGGGAAGCAGATAGGGCGCGTTCGTCATCGACTCCATGCCGCCCGCCACAATGAAATCCCCATGGCCAAGCGCAAGCTGGTCGGCCGCGATCATCACCGCTTTCATGCCCGAGCCGCAGACCTTGCTGACCGTCGTGCAGGGAACGCTGTCGGGCAGGCCTGCGAATCGCGACGCCTGACGCGCCGGCGCCTGGCCGATGCCGGCCGGCAAAACATTGCCCATCAGCGTTTCGTCGATCGCCTCGATGTCAACGCCCGCGCGCGCAACTGCCGCCGCGATGGCCGCAGCGCCCAGCTCCGGCGCCGATTTGCCCGCAAGCTCCCCCTGAAACGCCGCCATCGGCGTACGCGCGCCGGCGAGGATTACGATATCGGCACCCTGCATGCTCATGCTCCCGTTGCGCGTGTTCCAGGCACTACTGCCCGACCAGCGCGTCGATCATGTTCTGGCCGTTCGGAGAGCCGAGACCCGTCACGAGATCGAACCCTTTCACGGTCTTGTAAACGCCGCTCTTGTGACCGATCGCGTCGTGATAATCCTTGTCGTAGGTCTTGCGGTTGCCAAGCGCGTAGAGCGCGGGATTCAGGAAGCCTACGGTCTCGCCGCCGCCATTGGCCGCCTGCTCATTGGCGAGCGCGACATAGCCGGCCAGGATCGGCGAAGCGAAACTCGTCCCCGCCCAGCCGCCATTGCATTTGTTGTTGTGGCAGATGAAGAAATCGAAGTCCGAATTGGCGGCAATGTCGGGCACGTTGCGCAAGGTGTGCGAACCCTGGTTCTGCTTGTTGATGAACGGCAACTGATAGCTTTCGATCTTGATCTTCTTGTCGAGCGAAGGACCGCCGGCGCTGTCGTTCCAGCCCGACTCCGCCGCCCAGGAGCCGCCCGCCCCATTGGTCACCAGATCGGTGCCGCCTACGCCGGTAAGATTCGCATCTTCTTCGGGCCACGGACCGCTTTCCTTCAGGCTCGAATAGTCGCCGCTCGCGGTGAGGAAGCTCTGACCCTGGGCCGCCATTTCCTTGAACAGCGGATCGTCGGTGGCGAAATTCTCGCGCCAGCCCCACGACGTGCTGAGCTGCTTGCTGGTGTTGTCGCTCGCCATGGCGTTGAGCACGCTCTCGGCATGCTTGCCGACATAGACCTGAACCTGCTGCAGACCGGGCGCCATCGAGATCGCGTATTCGATATCGAGCACCTGTTCGGCGTCGTTGCATTTCGTACACGACACCGCGGTGCCGTCGGTCGAGATGCCATTGACGGGAACATTCAACGGTTGATCGACGGTCGTGAAATAGAGCTGTACGTCGGCGACGTTGTAGCCTTCCAGTTCCATCAGGCCGAGCGACTGGCCCTGCCCCGTCAGCGCCGATCCGCCGTAATAGGCGGCGCGCATGTCGCTGCCGATGTAGTCTCCACCCGGTCCTGAGCCCGTGCCCTTGGAACGCTTCACGCCATTCTGCGGGGCGATCACGCGCGGCGTCGCGCGCTGGAAATCGTCGAGGCCCGTGACGTGAAGCACCGGCACGTCGAGATCGAGCGTCGGCTCGCGATCCGGCGCCACGAAGGTGCGGGATTCAGTCGGATGCTGGTAGAGATTGAGGCGCACGTGAAAGACGCGCTCGATGTCGGCGGCCGTGCCGTCAACTTCGACCATGTAGCGATTGGCGCTCAGACCCTTGATGGTCAGTCCGGACGTTCGCAGAAAATCGGCGAGCCTCGCATAATCCTTCGCCGTCGGCCCGAAGCGGTCGGTGAATTGCGCCACCGACAGGTAGTGGCGGTAAAGCGGGCTGGCGGGATCGTAGAGCCGCTGCAAAAGCGCATCCAGCCCCGCCTGGTCGCGCATCGGCAGCGCGACATCGAGCTCGAGATGCAGATTGGGGTCCGCAACGCCCACGGCGCGGGCGAGATGCTGCGCGACTACCTCAGGAACATGGGTGCTCAACAGGGCTTTCGCGAACACCGGACCCGATGCAAGGCTGGCCAAGAGTGCCGTGGCCGCCAGAAACGTCGTCCTTCGCCGCGTGGCACGCGAAACTCGTCCTGTCTGCTGGCGCATTTGACCCCTCACTTTTTCAAATTTCTCAAAGCCTGAGCCATCCCAGGCCTGCAATCAAGACTGGAAGGCAAACCAGGACCGGTTCGGTCGGTCAGCCCGTTTCCTCGAACAGCTCGCGGCCGATCAGCCAGCGGCGGATTTCGGAGGTTCCGGCCCCGATCTCGTAAAGCTTGGCGTCGCGCAGCAGGCGGCCCGTGGGAAACTCGTTGATGTAGCCATTGCCGCCCAGGCACTGGATGGCTTCGAGCGCCATCCACACGCCCTTTTCGGCCGCAAACAGGATTGCGCCGGCCGCGTCTTTGCGCGTCGTCTGTCCGCGGTCGCAGGCACGCGCGACCGAATAGACATAGGCGCGCGTGGCCGACAGCATGACGTACATATCGGCGAGCTTGCCCTGCATCAGCTGGAAACTGCCGATCGGTTCGCCGAACTGCTTGCGGTCGTGGAGATAGGGCACGACGACATCGAGACAGGCCTGCATGATGCCGAGCGAACCCGCCGCCAGCACCGCGCGCTCATAGTCGAGGCCGCTCATCAGGATGCGAACGCCGCCGCCTTCCGTTCCGAGCACGTTTTCGGCCGGCACTTCGCAATCCTCGAAGACGAGCTCCGACGTGTCGGAGCCGCGCATGCCGAGCTTGTCGAGTTTTTGCGCCGTCGTGAATCCCTTGAGACCCTTCTCGATCAGGAACGCCGTGATACCGCGCGGCCCGGCCGACGCGTCGGTCTTGGCGTAGACGACAAGAACGTCCGCCTGCGGACCATTGGTGATCCACATCTTGGTGCCGTTCAGCACGAAGCGATCGCCGCGCTTATCGGCACGCAGCCGCATGGACACGACGTCGGAGCCGGAGCCCGTCTCGCTCATCGCCAGCGCACCAACATGCTGGCCCGAGATCAGCCCCGGCAGATAACGCCGTTTCTGTATCTCGTTGCCGTTGCGGCGGATCTGGTTGACGCAAAGGTTGGAATGCGCGCCATAGGAAAGCCCGACGGACGCCGAGGCGCGGCTGACTTCCTCCATCGCGACGCAATGTTCGAGATAGCCGAGGCCCGAACCGCCATACTCTTCCTCGACCGTGACGCCGAGAAGGCCGAGCGCGCCCAGTTCGGGCCAGAGATGGCGCGGGAACGTGTTGCTGCGGTCGATTTCCTCGGCGAGCGGCGCGATTTTGTCATCGCTGAAGCTGCGCACGGTGTCGCGAAGCAGGTCGGCGGTATCGCCAAGCCCGAAATCGAGGGTGGGATAAGAATTGCGGATCATACCCGCCTTATGTGCGGGATTGGCCGGATTTCCAAGCCAAACTTCGCGGGCGGCGTTGCCGCCTTATGTCGATGGCGGGGCTGGCGTGCTCAACCCGGGCCGGGAAACAGCCAGGGCTGGTGCGGTCGAGAATTGAACCATAATTGGGAAAGATCAAAGGCTTAGCCCAAGGTGCGGGCGCTAAATGCGCCTTTGATTCCTAAACGCAATTTGTCGTGCATCCCGCACCGGTTCAAAATGAAACGGCTCGGGGCACTGTATCTGCGCCCGAGTTAGTTTTGTCAGTCACCAAGGGGCGCTCAATGCTCAGATACTTATTGGCTGGTCGGACGTGACAGTGGTGAATGGGGCGGAGAAGTGAAATGGGAAACCGGTTCGCAGGAACCGTCGTTTGTGGCTTATGGAAATGTCGAAGGCATCCAGCCCGCAGTAGACGGCGCTATCGCGGTAATCGGAAGCGGGGGGGTGTGGACGAGCTACGACGAGAAACGGCCTTCTCATCCCGATTATCAGGTGGAAACAATAACGATAAGTAACGGTCCGGGAGGTATCGGCTATGCTCTCGCATTGCGACGCGACTCCAGCGGCGCATGGCGGGTCAATGAAGTCGCGCGATTTCCAAGAGCCGCTTTCGGATTGAAAACGATTGGCCGCGATCTCTACGCTGTGTGGAGCGGAAATCGGGCAATCGTGTTCAAGCCAACAGGCATCGAGGGTCTCGCGCAGTGCATCACAGCAAATAGAGCCAATTGATGTGGACCTGCGGTCCAGTCGAAGCCGAGCGTACTGCTATTCGTCCGTGTAGGGATGAGTCTGAAATGGAGTGCAATCCGGACCCATCTGATGTTGCGAAAAATATGCCATGACCCCGGCCCCGGATGCGGTCCCTCCGACCTCGAAAAAAATCGCGACCGACAATGAGTCGGTCGCGACCATGACGGGAGCCTCCAGCTTCGCGCGCTTTGCGCTCCGCGTTCGCGAAACACTGTGTATTTTCGGCCCATGATTTGGGGAGGTGTCTTGCGCCGCTCGACGTATCACGACTGTTTTGCGAGGCGACGGCTTGTATGCGCTGCACGATGTCTTGGGGCGTCGTTGTCATCGCGCCTCAATGCGCCTGAGACAACGAAATGCCAACGTTCTATTCCCGCACCTCGCTACGAGGTGCGGGCGGCAGACCGAAAATGGTAGCGTTTTCAATCGCCTAAAAAATCAATGGTGCGGTCGAGAAGACTCGAACTTCCACGGGTTGCCCCACTAGCACCTCAAGCTAGCGCGTCTACCGTTCCGCCACGACCGCACAAGGCGGCGGGGTGTAGCAGAGCCCTTTCGCCTTGGAAAGCACTCAAATGCCCTTGTTGACGCCCTGCAAAAAGCGACGCGCGTTCGCCTTGCATGGGCTGGCCGGGCCTGGTTTGTGCAGGAACGATGCGGGCCCTCCACAACGACCGGCGGGACAAAATGAGATCTCTTTCCAGCGCGTTTTGCAGCGCTGCTGGCGGGGTAATATTCTATACCGGTCATTGGGACCACCGACGGCCAGAACCCTGCTCCAGGGCCACCGGACGCGCTCTGACAGCCCAAATGCGATACCGGTTGGCAGGGGGCGACACGGTTCAAAACCACCTCGGCACCCACCCCCGCCGTGAATGTCACCTCCGGATGCTATATTGTGGCCGTTATTCAGGGGGATTTGCATGATTCCTGAGGCAAAAAATCAGCGTCACCGCGCAAGCCGCCGTCTTGCCGTCGCATTGGCAGCGTGGCTCCTGCCTGGCGCGGTCCAGGCGGGCGTGTTTGCGGAATTCCGCTACACCACGGTTGTTGCCGCAGCCGTGAACGCCGATCGCATCGGCTGGATCGATGACCAGGACGGTGTCACCTCGCTGTGGACCCGCCTCGGCACAGGCGGCGCGCCGCAGATTGTCGCCCGTTCGGGGCGCGACGACGGCGCCCCGCTCGGCGATCTGTCCCTGGCTGCGTCCGGCCGCTGGATCGCCTGGCGTACCGGCGAGGCATCCCCGGCAGCGGGACGAACGGCGAACCCCGCCGATCTGGTCGCGGGACCACAGAGCACAATCTGGGTAGCCGCCCCAGGCGGCGCGCCGTGCCATGTGGCGGCGGGCGATTCGCCGCGGTTGGCGCATCTTGCCAACAGGATCGCCTTCTTGCGCGCCGGCGATCTGTGGATGGCGGATCTCTCGCCCTCCTGTGCCGACACACGTCGCAGCGCCCGCCTCGCCCTGCATTTGCGCAACCCGCTTTCGGGAATCGTGTGGTCGCCGCGCGACGATGCGATCGCCTTCGTAGTCCATCGTGGCAGCTATGGATTCAACGGCGCCTACAGCCTGATCGGCGTCTTTCACCCGGGCAGCGATCGCAGCGTGTGGATCGCGCCCGCGTTCGAACGCGACACCGCGCCGAGCTGGTCGCCGGACGGAAAACAGATCGCCTTCCTGCGCGTCGCCGGCGTGTCCTATGAACATGCCGCTGCGCGGGCCTGGGATGCGCCGGCGCGTTTCCAGGTCATGATCGGTGATGTTGCAACGGGAGTTGCACACACCGTCTGGTCATCGCCCGGAGCCGACGCCGACTTCCGCCAATGGCATGAGCCGACCACGCCGCCTTTGCGCTGGCTCGACGCGCATCATCTGCTGCTCTATTCGGAGCACGAAGGCTGGCTGCACTTCTATCGCATCGATCTCGCCAATGGGGCGCTGACCGATCTCACGCCGGGCAAATGCGAAGCCGACTATGGCGATGCCACTTCGGATGGCACCGCGCTCTACGTCTCATCGAACTGCAAGGACGCGATGCAACGCAGTCTCTATCGCATCGATACTCATAGCGGTGCGAAGACGCTTCTCACACCCGAAAATGGCGTGTTCACCAATCCCGCGGTGTTTTCAGGGGGTGTGGCGCTTCGCGCGGCACAGAAGGGCGAACCGCAGACAATCGCCGTGTGGGCGTCCGGCAAGTTCTCCGTTGTCGAAGCCAATCCGCCGGACGACGCGACCGGGGTTACCGTGCAGCCGGTGCATTTCGCGGCCGATGATGGAACGTCGATCGAAGGACAGCTGTTTCTGCCGCCGCAGCGCGCGCAACAGCGCCTTCCCGCCATCGTGTTCGTGCATGGCGGCCCGGAGCGGCAGATGTTGACCGACTCGCACGCCTCGGAGTTTTACGGCCGCTATTTCTGGATGAACCGTCATCTGGCCATGCACGGCTATGCGGTGTTGTCGGTCAACTACCGCTCCGGCGTCGGCTCGGGCCGCGACTTTCGTCGCGCCGCGAATGCCGGTCCGTTCGGCGCTTCCGAATATGGCGACGTACTGGCGGGCGCCCGCTATCTGCAGGCGCGCGATGATGTCGACAAGGCACGCATCGGCATCTGGGGCCAATCCTGGGGCGGCTATCTGACCGCGCTGGCGCTCGCGCGCAACTCGGACATCTTCAAGGCGGGCGTCGATCTTTGCGGCGTGCACGACCACGCATTCGGCACGGCGGATGTCGGCTCGACCGTGCATGATTTTGGCGTCGAACCCTCCCAGGCCGATCTTGCGTTGCACTCGAGCCCGATCGCCGATGTCGATCGCTGGCGTTCGCCGGTGCTGATCGTTTCGGGCGACGACGATCCCGAAGTGCCGGTCGAGGAATCCGTCGATCTGGCCGCACGGCTGAAAGAGCGCGGCGTGGACGTCGAGGAGTTGCTGTTCCCCGACGAGCTGCATTCCTTCGTGCTGAACCGCACCTGGGACACGGTCTATGACCGCTCGCGCGATTTCTTCGACAGGAAACTGGCAGGTGGCGTCAATAAGCCCGCAGAAGCTCGGTGATGGACACCGCAATGCGGTCGCCCTGGATCACGATCTCGCCCTTGGCCACGGGCCGGTCATTGGCGAGGACCAGCACCGGATCGTCCTGATGGGATTCCAGCTCGATCACGGCCCCGCGGCCCATGCGCAGCAATTGGTGCATGGCGATGACCGAGCGGCCGAGCACCACGGAGATCTCGACCTTGACGCTTTCGATATTGGCGGACATGAACCCGGTCGCGTGACGATACCAGCCATCCTCACGCAATCATGGTTTCGGAGCCGTTAATGGATGCGCCTGCCTGCCAGGACGAGCCTGCCACGCGCCCGATCGACTGGCGCGGGTCGCCGGGCCTCACGCCCTATCCAGAGGCTGTGGCCTTCATGGAAGACCGGGTGGCGGCCATTGCGGCCGGCCGGGCCCCGGAATGCGTCTGGCTGGTCGAGCATCCGCCCATTTACACGGCCGGAACCAGCGCGCGGCCCGAAGACCTGCTGGACGAGCGTTTTCCTGTCTACCAGACCGGGCGCGGCGGCCAGTTCACCTATCACGGGCCGGGCCAGCGCGTGGCCTATGTCATGCTCGATCTCAGGCATCCGTTCGGCAGCGCCACACAGGCCGGCGATGTGCGCCGCTTCGTCCACGATCTCGAAGATTGGCTGATCCGCACGCTGGCGCAGTTCGGCGTGACGGGCGAGCGGCGCGAAGGCCGCGTCGGCATATGGGTGGCGCGCGAGGGCGGGCGCGAAGACAAGATCGCGGCGATCGGCGTACGCGTGCGGCGCTGGATCACCTATCACGGCATATCACTGAACGTGGCACCGGACCTCTCGCACTTCACCGGCATCGTGCCCTGCGGCGTGCGCGAACATGGCGTGACGAGCCTCGCGGATCTCGAGATCAGCGCATCGATAGAGGATGTCGACGTTGTACTCCGCCGTTCGTTCACGACGGTCTTTGGCCCTACCTCCACGGCTGACATGGCGCGGCCGGACGGCGCGATTGCCGCACTTGGGCGATAACTCGCCTGGCACGGTCATGACCGCGCTGCGCGCGGATGAGCCAAAGAAATGTATATCACGCAGCGTGATCTGATTTAAGCTGGGGCACAGACATTCGGGGGAACTCCATGGGGAAATGCAATGTTCTTGCATGCTCTCTTGTTCTGCTTCACTGCGTCGGTAGCGGTGATCGAAACGCCATGGCGAGCAGCGGAGGATTTCCGTGGCCGGGTGGCGGGACATCGGATCTCCTTTTGCCTTCAACGGATGAAACACCAATCGATTCTGACGGCAGCGCCGAAACTGATGCGATTGTCGGATGCTACGCCAACCTGCTGGAAACGAATTTGAGCGGGGCGAGGCTCGGCCCGCCGCATATCGTATGGAATCCGAAATATGGCGACGTTCTCCGTGCTGATTTCTTTGATGAGGCCGATCCTGTTCGGGGTATTCACCGGCTCGTTTGCTGGAGCGGTGGCTCTGAACACCGGGCCCATCTGCGAGTGCCGCCGCTAGACCCACCCGGAACTGCTGCTGTCGATGCTAACAGTAACCCAATTGTTCAGGCTTGGCTGGCGCGGCGGAATGCGGGAAGGCAGAAAGAGCTGGCGGCCCGCCCCTATCCGGCTCCGGAGGCAGATACAGCGACGCAACTGGAAGGCGTCTGGTCCATAGAAAAGAAGCCGGACAAAGGATCCTGCATCTCCAACTGGTATAGTCAGAGCACCGAGATCGAGTTCGAATTTCGCAAGTCCGGGGGCCGGGCATTGGTTTTCGAAGTGCCGGATCAGTTCACGCCAATCTCAATTTCGGGAATTGCGAGATCTGGAGACTCCCTGACCTTGCAAACGCGGCTCCGCACCGGCGGATATCGCGATGTGTTTCGCATCCGATTGCATCCGCCGAATCGGATCGAAATGACCTCACTCGCGGGCCTGTCGTCCGGGCCCTCGTCCCCGCGCAGGGTCGCCTACAAGTGCGGCGAAGCCGACCTCTCAGTGAATGCTGGCGTAAGCCCCGATTCGCTCGCCAAGCTCTCGCCACCAGTGACCGGCGGTTGGAGTTTCCCAGCGGCAATCCCCGGCGTCCGGGACGAAGACCTGTGCAACGGACGCGGAGCCAACCTACAAGAACGCTGGCGCGCCGGCGGGATACAGTTCGAGCTGTATGGCCCGGTCCACTACTGGGCCTTTGGCTTGCTGCCCGCTCACAAGCTTGCGTTCGACTTCGTCCGCTCGATCAAGGAAAAGGGCAACGGCACATTTGTGATGCAGATGCAAGAGCGCATCGAAAAAGGCACGGGGTGGGACGTACCGGAATCAAGAGGCAAGACATATCAGCTGACGATCATCGATCATGGCGGGCGCATCGAAATCCCCGAACTTGCCACGAGCTTCGTGCGCTGTAAGGAAGGCGATGGTGCGAGTGCCGGGATGCATCGCTTTTGAAGATTGCGGGCAGACTTAGTCGCGCGGCGTCCACGCCATTTACCCGAGCAAGCATCCGTTGCTACGCATGCTCTAGGGCGCCGGCCCTTGCGTGCACATCACCCACCACCGCACCACAAGCCTAGACCGGTCGGAAGACGAAACTCCCGATACAATCATCAAATTTGTCGCTCAGACCGATGGCCGGCGGTGAAAGCCGCGCTCGGTTGGCGGTTCGGCCTTGTGCAGTTCGACATCCTTGACGCGTGAGCCTTCCGGCCCGCGCATGCAGGCCGTAACGAAGCTTTCCACCACCTTTGTCGGTCCCGATGCGAGCACTTCGACGGTGCCGTCGGAACGGTTGCGGATCCAGCCATCAAGGCCGAGCTTCTTCGCTTCGGAAATGGCAAAATTGCGATAGCCGACCGCCTGCACGAAACCTTCGATGCGCAGGCGAAGGGTGGTGAGATCGTCTTCTTCGGTGGTCATATCGTGTTTCTCGCGCGCAATGCGCAATTTAGGGGCTGCGATACTTCCACAAATGTAGCAGGGAGTGCCGTGGAAGCGGAATTTCTCCCCTGTCACCCTGGCCGGGCTCGACCCGGCCAGGGTGAAGCTTTCAGGTCAGGCCGTCTGCGGTCATCACGCGAATTCGAGGATCACATCATCGAGCGCGAGGCTGTCGCCTTTCCTGGCGCCGATTTTCCTGATCGTACCGTCGCGTTCGGCGGTGAGGACGTTTTCCATCTTCATCGCTTCGACGACGGCCAGCGTTTCGCCCGCCTTCACCTCCTGCCCTTCATGCACATTCACCGACACGATGAGACCAGGCATGGGACAGAGGAGGATTTTCGACGTGTCCGCCGCCACTTTCTTCGGCATCAGTTGCGCGAGCCTTGCAGCCTCGGGATCGCGCACGGTGACCAGCGCGCGGCTGCCGCCCTGCAACAGCATGTTGCCGCCGGGCACGCGTGCGATCTGAAACGTCAGGCGAGTTGGACCTTCGGCAAGATGCAACAACGGATCGCCGGGATGCCAGGCAATCTCCGCCTCATAGGGCGCACCGTCGATTTCCGCCCGCAGATTTGCATGGTGGAACGATGCGGCTGCGACGTGATGCACAGCCTCACCCAGTTGCACCGCGTAGTCGTGGCCGGACGCATGTCCACCATTCAGACGGCCCGAAATCGCGCCTGCCCGCTCCGTGCGCAGGATTTTCGCGGCCACGGCAGCGGCGATGAATTGGCGGGTGCGCGCCGCATCGAGCGGGCGGCCATGAAAGCCGTCGGGATATTCTTCGGCGATGAAACCCGTGGTGAGCCGGCCCTCGCGGAAGCGCGGGTGATGCATGATCGCGTTCAGAAACGCGATGTTGTGGTTGATGCCTTCGATGCGGAAGGCGTCGAGCGCCGTGCCCATCGCCTCGACCGCTTCGGCGCGGGTCGGCGCATGCGTGCAGAGCTTGGCGATCATCGGATCGTAGTAGATCGAGATTTCGCCGCCTTCATAGACGCCCGTGTCGTTGCGGACCGTCACCCCGCGATGATGGCCTTCCTTCGGCGGCTGATAGCGCGAAAGCCGTCCCGTCGAGGGCAGGAAACCGCGATAGGGATCTTCGGCATAGACGCGCGTCTCGACCGCCCAGCCACTCAGCGTCACATTCTTCTGCGCGATCGGCAGGTGTTCGCCGGCGGCGGAGCGGATCATCAGTTCGACGAGATCGAGGCCGGTGATGAGTTCGGTCACCGGATGTTCGACCTGCAGGCGCGTATTCATTTCGAGGAAGTAGAATTTGCGCTCGCGGTCGACGATGAACTCCACCGTGCCGGCGCTGTCGTAACCCACGGCTTTCGCGAGCGCCACCGCCTGCTCGCCCATCGCCTTGCGCGTCGCTTGATCGAGAAAAGGCGACGGCGCCTCTTCGATCACCTTCTGGTGGCGGCGCTGGATCGAGCATTCGCGTTCGCCCAGATAGACGACGTTGCCGTGCTTGTCGCCCAGCACCTGGATCTCGATGTGACGCGGGTCGGTGACGAATTTCTCGATGAACAGCCGGTCGTCGCCGAAACTCGCACGCGCCTCGTTCTGCGACGACTGGATCGCCTGTTCGAGATCCTTTTCGGCGTGGACGATGCGCAGACCCTTGCCGCCGCCGCCCGCCGACGCCTTGACCATCACCGGATAGCCGATCTCGGCTGCGATCGCGCGCGCATGGGCGCTGTCGCGGATTTCGCCGACGAAGCCGGGCACCGAGGAGACGCCGGCCGCGACCGCCAGCTTCTTCGACTCGATCTTGTCGCCCATCGCGGCGATAGCCCTGAGATTGGGGCCGATAAAAGTGACGCCGATCTTCGCCAGCGCTTCGGCGAAGGCCTCGCGTTCGGAGAGAAAGCCATAGCCCGGATGCACCGCCTCGGCGCCGGTGTCGCGGCAGGCCTGCACGATACGGTCGATGACGAGATAGGACTGGGCCGAAGGCGGCGGGCCGATCGCGAGCGCCTCGTCGGCCATCTCGACATGCAGCGCGTTGCGGTCGGCCTCGGAATAGACCGCGACCGTCTTGATTCCCATCCGCCGCGCGGTCTTGATGACGCGGCAGGCAATCTCGCCGCGATTGGCAATCAGTATCTTCCCGAACACAGGCTCCCCGCCATGACATTGGAGTGACAGTGTTTCTAGGCGGTCCCGCGCGCCCCGTAAACCGCCACGCCAGACGGAGCCCCGATGGGCCAGACGGAGACAGCACAATGGAATTCCTGACCTCGCATGCCACCCGCGCGATCGGGCTGCCCTTTTCCGAAGCCGTCCGCGTGGGCGGCGTGCTCTATGTCTCCGGACAGCTGGGCAATGTGCCGGGGCGCCTGGCGCTGGTGCCGGGCGGCATTGCAGCCGAGACGCGGCAGATGATGGAGAACATCGCGCGCATCCTGAACGCGAACGGCCGCTCCTTCGACGACGTGTTCAAATGCACGGTGATGCTGGGCGACATGGCGCTGTGGAGCGCGTTCAACGCGGTCTATCTCGAATACTTCAAGCCCGACCGCCTGCCCGCACGCTCCGCTTTCGGCGCGAGTGGTCTCGCACTCGGCGCGGCCGTGGAAATGGAGTGCTGCGCCTGGGCGGGGTGAACGGATCGTGCGACGTTGATCGCGTGACGATACTCTTCCCGGCGTGTCGATAGGGTAAGCCTCTATCCCGGTCTTCGAGGGCTTTCGCGGGATCGGCGGAAGGGTTACTGTCCTCTGTTGGCAACACATTCGCCCCCAGGTTTTCATCTCGGATAGGTCGCGTTGCGATGCGGCCTGTCGTGTTTCGTGCGTCACGCCGATTCAGATCAAAGATGGAGCGCCCACATGGCGGATGAATTCGACAATCCACATCGCACGTCGCACGCGCAATTCAGTCGGCGCGAAGGACTGAAGATCGGCGCAGCCGGCATGATGGCATCGATTCTGCCGGTGTCGGCGCCGTCCGCTGCGCAAGCAACGCCAACACATCTGAAGGAGGGCAGCATGGCCGATCACACCGCCATTCGTCCGTTTCACGTGAATTTCTCCGAAGCGGAACTTGCTGATCTGCGACATCGCATCAAACAGACGCGATGGCCCGACCGGGAAACCGTCAGGGATGCCTCGCAGGGCGTACAGCTCGCTTCGGTCCGGAAGCTCGCCGACTATTGGTCGACGGCGCATGACTGGCGCACATGCGAAGCGAAGCTGAACGCGGTGCCGAATTTCGTGACGGAGATCGACGGCCTCGACATTCACTTCATCCACGTCCGCTCGAAACACGAACATGCGCTGCCGATGATCATCACGCATGGCTGGCCGGGTTCGATCATCGAACAGATGAAAGTCATCGAACCGCTGACCAACCCGACGGCGCATGGCGGCAGCGAAGCCGACGCGTTCCATGTCGTCATCCCGTCGCTGCCGGGTCACGGCTTTTCGGCCAAACCCGCGGCGCCGGGCTGGACGCCCGTCACCATCGCGAAGGCCTGGGCCGTGCTGATGCAACGCCTCGGCTACACACGCTATGTGGCGCAAGGCGGCGACTGGGGGAATGCCGTTTCCGAGGTCATGGCACTGCAGCAGCCATCGGGATTGCTCGGCATCAACACCAACATGGCGGCGACAGTGCCGCCGGACATTTCCAAGGCCATCGCGGCCGGCAGCCCTCCTCCACACGCTCTCTCGCCCGACGAAAAAAAGGCATGGGATCAGCTCGACGATTTTCAGCGGCATGGCCTCGCCTACGCCCAGGAAATGTCGAACCGGCCACAGACGCTTTACGGCATCGCGGATTCGCCGGTCGGCCTCGCCGCGTGGATGCTGGATCACGATATCCGCAGCTATCTGATGATCACGCGCGTGTTCAATGGCGAGAGCGAAGGTCTCTCCCGTGACGATGTTCTCGACAATGTCACGCTCTACTGGCTCACCAACACCGCGGTCTCCTCGGCGCGTCTCTATTGGGACACGGCGCAGATTTCGACGGGCGGCGGCTTCTTCGATGTACGAGGCGTCAAGATTCCCGTCGCCGTGAGCGCCTTTCCCGACGAGATCTATCAGGCGCCGCAAAGCTGGGCCGAAAAGGCGTATCCCAAACTCATCCACTACAACCGCCTTCCCAAAGGCGGCCACTTCGCGGCCTGGGAACAGCCGGCGCTGTTCGTGTCGGAGATGCGTGACTCGTTCAAATCGCTACGCTGACGGGAGGAAGCAGAAAATGCCCGACGAAACCGGACAGAATCGCCGCAGCTTTTTCGGCGCGGCGGCGCTGGGCCTTGCGGCCAGCCAGCTCGGCATGATGACGCTTGCGAGCGCCGAGCCTGTCACGATGCAAAAAGCTGCGCCACCTGTCAGACGTGGTGGCCACACATCGTTCGAACGCCTCAAGCAGATCGAAGCCGGCGATCTGAGTGTCGGATACGCCGAAGCCGGCCCGGTGGACGGGCCGCCGGTCTTGCTCCTGCATGGCTGGCCCTATGACATTTACAGCTTTGTCGATGTCGCGCCCGTGCTGGCGGCAAAGGGCTATCGCGTTATCGTGCCCTGGCTGCGCGGTTACGGCACGACGCGATTTCATTCGGCCGACACGATTCGCAACGGCCAGCAAGCGGCTGTGGCCCGCGACATCGCGGCCTTTATGGATGCCCTCAAGATTCCGAAAGCCGTCATCGGCGGTTTTGACTGGGGCGCGCGCACGGCCGATATCATCGCGGCACTCTGGCCGGAACGCTGCAAGGGCCTTGTCTCGGTGAGCGGCTATCTGATCGGCAGCCAGGCCGCCGGCAAAGCGCCGCTGCCTCCGGGCGCGGAACTGCAATGGTGGTATCAATTCTATTTTGCCACCGAGCGCGGCCAGGCCGGCTACGACAAATACCGGCATGACTTCGCGAAGCTCATCTGGAAGCTCGCGTCGCCGCAGTGGCATTTCGACGATGCCACGTTCGCGCGCACAGCGGCGTCATTCGACAATCCGGATCATGTCGCCATCGTGATCCACAATTACCGCTGGCGGCTCGGCCTGGTGAAGGGCGAAAGCAGATTCGACGCGCTGGAAACAAGGCTTGCCGCCGGGCCGGTCATCACCGTGCCCACCATTACCATGGAGGGCGACGCCAACGGCGCGCCGCATCCGGAACCAGCCGCCTATGCCGCCAAATTCTCCGGCCGCTACGAACACCGCAACATCGCCGGCGGCATCGGCCACAACCTGCCCCAGGAAGCACCGGAGGCCTTCGCCAAGGCGATCATGGACGTTGATCGCCTCTGATCGCACGAAACAAAACAAATGTCATGCAGGGAGCATCACAGCGGAATGTTGTCGTGCTTCTTCCAGATTTGCGGCACCTGCTTGTTGCGCAGCATGCGCAGGGCACGGACGATGCGCCAGCGTGTCGAATGCGGGCGGATCACGTCGTCGATATAGCCGCGGCTCGCCGCCACGAAGGGATTGAGGAAGCGGTCTTCGTATTCCTTCGTGCGCGCCGCGATCGCCTCCTTGTCGCCGGCCTCCTGGCGGAAGATGATCTCGACGGCGCCCTTCGCCCCCATCACCGCGATCTGGGCGGAAGGCCAGGCATAGTTCACATCGGCGCGCATGTGCTTCGACGCCATCACGTCATAGGCGCCGCCATAGGCCTTGCGCGTGATGACGGTGACCTTGGCGCACGTCGCCTCGGCATAGGCGAAAAGCAGCTTCGCACCATGCTTGATGATGCCGCCATGTTCCTGCGCCACGCCGGGCAGGAAGCCCGGCACGTCGACGAACGTGACGATCGGAATGTTGAAACAATCGCAAAAGCGCACAAAGCGCGCGGCCTTGCGGCTCGCATCGGAATCGAGCACGCCTGCCAGCACCATCGGCTGGTTGGCGACGAAGCCCACAGTCGAGCCCTCCAGCCGCCCGAAGCCGGTGATCATGTTGCGCGCGAAGGCCTCGCCAATCTCGAAGAAATCGCCCTCGTCAGCGACCTTCAGGATCAGCTCCTTCATGTCGTAGGGCTTGTTGGGATTCTCAGGGACGAGTGTGTCGAGCGACATCTCCGCGCGTTGCGGATCGTCGCTCGTCGGCCAATGGGGCGGCTTGTCGCGATTGTTGAGCGGCAGGAAATCGTAGAGCCTGCGCATCTCCTCGATGGCGATGACATCGTTCTCATAGGCACCATCGGCGACGGCGGATTTCGTGGTGTGCACGCGCGCGCCGCCGAGCTCTTCGGCGGTCACGTCTTCCTGCGTCACCGTCTTCACCACGTCGGGCCCGGTGATGAACATGTAGGAGGTGTCGCGCACCATGAAGATGAAATCGGTCATGGCCGGCGAATAGACATCGCCGCCGGCGCAGGGCCCCATGATGACGGAGATCTGCGGCACCACGCCGCTCGCCAGCACATTGCGCTTGAATACTTCGCCATAGCCCGCGAGGCTCGCCACGCCCTCCTGGATGCGCGCGCCGCCGGCATCGAGCAGGCCGATGACGGGCGCCTGGTTCTGCATCGCCATGTCCTGGATCTTGCAGATTTTTTGCGCATGGGTTTCGGAGAGCGAGCCGCCGAACACCGTGAAGTCCTTGGCGAAGAGATAGACCATGCGGCCGTTGATCGTGCCCCAGCCGGTCACCACGCCGTCGCCGGGAATGCGGTTCTTGTCGGCGCCGAAATCGGTGTTGCGGTGCTCGATGAACATGTCGAATTCCTCGAAGGAATTCGCATCGAGCAGGAGCTCGATCCGCTCGCGCGCCGTCAGCTTGCCGCGCGCATGCTGCGCCTTGATGCGCGCCTCGCCGCCGCCCAGCCGCGCCCGCTCGCGCCGCGCTTCCAATTCGTTGAGAATGTGCTTCATGCGACTCCCCGCACTGCCGCGCGCACACTGTTGGGCGGTGGTGGCCCGGTCAAGCGCAGCCGGTTGATCCCTTCCCCACTTTTGGAGGAGGTGCCAGAAGGTCGGAGGGGCACCCCTGCCCGCTCGCGATTTTTCCCTGGCGGATGCCCGTCAATACCCAATTTTATTGAGGTTTCCGCATCGCGCTTTTTCTTGCTTTTTTCCTCGGTGCAGGGAAATGGGAGGCTGTTTGATTGAAGCGTCGGGATCGCTCGACACGAATTTTATACCCACACACACCGTATGGGTCTATGCTAAACCGTTCTAGTGTCAGCGACACGGCCAGCGATAGCCAAGTATAACTACCAATCTCCAACCAAAGCGGATCCTTACGTGAGCCGGCTGCTGCCCAAGATCGCACGCTGAGCGGAAACTCTCCGAGCGACACACACCAAAACGCGTATCATCCCGGACGCGCGAAGCGCGATCCGCGACCCAGCGCCGTGAACATGAGAATGAACCTCGATCTTCAACGCCCTGCATCTGTTGGGGTGGACAGCCCCCGACGGGTCCCCGCTTGTGCGGGATGACACGCTGAAGCCAACGTTGCCTGCCCCTATTGAGGAATGTCGGTTTTTGGGGCGCAGCCTGAGTCGGAAATTCTTACAGCCCTGATCTCGTCAGCGGGGAAATGGGCGGATTTCCTGATCGGCGCGATACTTGCTATTCAGAGCGAATTCAATCGAGGGGGGGACTCAGACGATGAGAGCGATGGTGGCAGGGGCCGGTCTGGCAGTGATTGTTTTCGCGGGCGGGGCGAGCGCCGATCCCAGTCAGTGTGACGGCGTGGCCGGCAATCTGGTGCAGAACTGCGGCTTTGAGAACGGAACCCTGGCGGACTGGGCGACCAATGCCCACTCGGGCTCTGTTTCGGTGACAGGCAGCTTCGTCAATTCCGGAAACGAGGCAGGCCTCCTAAATGCCTCTGGCAACTTTGGCTCTGCGGAAGCGGACTCGACTGATTTTTTCCTCAAATCGGGCGTTACCTACACCGTGAGTTTTTACGCTGAGCAGGTTTCCAGCATCCATGGAGATGGCAGCCTGACCGTCCAGGTCGACGATCAGTTTGCAAACCCGTTGAACGATGGGGTCTGCATGGGCGACCCCTCACAATGCGATGCCGCCCCCACCAGCTTTGCGCGGGAATCGTTTCAGGTCACGGGGAACGGCGCGAAGGATTATCTGGACGTCTTTCTTGCTTCGGATGCCAAGAATCAGGTTACGCAATGGGCGGTCGACGATTTTTCCGTTGTACCGCTGCCTGTCCCCGAACCGTCGAGCTGGGCGCTGTTCGCAGCCGGTCTGATTGCGGCTGGATGGTTCGGCTTTCTACACCGCCGAAATTCCCCGGCAGGCTCGTAGGGCTCAATCGGCCATCCGGCCTTGCGACGCTGCCAAGCGAAAGAGTAGCTGGGACCCAGCGCGGTGAACCTCGAGAATGAACCCCGGTCTTCAATGCGCCGCATCGGAGTCCCCGCTTGCGAGGGGATGACACGCTAAAGCCAACATTGCCTGCAGCTGACGGGTTATCGAGGGATGTCGATTTACGGAGCCGCCCAAATCGAAATGCCTGTAGTCTTTACCCCGTCGCGGAAAGCCGGAGTTCCTGATCGGCGTGATCTGAGCATCGAACGAACGAGAGCGGTTTAGTACAGCGGACATGTTTGTGCCGTGGCCCCGATACCGCATGCTGCTTCCTATTTCGTTGCATTCCTTACCATCACAAGTTCGGGACCGATGGCTCGCTGCTCGGCTTTAAAACGTTCCCTATAAGCTCCCAACAACTCGCCCCCAAAAAAAAGCCGAGCCCGCGCGCAGTTCGTGCGGAAGTGACAACAAGAAAAGACTTTGGGGTCGGACTCGAAGTATCACGCCAAGTCTACTTCTTGAGTTCGAAGACAGTGCCGTCACCCCGGCCCCCTGCAAAGGCAGGGCCGCAGATATCGCCTGCGATATCCCTCACCGGGGCGGCAAAGGGAAGAGCGCTGTCCACACAATTCTGCTGACTGCAAAAAGCATGGAGCATCGTTTCGGTGCCATTCGGCGTGAGCTTGAGACTTCACAGGCACCTCAACCGCAATCCGGATCACCGCGTCGAGCAGGATGAAGCGGAGACGGAGTGCGCAGCGGCGAGGCCCTCTCTGACGATCTTTGGCGTGCCCGTCGGAAAATCCGAGGCGGCGAGGTAGCCGTGTTCCGCGAGGCTCTTGACGTCGTTGAGAATGGTGACGATCCCGTGTTTGTTCGTGAACCCCTCCTCAAGCGGCTTCTGCGTCGGCGCCAGGTAATCGTGGGCCATGCTCGCGACCTTTGCCGATTGCGCGGCGCGCTCTTCCGCGCTGAGGTGGGGATCGCGGCTCCTCGCGTCCGCCATTCCCATCGCCATGACGCCAGGTCTGGCGAATGACAGGAAGACGGAAACGGCCACGCGCCCGATGGCGAGGTCGGACGCTGCCTGGTAGGAGCGCAATGTGTCGGCGAGCGCGAGCCGTTCGCGCGGATCGCACAGCCGCTCGACGTCGGTCGTCATATAGCAATGGATCTGATCCAGGTTGTCGCGGTCGTTTTGCCATCCCTGGTCGCAGACTGACGCGACCCGGGATTGATAGGCGGGCGGGCCCACGATGTCCTCCCAGACGGTGTGCCTGAGAGCACTGTCCGACGCCACGATGGCCCCCGTCGCGGCGACGAGAATGACGACGAATACGGTGGCGAAGAGCGTGAAGAGTCCGTTGCCGCTCGACGATTCGTCTCCCGACTCCGGATCATCCGGACCCCTCGGGCTGCTCGGGCTGCCCGGACTGCTCCCTGACGAAGACGCCCGGCCGAACCGTCTCCGGATTTGTCCCGACCCTGCCTGCTTGTCCGCCACGCCGCACTCCCCCGACCGACAATCCTATCCATGAACCTTTCCTGCTAACGGGGCGTAAAACGTTCTCCCGGGACGGCACGCGCCAAACCGATTTTCGCTGTCGAACCATGGATCGTGTCTCGGCATTTTCTGTCGGGAAAAAGGGCCGCTGGCTCCATTTGCGCCATCGAATTTTGGAGAAAGCCCAATCGTCTGTGCTGGTTCGGGGACGGCCGTTTGGGAGCGATGGCAAAGAAGGGAGAACCCGCGTGCCGGGAAATCTCGAGGGGAGCGCGCACGCCTTGCTGCTTGCTGGTGCGGCAACGCCTCGGCGCTGGGACTTGCAGCCGTGGCGTTCGCGACGCCAGTCGCCGCGGCGACGTCGGGGCATTCGCCATCAATGCCAAAGGAACGATCACCGGCTTGTATGGAGGCCAGGTCTTCCTTGGCTCGCCGGACTTCGTGGGCACGGTCAAATCCGGCACCAGCTGCACATAAAGCAAACCGCCAAGACGCAAAGGCGCCAAGAGAGGACGCGAAATCCAGAAGTCGGTTTTGCCGCGAGGGAGCCTTGCGCGTCGCACAGGCGCGATACCTTGGCGCCTTTGCGTCTTGGCGGTTCATCTTTTGCGCCAAGTGAGCACACCTGATGTGACGGCGCGCCGCCCGGCCATGACGGACCTTTGTGTGGAGCGACGCATCGGCGCGGAACGTCCGCTCCGGCGGATATCCCACCGGACACTTGCACCCCAAAACTTCGTCATGGCCGGTCGGCCGGCAAATCGCCGCGACACAGGCGGGCACTTTCACCCCGGTGCGATTTGTCCGGCGTATCGGCCATCCATGGCAACGGCTGCGTGAATGGGTGGCCGGGACGCCCTCCCCACCGCGACGAGCGCGGTGGTCCGGACCGCCCGGCCATGACGAATTTTTGGATGATGCGAGGAATCGTTGCGAAATCGTCGCCTTCGTCACACGCCGATCAACGCCGCGAGTTTTGCACGAACATCGGCCAGCAGATCAGGCGCAACAGAGAATCCGGCATAAGCGATCGGGCGGGCGTGCGTATCGTTGCTTCGAACATGGCTGGCCAGAACCTCGCCCGCGACCGTGCCCCCTCCAGGCAGCACCACACTGGCGCAGAACAGGCGAACCTTCGGGGTGATGGGGCAGACGATCAGAAAATCACTCGCCTGCCAGAACGCGGAAGGAGAAACGACAAGTGCCGGCCGTCTGCCGCTTTGCTCCCGGCTCTCGTCGGCACCGCAGTCGAATGCCGCCCGCTTGGCGCGCGGCGTCATGCCCGAAAGCACATTCGGTCGCGGCCTGGCCAAGCGAGCCGGCGTGGAACGGCTGACAGGTCAGGGGCCCGGAAGCGCCGCATCTTGAGAGGCTTTGTGGCACCGGTTCTCTGATGTAGGGTCGCGGCTGGCGGCTGTGCAGCAAGGAAAATTCCCATGACGATGCGTCTCACCTTTGGCAGGGGTGCAACCCTGGCTTGTGCCGCTTTTGCAGGCGCTGCGCTTTTGAGCATGTCGAGCGCTGCGCTCGCGGCCGGCTGTTCCTCGGCCAAGCCGAAGCCCATCGTAGAGACCTGGAAGGCGTCGAAAACCAAATCGAATGGCGCGACGATCACCATTTTCACCGGTCCCACGGATCGCGGCTCGCAGCTCCAGATGACCTCCGGCATCGGAAAGGCGCTTTGGGTGGCGTCTACCGGCGCATCGGCGATCATGAAGATCACCACCAAAGGGAAAGCGACACTTTATGCGACGCCAACGGCGGGTGCCGCGCCGGAAGCCATCGCCCAGAACGGCAAGAACATGTTCTTCACGGAATGGGCCACGCCCTGTGCCGGCCGCGTCACCGCCAGCGGCGAGGTGACGGAATATTCCACAGGGCTGAGCCAGACCAAATCCACCAACATGGCGCTGGGCGCGAAATCGTCCGACTGGTTCGTCACCGATTTCAGCGGCATCGGCGCCATCTCGGCAAAGGGCAAGATCAAGCTCTACAGCTTTGCCGACGAAAGCACGCAGCCTCTCACCATCACCGCCGGCCCCGACGGCAATATGTGGTTCCTCGAAGGCGAAGGACCCAATATCGGCAAGATCACACCGGGCGGCCAGGTCACCGAATACAGCACGGGTCTCGGCAACACCTTCAGCTTCGGCATCGCGACCGGCAGCGACGGCAGAATCTGGTTTGCCGACAATGGCAATAACAGCATCGGCGCCATCACCACCGACGGAACGAAGGTCAGCGACTATACGCAAGGCTTTACCGGCGATCCGGTTTCGATCGTGGCGGGGCCGGACGGGAATTTGTATTTCGGCGAAACCACGCCCGTCGTCGGGCGCATCACGCCGCAGGGTGTGGTGACGGAATATTCCTTCCCCGCGAGCGAAGGCGCGTTCACCGTCCTGGGCATCACCGTGGGACCGGACGGAAATATCTGGTTTGCCAACAACTCCCATTCGCAAGTTGGCATGCTCAAACTGCCGATCAAGTAACGGTCGGAACCTGTGCCAGCCGAGGCGCCGCAATCGCTTCGGCCAGCGCCCTGTCTTTCAATGCGCCCCGTTCCGCGCGCGCCGTTTGCCACCCGCGCCCGCCGCGCTAGCCTTGCCCGCGGTCCGGGGCGAGTCGCATGGGGGCGTTCGAGCACGTCATTTCGCTGCTGTCCTTCGTGTATGCGCTGGCCATAGCGCATCTGTTGGGCACGGTGGCGCGGCTGATCGGGGCGCGCGAGCGCGTGCGCTTTTCCTGGTTCCACGCCTACTGGATGCTGAACGCGCTGATCGCTCTGGTGGTGGACTGGGTCAGCTGGTGGGATGTGCACAGCCTGCCGAGCTGGCCGGTGCTCAGCATCTTCGTCGCTCTCGCACAAGCCTGCGTCGATTTCCTGCAGGCCGCGCTGACCTGCCCCGAAATTTCGCCCGAGGGTGAAATCGATCTCGTGGCGTTTCATCAGACCCGTGCGCGCCGCTATATCGGCGCCTTCGCGGCCATGGCCATCATGGCCTTTCTGAGCAATCTCTATTTCGGCGGCATTTACAACATCGCGGATTTCTTCGTGCAGAACCGCGTCGTCGTACCGCTCATTGTCATCGCCCTGTTTGCGGCCATCGTCCGGCGGCGCTGGGTGGACATCGCGGCGCCGATCTTGCTGCTCTGCTGCTGGGGCTACTTCCTCTCCCAACTCCAGGCGGCGCTCAGGTAAAGGGCAAGACAGGTATCCACATGAGCCCCCGTTCGCAAATTTCGGCCCAAGGTCAGATTTCGGTGCCCGCGCAGATACAGAACAAGCTTGGCGTTGGTCCCGGTTCGCTGCTCGAGTGGTCGGAACAGGGCGAAGAGGTGATCGTGCGGCGCGCCGGCCGGCACGCCCTCGCCGATGTCCATGCCGCCGTGTTTCCGGAAGGTTTGCCCCCAACGAAAATCCGTCGCGGAGTTGAAAAAGGACACCCGACATCGCATGCGCAAGCGCCATGCGCGCGATTGACACCGGCGCCCGCGTGCGCCCGACGATCCCGTCCGATGTGGAGCGTCTGGCGGGTCAGGCGTAGCGCGAGCGACGGTTCGCGATGTAGAACCCCGCGACGACCTTCGGCAGGAATATCCGAATGAAAAACCGCTATCTCGTTCCCGGCCTCCTCTTCTCGCTCGCGACCGTCATCTCGTCGACAGCGCTCGCTACAGGCGAAGCCGGGCTTGCGCAGCTTGCGACCTCCGAGGGCACCTGGGTCTATCATGGCCGCCTGCTCGGCGACGCGAAAACTCCAGCGACAGATTTTGTCTGGCACGCGGATTGCCGCTGGTCGGCCAACCGGGCTTTCATGATGTGCAGCTTCGCCAACATCTGGGGCGGGAAGCACATCAATTCGCTGGTGGTCGACACCTTCAACCGTCACGACAAGGCGTTCTGGCACTACGAAATCTTCAACGACGATGGTACGCCGGGGAAACCGTTTGCCTCGAAAATGCAGATCGACGGCGCCACGCGCAGCGAAGAATGGACGGAAAATCAACATGGCAAATCCGTTCGCCAGCGGATCGTCTACACATTCGCATCCGTGAAGAAAGTGGCCGTGTCGTTCGAGCAATCCGAGGACGGCAAGGCCTGGAAAACGACCGCAAGCGGAACAGGCGAAAAGACTGGTTCCTGAGGAGGCAGCGCGCGGCCGAAGCGTCGGTCGCGCGCTGCTTCTCCGGGCATCATTGCCTGCTCAGGGCCGGCCCTTCTTGCAACTCGCGGCGGTGACGATCTGCGCGCCGGACGGAGAGCCTCCGTTGGGCCATGAGAACACGAACAGCCATTTGGAGTAGTCCGGCGGCGATTGGGTGAAATCCGGACCGCTGCTCACGAGGGTGAACCCGTTGCTGTAGGTGACGCCGTTCAAAACGGAATAGCCCCCATTCTGCACCGCGAAACCGCTCGGACACGGCCGGATGAATTCGTAGAACGACGAGCCCGTGGGAATGGTCTCACCATCGGTCGCCTGCCATCCGTTGCCGCCCTGTTTGGCAACAGCCTCGCCACCAACGGCTACCGCGAGCACGCCGGCTGCAACGATCAAACCAAAGTAACGCCTGATGGTCATGATAGACTCCTGTTTGTGTCGCGCGGCTGCGCGAAAGGGTTTGGTCTGCGATGTGAAAGATTTCGTGTTCCTTCCCATCGCAGGCAGAAAACAGCGGCGATGGAAGGCGCACATCATCAAAACTGATGACGCCAGGCGGGATAGAAGCGATGGGCTCGCGTGCTGCCTGATGCGATCAGGGCCTGGGCGGACCAATTCCGTTCAGCAGCGCCACCAGATCCGTGAGCCGGCGGCTGCCGGTTTTATCAAGCAGGCCGCGCACCTGGGTCCGCACCGTATTGACCGACACTCCGCGTTCGGACGCGATGCTGCCGACTTTCCTGCCGGCCGCCAGGGCGCGTGCCACGCGGGCTTCGGCGGGTGTTACGTCGAACAGCGATTGCACCAGTTCCACCGGCGGCGCCTGCGGGCGGGTGATCGGCGAGAAGACCAGCGCGGCAGCGGAGCGCGCAAAGATGTCGCGCGCCGCGAGCCGAATGGGCACGAGATGTGCGACCTGCGTCGCGATTCCTTCAACGTCGCGAACCGGGAAGGAACGGACGGCGCCCTCAAGCTGAGCGAGCCTCTCCAGTGCCTGCCGCAACAGCCGATCCGCATGCTTGTCGGTCAGCGCAATTCTGTCGGCACCGCGCCAGACCACCTGACCCGCGAGGGTCTCGACCAGTTGGTTGACCGCGAGGACTTTGCCCCCGCCGCTCAGCACCAGCGCCGGCAGGCCGAGCGCGGCCAGTGTCTGGCTTGCCGCCCGTGCGTGCTCGAGTTGTAGCCGCGCCGAGAGAATCACGGCTCGCGCAATGTGCGGTCTGAGAGCGTCAAGCCTTTCGATCGTGGCGCGATCCGCAGACCCCTTCGCCAGCAAACGGGTAAAGGTGATGGCGATGGTTTCACCGGTCGGCACGACAAAGTTGGTGCTCACCACCTGACCGATCCCCTGCGGCCGCCAGAAATCCCGATAGAGGGGTTCT
The DNA here is from genome assembly GCA_036490345.1 of Rhizomicrobium sp. Lineage (GTDB taxonomy): Bacteria > Pseudomonadota > Alphaproteobacteria > Micropepsales > Micropepsaceae > Rhizomicrobium. The sequence goes on along the minus strand of DASXEA010000022.1, from coordinate 50,387 downwards.
TCCTCCAGCTCTGCCGGTGTCATGATCTCGTGATCGAGGACGAAGCCTGGATGCTGCATCGCCGCCGCGCGGCGGATGAGTTGCCCACGCTGCAGCCATCGTTCGCGAATGGCCCGGTCTGCGCGATCGCCTACGCCGCGCGAGGCCATGCTGTGCTGGTGTTCCGGCGTCACCACGAAGAGCGACCCGCCGGTCGCGCCGGCGATTTCGCCAAGCTCGTGAAGCACGTCGGCCCACTGCTCCGGCACCACCGAAGCAGCGTAGATGCGGTCCACGATGTCCGGGCCCGATTCCATGGTCTCCATCTTAGCCCGGCGTCCCCCGAAACGGCAGCAGCACCGCGTCTTCTCTCGCCCCCGGCTACGGGTTATTTCCCGCGTGCCTCGAACTTGCGCTTTACCGCCTCGCGGTAACCGCGGCTCACCCTCAGGCTCGTTCCGTCGTCCAGAATCACGGTCGCATCGCCGCTCGGCAGCGAGGCGATCTCTTTGATCCGGCGCAACGCCACGATGGTCTGGCGATGGATGCGCACGAAACGCTCCGGATCGAGCGCCGCTTCGAACCGCGACGAGGTTTCGCGAATGAGATGGGTTGCCGCGCCCGCGTGAAGCGCCAGGTAGTTTCCCTGGCTTTCGATCCAGCCGACCTCGGCAAGTTCGAGCATGATTGTACGCCCGCGCGTCGTCACCGGCACCGTCGTCAGACCACCGGACGCCGGCGTGACGGGCACGTCGGCGGCGCGTTGCGCCCGGTGCCGGAAAAATTCCGCATGGGCGAGACCCGTCAGCCCCGCCAGCGCGAAGAACAGCAGCAGCCCGTCCACCGCGAGCTGGCCTACCAGCGCCGCCGCCAGCGGTCGCCGGTCGAATCCGAGCGACGCCGCAATCAGTCCCGCGATCACGATCAACCCCACCGCCAGACCGGCATCGCTTGCCAGGTGAATCCCCGCCCGCCGCCACCAGGCTGCACCCTCGATGGGAAATCGCCGCGCCAAGGCAAACACCAGCGGCGTGATCGACGCTCCCAGCAGCCCGGCCACCACGAGACGGATGGCTTCCCATTGCCATGCAAGCGTGTCGCCGCGGATGACGTTGCCGGGCTCCAGAACCGCCACGAGCGCGAACCAATAGAGAAAGCCGAGTGCAGCTTCTCGCAGCGGTCCCGGGATCCGAAGCCGGCGCTGGATGCCGGGCTCCGTCATGGCGTGGGTCGACGACATCGGCCGAACTTGCCCCTGCGGGCCAAAACTGTCTACCGCGACGACCGGGGGCGGGATTTGTGACGAAGCGTTGCCCGACAGGGACGGTTCGCGGGCATGCTACCTGTTCGCAACGCGTGTCGTTTTCCAGATTTGCCGGACACGAATCCGGAGCAAACCATGCCGATGCGTTGGGTGTCCGTTGCCTTGCCGTTTCTCCTTCTGTCCACCGCCGCCATGGCCGAGGCGCCGGTGGCGATCCCTCTGCCCACAGCCGCGGCGACGGCGCTCGCGCGCTCGCATGAGGTCATCTGGGGACTGACGCAGCTCGCCCTGCTCGTGCTGCCGGCGCTCCTCCTATTCACGGGATTGGGTGCCCGCCTGCGGGCTGCCTGCGCAAGGCTCGCGGGAGGCCGTCGCGCTTTAACCCTCATCCTGTTCGCGGCCGCCTATCTCATCCTTGCGGCGCTGGTCGCGGCGGTGCCCGACTGGTGGCGGGACGTGGTCACTGCGCCACCCGCCGACCGGCCGCAGATCGGCGCGTGGATCGTCTCCGAGATCGCGCCCCTTGTCGTCAAAATTGTCGTCGCCACCCTCTTCCTCTGGATCCCCTATTGGCTCGTTCGCCGCAGCCCGCGCTTCTGGTGGCTCTATGGCGCCATGGCACTCGTCCCGGTCGCGTTCGCGGTGCTGGTAGCGCTGCCGGTGTTCGTCGATCCGCTCACCACCGATTACAAGCCGCTCGCCGATCACAGGCTCGGCGCACAGATCGAAGCGCTGGCGGCGCGCTGCGGCGTCGGACCCATTCCGATCTTCGTCGGTGGCGATGACGACACCGTAGTGGGCCTCGGCCCCACCAACCGCATCGTGCTGGAAGCCGATATCGCCAAGAGCGAAACGCCCGAACAGATCACCGGCACCATCAGCCATGAACTGAAGCACTATGTCATGGGCGACAATTACAAGGCGCTCGGCATCGTCACGTTGCTGTTCCTCAGCGGGTTCTGGCTGGTGAACCGGCTTGGCCGCGCCGCCATTGCGCGCTGGCACCGGCGCTTCGGCTTCGACGATCTCGCCGATCCCGCGTCGCTGCCGCTCGCCGTGTTGATCCTGTTTGCGTTCTGGCTTTGCGTGTTGCCGCTGTTCAACTGGGAAGCCCGCAGCATCGAACACGAAGCCGACCGCTTTGGCCTCGAACTCACCCATGAAAACCACGCCAACGCGCTCCTGTATGCCGGTTGGGCGAAGCACTATCCGGCCAATTACGACTGGTTCACGCTCGTCTTTCGCGCCACGCATCCGTCGCTTGCCGAGCGCATTCGCTTCGCCAATGACTACAAACCGTGGGAAAAGGGCGAGCCGCTGGTCTATGGCACAGTGTGCAAGCCGAAAGACTGAAACGCGCCAGCCGGCCAGTTGCTGACATGTTGATGTCGGTCTTCATCGCATTTTCGACCAGCCCCACACTGGCCCCACAATTCACGATCGTAACAGGAGTTGCTGCGGCCTGATCATGCTCGCCTATATCGCAGCGTGCCTGTCGCTCGTACACATCGGCGGCGCGCTGAGAGGCGTGCGGCGAATTCGATCGATCATGCTCGGCGTTGCCGCGGCGCTCTTCTGCATTCTCGCCATCGCCGGTTCAGAGCAATCACTGCTGATCTTCTCCGCATTCGTCTTTGCCCTGTCGTGCCTGACCTGGCGGGCTTTGCGGCACAGCCGGATGCGAAAGTCGTTCGCCGTTTCCGGTTGGGGCCAGCGTTTCGAGGCGCGCACCGTTGTGCGGCAATCGACTTGCGGCTCCATGGAGTTTACTGTCTCACCAGGCGCAGCAGGCCGATGTCGGTGTCGTCGGTCCCCACCGTATAGACGATATCGCCGGTCTTTGGATCGACGCCGAAGACGAAGTCGGTCTGTCCGTGCGGCAGGGCAGCGAGCTGATCTTTCGGTCCGCCGTAGATGCTTACCGCCGAAAACATCGGGTGATCGGGAACTGTGGTGTCGGAATAGATCAGGCGATCGCCGGCAAGCGTGTAGACGTCCGTCGCGTCGGGAGCCGGACCATCGGTCATGCGGCGCGGTATTCCATCGATGCGCCATACGCCCGCGACGCCGGCCTTTTCCGCGAACAACATGCTTCCATGCACGCGTGGATCCCGCCAGCCAAAAGGTGTAATCGATACGGACTTGTCGGGCGTTGCGAGATCGGTCCGCCAGATCCGCCAGCCCTGCCTTTCAACGCGGCTCGTCAGAATGCTCCTGCCGTCCGCGCTCCACTCGAGCCGGCCACTGTCGCTTCCCGGATAGTGGAATCGCGCGATCAGCTGGCCACCGCGTGTCATCACCGGCACTTCGTTTCTGTGCTGGCGCCACTGGAGGAAAGCAAAGCGGGTTCCATCTGGCGACCAGCGAATGGCGCAGGCAATCCCGTCCGGCAATGGGAGCAGTTCGCGCAATGCGCCGTTTGCGCCCGAAATCCAGACTCCGAAAGTCCCGGAGTGCCATCCGGTCGCGAGAAAGGTGCCGTCGGCCGCATAATCCACGCACCAGGTTCTAAGACCACCGCTCTCGATTGGCGTGGGCGGCTCGTGGGAATGCGGCGTAACCCGGACGAGCTGCCCGCCTGGATATGCCAGTTCCATCGCAAGAAGGCCATTCGGACCCGCGGAGAGCCGCCCGATGAATTCGCCGGTCGAGAGAATGCGTCTTGGCTCGCCGCCGCGCGCCGGATAGGCCCATAGCGAATTGTCGTTCCCGTTCGAGAGTGCAACAAAAATCGTGCGCCCGTCGGCCGAGAGGGTTGCATTGGCGTCACCATCATCGGCTGCCGCAACCAGCCGATCACCGCCATCGGACAGCGAAAGCAGACGAAGCTGAACTCCACCGGGTCCAAGATCCCTGCCGTACAACAGGCCGGCTCCATCCGGCGAGACAGAGGGGGAGTCGTCGGAAGAGCCGGCGTTCTGCGGATGCGTCACCGGTGAAACGCGTCCGTCATCAAAATCGAGTTTGACGATATTGCCTGGCGCTCCGCGAGCGGGCGCGTCGGAAAAAAACAGGGCGTGGCCCGAAGGATCGAAAGCCGGGCTGGTCCGCTCGCTGACGCGACATCGCCCGATCTGGCGGGGCTGCCCGGCGGGAACGGCGATTTCCATGATCCGGCAGGGATGATCTGCCTCGTAGTTCACATAAGCGATCATCTTGCTGTCGGGCGACCATGCTGGCGCGCTCGCATCGAGGGCGTCATGTGTGAGTTGAATCGGATCGCCACCGTTCAGCAGACGCAGATAGATCTGGCGATTGTGCGTGGTCGGGCCAGCCGAATAGGCGATCATCGTCCCGTCGGGCGCCAAAGCCGGATAGCGCTCGATCGACGGGGTGGAAATGAACGGCAGATGCGATTCGGCCACGGTCCACTCAGGTTCGCGGCGTAGCGAAAAAGCCACGAGCAGACTTGCCGCGATCGCAATTCCGGCAACAGCCAGCCAGATCCGGCGCCACGGTGGGGTGGCCGGATACCTGGCGGGAGAAATCGCGGGCGCTGACGTAGCGCTTGATTCGATTGGCCGACTTTGCCGCAACCGGTAACCCACCCGCGGAATGGTTTCGATGTCGAACGCCTGTGCGCCGCAGCATTCCGACAGTTGGCGAACTCGCTTGATGGAATGGGCAATGGAATCATCGCCGACAATCAAGCCGTCCCAGCACGTCTCGATGAGCTCTTCGCGAGAAACGACCTCCCCCTTGGCACGGACGAGCGCGACCAGAACCTGCATCACGCGCGGCTGGACCGTCCGTTCGTGACCGCCGCAGATGATGCGGCGCAAGGACGGGCGGACCTGAAGGGCACCCAGTGCAAAGTCTGGCTCGCGAGCCAGATCGACCGAAGCGCGTACCTTCGGCTCCTCGGCGGGACGATTGATCATCGATTTGTCATGTTCGTCATCGAGTGCTCGGCTTCCGGCCATCCGCCCGTCATGTCATCGCGCGGCCAAATCGCGCCCAATCGCAGCGCGGGCCACAAGCGTTCCCGCCGGGTGCGAGAAAGAGCGGAATAGCGAACGTCAATACAGATCCCCTCCGGGGCGAGTGCCCCAACGGGAACCATATTAGGCGATGCCTTTCGGGGGGAAAATCCGCTTCGGGAGGGTGCGGCTCTCATTGTGCCTGCGTGGACGCGGCCGCAGGCCCGCGCCGATGGTCGGCGCGGCAAATCAAGAGGAGCATTGGTGATGTATCGTTCGATTCTTTTTTCTGCCGCGGCCATCGGATTGATGGTCGGAAGCATGTCCGCCCGGGCCTGCGACCTCGATTTGACCGGGTTGCACGTTCAGGGAGCGTCCCAGATCAAACTGCCTTTCTTCCCGAGGGCGCCTGGAAATTACAGCTCGATTGTCGGCGTTTGGCAGGTGTCCTACAGCGTCAGCGGCTCCGTCGTTCTCAACACGATCGACACCTGGAGCGGCGACGGCAACGAATTCCTGATCGCCGACAAGAACCCCATCGTGGGCAATGTTTGCGCAGGTGTCTGGAAGACCATGGGGGCTCACGGCGTCCAGCTGCATCACATTGGCTGGACCTTCGACACGACCGGCAATCCGACCGGCACCCTTGTCGACGACGAAGTCCTCACGCTCAACCGCAAGGCGACCACCTACATGGGGACCTTCGACGAGAAATTTTATGACCAGAGCGGAAACCTCATCAAGGAGGTGACGGGCAACACTGCTGCGACCCGCGTTACGGTCCAGTAGTCGCATCGGCTCGCCGGCCCTCACCAGGCCGGCATGGGTAGGGTCACCGGAGCGGCGTCATCGCTGCTCCGGTTATCCTGCTCTTTGAACCGTGGTTGGATGTGGCGCAGAGCCTGCGCGGGACGCAACCCCATGACACCGATGACACCCATGACGATGGGCCTCTACAAAGACTCCGTCGGCACGCCGTCGTTGATCTCCGGGCTCTCCACGTTCGTCTGCAGCAGCCGCAGGTAGCGTTCGGCCGTTTCGAGTTCGCAACGAATTTGCGACCGCCGTGCTTCTGCCTCTTCATCGCGGCCCCAGCGCTCAGCCTGAAAATGCTCATCGAGAAAGGCGGCGGCAAAAACTCCGGACGGAGCGAGATGCCCATCCGCAAGCGCGAGCGCCAGAACGAGCGAGCCGGTGAGAGATGCCACAAGGTCAAGACACACAAGCGCATGATCATCGCGCGCCGACACGATCTCCTGTAGCCGGTCATCCACATCTGCGGGCTGCTCGACAAAGACAACACCATGACCGACCTGCAATCGCACGGCATGGGCTTCGACCATCCAGTGAAGCAGCGGATCCCATGCCTGCGCCTGCCGTGTCACGAGCTCGGGCGGCGCTTCGACGCGGTAGCAAAGAAGATCGTTGCGGCCGAAGCCCAGAATATGCTCGATCACCGCACCGCGCTGCGACGCCATCCGATCGATCGCCGTATTGGCGAGACGCGTCAGCGGCATCGCGGCGGGATCGACGCGTTCCGTTTGCACATCCCACTCGCGGGCGATGGCATCGGCAAGTCGCCGCGTCGGGAGAGCGAGATGAGCGCGGCCGGGAGTCCTGGCTGGCTTGCTGTCCAGCAGCACCGCAAAGCGGCCCTCGCGCGGCGCGACCACAACCGTGCTGTAGAACTTTGCGAATGTTCGGGCGCTCATCGTTTTCTGTGCGCCAGCGGAGCGAACGGCTCCGCCTCCATGTCCCAGCCGAGCAGGGTCCAGCTGTCCTGCATGTGGGCAGGCAGTGGTGCGATGACCGTGAGGCGGCCGCCGTCGGGATGCGCGATATCGATGGCGCGCGCGTGCAAATGCAATTTATCGACGATTGCGCCGCGGCCGCGCGCGTCGACGCCGCCATATTTGAAATCCCCCACGATCGGAGTTTCGAGAGACGCCAGATGAACCCGGATCTGATGGGTGCGGCCCGTCACCGGCATGGCGGCCACCCAGGCATATTCCTGTGCCGCCGTCCCGAGCACGGCGTAGTCGGTCACGGCGTGTTTCGCGCCCTCGGCATTCTGGGCAACCTCCATCATGCGCTCTTCACGGCCGTCGCTCTCTTTCGCCAGTGCCGATTTGATCGTTCCCCGGTGGGGCTTGGGCACGCCTTTGGTGAGCGCCCAGTAGATTTTCGAGGCATCGCGGTGCCTCAGCGATTCGCTGAGCGCGGCCGCTGCGGGTACCGTGCGCGCCACCACGAGCACGCCGGATGTGTCCCGATCCAGCCGGTGCACGAGACGCGGCCGCTGTCGCTTGCCGAATGTCAGATGTTCCAGAAGTCCGTCGATATGCTCCGTAATGCCGCTGCCGCCCTGCGTGGCGAGGCCGGCCGGCTTGTTGAGAACGAGGACGGAGGAATCTTTATGTATTACAAGCGACTCGGCGAATATCCTCTGCTTTTCCACACGCCGCGCCGCAGCCTTGTCCACACTCACCGGAGCTTTGTCTCCGGTGCTGTGCAAAGTCTGAACCTGCGACGGCAACCGGATGATTTGTCCGGCTAAAATGCGATCGCCGGATTTGACCTTTTTGCCGTCGAGCCTTACCCGCCCCGTCCGCAGCAGCTTTTCGAGATGGCTGTGGTTGATCGCGGGATGATGGCGCTTGAACCACCGGTCGAGGCGCAGGCCGTTGTCCTCGGCGTCGACTTTGACGTCCTTCAGGTCGCTCATCGGCTTATCGCGGTTGACGCATCGAATCCGGTCACCTAGCGTTTCTCCAATCGACAGGGGATGGGGTTCCCCCTTTAACCGCCAGAGGGCCTTCGGGCCCGACAGCTGATGACTCCTACCGCAGAATCATTCCGCGGCAGGAAGGCTTTTGCCCAAACGGGCCAAACCGCTCGCCGCAGCCCGAGGGGCAATGGAGGCAAGCGTGGTGATGCAATTCCAACTCTATCTGCTGGTCGCCGCGGGCGGCGCCATCGGCACGCTGGGGCGATATGTCGTCTACGGCCTGGTCGCCAATATGTTCAGCCAGACTTTTCCATGGGGAACCCTGATCATCAATGTGACCGGTTCGTTCTTGATCGGATTTTTTGCCGCCATGACCGGTCCGGACGGACGGGTCTTTGTCACTGGCGGCACGCGACAATTCGTGATGGTAGGCCTTTGCGGTGGTTACACGACGTTTTCCGCCTTCAGCCTGCAGACGTTGGACTTGATGAACGACGGCAAATGGGTGTTGGCGAGCGCCAATGTCGTAGGCTCTGTCGTGCTCTGTCTGATGTTCGTCTGGCTTGGCGCAATTGCCGGTAGCCTGCTCAACCAGGGGAACAGAATCTGAACGGCAGAAAGCGGGTGCAGCATGTCTTCAGGGCACTGACGAACATCCCTGTCCCAAAGCGCGCGTCATAAAGACCGTGTCGACCCAGCGATTGTGTTTCCAGCCGACCGCCGGCAGCAGACCGGCATGGGAAAATCCCATCACGCGATGCAAGCCGATCGACGCATGATTTTCGCTGTCACCGATGACGGCCACCATAAGCCGGAGCCCTTTGGCTTCGCAGCGATCGATCAGGCCGGCCATCAGCGCCCGCCCAATGCCGCGTCGCCCAACATCGGCCGCCACATAGACGGAATTCTCGCAGCTGAAGCGATACCCCGGTCGCTGGCGGTAGGGTCCCGCATAGGCATAGCCCAATACGTCGCCACCGCGATCTTCCGCAACCAGATGACAATGACCCGACGCAAGAACGGCAATGCGGCGGCTTGCGATTTCCATTTCGTCCGGCGGTTCGAGTTCGAACGTCCCGAATCCATGACGGACCCAATGCGCATAAATGCGCGCAATCTGAGCGACATCGCCCGCGCAACTGTCCCGCACGAGGAGAGACATGGTTTTCTCCCGGAGAATGCGAAGGAATCGAAACTGGCGGGCAGGATAGCAAGCCAATCGCCGCCAACAATGTCGTCAACTGGCTATTTTTCCGATGCCCGTTTTGCGCGCAGTGTTGCCCAATAATCGAGCCGCTTGGCGATCTCGCGCTCGAAGCCAGTCTCTTTGGGCTGGTAAAAGCGTTGCCGTGTCATGCCGTCGGGGAAATAGTTCTGGCCGGAAAACGCATTCTCCTGCGCATGATCGTAGGCATAGTCTTTGCCGTAGCCGAGATTTTTCATGAGTTTGGTCGGCGCATTCAGGATGTGCGCCGGCGGCATCAGCGAACCGTGTTCCTGCGCCGCGCGCATGGCCGCGCCCCGTGCGACGTAGACGGCATTGGATTTCGGTGCGCTGGCGAGATAGAGCACCGCCTGCACAAGCGCGATCTCGCCTTCCGGACTCCCGAGAAAATCATAGACATCCTTCGCAGCGATTGCCTGGACCACGGCCTGCGGATCGGCAAGACCGACATCCTCGACCGCGGCACGGACCAGCCGGCGCGCGATGTAAAGCGGCTGCTCCCCGCCCGCCAACATGCGCGCGAGCCAGTAAAGCGCCGCATCCGGATCAGACCCACGAATGGATTTGTGCAACGCCGAGATGAGGTTGTAGTGCTCCTCCCTGCTCTTGTCGTAGAGCGGCGCCCGCCGCTGCACGAGTGCCATCAGCGCAGCCGAATCCAGACGTTCCGTCGCTCGCAGCGCGGCGACCTCTTCCGCAAGGTTGAGGAGATAGCGGCCATCGCCGTCGGCCATGGCGCGCAGGCTCTGTCGCGCCTCATCGGTCAGCGGCAATGTCGCGCCGAAATGGGTTTCCGCGCGCACCAGCAGCGTTTCGAGCGCCGCGTCGTCGAGCCGGCGCAGCACGAGAACCTGCGCGCGGGACAGCAACGCACCATTCAACTCGAAGGAGGGATTCTCGGTCGTGGCGCCAACCAGCACAACGGTGCCGTCTTCCACCACCGGGAGAAAACTGTCCTGCTGGCTGCGGTTGAAGCGATGGATTTCATCGACAAACAGCAGCGTGCCCTGCCCCGTCTTGCGCCGTGCGCGCGCGGCTTCGAACGCCTTTTTGAGATCGGCCACGCCGGAAAAAACGGCGGACAATTGTTCGAAATGCAGCCGGAACGCGTGCGACAGCAATCGCGCGATCGTCGTCTTGCCGGTTCCCGGCGGCCCCCACAGGACGATCGAATGCGCGCGCCCCTGCTCCACCATGCGGCCGATAGGACCACCGGGGCCGAGCAGATGATCCTGCCCTACGACTTCGGCAAGCGTTCTGGGGCGCAGCCGATCGGCAAGCGGTCGCGGGACATCCTGTTCGAGCCCGCCGGCTTCAAAGAGATCCGACATGGCGGCATCATAGCGCTTTCGGCGGCGGCAATCTCAGTTGCTCACCGAAAGCGTCAGGCGTTGGCCACCGCGATCGATGACCAGTTGCCATTGGCCATTCGCATCGGCAAGGGCATGCACCAGTTCGGCGACCGTGTGGATCTCCGCGCCATTCAAGCCCCTGATGATATCGCCGGGCTGAAACCCATAGCCGCCGGCAATCGCGTCGCCTGCCGAGACAATCGCCACGCCGCGGGCATTAAGATCGAGTTGCATCTCGGTGGCGACGGCTGGCGACAGATTCTCGACTTTCGCGCCGGTCAGCGGATTGCGTCCAGTGATGGTCGTCAGCTGGCGCGGCGGGTTTTCCGGCGGAAGCGCGACCGTAACCGACACATCGCGCGCATGTTTGCCTGTCTCGACGCGAACCTTCAAAGCTTCGCCCGGCTTATGCGTGGCCACGCGATAGTTGAGACCCTGCATGTCGTCCACATCCGTGCCATCGACCTGCAGAATGACGTCACCGGCTTTCAGTCCTGCTGCGGCCGCAGGACCGCCCGGATAAATGCTCTTCAGAACGACGCCTCCCGGACGCGACAAACCCTTCGCCTGAGCGATCTGCTCAGTCACAGGTTGGCCATCCGCCCCGATCCAGGGAAGCTTGACGCCTCCTGCCAACGCGCCTTCCACCACGCGTTTGGCGAGGTTCGCCGGCGTCGCGAAGCCGATGCCGGCATATTCGCCGGTGCGCGAATAGATCGCCGTGTTGATGCCCGCGAGCCGCCCGTCGGCGGTGATCAGGGCGCCACCGGAATTGCCGGGATTGATCGCAGCGTCCGTCTGGATGAAGAACTGATAGTCGCTGGCACTGATCTGGGTTCGCGCGAGCGCAGAGACGATGCCCATCGTCACGGTCTGTCCCACTCCGAACGGGTTCCCGATCGCGAGCACAATATCGCCAACCTGCAGCCGGTCGCTGTCGCCAAATTCGACGGTCGGCAGATGTTCGCCCTTGGTATCGATCTTGAGCACCGCGAGGTCGGTGCGGCTATCGGCCAGCAGAACCCGCGCCTTGAACTCCCGGCGATCGGCAAGCGCCACCACGATGTTCTGGCCACCGGATATCACATGGTTGTTCGTGACGATCACGCCATCGGCGCGAACGATCACACCCGACCCCAGGGATTGCTGGACACGCTGGCGCATCTCCGGCGAGGCGCCGAAGAACCGCTGAAAGAGGGGATCCGAAAAGAGTTGATTGGTGGGCGCCTGGACAACGGATTGCGAATAGACATTCACCACTGCGGGCGCCACGCGCTTCACCACAGGGGCGAAAGTGAGCTGGACTTGCGGCATGGACTGCGGGGTCTCCGCAGCGGATGCCCGACTACCAGCGGCCAACAGAGTCAGCATGGCCGCGAGAATGAGGGATTTCGCTCTCATGTGGAATTCCTCCCGGTAGCCGCCGAAAAACAAAAAGGGCGGCCGATGTCAAGCCGCCCTTCGTCTGCTGTTCGGGCCGCCCGACCTATGCGGTGGCGTCGGCGTCGTTTGATTCCACCGGTCCTGAATCCAGTCCCTTGGCGTCCACGTCACGGTCGACGAATTCGATGAAGGCCATCTCCGCATTGTCGCCATAGCGGAAGCCTGCCCTCAGAACGCGCGTATAACCACCCGGACGGCTCTTGTAGCGGGGACCCAGCACGTCGAACAGCTTGTCGACCTGAGTGGCATCCTTGATCCGCGCAAGGGCCTGGCGGCGGGCATGCAGGTCAGAAGCTCCGCGGCGCGAAAGCGTCACGAGCTTCTCTACGACAGGCCGCAGTTCCTTGGCTTTGGGCAGTGTCGTCTTGATCTGCTCATGCTTGATGAGCGCGGCCGCCATATTGGCGAACATCGCTTCGCGATGCGCCGTGGTACGACCCAGCTTGCGGCCCTGATTACGATGACGCATCTCTCACGCTCCCCTTACGCGGCCTTAATACTGATCTTCGTAACGCTTGGCCAGATCTTCGATGTTCTCGGGCGGCCAGCCGGGCACTTCCATGCCCAGATGCAAGCCCATTTCCGCCAAGACGGCCTTGATCTCGTTCAGCGACTTGCGCCCGAAATTCGGCGTACGCAGCATCTCGGCTTCGGTCTTCTGGATCAGGTCGCCGATGTAAACGATGTTGTCGTTCTTCAGGCAGTTCGCCGAACGCACCGACAGCTCCAGCTCGTCGACTTTCTTGAGCAGAACAGGGTTGAAGGCGAGATCCGGCTTGGCTTCCTCGGCCACGCGCTCGCGGGGTTCTTCGAAATTGATGAAGACCTGGAGCTGGTCCTGCAGGATCCGCGCGGCATAGGCCACCGCGTTGTCCGGCGACACCGCGCCGTTGGTCTCGGCCGTCAGGGTAAGCTTGTCGTAGTCGAGGATCTGGCCCTCGCGGGTGTTCTCGACCTTGTAGCTGACCTTCTTGACCGGGCTGAACAACGAATCGACCGGGATCAGACCGATGGGCGCATCCTCGGGCCGGTTGCGATCGGCAGGCACGTAACCTTTGCCTGTCGCAACGGTCAGCTCCATGCGGAAATCGACTTTTTCGTCCAGCGTGCAAAGCACGAGATCGGGATTGAGAATCTCGACATCGGCAACCTGTGTGATCTGTCCGGCCGTCACTTCGCCCGGACCCGTCGCTCGCAGCGTCAGGCGCTTCGGGCCTTCGGCATGCATGCGCAGGGCGATCTGCTTTACGTTGAGCACAATATCGGTCACGTCTTCGCGGACGCCCGCGATGGACGAAAATTCGTGCAGCACGCCCTCGATGTGAATCGAGGTGACGGCCGCACCTTGCAGCGACGACAGGAGCACGCGCCGCAGCGCATTGCCGAGCGTCAGGCCGAAACCCCGTTCGAGCGGCTCTGCGATCAGAGTCGCCGAACGACCGACATCATGTCCGGTCTCGACTTTGACCTTCTGCGGTTTGATCAGTTCTTGCCAATTCTTCTGGAACACGTCTTGCCTCATCGTTTCCCGGACGCGGAATCAGGCCGCGCCCAATTCGTTCGACGGGATGAAACGCGGAACGCTTATACGCGGCGGCGCTTCGGCGGCCGGCAGCCATTGTGCGGGATCGGTGTCACATCCCTGATCGAAGTAACCTGCAGGCCGACCGCCTGCAGAGCCCGTAAAGCTGATTCGCGCCCGGAACCCGGACCGCTCACCTCGACTTCGAGCGTACGCATACCATGTTCGACGGCCTTCTTGCCGGCCTCTTCCGCTGCCACTTGCGCAGCGTAAGGCGTCGACTTGCGGGATCCCTTGAACCCCAGCGAACCCGCAGACGACCAGGAAACGGCGTTTCCCTGAACATCGGTAATCGTGATGATCGTGTTGTTGAACGTCGCCGCCACATGCGCGACGCCCGTAACAACGTTTTTCTTTTCTTTTTTGCGCGTGCGCGCAGCCGGCTTTGCCATGATCGTCTTCCGTTATTTCGTGATCTTTTTCTTGCCGGCGATTGCCTTGGCGGGACCCTTGCGGGTGCGTGCATTGGTGTGCGTCCGCTGACCGCGCACCGGCAATCCCTTGCGGTGGCGCAGGCCCCGATAGCAACCGAGATCCATCAGGCGCTTGATGTTCATGGCCACTTCGCGCCGCAGGTCGCCCTCGACGACGAAATCGCGATCGATCGCTTCGCGGATCTGAATCACTTCGGAGTCCGTCAGGTCATGGACCCGGCGGCTTTCCGCGATTCCGACCCTGTCGCAGATTTCCTTGGCCTTCGCGGGCCCGATGCCATGGATATAGCGCAGCGCGATTTCGACGCGCTTTTGCGTGGGAATATTGACGCCGGCGATGCGCGCCATGCTTTGATCCTTCGCGGATAGTTCGTTAACGCAGCGACTGTTTGCCCAACTGAAAACCCGCCAATTCCGACAGCCGCCCCTTTAGGGGCTGCGGCCACTGGAATTGACAGGGATTTCTGTCACGGGGGCCTTCGAATATAGGAACCGGGAGGTGGCCGTCAACCGCCTCCCCCAAAAAGCCAAAAGAGAAAGTGACCGATTTCGGTCTAACCCACACCTGATATGGTCTTCCGGCTCTGGTGAGCCTTTATCAGACCATCGATCGCCAGAGTGACGGAGGCAATTGGCGCCATGCCGTCCACCGTTTCGACTTTGTCCTGGGCGCCATAGTATTCCAGGAGGGGCGCGGTATTCCGGTAGTAGACTTGCAGGCGATAGCGCAGGGTCTCGGGCGTGTCATCCGCCCGGCGGACGGCACCCTCACGGATGCGCTGCTCGACGCGGTCGACCAATACGTCGTCCTTCACGCGCAGTTCGATCACGCAATCGATTCGCTTGCCGCGTTGGGCAAGCATCTCGTCCAGGGCTTTGGCCTGGGCGATCGTGCGCGGAAAGCCGTCGAAGACGGCACCGCCCGCGCATTCCTCACGATCGAAGCGTTCGGCGATGATGGCGATAACGATCTCGTCGGAAACGAGTTCGCCCCTGTCCATCAGCGCTTTGATCTTCTCTCCCAGTGCCGTGCCGGCGTCGATCGCCGCGCGCAGCATGTCTCCCGTCGAAAGCTGCGGCCAACCATGATTCTGCTCGAGAATTTTGGCCTGCGTACCCTTCCCCGCCCCCGGCGGTCCAAAAAGGACCAGATTCAACGTCTCGCTCCCCTCAGCCTCGCTTTCTTGATGAGGCCTTCATATTGCTGCGCAATCAGATGGCTCTGAATCTGGGCCACCGTATCCATCGTCACGCTGACGATGATGAGGATCGAGGTGCCACCGAAGGTCAAGATAGACGTGTAATTGGTGCGCAGGAATTCCGGGATGATACAGACAAAGGCCAGATAGAGCGCACCGATCACCGTCGTCCTGGTCAGGACATAATCGATATATTCCGCGGTCTTCTTGCCCGGGCGGATTCCGGGAATGAAGCCGCCATATTTGCGCAAATTGTCAGCCGTCTCTTCCGGATTGAAGATGATCGAGGTGTAGAAAAACGAGAAAAATATGATCATCGCGGCGTACAGGACCAGATAAAGCGGCCTGCCAGGCCCGATATAGGTCAGGATCGTCTGGAGCCAGTCGGGCACGTTCTGGCCGTTGAAATTCGCCACCGTGGTCGGCATGAGCAAAATGGACGAAGCGAAGATCGGCGGGATGACGCCCGACACGTTCAATTTGAGCGGCAGGTGCGACGACTCGCCCCCGAACATGCGGTTTCCGACCTGACGCTTGGGGTATTGCACCAAAAGTCGCCGCTGGGCGCGCTCCATGAACACGATGAACAGCACGAGTCCCACGGCGCCAAAAATGATCACCAGAATGAGAAACGGATCGATGGCACCCGTACGCGCCGACTCGAACAGCTGGGTAATCGAGGTCGGAAACCGTGCCACGATCCCGGCAAAAATGATAAGCGAAATACCGTTGCCAACGCCGCGACTGGTGATCTGCTCGCCAAGCCACATGAGCAGAATGGTGCCACCCGTCAGCGTGATGACGGCAGAAATTCGGAAGAACCAGCCCGGATCGATAACCACCCTGCCCCAATGCTCGAGTCCCAAAGCAATGCCGTAGGCCTGAAGCGCTGCCAGACCGACAGTGCCATAACGGGTGTACTGATTGATCGTCTTTCGACCGGCCTCCCCTTCCTTCTTGAGCGTCTCGAGCTCGGGAATGACCGTGGTCATAAGCTGGATGATGATCGACGCCGAAATATAGGGCATGATGCCGAGGGCGAAGATCGCCATGCGCTGCACGGCGCCGCCGGAAAGCATGTTGAAGATATCGAGCACGCCGCCCTGCTGCTGTGTGAGCTGGCGGGCGAGTTCGCCGGGATCGATACCCGGCATGGGAATGAATGTTCCCAACCGCGCCACGATGAGCAGCGCCAGCGTGAAGAATATGCGCTGGCGAAGCTCCTTCGCCTTGCCGAAATTGCTGAAATTGAAATTTGCGGCCAGTTGTTCGGCTGCAGAGGGCATAACTCGCTCCTAAGTTCCCACGCCCCCCGCGATGGAGCCGCGGCCGAACCGCTGGTCAACCAGTACGCGCAGCCCGCTTTTCGGCGGCTTTGGCCCGGCGCTGCGCCTTCTTGCCTGGCTGTCCCTTTTTGTCCATGCGCACCGGCTTCTTGAACGTCGCGGTCAGCGATCCGCCGGCCTTTTCGACTGCCGCCACCGCACTGCGCGAGGCGCCCGCAATTTCGATATCGATCTTTGCGGTCAGCGCACCGCCAAGAAGGCGAATGCCATCGCGGCAAGTGCGCGCAAGGCCTGCCTGACAAAGAACCGCTTCCGTGATCTTCTGCGCGGGATCGATCTTCTTTTCGTCGATGGCCTTCTGCAGACGACCGAGACCGACTTCGGCAAACTTGTTTGCAAAGATGTTGTTGAAGCCACGTTTCGGCAAACGCATGTAGAGCGGCATCTGGCCGCCTTCGAAACCGTACACTTTGGTTCCGGTACGCGCCTTGGCGCCCTTCACTCCGCGTCCGCAGGTCTTGCCCAGACCGGACGACGAGCCACGGCCCACCTTAAGCTTTCGCTGGTGGGCACCGGGGTTGTTCGCGATCTCGTTCAGTCTCATGACTTCGTCTCCTCGACGATTTCGACGAGATGCTGCACAGCCCGAATCATGCCGCGAACTGACGGCGTATCCTCAAGCGTGCGCGTCCGCCGAATCTTGCCAAGTCCCAGACCGCGCAAGGTCGCTGCCTGAATCTCGGGTTTGCGGTTGGCGCTGCGGGTCTGCCGTACCGTGATCGTCTTACCTGCCATGGCCTAGTTTCCCGCTGCCGCCTGCTCTGTGCGCGGCGCGCCCTCGCGCCGCGAAATGATTTCGCTGACGCTGCGGCCCCTGCGCTGCGCCACCATGCGCGGCGATTGCTGCAACCGCAACGCGTCAAATGTCGCCCGCACCATGTTGTAGGGATTGGACGTCCCGAGCGACTTCGCCACCACGTCACCAACGCCGAGCGATTCGAAGACCGCACGCATCGGGCCGCCCGCGATGATGCCCGTACCGGCCGGGGCCGGGCGCAGCAGAACCTTGCCGGCGCCGTGATGGCCATGGGTCTCGTGATGCAGGGTCCGGCCATCCTTCAGGGGGACGCGCAGCATCGAACGTTTGGCCGCTTCCGTGGCCTTGCGAATGGCTTCCGGCACTTCACGGGCCTTGCCGTGACCGAAACCGACGCGACCACGCTGGTCGCCGACCACCACAAGCGCCGCAAATCCGAAGCGCCGTCCGCCCTTCACCACTTTCGCTACGCGATTGATGTGAACGAGGCGGTCGACAAATTCGCTGTCGCGCTCTTCGCGGTGTCTTTGTTCACGCGCCATTTATCGATCCTTCGCTCAGAACTCGAGGCCGCCTTCGCGCGCGGCCTCCGCCAGCGCCTTGACGCGCCCGTGATAGATATAGCCGCCGCGGTCGAACACAACCTTCTTGACGCCTTTGGCCAGGGCCCGCTCGGCAATCTTTTTTCCGACTGCAACCGCCGCGTCCTGGTTCCAGGTCTTGGCGGCCTTGTCGTCCTTCTCGTTCGTCGACGCCGCAGCAAGAGTCGCACCTGCACGGTCGTCGATGAGCTGGGCATACATGTGCCGGCCCGAACGGAAGATGGACAGGCGCGGACGCCCGGTCGATGTCTGGGCGATCCGGTAGCGCGCGCGACTCTTGCGCCGATCGAAAAGATTATCCTGGCGTGCCATGGCTACTTCTTCTTGCCTTCCTTGCGACGGATTCGTTCTCCCGCGTATTTGACGCCTTTGCCCTTATAGGGCTCAGGCGGCCGATAGGCGCGAATTTCGGCAGAGACCTGCCCCACGAGCTGCCTGTCGATTCCCGACACGGTAATGATGGTCGGCTTCTCGCAGACGATGCTGATGCCGGATGGAATCGGATAGGCCACGTCGTGGCTGAAACCGAGCTGCAACTGCAAATTGGAACCCTGCACCGCGGCGCGATAGCCGACGCCGGAAATCTCCAGCTTTTGAGCAAAGCCTTGCGTCACCCCCGTGACCAGGTTGTTGACCAGGGTCCGGCTCAATCCCCACATCTGCCGGCCCCGCTCAGCACCTTCGCGCGGCAAAACCGTGACGCCGTCCGCACCCACGCTTGCTTCGACCTCGTCAGCCAGCGCGACGCTCAACTCGCCCTTGGGTCCCTTCACCCGAACGGACTTGCCCTCGATCGTGGCCGTGACCCCCTTGGGCAAGGGAACCGGTCTTTTGCCGATACGCGACATCAATTCAACTCCGTTCCCAGCGGCCTAGAACACATGGCAAAGAATTTCACCGCCGACATTCTGTTCGCGCGCGTGCATGTCGGTCATCACGCCTTGCGGTGTCGACACGATCGACACGCCGAGGCCGCTGCGGTGCGGCCGCAGATCGCCGACCGAAGCATAGACGCGGCGCCCAGGCGTCGAAATGCGCTTGAGCTCCCGGATAACGGGACGCCCCTCATGATACTTCAGCTCCACCTCGAGTTCGCGGCGGCCGTCCTTGAATTCGACCTCCGCATAGCCGCGAATGAAGCCTTCAGACTGAAGCACATCCAGCACCCGAACGCGCTGACGCGAATTGGGCGAACGCACCTTCGCGAGACCGCGAAGCTGCCCATTCCTGATGCGCGTCAGAAGATCGCCGATGGGATCCGTGATCGCCATGTATGTCGTCCTTCCTTACCAGCTCGCCTTGGTCATGCCCGGCACCTGGCCGAAATTCCCGAGTTCACGAAGCGCAATGCGCGAAAGCTTGAGCTTGCGATAATAGCCTTTGGCACGTCCCGACAGCTCGCAACGGTTGTGGACGCGCGTCTTTGACGAATTGCGCGGCAACTGCGCGAGCTTGAGATGCGCGGCAAACCGGTCCTCCGGCGCCACCGACATATCGTAGGTCGTGGCCTTGAGCGCCGCCCGCTTAGCGGCGTAGCGCGCGACCAGTCGTTCGCGTTTCTTGTTCCGGTTTATCTGGCTGAGTTTCGCCATTTCGTCTCTCGTTTCAGTTCATGAACGGAAATTGAAAGCCCTTGAGGAGTGCCTTCGCTTCCGCGTCCGTCTTTGCCGACGTGTTGATGATGACGTCCATGCCCCACACATTTTCGGTCTTGTCATAGTCGATCTCGACGAAAATGCTGTGCTCCTTCAGGCCCATCGCATAATTGCCGCGACCGTCGAAGCTCTTCGCATTCACGCCGCGAAAATCGCGCATGCGCGGCAGCGCCGTTGTCACGAACCTGTCGAGGAACTCGTACATGCGATCCCTGCGCAGGGTAACCTTCACTCCAATGGGCAGACCCTGACGAATCTTGAACGTCGCGATAGCCTTTTTGGCCCGGGTGATGACCACCTTCTGTCCGGCGATGGCAGTCAGATCGTTGACTGCCGACTGGATCTTCTTCTGGTCGCCCGCCGCTTCGCCCGCTCCAATATTCAGAACGATCTTCTCGATCCGCGGAACCTGAAGCGCGTTGGTATAGCCGAACTCCTTCATGAGCTGCGGCTTCACGACTTCCTCGTAGCGGGTCTTGAAGCGCGGCACATAGCCGGGATCGACGACGCTTTCCTCGGCCGGTGCAGCCACCGCGGCGGCCTTCGCCTCGGCTTTCTTGCCCGCACCTTTTGTCTGGCCCGGCTTGCCGTCGCCCTTGCCGCCCGACGCCTGCTTTTTCGAGCGCGCTTGCTTGTCTTCAGACATCGATAACCTCGCCCGACTTCTTCGCAAAACGAACCTTGCGGCCGTCGCCCAGGAACTTCACCCCGATCCGTGTCGCATCGCCCGACTTGGGGTCGACATGCGCAAGATTGGAAAGATGAACCGGTGCTTCCTTGTTGATGATGCCGCCCTGCTGCTGCTGGGTCTGGCGCTGATGGCGCTTGATCATGTTCACGCCAGACACGAGGGCGCGCTCATCCTTGACGTAGACTTTGAGCACTTCGCCCTTCTTGCCCCTGTCGCGACCGGTCGTCACCACGACACGGTCACCCTTCTTGATTCTGGCCGCCATCAGAGCACCTCCGGCGCGAGCGATATGATTTTCATGTGATTCTTCGAACGAAGTTCGCGGGTCACGGGTCCAAAAATGCGTGTTCCGATCGGCTCGCCCTGATTGTTCACGAGCACGGCGGCGTTCGTATCGAAACGAATCAGGCTTCCATCGGGCCGGCGCACGCCGTGCGCGGTGCGCACGATAACGGCCTTCAGGACTTCACCCTTCTTCACGCGCCCGCGCGGGATGGCTTCCTTCACGCTCACGACGATCGTATCGCCTACATCCGCGTATCTGCGGTGTGACCCGCCGAGCACCTTGATGCACATCACGCGGCGAGCGCCCGAATTGTCGGCGACCTCCAGCTCTGTCGACATTTGAATCATGGATCAGGCTCCCGTGCTCGCGCCTATTGTCCGCCGCCCGCGCGTCCGATCACTTCCCAGCATTTGAGCTTGGAAAGCGGCCGGCACTCGCGAATCCGCACGGTATCGCCCAGCTTGAACTCACGATTTTCATCATGCGCATGATATCGCTTCGACCGGCGGACTGTCTTGCCGAGCATCGGGTGCGTGAACCGGCGCTCGACTTTCACGACTATGGTCTTGGCGTTTTTGTCGCTGACGACGACGCCCTGGAGTATGCGTTTGGGCATTCTAACGATCCTTCGCAGCTGCTGCGCCTGCACTTCGGCGCCGCTCGCTCAAAACGGTTTCCAGGCGGGCGATATCCTTGCGGATGACGCGCACGCGGCTGGTATTTTCAAGCTGCCCGTTCGCGCGCTGAAAGCGCAGATTGAACTGCTCCTTCTTGAGCTTTGCGAGCGTGTCGGACAGTTCGTCCGCCGTCTGCTGACGAAGATCGGGAGCCGAAGCTTTTTTTCTGGCCATCGTTTCTTCTCTCAGACTTCGAGGCGGGCGATGAATTTGGTGCCGATCGACAGCTTGCCTGCACCGAGCCGCAAGGCTTCCTTCGCCGTCTCCACGTCGACTCCGTCGATCTCGAACAGGATGCGGCCCGGCTTGATCTTGGCTACCCAATATTCGGGCGCACCCTTGCCGGATCCCATGCGCACTTCCGCCGGCTTCTTCGAGATCGGGACATCGGGAAACACCCTGATCCATACCCGCCCGGCGCGTTTCATATGGCGCGTGATCGCCCGTCGCGCCGCCTCGATCTCGCGCGCGGTGATGCGTTCCGGTTCCAGTGCCTTGAGCCCGAAGGCGCCGAAATTCAGCGACGTCCCGGCCTTGGCCGGACCGTGAATGCGGCCCTTGTGCTGCTTGCGAAATTTGGTGCGTTTCGGCTGAAGCATGGCGATTGTCCGTCAGTGAGCCGGTTGCGGCTGAGCACGATGGGCGCCACCGCTGGAACGATTGGGATCGGATTGTTCCACCTGGCGCCGCTCCGTGGCCATCGGATCGTGTTCCATGATCTCGCCCTTGAAGATCCAGACCTTGACACCGCAGGTGCCGTAGGTGGTTTTCGCGGTTGCGACACCGTAATCGACATCGGCGCGCAGCGTGTGCAGCGGCACACGGCCTTCGCGATACCATTCCATACGGGCAATTTCGGCCCCGCCCAGGCGACCGCCGCAATTGATGCGAATTCCCTGGGCACCCAGACGCATGGCGGATTGCACCGCGCGCTTCATGACCCGGCGAAAGGCAACGCGACGTTCCAATTGCTGTGCGATATTCTCGGCCACCAGCTTGGCATCGATTTCCGGCTTGCGGATTTCGACGATATTCAGATGGACTTCATCGGTCGTGTATTTCTGAACTTCGTTCTTCAGCTTTTCGATATCGGCGCCCTTCTTGCCGATGACGACGCCGGGACGGGCCGAATGAATGGTGATGCGGCATTTCTTGTGGGGCCGCTCGATGATGACTCGCGATACCCCCGCCTGCTTCAGCCGCTCGCTCAGATGACGACGGATCTTGATGTCTTCCTGGAGAAGCTTCCCGTACTCCCGTTTGCCCGCATACCAGCGCGAGTCCCAGGTACGGTTGATTCCCAGGCGCAAGCCTGTCGGATTGACCTTTTGACCCATCAGGCCGTCTCCTTCGCCGTCTCAGCCGGCTTGCTCGTGTTCCTGCCGCGACCGCGGCTTTTCTTTTTTTCCGGTTTGGCCGGCTCGTCACGCTTCTCTTCCACGACGATCGTGACCTGAGCGAAGAACTTCTCGATGCCTGCGCCGCGACCGCGCGCACGCGCATGAAAGCGCTTCAACACCATGTTCTTGCCGACGCTTGCCTCACTCACGACCAGATCATCCACATCCAGGTCGTGATTGTTTTCCGCGTTGGCGATCGCCGACTGCAGAACCTTCTTCACATCTCTCGCGACCCGCTTCGGCGAGAAGGCAAGTTCGTTGAGTGCCTGCTCCGCGGTCTTGCCGCGAATGGCCTGCGCCACAAGATTGAGCTTGCGCGGGCTCGTTCGGATCGACCGGCCGATCGCCTTGGCCTGCGTATCGGCGAGAACGCGTGCGCGTGTTTGCTTGCCCATGACTCAGGCCGTCCTCTTTGCCTTTTTGTCGGCCGAATGGCCATAAAATGTGCGGGTCGGGGAGAACTCACCCAGCTTGTGCCCGACCATATCCTCGGTGACCAGCACCGGAACATGCTTGCGGCCGTTGTGAACCCCAAAGGTCAGGCCCACGAATTGCGGGAGGATCGTCGAGCGGCGCGACCAGGTCTTGATCACTTCCTTGCGTCCTGATGCGCGCGTGTTTTCCGCCTTCTTAAGCAGATAGCCGTCGACGAACGGACCTTTCCAGACTGAACGGGTCATTCCCTTATCCTTGCGTCTTTCTGGCGTGGCGCGAACGCACAATATATTTTGTCGTGCGCTTGTTCTTGCGAGTCTTCGCGCCCTTTGTCGGTTTGCCCCAGGGCGTGACCGGGTGGCGGCCACCTTTGGTGCGGCCTTCGCCGCCGCCATGGGGATGATCGATCGGGTTCATCGCGGTTCCACGAACACTCGGCCGCTTGCCCTTCCAGACATTGCGGCCAGCCTTGCCGATCACTTCGTTCATATGATCGGGGTTGGAGACGGCGCCGACGCTCGCCATGCAATCGAGCATCACACGCCGTACTTCGCCCGAATTGAGCCGCAGCAACGCATAGCCGGCATCGCGGCCGAGATATTGCGCATACGTTCCGGCCGATCGCGCGATCTGCCCGCCCTTGCCGGGTTTCATCTCGATGTTATGGATGATGGTTCCCACCGGCATCGCGGCCAGCTTCATGGCGTTGCCCGGCTTTACGTCGACCCTCTCGCCAGACACGACCTCGTCGCCCACCGCAAGACGCTGCGGAGCGAGAATGTAAGCAAGCTCGCCATCCTTGTATTTCACCAGCGCGATGAAGGATGTCCGGTTCGGATCGTATTCAAGCCGCTCGACACGTCCGGACACATCGAATTTGCGTCGCTTGAAATCGATCACGCGGTAACGCTGCTTGTGACCGCCGCCCTGCCAGCGGACGGTGACGCGACCGGTATTGTTGCGCCCGCCATGCCGCGTCTGACCCTCGGTCAGACTCTTGACCGGCGCGCCCTTGTGAAGCTGCGAGCGGTCCACAAGGACCAGCTGCCGCTGCCCCGGCGTCGTAGGCTTGTACTGCTTGAGCGCCATCGTCAGAGCCCCGTCGTAATGTCGATCTGGTAGCCTTCCACCAAGGTCACGACGGCCTTCTTGGAATCGCTACGCAGGTATGGTCGGCCGCGAAAGGCCTTTTTCTTGCCTTTTGTGCGGATGGTGTTCACCGCCTTCACCTTGACCTTGAAAAGGCTTTCCACAGCCTTGGCGATCGCAGGCTTGCTGGCGTCGAGCGCCACGCGGAACACCACCTGATTGGCTTCGCCAAGTCGCGTCGCCTTTTCGGTAATCACCGGTGCGAGTATCAGATCATGGGCTATCATGCGAAGCGCTCCTCGATCGCTTTGACGGCCGCGGTGGTGAGCACCAGCTTGTCGCGGTGGAGTATGTCGTAGACGTTCAGACCGGCAATCGGAAGAAGCCCGATGCCGGCGAGATTGCGGGCGCTCAGCTTGAAGTTCGCGTTGAAATCGCCGTCCACGATCAGCGCGTTTTCGACGCCGATGCTGCTCAGACGTTTCGCGAGATCCTTTGTCTTGATCGACTCCGCGCTGGCGCTGTCGATCACCACCAGTGAACCACCCTTGGCCTTGGCAGACAGTGCATGCTTCAGGCCCAGGGCACGCACTTTCTTGGGAAGATCGAAGGCGTGGCTGTGCTGCACCGGCCCCATCGCCTTGGCGCCGCCCACGAACAGCGGTGCCGAACGAGCGCCATGCCGCGCCTGACCGGTACCCTTCTGTTTGTAGACCTTCTTCTTTGTCCGGTTGATCTCGCCGCGTGTCAGCACCTTATGCGTGCCGGCGCGCCGCTTGGCGAGCTGCCACACGACAATGCGCTGAATCAGATCGGCCCGCGGCTCCAGGGCGAAGATGGAGTCGCTTAGCTCGATCTCATTCGAACTGCTGGCGTCCAGACTGAGGACCTTCGCTTTCATGTCTTAGCCCTCCGCCTTCGCATCATTTGCGCCATTGGCCTTTTTCACGGAGCCGGGCTTCAGTGCCGCCTCCGGAAGCTTGCGCTTCACGGCATCGCGGACCATTACCCAGCCACCCTTGTGACCCGGAACGGCGCCCTTGATCATGATAAGGCCGCGCTCGACATCGACCTTGGCAACTTCAAGATTCTGCGTGGTCACGCGTTCATCGCCGTAGTGGCCATGCATCTTCTTGTTCTTGAAGGTCTTGCCGGGATCCTGACGACCGCCCGTGCCGCCCAGCGAACGGTGCGAAATCGAAACGCCGTGACTAGCTTCGAGGCCGCGAAAGTTCCAGCGCTTCATGGCTCCCGTGAAGCCGCGACCGATGGTGACACCCGTCACGTCGACCAGCTGGCCGGGAACGAAATGATCCGCGAGGATCATGTCGCCGACATCGAGGCCGTCTGTGTTGTCCACGCGGAATTCCGCCAGCTTGCGCTTGGGCTCAACCTTCGCCTGCGCAAAATGCCCCCGATCGGCCTTGGTAAGTCGCTTCGTCTTGGCGAAGCCGGCCCCCAGCTGAACGGCGGTATAACCGTCTTTTTCCTCGGTCCGCTTGCTCACGATCTGGCAGCCGTCGAGCTTCAGAACCGTGACAGGTACGTGCCGACCATCCTCGAGAAAGAGGCGGGTCATTCCGACCTTTTGCGTTATGACGCCCGTGCGCATCAGCGTTTCCTACAACTTGATCTCGACATCGACACCCGCCGCCAGGTCGAGCTTCATCAGCGCGTCGACCGTCTGCGGCGTGGGATCGATAATGTCGAGCAGCCGCTTGTGCGTCCGGATTTCGAACTGCTCGCGACTTTTCTTGTCCACATGCGGTGAGCGGTTCACGGTGAAGCGTTCGATGTCGGTCGGCAGGGGGATGGGACCCCTGACCTGCGCGCCCGTGCGTTTCGCCGTGTTCACGATTTCCCGCGTCGAATTGTC
The DNA here is from genome assembly GCA_036490345.1 of Rhizomicrobium sp. Taxonomy (GTDB): domain Bacteria; phylum Pseudomonadota; class Alphaproteobacteria; order Micropepsales; family Micropepsaceae; genus Rhizomicrobium. The sequence continues at coordinate 24,447 of DASXEA010000022.1, read as the reverse complement.
GAGGATTCGGTGATCGAAGGCCTTGAGCCGTATACGGATATTCTGACCCTGCATCTTTTTCTCCAATACGTCCCGAGGCCCGATCCCGATCCTATTTCACGATCTTGGCGACGACGCCCGATCCGACCGTTCGACCGCCTTCGCGGATGGCGAAACGAAGCTTTTCTTCCATCGCGATCGGAACAATCAGTTCCACGTCGATCGAAACGTTGTCCCCTGGCATCACCATTTCGGTGCCTTCAGGCAGACTCACAATTCCGGTCACGTCGGTCGTACGGAAGTAGAATTGCGGCCGGTAGTTGGTGAAGAACGGCGTATGACGACCACCTTCCTCTTTCGTCAGCACGTAGACTTCCGCCTTGAAATTGGTGTGCGGCGTGATCGAGCCGGGCTTCGCCAGCACCTGACCGCGCTCCACGCCCTCGCGCTCGATGCCGCGCAGCAGACAGCCGACATTGTCACCCGCCTGCCCCTGGTCGAGAAGCTTGCGGAACATCTCGACGCCCGTGACGGTGGTCTTCGATGTCGGACGAATGCCGACGATCTCGACTTCCTCGCCCACCTTGACGATGCCGCGGTCGATGCGGCCCGTCACGACAGTGCCGCGCCCGGAGATCGAGAACACGTCTTCGATCGCCATCATGAACGGCATATCGATCGGACGCTCAGGCTGCGGAATGCCTTCATCGACCGCCTTCATGAGTGCCAGAACGGCCTCGCGACCGATTTTGGGGTCCTTGTCTTCCAGCGCACACAATGCAGAGCCCTGAACGATCGGGATCGTGTCGCCCGGGAAATTGTAGCTCGAGAGAAGCTCGCGCACTTCCATCTCGACGAGTTCAAGCAACTCCGGGTCGTCCACCATGTCGACCTTGTTCAGAAACACGACCAGCGCCGGAACGCCAACCTGACGCGCCAGGAGAATGTGTTCGCGCGTCTGGGGCATCGGGCCGTCGGCCGCGGAAACCACCAGAATGGCGCCATCCATCTGCGCCGCGCCGGTGATCATGTTTTTCACATAGTCCGCGTGTCCCGGACAGTCGACATGCGCGTAGTGGCGATTGTCGGTCTCGTATTCGACATGGGCCGTCGAAATGGTAATTCCGCGAGCCTTTTCCTCCGGCGCCTTGTCGATCTGGTCGTAGGCTGTGAACTTCGCCTTGCCGCTCTCCGCCAGGATTTTTGTGATGGCAGCCGTCAACGATGTCTTGCCATGGTCGACATGGCCGATCGTGCCGATGTTGCAATGCGGCTTGTTCCGCTCGAATTTGCTCTTGCCCATGTGAAGGATCTCCGTATCTGACGTTGGCTCAGGCGTATTTGGCTTTGACTTCATCCGCGATGTTCTGCGGCACTTGCTGGTAGTGATCGAACTGCATCGAATACTGTGCACGCCCCTGTGTCATGGATCGCAGAGTATTGATGTAGCCGAACATGTTGGCGAGCGGGACCATGGCACTTACGACCTGCGCGTTTCCGCGCACATCCTGTCCCAGCACATGGCCGCGGCGGCCCAGAAGATCGCCGATGACGCCGCCTGTAAAATCATCCGGCGTCACGACCTCGACCTTCATGATCGGCTCGAGCAGCTTCGCCGCCCCCTTCGATGCCAGTTCGCGGAATGCGGCGCGACCGGCGATTTCAAAGGTCAGTGCGTTCGAATCCACTTCGTGATAGGCGCCGTCGATGAGCCGCGCCGAAAAGTCGATCACGGGGAAGCCTGCGATCAGGCCGCCTTCCTTTTGTGCCTTGATGCCCTTGTCGACCGAAGGAATGAATTCCTTGGGGACGGTACCGCCGGTGACATCGTTCTCGAAAACGTAACCCGACCCAGGCGGAAGCGGTTCGAATTCCAGCTTGACGCGCGCGAACTGGCCAGCGCCACCCGTCTGCTTCTTGTGCGTGTAATCGATCGTCACGGGACGCGCCAGCGTTTCGCGATAGGCGACCTGCGGTGCGCCGACATTGGCTTCCACCTTGTAGGTGCGGCGGAGAATGTCGACCTTGATGTCGAGGTGAAGCTCACCCATCCCCTTGAGGATCGTCTGCCCGGAATCATGGTCGGTCGACACGCGGAAAGAAGGATCTTCCTGCGCCAGGCGCTGCAGCGCCATGCCCATCCTTTCCTGATCCGCCTTGGTCTTCGGCTCAATGGCGATTTCGATGACCGGCTCTGGAAACTCCATCTTTTCAAGAATGACCGGCTGCTGCGGATCGCAGAGCGTGTCCCCGGTGGTGGTCGTCTTGAGGCTTGCGAACGCGACGATGTCGCCGGCGTAAGCTTCCTTGATGTCTTCGCGCGAATTCGCGTGCATCAACAGCATGCGTCCCACCCGCTCGCGCTGGTCTTTGGTCGAATTGATCACGCCGGTGCCCGAGGACACCGAGCCCGAGTAAATTCGCACAAACGTGATTGAGCCCACGAAGGGGTCGTCCATCAGTTTGAACGCGAGGCCCGAGAATGGTGCGTTGTCGTCGGCCGGTCGCGGCAGCTTTTCATTCGTCCCCGGCTTGATGCCTTCCAGCGGCGGGATATCCAGCGGCGACGGCAGATAATCAACAACCGCGTCGAGCAGGGGCTGAACGCCCTTGTTCTTGAAGGCGGAGCCGCAGAGCACCGGGACGAAGTGAAACTGGACAACACCCTTGCGAATGCAGGACTGCAGCTGCTCTTCCGTCGGAAGGCTGCCTTCGAGATAGGCCTCGAGAAGCTTTTCGTCTTCCTCGACTGCCATCTCGACCAGTTTGACGTGATATTCCTGCGCCTTTTCCTGCAAGTCCGCCGGAATTTCCACGACGTCGAATTTGGCGCCGAGCTGCTCATCGTGCCAGACCAGCGCCTTCATGCGCACCAGATCGACGACGCCCTTGAATTCTGCTTCGGAACCGATGGGAAGCTGAACCACGAGCGGCCTGGTGCCCAGCCGGTCGACCATCATGTCGACGCAGCGAAAGAAATCCGCGCCCATGCGGTCCATCTTGTTGACGAAACAGATGCGCGGCACGCGATATTTGTCGGCCTGGCGCCAGACGGTTTCGGATTGCGGTTCGACACCGGCGACCGCATCGAATACCGCGACAGCGCCGTCGAGCACGCGCATGGAACGCTCGACCTCGATCGTGAAGTCGACATGGCCCGGCGTATCGATGATGTTGACGCGGCAATCCCGCCAGTAACAGGTCGTGGCGGCAGACGTGATCGTAATGCCGCGCTCCTGCTCCTGCTCCATGAAATCCATGGTCGCGGCGCCATCGTGGACTTCGCCGATCTTATGGCTCTTGCCCGTGTAATAGAGAATGCGCTCGGTCGTCGTCGTCTTGCCGGCATCGATATGCGCGGCAATTCCGATGTTGCGATAACGGTCGAGCGGTGTTTGACGGGGCATTTGCCGGATCCTCAGATACGCTTACGCGTCACCAGCGATAGTGGGAAAACGCACGATTGGCTTCCGCCATCTTGTGCGTGTCTTCGCGCTTCTTCACGGCCGAGCCGCGATTGTTGGCGGCATCGAGCAGCTCGCCCGACAGCCTTCCCATCATCGTCGGTTCATTGCGGGCGCGCGCCGCATTGATAAGCCAACGGATGGCCAGCGCGCGGCTGCGGTCCTGCCGCACTTCCACCGGAACCTGGTAGGTCGCACCACCGACGCGGCGCGAGCGCACCTCAAGGGCCGGGCTCACATTGCGAAGCGCCTCGTGGAAGATCTGCAGCGGTTCCTGCTTCGTCTTTGCCTGCATCGAATCGAAAGCGCCATAAATGATGCCTTCCGCGACGGCTTTCTTGCCGGCGTACATCAGGCTGTTCATGAATTTCGCAACGACCAGATCGCCATATTTGGCGTCGGGAATGATCTCGCGGCGTTCAGCGCGGCGGCGGCGGGCCATCAGTCTCTCCCTATTTCGGACGCTTCGCGCCGTAGAGCGAACGGCGTTGCTTGCGGTCTTTCACGCCCTGCGTATCGAGGACGCCGCGGATGATGTGGTAGCGCACACCGGGCAGGTCCTTCACGCGGCCGCCGCGCAGCAGCACGACCGAATGTTCCTGGAGGTTGTGGCCTTCGCCGGGGATGTAGCTCACGACTTCGTAGCTGTTCGTCAGCCGAACCTTGGCCACTTTGCGCAACGCCGAGTTCGGCTTTTTCGGTGTCGTCGTATAGACGCGCGTGCAAACGCCGCGCTTCTGCGGACATCCCGTCAAGGCGGGCACCTTGTTGCGCTTCGGCTTTTCGCCGCGCGGCTTGCGGATCAGCTGATTTATCGTCGGCATTCGCTCTTCCGTTCTCCGTCCAACAGCACTCTGCACGTCACAAAGCAGACAAACCGACGATCGGCCTTTTTCGGGCCGTCGCGGCAATTGCGGAGGACTGGAAATTTCTCTCCAGTCGCGCGTTCCAGACACTCAAAACTTAGCCTCGCGACAGCGTTTCGCCGCAAACGCGACGACGGCCTGTCCCTGAAGGTCGCGCTATATAGAGTCGTGGTTTTTGGCGGTCAAGGCCGGTGAAAGGAAATTTCAGGCCGGGACGGAAAGGCCGCCTTCGCACCCGTCACCCTAAAAAATCCATTTCGCTCCGTGTGTCCGCTGACCACAAGATGTGGTAGGAGAATTTCTCTCACGCCATAGAGTGATCGCGGCGTCCCGGCACCAATGAAAAAGGGCCGCCCGAAGTGATTCGGACGGCCCTCCTGGTTCTCGGCCAGTTACTCTGCAGCCTGCTGAGGCGGGCCCTCAATGGCCGCAGGCGGCTGGGCTTTTGCCTGCTCTGCCTGCTGGATCACGCGGTCCCGTTCGGCAGCGATATTGCGCAGGCGCGCGATCGCTCCGCCCGTGCCGGCCGGAATCAACCGGCCGACGATCACATTTTCCTTCAAGCCTTCGAGCGTATCGACCTTTCCGTTGACAGCGGCATCGGTGAGCACCCGGGTCGTCTCCTGGAACGACGCCGCCGAGAACACCGAACGCGTCTGCAAGGACGCCTTGGTGATGCCCAGAAGCACCGGACGCCCGTCTGCGGGCTTGCCGCTGTGCTCCGCGGCTTTCTTGTTGGCGTCGCTCATCTCCAGCAGATCGACCTGCTCGCCGGCCAGCAGCGTCGTGTCGCCGCCATCGGTGATCTCCATCTTCTGCATCATCTGGCGGACGATCACTTCAATATGCTTGTCGTTGATCTTCACGCCCTGCAGCCGATAGACGTCCTGGATTTCCTTGACGAGATATGTCGCCAGTTCCTCGACGCCCTTGATGCGCAGGATATCGTGCGGTGACGGGTTTCCTTCGACGATGTAGTCGCCCTTCTCCACATAATCGCCTTCACGCACACTGATGTGCTTGCCCTTCGGAATGAGATATTCCGAGGGTTCGCCTTTGTCAGCCTTGGGCCGAACGATGACGCGCCGCTTGTTCTTGTAGTCCTTTCCGAATTCGACGAAGCCGTCGATCTCGGCAAGAACCGCGCATTCCTTCGGCTTGCGCGCCTCGAACAGTTCGGCCACCCGCGGCAGACCGCCGGTAATGTCACGTGTTTTCGCACCTTCCGTAGGCAGACGTGCCAGCACGTCGCCGGCCTTCACGGTTGCGCCGTCCTCGACGGAGATAATCGCATCCACGGAAAGCGCATAGCGGACTTCACCGACATTCGGCAGCGTAAGCGGCTTGCCCTTCGCGTCGACCAGCGCAATCGTCGGCCGCAAATCCTGCGACTTGCTGCCTGTGCCGCGCGTGTCGATGACGACCTTGTTGGTGACGCCCGTCTTTTCGTCGGCCACATCTCGCAGAGAAACGCCCGACACCAGCTCTTCGTACCGCACGATGCCTTCGACGTCGGTGAGAATCGGCAGGCTGTTCGGATTCCATTCCGCCAACCGGTCGCCGCGCTTCACGATCTGACCCTCGTCGACCTTCAGGCGCGCGCCATACACGATACGATAGGCAGCGCGATCCTGACCACGCGGATCGACGATCGCGATCTGCATATTGCGGCCCATGGCAATCGTTTCGCCGTCCGAATTCTTGACGACGTTGCGATTGACGATCTTGATCTTGCCGTCATAGCTGGCTTCGATCTTCGACTGGCCGGCGACCTGGGCCGCGCCCCCGATGTGAAAGGTGCGCATGGTCAGCTGCGTGCCAGGCTCGCCGATCGACTGCGCGGCGATGACACCGACTGCTTCGCCGATGTTTACGGGCGTGCCGCGGGCCAGATCGCGCCCATAGCACTTTCCGCACACGCCATCGGTAAGCTCGCACGACAGGATCGAGCGCACGCGCACTTTCTGAATATGCGCGGCTTCGATTTTTTCCGCCATGTCCTCGCTGATCTCACGGCCGCGACGGACGATGACGTCGCCCGTATCGGGATGCTTGAGATCCTCGGTCGTCGTGCGGCCCAGAATGCGTTCCGCGAGTGAGGAGACCACCTGCCCGCCGTCGATTTCGGCCTGGACGGTGATGCCCTTCCTGGTTCCGCAATCCTCGGACGTGATGATGCAGTCGTTCGCCACATCGACCAGACGGCGCGTCAGATAACCGGAGTTGGCCGTCTTGAGGGCCGTGTCCGCCAATCCCTTGCGCGCACCGTGGGTGGAGTTGAAGTACTCCATCACGCTCAGCCCTTCCTTGAAATTGGAAAGGATGGGCGTTTCGATGATTTCGCCCGACGGACGCGCCATCAGGCCACGCATCCCGGCGAGCTGCTTCATCTGCTGCGGCGAACCGCGGGCACCGGAATGCGACATCATGTAGATGGAATTCATCTCCAACTCGCGGCCGGTCTTGGGATCGGTATGCGGCTGCTGGATGCCCTTCATCATTTCGGCCGCCACCTGGTCGGTACATTTCGACCAGATATCGACGACAAGGTTGTACTTCTCCTTGTCAGTGGTCAGACCGTCCAGATATTGCTGCTCGTATTCGCGCACGCGATGACGCGTTTCCTCGATCAGCTTCTCCTTCGTCGCGGGAACGATCATGTCGTCCTTGCCGAAGGAAATGCCGGCCTTGCAGGCCTCGCGGAAACCCAGTCCCATGATCGCGTCGCAGAAGAGAACCGTCTCCTTCTGGCCGCAATGACGGTAGACCTCATCGATCAGTGTACTGATCTCCTGCTTGCGCAGAAGGCGATTGGCGAGATCGTAGGGAATCTTGGGCGAACGCGGCAGAAGTTCCGCGATCATGAACCGTCCCGGCGTCGTCTTGATGCGGCGCGTGACCGGCTTGCCCTCGGAATCGACGGTCTTGTAGCGCGCCTCGATCTTGGCGTGCAGCGTGACAGCGCCCGAGAACAGGGCGTGCTCGATCTCGCCGGCGTCGTTGAACACCATGCCTTCGCCGGGCTCCTTGTCGCGTTCCTGCGACACGTAATAGAGCCCGAGCACGATGTCCTGCGTCGGCACGATGATCGGCTTGCCGTTGGCGGGGCTCAGGATGTTGTTGGTCGACATCATGAGGACGCGCGCTTCGAGCTGCGCTTCCAGAGACAGCGGTACGTGAACCGCCATCTGGTCGCCGTCGAAATCCGCGTTGAACGCCGTACAGACCAGCGGATGCAGCTGAATGGCCTTGCCTTCGATCAGCACCGGCTCGAAGGCCTGGATGCCGAGCCGGTGCAGCGTCGGCGCGCGATTGAGCAGCACGGGATGCTCGCGGATCACCTCTTCGAGGATGTCCCACACCTCCGGCTTTTCCTTCTCCACCAGCTTCTTCGACTGCTTCACGGTCTGAGAAAAGCCCTTGGCTTCCAGGCGCGAGTAGATGAAGGGCTTGAACAGTTCGAGCGCCATCTTCTTCGGCAGACCGCACTGATGCAGCTTCAGTTCCGGACCGACCACGATGACCGAACGGCCGGAATAGTCGACGCGCTTGCCGAGCAGGTTCTGACGGAACCGGCCCTGCTTGCCCTTCAGCATGTCGGCAAGCGACTTCAGGGGCCGCTTGTTGGCGCCCGTGATGACGCGGCCGCGACGGCCGTTGTCGAACAGCGCATCGACCGACTCCTGCAGCATGCGCTTCTCGTTGCGCACGATGATGTCGGGCGCCTTGAGTTCGATCAGCCGCTTCAGACGGTTGTTGCGGTTGATGACGCGGCGATAGAGGTCGTTGAGGTCCGAGGTTGCAAAGCGGCCACCGTCGAGCGGCACGAGCGGACGAAGCTCCGGCGGGATCACGGGAACGACCGTCAGCACCATCCATTCCGGGCGATTGCCGGAATCGATGAACGCTTCGACGACCTTGAGCCGCTTTACGAGTTTCTTGGGCTTTTCGCCGCCGTTACAGCCGGCGATCTCGGTACGCAGCCAGTCGCGCAGCCGCTCGAGATCGATCGCCTGCAGAAGATTGCGAATCGCCTCGGCGCCGATCATGGCGGTGAAGCTGTCGGCGCCGTATTCGTCCTGCGAGCGGTAATACTCGTCTTCCGAAAGAAGCTGACGCTCCTTCAGCGGCGTGAGGCCCGGCTCGATGACGACATAGTTCTCAAAGTAGAGGACGCGTTCGAGATCCTTGAGCGTCATGTCGAGCATCAGGCCGATGCGCGACGGCAGCGATTTCAGGAACCAGATATGCGCTACGGGCGATGCGAGCTCGATATGGCCCATGCGGTCGCGCCGCACCTTCTGCACCGTCACCTCGACGCCACACTTCTCGCAGACGATGCCCTTGTACTTCATGCGCTTGTACTTGCCGCACAGGCATTCGTAGTCCTTCACGGGCCCGAAGATGCGCGCGCAAAACAGGCCGTCGCGTTCCGGCTTGAACGTGCGGTAGTTGATCGTTTCGGGCTTCTTGATCTCGCCGTGCGACCAGCGAAGAATCTGGTCCGGACTCGCAAGCGAGATGCGGATCCGATCGAAGGCGGGAGCCTCCTTGCCGGTCTGAAAGACGTTCATCAATTCCTGGTTCATGGCGCGCCTCTTAAGAGGAAATCAGATTGTGCAGGGTGCATCCCGCCGCCGCGGCAGCCGGGATCACCTGCATGTCAACCGTCCCCCGGATGGGAGGACGGCATGCGATTTGTCTCGCACTCGCGATCGGGTGCGCGTTGGTGGTCTTCATCCGGTTGTCACCCGTTGACCAACTCCACATTGAGACCCAGCGAACGCATTTCCTTGACGAGCACGTTGAAGCTTTCGGGAATGCCCGCTTCGAACGTGTCTTCGCCGCGCACGATCGCTTCATAGACCTTGGTTCGTCCGGCCACGTCGTCGGATTTGACGGTGAGGATCTCCTGCAGCGTGTATGCAGCACCGTAGGCTTCGAGCGCCCAGACCTCCATTTCGCCGAAACGTTGTCCACCGAACTGCGCCTTGCCGCCCAGAGGTTGCTGGGTGACGAGGCTGTAGGGACCGATCGAGCGGGCATGGATCTTGTCGTCGACAAGGTGATGCAGCTTCAGCATGTAGATGTAGCCGACCGTCACCTGCCGCTTGAATCCTTCGCCCGTGCGCCCATCGAACAGCGTCACCTGGCCCGTCTCGGAGAGACCTGCCTGATGCAGCATGTCGACGATGTCCTTCTCCTTGGCCCCGTCGAACACGGGCGTTGCCACGGGGATGCCGTCGCGCAGATTCTCGCCAAGCTCCATCAGGTCCTTTTCGTCGAGCTCGGCCAGCCGCTCGTCCTGGCCATACATATGGCGAAGCGATTTGCGCAGCGGCTCGAGCTTGTTGTCGCGCTTGACCTTGTCGAGGATGTCGCCGATTTGGCGACCCAGTCCGGCGCAGGCCCATCCCAGATGCGTTTCCAGAATCTGGCCGACGTTCATGCGGCTCGGCACACCCAAAGGATTGAGCACGACGTCCACCGGCGTACCGTCCTCGAGATAGGGCATGTCCTCCATCGGCAGAATGCGGCTGATCACGCCCTTGTTGCCGTGACGGCCGGCCATCTTGTCTCCGGGCTGAAGCTTGCGCTTCACCGCGACGAACACCTTGACCATCTTCATCACGCCGGGAGCGAGTTCGTCGCCGCGGCGCAATTTGTCGACCTTGTCGGCGAAGCGCTTGTCGAGACGCTGCTTGGACTCGTCGTACTGCTTGCGCAAACCCTCGATCTCGCCCATCGACTTTTCATTGCGCAGGCCAATCTGCCACCAATGATGATGGGGCATCGCATCCAGCACGGCCTGGGTGATCTTGGTGTCGACAGGCAGACCCTTCGGTCCAGATGCCACCGTCTTGCCCAGAAGAATTTCCGACAACCTGGAAAAGATGTTGCGTTCGAGGATGGCAAGTTCGTCGTCGCGGTCTTCCGCCAGACGTTCCTCTTCCGCCCGTTCGATGGCGAGCGCGCGCTGGTCCTTGTCGACTCCGTGCCGGTTGAAGACACGAACTTCGACGATCGTCCCGGTCACGCCGGGCGGTACCCTGAGCGAGGTGTCGCGCACATCGGCGGCCTTCTCGCCGAAGATGGCGCGCAGCAGCTTTTCTTCCGGCGTCATCGGCGTTTCACCCTTGGGCGTCACCTTGCCGACCAGAATGTCGCCTGCATTCACTTCCGCCCCGATATAGACGATACCGGCCTCGTCGAGATTCTTGAGGCTTTCCTCGCCGACATTGGGGATATCGCGCGTGATTTCTTCGGGCCCGAGCTTGGTATCGCGTGCCATCGTCTCGAATTCCTCGATATGGATCGAGGTGAAGACGTCGTCGCGCACGATGCGTTCGGAGATGAGGATCGAGTCCTCGAAATTGTACCCGTTCCACGGCATGAACGCGACGAGCGCGTTCTTGCCCAGCGCCAGTTCACCCAGTTGCGTCGACGGGCCGTCCGCAATGATGTCGCCCTTGCGGATTTCGTCGCCAACTTTCACGAGCGGTCGCTGGTTGATGCAGGTCGACTGGTTGGAACGCTGGAATTTCTTGAGACGGTAGATGTCGATGCCGGGACGTGTCGGATCGGTCTCTTCCGTCGCACGCACGACGATACGGGTCGCGTCGACCTGATCGACAACACCCGAGCGCCGGGCGGCGATGGCCGAACCCGAGTCGCGCGCCACCACATCTTCGAGACCGGTACCCACAAGCGGCGCTTCCGGGCGCAGCAGCGGCACCGCCTGCCGCTGCATGTTGGAGCCCATCAAGGCGCGGTTCGCGTCGTCATTCTCCAGGAACGGCACGAGCGCGGCTGCGACGGAGACGAGCTGCCGCGGCGACACGTCGATGAATTCGATCTGGTCGGGCGTCGTCATGACGAAATTTCCGCCCTTGCGGCATGAGACAAGCTCATCCGTCAGGCGGCCGCGATTGTCGATCGTGGCATTGGCCTGGGCGATCGTGAACTTCGCCTCTTCCATTGCAGACAGATAGACCACGTCGTCCGTCACATGCTTGTTCGTCACGCGACGGTACGGGCTCTCGATGAAGCCGTACTTGTTGACGCGCGCGTAGGTCGCGAGCGAATTGATCAGACCGATATTCGGCCCTTCCGGCGTTTCGATCGGACAGATGCGGCCGTAATGGGTCGGATGCACGTCGCGCACTTCGAAGCCGGCGCGCTCGCGCGTCAGGCCACCCGGCCCGAGGGCCGACATGCGCCGCTTATGGGTGACTTCCGACAGCGGGTTGGTCTGGTCCATGAACTGCGAAAGCTGCGACGAGCCGAAGAACTCGCGAACGGACGCCGCCACCGGCTTGGCATTGATCAGGTCGTGCGGCATGACCGTGTCGATGTCGACCGCGCTCATGCGCTCCTTGATCGCGCGTTCCATGCGCAGGAGACCGACGCGGAACTGGTTCTCCATCAACTCGCCGACCGAACGGACTCGCCGGTTGCCGAGATTGTCGATGTCGTCGATTTCGCCCCGGCCGTCGCGCAGGTCGGTCAACGCCTTCACGATCGCGAGGATGTCTTCCTTGCGGAGCACACGCATCGTGTCGGGTGCGTCGAGGCCAAGGCGCATATTCATCTTCACGCGACCGACCGAGGACAGATCGTAGCGTTCGGAGTCGAAGAACAGCTGGCCGAACAGCGTCTCCGCCGTATCGAGCGTCGGCGGCTCGCCCGGGCGCATCACGCGATAGATTTCGATCAGCGCCTGCTCGCGGCTATGGCTCTTGTCCACGGCCATCGTGTTGCGGATGTAGCTGCCGATGGTAATGCCGTCGACATTGATGACGTCGACCTCGTGGAAGCCCGCCTCCTGCAGCTGGGCGAGGTTGGCCTGGCTCAGCTCGTCACCGGCTTCGATATAGATTTCGCCGGTTTCCACATTGACCATGTCGAGCGCCGAATAGCGGCCGATCAGTTCGTCTTCGGACAGAAGGATGGTCTTGACACCGTCTTCCTGCCATTTGCGCAGGGTGCGCACGGAGATTTTCTGGCCCGCTTCCGCCACAACTTCGCCGGTCTTGGCATTCTTCCAGTCGGAATTGGCTTTGGCATTGCGCATCCACGCCGGTTCGACATGGGTTGTCCAGCCGCCTTCCTTGGTGCGGCGGAAGGCAATCTTCGTGTAGAAATAGTCGAGAATTGCTTCCTGATCGAGACCGAGCGCGTAAAGCAGAGTCGTGGCCGGAAGCTTGCGGCGCCTGTCGATACGGACGTGAACAATGTCCTTCGCATCGAATTCGAGATCGAGCCACGAACCACGATAGGGGATGACGCGCGCGGCGAAGAGCAGCTTGCCGCTCGAATGCGTCTTGCCCTTGTCGTGGTCGAAGAACACGCCCGGGCTGCGATGCATCTGGGAGACGATGACGCGTTCGGTACCGTTAATGACAAAGGTGCCGTTGTCGGTCATGAAGGGGATGTCGCCCATATAGACATCCTGTTCCTTGATGTCCTTGACCGACTTGGCGCCCGTTTCCTGGTCGACATCGAACACGATCAGGCGAAGCGTCACCTTGAGCGGCGCCGCATAGGTCATGGAGCGCTGCTGGCACTCCTCGACATCGTATTTCGGGTCTTCGAAATGATAGTCGACGAATTCGAGAAGCGAATTCTCGGAAAAGTCCTTGATCGGGAAGACCGAGGTGAACACCGCCTGCAGGCCCTCATCGATGCGTCCGCCTTCCGGCTTCACCACCTGGAGGAACTGGTCGTAGGACGTCTTTTGAACTTCGATCAGGTTGGGCATCTCCGCCACTTCGGCCATCTTGCCGAAGCGCTTGCGAAGCCTTTTGCGTCCCGTGAAAGAGAGTGTCATTCGGGTTTTCCCTGGTTCTAGACGGTGCCGACGCGCGGACGGCGGCGCCCGCGTGCGCGTAACTCAATCGACATGGCGAAAGCCACCACCCCCCGGCGTGCCGTCCGCCGGAGGGGGTGGATTGTTCCAGATATGTACCTGTTCGCCGAATTCAACCCGGCGAATCTCCTATTTCAACTCGACTTTCGCACCTGCGTCTTCGAGTTGCTTCTTAATTTTTTGAGCCTCGTCCTTGCTCACATCGGCCTTGACCTCTTTGGGAGCAGCCTCCACGAGGTCCTTGGCCTCTTTCAGGCCGAGGCCAGTGATCGCACGGATCTCCTTGATGACGTTGATTTTCTTGTCGCCGGCCTCGGTGAGCATCACCGTGAACTCGGTCTGCTCGGCGGCAGCTGCGGCGGCCGGTGCTGCGGCGGCCGCTACTGCGACCGGCGCGGCGGCGGAAACGCCCCATTTGTCTTCCAGCAGCTTCGCGAGCTCGGCCGCTTCCAGGACGGTGAGACCGGAGAGGTCATCGACCAGTTTTTCAATTTTCGACATTTCGTAAGCTTCCTTTACGGGTTTGAGTTTTGAGAGTTCGGTGTCGCCTCTATGCGGCATCTTTCGTCGAATACGCGCCGATTACGCGGGCAAGCTGACCAGCCGGCGCAGCCAAAAGGCCTGCCAGCTTCGTCGCGGGTGCCTGCAATAGCCCCACGATCTTGCCCCGCAGCTCGTCGAGCGACGGCAGCGAAGCGAGGGTTTTGACACCGCTCGCGTCGATCGCCGTCCCCAGGACCACGCCGCCCAGGATCACGAGCTTGTCGTTCTCCTTGGCATAGGCCACCGCCACCTTCGAGGCAGCGACCGGATCGCGCGAAATCGCGATTCCCGTCGGTCCCTTGAAGAGGTGGGCAATGGCCTGCGCATTCGTCCCTTCGAGCGCGCGTACCGCCAGACGGTTCTTCGCCACCTTGAACGAGGCCCCCGCAGCGCGCATGCGCCTGCGAAGATCGCTCATTTGGGCAACCGTCATGCCGGAATAGTGGGCGACGACCACCGAGCCGGCCTCGCCGATAAGCCCGTTGAGGCTCTCGACGACATCCGCCTTCTGGGTACGATCCATACGCGCCACTTGGCTCTCCTGTTGTTCGGCAACCCTGGCGATCAGGCTGCCACCCTGTGACAGACCGCGGTTATCCGCGATCCACTCCCGTCCCAGGGCTCAAACCCGCCTTGCGTCTTCGACGCGAAACGGTCTCAACCCCGTCTATTGCGGGCAAGGATTAAGCCTTATCGGCACCCGCAGTCTCGGACAGGTCCGGCGATCGCCCGCCGGATTCGCAATTTCTAGACTCCCGCCTGCACTCCCACGCTGGCCAGCGATACCTTCACGCCGGGGCCCATGGTCGAACTCATGGAAATCTTCTTCAAATACGACCCTTTGGCGCCCGTCGGCTTGGCCTTGACCACGCTGTCGACGAAGCTGCGCACGTTTTCGATCAACGCCTGCTCGGCGAAGCTCGCCTTGCCGACGCCGGCCTGCACGATGCCGGCCTTTTCGACGCGATACTCGACCGCTCCACCCTTTGCGTCTTTCACGGCGGTCGTGACATCCATCGTTACGGTGCCGACCTTGGGGTTGGGCATCAGGCCGCGCGGGCCCAGGACCTTGCCCAGCCGGCCAACCACACCCATCATGTCCGGCGTGGCAATGCAGCGATCGAAATCGATCTCGCCCTTCTGCACCTTTTCGGCCAGTTCCTCGGCGCCCACGATGTCCGCACCCGCCGCCTTGGCCTCATCGGCCTTCGGACCCTTGGCAAACACGGCAACGCGCAGCTTGCGGCCGGTGCCGTTCGGCAGCGAGACCACGCCGCGGACCATCTGGTCGGCATGACGCGGATCGACTCCGAGATTGATGGAAACTTCGATCGTTTCGTCGAATTTGGCGGTCGCTCGCTCCTTGACGAGCTTGACGGCCTCGTCGATCGAATACGTCTTGTCGGGATCGACGCCATCGATCGCTTTTGCAAAGCGTTTGGAAAGTTTTGCCATGGCCCCTACTCCTTCACCACGATGCCCATCGAGCGCGCAGAGCCCTCGATCATCAGCATCGCCGCATCGACGTCATGCGCGTTCAGATCCTTCATCTTGGCTTCGGCGATCTGGCGCACCTGATCCTTGGTCACCTGACCGCGAAAATCGCGGCCTGGCGCTTTCGATCCGCCGTCGAGCTTGGCGGCCTTCTTGAGGAAATAGGACGCCGGCGGCGTCTTCATCTCGTAACTGAAGGATTTGTCCGAAAACACGGTGATGACCACCGGAATCGGCATGCCCTTTTCCTGATCCTGCGTCTTCGCGTTGAAAGACTTGCAGAACTCCATGATGTTCAGGCCGCGCTGACCGAGCGCGGGGCCGATCGGGGGCGAAGGATTCGCCGAACCGGCCGGTACCTGCAATTTCACGTAACCCGTAATCTTTTTCGCCATTGCTTTTCACCTTCTCCTCGAAGTTCGCGGTCAGCGGCCCGGCGAAGAGCCTCCCGCGCGATGCTCCCGAAGGAGCGCTAAACTTTTTCCACTTGCGTGAATTCCAGTTCGACCGGAGTCGCCCGGCCGAAAATCGAAACGGCCACCTTCAGGCGCGAGCGGCCCTCATCGACTTCTTCCACGACGCCATTGAACGACGTGAACGGACCGTCGGCCACGCGCACCTGCTCGCCGATCTCGAAGGTGATGGTCGATTTCGGCCGTTCGGCGCCCTCATGAACCTGATTGAGGATCCGGTCGACTTCGCCTTGCCTGAGCGGCATCGGCTTGTTATTCTGACCAAGAAAGCCCGTCACCTTCGCGACGTTCTTGATCAAATGGTAGGCTTCGTCGGTAAGGCGGGCGCGCACCAGCACATAGCCCGGCAAAAATTTGCGCTCGGCGTTGACCTTCTGCCCGCGGCGCACCTCGACGACCTCTTCCGTCGGCACGAGAACATCCTCGATGAGGTCGGCCAGCCCCTGGATATGCGACTGCCGCTTGATCTCCTCCGACACCTTCTTCTCGAAATTCGAGTAGGTGTGGACGATGTACCACTTGGCGTCCGACTGGGTGACGGTGCTCGCTTCAGCCATGATCCATTCGCTCTTTCAGTGCGCCGCCCCGACGAGCCAGCGCTCGCCGAACGCAAGCACCCAATCCACGAGGAAGAAAAACAGCATCATCAGGCCGACCATGATGAACACCATGACCGTCGTGAGCCAGGTTTCCTTCCAGGTCGGCCACGTGACCTTGTCGTAGCCCTCGCGCTTGACCTCGCGAAAGAACTGGAAGACGCCGCCACGGCGCACGGGACCGGGCAAATCCTTGCCGGTCGTATCCGCGGTCTTTTTCGTCGCCTCAGCCACGATCGTGAAATCCTGTTTCCTGCTTCGGTTGGCAGGAGTGGAGGGACTCGAACCCCCGGCCTACGGTTTTGGAGACCGCCGCTCTACCAACTGAGCTACACTCCTTCAGGCAAAGGCCAGCGCGCCGGAGAGCCACTCGCTCGCCAGCGCGGGGTGCGGCTTTCGCCGGGGAAGCGGGTGTCTAGCAGGCCCAGGTCAGGCGACGCAAGGGCAAACCCTTAATTTTCCACTGCGATCTGTGCCCCCGGGGCATGGCCACGATCCAATCTCCGTGTGCTGGGCCGGCCTGCGTGCTAGGCGGATGACAAGCCAGCAGAGACCGCCATGGACGCCCTCGCCCATTCCCTCGCCCGCTCGCCGGACCTCTTTCCCGTCGCCCTCGACGGACGCAGCGGCGCGGTGGCCTTCCTGCCGCTTTCCGAAGCGGCCTATGCCGGCGCCAGCTTTCTCGACAGCCGAATCCTCACGCCACATACAGCGATCCGGACCTGGCCCTGGGCCGAAATCGCCTCGGCCGTCACAGCTTCAGGCCTGACCGAGCGCGTCGATTTCATCTTTCACATCGGCCATGTCGGCTCGACCCTGCTTTCGCGGCTGCTGGGCCGGCATCCGGCCATCTTCGCCATTCGCGAGCCGGAGATTCTGCGGATGCTCGCTCTCACGCCGCCGGGCGTCGAGCGCGACCAATATCTGGGCGTGTTCCTCAAATTGTGGTCCCGGACTTTCAATCAGGACTCCCGGTCGGTCATCAAGGCGACCAGTTTCGTCTCTGAAATCGCGCCCGACCTTCTCGCGCGGCCATCCGGCCCCCGGGCGCTCATGATGGGGGTAAGGCCCGAATCCTATCTCGCGACAATTCTCGGGGCACCGCATTCCCCCAGCGAAGCCCGCATGCTCGCGCCGCAGCGGATGGCGCGACTCAACCAGAGGCTGGGAACGGCCTGGCGCACCGAAACGCTCGGCGTCGGAGAGATCGTGGCGCTGGGCTGGGCCTGCGAGGCGAGTGCGCTTGTCGGTGCCATTGCCCGTGCCCGCGACCGTGTCCATGTGCTCGATTTCGACAGATTTCTCCATGACCCGCCCGGGCAGCTTGCGAGCGCCTTCGCCCATTTCCAGGTGGCTGTGACCGAACCCGACATTCGGGCGGTTCTGACGGGACCGGACATGACGAGCTATTCCAAAGCGCCCGAACATGCCTATGACGCGGCCCTGCGCAACGCCGTCCTCGATGACGGGCGGCGCGAATTCGCGACCGAAATTCGCCGCGGGCTGGACTGGATCGCGCGCGCGGCCGGCGAGCACAAATCCATCGCCGAGGCCGTCGCGCTCTTCGGGTGAACACGCCGATTGGCTGTATTCTCTCGGGACGATTCTTGAAGCCACTGCCTGTCAGCAGCCATTCCCAGCGGAGAAAGCATGCCGGACTCGAATGACACCGCCCCTGTGCTGGTGACCGGCGGCGCCGGCTATGTCGGAAGCCATGCCTGTTGCGCGCTCAAGGCGGCGGGCTTCGTGCCCGTCACTTACGACAATCTTCAACGCGGCCATCGCGAGCTCGTCCAATTCGGTCCGCTCGAGATCGGCGACATTCTCGACGGCGACCGGCTGCTCGACGTGATCGACCGCTACCGCCCGCAAGCGGTCATGCATTTCGCCGCCCTCGCCTATGTCGGCGAGTCGGTGAATGAACCCGGTCTCTACTATCGCAACAATTTCGCCGGCGCGCTCTCCGTCCTCGAAGCGATGCAGAAGCGCGGCCTGAAACACTTCGTTTTTTCGAGCACGTGCGCCACCTACGGCACGCCCGAACGCCAGCCGATGACCGAAGATCTGCCGCAGCGGCCGATCAATCCTTATGGCCACTCCAAGCTGATGGTGGAGCAGGCCTTGCGCGATTTCGATGCCGCGTATGGGATCCGTTCGGTGGCGTTGCGTTATTTCAACGCCTGCGGCGCGCATCCCTCGGGCGCAATCGGGGAAATGCACGAGCCGGAGACGCATCTGATTCCGCGGGTGCTGATGGCGGCAGCAGGCGAGATCGACGCCATCGACGTCTTTGGAACCGATTATCCGACGCCGGACGGCACGGCCATTCGCGATTATGTTCACGTCTGCGATCTCGCCGACGCTCATGTCGCAGCGATTGGCTATCTCGCGCGCGGGGGAGCCACGACGGCGCTCAACCTCGGCACGGGCCGGGGGCATTCGGTACGCGAAGTGATCGACAGCGTCGCGCGCGTGACCGGCCACACGCCGTCATGCCGTTTCGGAGACCGCCGTCCCGGCGATCCTCCGATGCTCGTCGCCGATGCGCGGCGCGCCAGGGATGTCCTGGGCTTCGCCCCGAAATGGACCGATCTCGACCGGATCGTGGAATCGGCCTGGACCTGGCATCAAAGGCAGCAGCACGCCTAGGCGGGGCCTTTTGGCTGCGAAGATTCGGACGCTGGAGCGGGTGAAGGGAATCGAACCCTCGTCATCAGCTTGGAAGGCTGTTGCTCTACCATTGAGCTACACCCGCGATCGCATTCACGCACCAGGATCCGGCAGGCTTGCCGAGCGGAAGCCTTTGGGAGCCAGCCCGCCTTTGCCCTTTCGGATTTCGGTACTCTAGCCTTCTCCCGCTCTGCGAGCGAAGGCTGGTGGGGGAAGTAGGACTCGAACCTACGAAGGCGTAAGCCAGCGGATTTACAGTCCGCCCCCTTTGCCACTCGGGACATTCCCCCGTACCAAAAACCGCGGCGAACAGCACCGCCGCGGGGCGCGCGGATATCGGGCATAAGGCCGAATGTGTCAATAGAATGCGGACCTTCGCCGGCGGCGAAGATGTGCCGCACGATAGGCCGGATGACATCCCCGCGCTCAGGCCCGATCGCGGGCGAAACGCAGATGAGCGCGATGCGATTTCCCGCTATGCTACCGCCATGAGAGACCATCGGGCGCCGCGGCGCGATCCAGACGGGGCGGCCGGCCTTTGGCTTTACGGCCTTCATGCCGTTCGCGCGGCGCTCGAAAATCGGCGGCGCACCATCCGCCGTTGCCTGTTGACCGAACGCGCCGCCGAACTGCTGGCGGCGCCCCTCGGCCAGCGGGTGCGGCCGGAACTCACGACCGCGGACAAGATATCGCGCCTTCTGCCGCAGGGCGCGGTGCATCAGGGAGCGGCGCTCCAGTGCCAGCCCCTGCCCCGACTGGACCTGGGCGAATTGATCGGGCTGCCGGGCCGCAAGCTCATCGTGGTGCTGGACCAGATCGAAGATCCCCACAATGTCGGCGCCATCCTGCGTTCCGCCGCCGCTTTCGGTGTAGCCGGCATGGTCGTGCAGGACCGGCATGCGCCGCCGGAATCGGGCACGCTCGCCAAGGCTGCGTCGGGTGCGCTCGATCTCGTTCCCTATCTGCAGGTGGTCAATATCGCGCGCACGCTCGAAGAGCTCGGCGAGGCAGGATTTTGGCGGGTGGCGCTGACCGGCGACGGCGAACAGCGTCTTGAGGAGGCAGCGCCCGAAGGCGACGGCGTGCTGGTCCTGGGATCTGAAGGCAGCGGACTTCGCCGCCTCGTGCGGGCGCGCTGCGATGTGGCAGCCTTTGTCCCCATCGGAACGCGCATGGAGAGTTTGAACGTGTCGAACGCCGCTGCGATCGCGCTTTATGAATTTCAGCGGGCCGCTTTCGCCAGGATGGCCTGACGGCCGGGACGGAGGAGAAGACCTTGCGCTCTTGTCTGTTGTGGCTGATCGGCGTGCCGATCCCCATCATCATCCTGTTGTGGATATTGACGGGGCATCTCTGACGCTGCTCGCCGTCAGAACAGCGCGGCCACCACATTGTCGCCGCCGTAATTCTCTATGAAGACGAGAACCTTATAGCCGTCGGCAAGACGCGCATGCCCATCGGCGTCGTGCAGCAGGATGCCGTCATTGCTCATTGTGCCGGTGCGCCGATCGATGGCGAAACGCGGTGCCAGTCCGCGATAGTCGGAACGGATCAGCGTGAACAGGGTGCGCGCTGCGGCCGGCGGCAGGCGCACACAGCCGGCGCTGGCGCGCTGTCCCAGCATCGCCACATCGGCCCGCGTCGCGCTATGAATCGCAAGGCCGGTCTGGTTGCCGTTCTTGATCCAGTTGAAGAACATCGCATAGGGCATTGGTTCGCCCCATTGATGCGAATGATAGTGGCGATAGAGCCTGTCCGGATCGAGCTCGTAATATCCTGCCGGCGTGAAGCTCGGCAGCCTCAGTCCCGCAGCGTTGTATTCGACGCGCTCGCGGCCGGTGGACACGGGCCAGTTGTAGAGCAATGCGAGATTGCCGTCGTCCTGCTTCTTGAACACATACATGCGCTGCGCCCAGGGCCCGGACGCCGCCTTGCTGATGTAGAGAAACAGCCCGAAATTATCCAACATCTCGCTGGTCAGATTGTCTTTCAGGCGTTCGGCAACGCGCGTGATCTCGGCCGCGCCGGGCGGCGGCCGATCCGCCGTCGCGATATCCGGCAATGGTGCAAGACGCGGCAAGGCGGCTGCGGTCCGGTCCGGCGATGCAATCGTAACGCGTCGAGCCTGCCGAGCGGGTTTGCCCGGGGAAGCTGGCTGGCTTGCGGGAACGGGCAGACTCGCCAAAGAGGGATTTTCCAACGCTAGCCGCGGCGTCCATCGGACAGGCGATCGCACCGGCGGCGTGAACCGGAATCCCGGCTCGTCGCGATCGGCGCGCGCCGTGGCACGCATGATCGCATGCCGGTGTGACCTGACAGCGGTTCGGATCGCCGGATCCGCCGGCAGGCTCGTGTCGGCGTGGCCCATCCGCGCCTCCCAGGCGCTTCGGGCTTCGCGAACCCATGTCTGCGTTTCGGCGGAGGCCAGGCGCTCCCCCGGTTTGACGACTGCGCTATCGAGCGCCGCTGCAGCATCCATTGCGCGCGCGGCGAAAAATGCATCGGCCGCCTTCGCCTGGCGCGCCAGGTCGGGATGATGGGCGAACAGAATTGCCATGCTGAACGCCGAGGCGGCAGCCACATAAATCGCGCTTAGCTGTCTTAGAGCCGACATCTGTTCTGCGTGACCCCGCAAAGGAGCGCGCCCATCTCGCAATGGTTTACGAGAGGTTAACAGCGTCGTCTAATTCCTTGGTTAAAATCAAGAGTTTATTCGTTGATTGGCGGAAGTGGCCCAGGAAATCCCGCGCCTGCGGCATGGCCGCCTCGGTCGGACAGGCCTCAGCCTTCGCGGGGAACGCGGGCCAGATCGGCGAGCAGCGTGCGCGAGGCGCGCCAGTAGCAAAAGGCGCCGGCGAGACCGGTGACGATGCTGATCATCAGCGCCCAGCGCAGCGCATCCGGCCCGAGCGACGGCTCGAGAAGGTCGCTCAACGCCCCCACGATGGGCGCCGCCATCGCCAGGCCGATGATGTTCAGAACGAACAGGAGAATGGCGCCGGCGCGCACCCGCATGCGCAGGGGCACGATGGCCTGGGTCAACGCCGCTGCGGGGCCGATATAGGCGGCACCCGTCAGTGACGGCACAGCCAGGGCCGCGAGCACCCAGACAATGTTGTTGGAGAGGAACAGGACCGGCAGCACCGGCACGGTACAGAAGGTGGCGATGATCGGCACATACATGTTCCAGCGCATGTCGCGCTTTCCCAGCCCGTCGGAGACTGCGCCGCCCAGATACGTGCCGATCGCCCCGAACACACCGGTCAGAATCGAAAGCGCCAGACCCACCGCATGCAATTTCATGTGATGCGTGGTCATGAGGAAAATGGGAATAAAGGCGAGCCCGGCATAGCCGCCGAACGAACTCATCGAGGTGCCCAGCGCATACCAGCAAAAGGCGCGCTGCCGCCACAGGAAGCCCGCGGTCTCAACCAGGCCCGGCGTGTCGCCGCGATCGGCGATGCCGTCCACCTGGCCGCGCGCAGGTTCCTTGACCGTCAGCAGCAACACGACAAACAGCGCAAGGCCGGGAATGCCGGCGGCGAGGAAGGCATGGCGCCAGCCATAATATTCGCCGATCAGCCCACCGCCGAAAAAGCCGAGCAGCAAACCGATATTCAATCCTGCGAAATAGAAGGCCAGCGCGCTGGCGCGTTTCTCGCGTGGATAGAGATCGGCCAGGATCGCGCTGACCGACGGCGACGTTCCCGCCTCGCCGATGCCCGTGCCGAACCGCGCGAGAAACAGCTGCCAGAAATTGGCGGCATAGCCGCACAGGATCGTCATGACGCTGAAGGTCACAAGCGATGCGGCCACGACATTGCGCCGGTTGACCCGCTCCGCGAGGAAGGCGATCGGAATGCCCAGTGTCGCGTAGATCAGGCCAAACGCCGTGCCGTTCAGCAGGCCGATTTCGGTGTTGTTGAGATGGAATTCGAGTTTGATCGGCCCACTCAGGATCCCGAGAATCTGACGGTCGAGATAATTGAGCACATAGACGAGCGTGAGGATGACCAGCACGAATGTCGGCGATCGCCCGGCCGCCGGTGATTCCTTCTGCATGATGGGCCGTTCGGCGTTTCCTCGCGAACGACCCTAACAGAAAGAGACGACGCAGGAAGGCGCTTGCCACGCGGGCCGGGGCATTGACGTGCCACACTGCGGCTGGCGCGCGCAATGCGATAGCGTTGCGTGACGGAAGGGGCCTTTCGTTGGCAAAGGGCCCCCTCCGTCTCGCACGGACTGATGTCCGTGCGATCCACCTCCGCCCATTCGCAGTTTACCCTCCGGCCGCGCTTCGCGCGGACCGGGGGGCGAACGGGGGAGGAGGCGCACGAATGCGCAGTCGCATTTCTTCCTGCCCCGCGCGACACGCGTGGGGAACGTGGCGCGCAATGCGAAAGCGTTGCGTGACGGAAGGGGCCTTTCATCGGCAAAGGGCCCCCACCGTCTCGCACGGACTGCAGTCCGTGCGATCCACCTCCCCCACCTAGCGGCGGGGGAGGAGGCGCACGAACGCGGAAACGCATTTCTTCCTGCCCCGCGCGGCACGCGTGGGGAAGGTGGCGCGCAATGCGAAAGCGTTGCGTGACGGAAGGGGCCTTTCGTCGGCAAAGACGCTCACCACGCTCTCCATGGCAGGCCCGCGAGCCGGCCATGATGGAGGTGGGGTGGCCACATCGTTTGCCGCACGCCGATCTCGAGCCCGTCTCGTTTCTTCGCACTCTCTTCCCCGTCGTGGCCGTGCCTGACCCGGCCATCCATCCGGCGCGCATCGGCGCGCCGTGACAACGCTTCTGTGAGCGCCGCCGGTCTGTTGGGGTGCGGACCAGTCGCAGACCCTCGGCGGCATGAAGGCCGTTTCAGGTCGCGCTATTGCGTGGATGGTTCGGCAGCGGTTTTAAGTTGTCGCGAGCCCCCCCGAATGTGTCAAGATCATTGCGGTCTCGACGAACCAGCCTCGGGGAAATTCGATATGGTGAAGGGTTCAACGGTCTCTTGCGCCGCGCTATTGTTCGGGTGCGCGCAATGCGAAATTGGCGGCGCGCAAGCGGCAGTGACGATCTCAACATCTGCGACGCAGAACATGAGTTGCTCGGCCGGCGTGTGTTCGCCAACGGCGACGAGTGCCGTGTTGAATGTGAGCGATCTGGAAAACCTGCTTGTTGCGGGCAGTGTTGAAATCACGACGGCCGGTTCCGGAGGCGTGCAGGCGAGCGACATCGTGGTGGCTTCGGGATACTCATGGTCGAGCGCCAACGGCCTGACGCTTGACGCATATCATTCCATCTCTGTCGATCAGCCTGTCACCGTGAATGGGCCGGGCGCCGTCTCGCTCATGACCAATGACGGCGGCACGGGAGGTACTCTCTCGTTCATTTCGGGTGGCAGTCTGTCGTTCGCGCAGACAGCGAATGCGCTCTCGATCAATGGCGTCCCCTTCAAACTGGAAAACTCCCTGCCCGCTCTTGCTGCCGCCATCAAGAAAAAGCC
>DASXEA010000040.1:0-3849 GCA_036490345.1 Rhizomicrobium sp. | reverse complement strand
CGTCGACCTGTTTCATGTGCCGTATCGCGGCGAGATGGAGGCGCAAGCCGATCTGCAATCCGGCCGCGCCCAGGTGATGTTCGACCCGATCATTTCCTCGATTGGCGCCATCAAGGCCGGCAAGCTGCGCGTGCTCGCCGTAACGACTCCGCAGCGCATCGCAGCTTTGCCCGATGTGCCGACCGTAGGCGAAACCGTGATCGGCTACAGCGTCACCGGAGGGCTCGGCGTCGGCGCGCCCCACGGCACACCTGATGACGTCATCGGCAGGCTCAACGGCGCCATCAACGCCGGACTGGCCGACCCCGCGCTCAAGGCGCGCCTCGTCGCGCTCGGCACCATTCCAATTCCAATGACGCCTGCCGAATACAAAAAATCCATCGCCGACGAGACCGCGAAATGGGACAAGGTGATCAGATTCGCCGGCATCAAGCTCGGCTGACGTTCCGGGATCTAACTCTCCGGCGCGCAATCATAAATTCGGTTTATGTTTGCTTCGCTCCCGAAAGCGAGCGAAATACTGCGTTGTCGCAAAATGACGCAATGTTGCCAGGAGCAAACATCGCGTCGTAAATTGGCTCAGTTTGAGCGGGTAGCCCGCAAATTTTCGCTAGCCTCCGCAATCTCCCCGCTTTGCGCCTCGGTCAAACCGAAAGAGACGCTGAATTCGTCATTGGTTGCAAGCGTGAGGATGCGGGTCTTCCGGTCGCTCCCAAGTTCCACCTGAAATCGCGACAATCCGAAAACAAGCCGTACCGTTGGATCGTTGCGACGACATCGTTCGGCGCTTGCCAGCAGCGCCGGCAGCGTGACAAGCAATCCACTCAGACAGTCCGTCACGAAGTTCAGGTGCACGATGCCGGCGTCGGCAGCGCTTGCGATCAGCTTGACAAAATTTCCATCGGCGCTGGTCTCGTACCGGCTAATCGCGCGAATTTCGACAGTGGTATCCATAAAGCCGCTCTGCTCTGGTGCACTCGGATGTAAGTTGATCGCATCCGCGGACACACTCCGTTTCTTGCCTTGAATCTGCAATGTTGCAAATGCGCAGCAAAAGCGGGCTCGCGCGAGGGAAATTCGATACCTGGACAAGAAGCGGAGTTTTACAACTCCGCATCGCAGCCTATTTCCGGCGCTGTCGTCCGAAATAAGCGGCGGCATCAAAAATAAGGTAGGGTTCGCATGAGCAAAGAATCAGACAACAAGGCGATCGTCGGTCGCTGGTTCACGGATTTCTGGGGAAAAACCTGCGACCTCGATATCGTCGATCAGATCGCGGCGCCGAACATGCTGCTGCAATATTCATTGCATGCACCGCGGCGGGGCCGCGCAGACATCGTGTCCTTCATGACCGATTTCCGCAGGGCATTTCCGGACTTGAATTTCTGGGCAACCGCAGACCTGATTGCGGAGGGCGACTACGTCGTCGGCCAATGGGAAGGCGGCGGTACCCATTCTGGGCCGGCCTTCAGCGATTTTCTGGTCGGCGCGCTCCCGGCGGCGACCGGCCGCAAGATGCATTTCACCGGCACGACCGTTCTCAAGATCGAGAACGGCATGATCGCGCGAGAAATCGAGCTGGATGACGGAGTGACGTGCTTGACCCAGCTCGGCCTTCTGGAAAAGAAAGCATAAGAAAGCTTGGTCTAATGGTCAGGGTCCGCGCTTAATCAGCGCGGGCCCCTCTTGGTTTCCTGGCAGAAATCGGGTGGGCGGTTCTGGTTCCGGCGGCCATAAACAATGAGAGCTTCGACTTGGGCCCGACCGACGAACTGCCATGAGAACGATACCGGTACGGAAAGAAAATCTCAACGAAACAACTGCTGCGAATGATCCGCGATGGGCCCGCATCGTCGCGCGTGATTGCGCTGCCGACGGTCTTTTCTGGTACTCGGTCATGACGACGGGCATCTACTGCCGTCCATCCTGCCCGTCTCGCAAGGCGAACCCCAAGAACGTTCAACTTCACGACACACTGAGCGCCGCCAAGGCAACCGGTTTTCGGCCATGTAACGGTGCAACCCGAACGAACCCTCGAATGTCGGTATGAGCGCGGCGGTCGTGGTTCGCGCTTGCCGCCTGATCGAACAAAGCCCGGAAGAGCCCTCGCTGGGCAATCTGGCCGAAGCCGTCGGTCGAAGCCCGAGTAACTTTCATCGCCTCTTCAAGGCAGTAACCGGCTTGACGCCGAAAGTCTATGCCGCTGCGCAGCGCGCCGCGAAAGTCCGCGAAAGCCTGCGCAGCGGCAGCAACGTCACCGAAGCGATTTACGATGCGGGATTCAATTCGAGCGGGCGCTTCTACGGAAAGTCGACAAAAATGCTGGGCATGCTGCCGACGCACTACCGGTCCGGAGGAAACAACGAAGAAATCCGCTTCGCTGTTGGAGAATGTTCACTTGGGGCAATCCTGGTGGCGTCAAGCAGGAAGGGCGTCGTATCAATCCTCCTTGGCCATGATCCGGACGAGCTAGTCCCCGATCTCCAAGACCGCTTTTCCAAAGCGTGCCTTATCGGCTCCGACAAAGACTACGAAACGGTGGTCGCCCACACCGTCGGATTCGTGGAGGCGCCGGCTATCGGGCTTGGCCTTCCTTTGGACGTACGCGGTACCGCCTTTCAACAACGCGTGTGGCAGGCGCTTCAGAAAATTCCAGCAGGGCAGAGCGTGTCGTATGCCGAGATTGCTCGCCGCATCAATACGCCAAACGCGGCGCGCGGGGTCGCTGCGGCCTGCGCTGCGAACAACATCGCAGTGGCCATTCCTTGTCACCGCGTTGTTCGAAACGCTGGGGCACCGTCTGGCTACACCTGGGGCGTGCAACGCAAGAAAGCGCTTGTGGAGCGGGAGAAAACGCAGACCGAGGGTGAACGATCTTCTTGAGCTCTCAGAGACTCAAAAACTCCAATTCACGGGCAAGAGCCGGAGTGAGAAAGCAGCTGTGGAATGTCAGTCTCCATAGGCCCAATTCAAAGGAGAACTGAGATGAATATCCACAGTGCGAACGTTTGTTCGGCAAAAAAGAGCGCGGTTGCGTGTCGGCCGGAGATCGTTGCCGAAGAAATCAGGTTTGCGACCGCAAGAAGTGAACTCGGCACCATTCTAGTCGCACGAAGCCCGGCGGGTGTTTGCGCCATCCTGGTCGGTGACGAAGCCAAAGCCCTAAAGCGCGACCTCGCCGCGGAATTCGGGGATGCCAGGTTGGTACGGGACGATCGGGGGCTGAACGCAGACCTCGACAGGATTTTGACCTTTATCGAGAACCCGGCCAAGGGGCTCGATCTGCCGCTCGACATTCAGGGGACACCCTTTCAGCGGCGCGTTTGGACCGCACTCCTTGGAGTTCGAGTCGGCTACAAGATCACGTACGCCGCGCTTGCCTCCCGTATCGGCGAACCGCGTGCCGTTCGCGCCGTCGCTAACGCGTGCGCGGCGAACGCAATCGCTCTGGCCATTCCCTGTCATCGTGTGGTCAGGAGCGACGGCGCCCTTGCCGGCTACCGCTGGGGTATGGAGCGCAAACAGTTCATGATCGAGAAGGAAGCGGGGATCGAGCATGCGTGCGCTGCGGGCCAGCGCTCTAACCCCGCCTTGATCCATGGTTGACCCCTACTACGTCGGATGCGAGCCGCTGTGCGGCACAGCGAATGGGCGGCCTCGAATGTCGTGGTGGGTCATTCGCGTTCGACCGGAGGTGTTCGGCCTGAGTCCGATGGTGGCGCTGATAGCGGACATGCCGGCGTCGAATCCAGCGGCGAATACTCTCCGCCTCCAGCCTTCGGGAAACCAGCCTATCGGACGCGGTAACGCGCGACCGCGGTTTCGTCCCAGATGAGTCCGTTGCCCGGC
>DASXEA010000046.1:0-61882 GCA_036490345.1 Rhizomicrobium sp. | reverse complement strand
CGCGAACTGGTCGAGCAGGCTGCAGCCCAGTCCGGTGCGGCGGACGAGGCGCTCGCCTCGCAGCGCATCGCCGATCAGGAAGCCCTGCTCGAACGACTGACCAGGCAGCGCGACGCACTGGCGCAGACCACGCGATGAGAGTCGTGCCGGCATGATGCGGTGCCGGCACCGTTCATCGTTTCACGGCCCATGGCTGACGGTCCAGCGCGCGCGCGTGGAGCGTCGCATCGCGATCGACCTCGTCGATCACAATGGAAACGTCCGGAATCACTCCACGTCTGCATTCGCGGCCTGACGGGGAAGGGGTGCGAAGAAACGAGACGGGTTCGAGATCGGTGTGCGGCAAACGAAGTGGCCACCCCACCTCCGTCCTGGCAAGCTCGCGGGCCTGCCATCCATCGCCCACGCGTCCCGCGCGGGGCAGGAAGAGAAGCGATGTCGCGTTCGTGCGCCTCCTCCCCCGTTCGCGAAGCGAATGGGCGGAGGTGGATCGCACGGACATCAGTCCGTGCGAGACGGAGGGGGCACGATGGCGAGGGAAGGCCCCTTCCGTCACGCAACGTTGACGCATTGCGCGCCACCTTCCCCACGCGTACCGCGCGGGGCAGGAAGAAATGCGATTGCGCACTCGTGCGCCACCTTCCCCACGCGTGCCGCGCGGGGAAGGAAGATGTCTCTTTTCCATACCGTCTACGTGCGCGGCGGAAAGGGCCGGCTGAGAAAGCGCGAACCGGCGAGACCGTAGCGGCGCTCGGCTTCGCGGCCCTTGCCGAGGCCGATGCGCGTGCCGACGGCGATTGCGGGGCGCCGGGTGCGCGGCAGGAGGGCGAAAGGCGCTGCCGTGAGCGACAGCCCGTCCTGCGCCAGCGTGAGGCCCAGCGCATCGCATAGCCGGCCCGGACCGGCGCAGAGTTTCGCGTCGTCGCCGGTGCCGCGCCGCAGCCGCATCGTCTCAAGACCGCAAAGGGGTTCGAGCGCGCGGATCAGCACCGCTTCGGCCGGACGGCAGACGATATTCAGACAATGATGCATGCCATAGATGCGATAGACATAGGCATGGCCCGGCGCCCCGAACATGGCCGCGTTGCGGCGCGAACGGCGGAAGCCGAAACTGTGCGAGGCAGGATCGGTCGGATCATAGCTCTCCGTCTCGACGATGCGGCCGCCCACGCCGTCAAAGGTCAGCACCGCCCCGATCAGCGCGCGCGCCACGCGATCCACGGCCTGCGCGAAGAACGCGGCCGGCATCGACACAGGCATATCCGGGCGGGGGATTATCATGGCATCATGACGACAGGTGCAGGCGGACGGGCGTCCTTGGTTGCATAAATGACCCGGGATGTCGCCATGCCCATGCGGGAGCGCATGGCGGGTACGGGGCGAGCAAGGGCCCGGGGGGCGGAATGGGCGACGAAACCGCGATTGACGACGACGAGTCATCGGCCGGCGTCCCGCCGGACGGCGGCGCGGCCGCGGCCCTCGCCCTGGGTGCGGCCAGCCGCGAAAAGGCCGACGGCTTTCTCGCAGCCCAGACGGCCATTGCCGAGTTGCAGCGCGAACACCTCCACGAGCAGCGCGATCTCCAGATTTCGCACCTGAAATGGCGCCGGTTCAACGACTGGGCCCGCGCGGGATGGCAGATGATTCTCGCCGCCCTGGGCGCTGTGGCGGTGGCGGCCATTGCCACCGCGCTGTGGGACGCCGGCCAGGCCGACGGCCTCGTGGTCGACGCCTTCACCGTCCCTCCGGATTTCGAACAGCGCGGTCTGAATGGCGACGTCGTAGCCGAGGATATCGTCGAACGGCTTGGCACCATCCGCAAGATAGCGATGGCAACCTCCTATAGCATCACCAACGATGTGAGCGCCGACCGCGCCAATGACGTGAAGGTCGACATTCCGGAAACCGGCGTGTCCGTTTCCGATGCGTGGCGCTATCTGCGCCGCTGGCTTGGCCACGAGCGTCATCTCACGGGCAGTGTCCGCGAACTCGATGGCGGCAGCATCGCGCTGTCGCTTTCGCTCGACGGCGCCGGAGCAATGGCGGAGGCGGGCAAATTGTCGGACCTGCCCGCGCTCGAACAGAAGGCCGCGGAGCAGGTGTTCGGCGTCTTCGACCCGGTCAATGCGATCAACTATTTGACCTCTGAGGGACGACGGCAGGACGCCATGGCTGCAGCCGCGCGGTTCGTGCCGCTTTCCAAGGGTCTGCTCCATGCCGATTCCTACTGTCTCTGGGCCTACACCACCGTCTATGCCACCGGCGATGTCGGACTTGGCCTCGCCCGTGCCCGCATCGCCATGAGCATCGATCCGACGCTGGCCGTAGCGCATGTCATGGCGGGACGATTCGATTTCTATCTCGGCCATGACGAAGACGGGCTGGCCGAAGACCGCGTCATCCTCTCGCTACACAACGAAGATCAGCTTCCCGCCCATCAGCATGGTGGCTTCACGCAGATGCAGGTGCAGGCCGGCGCCCAGATCGCCTTGCTGCAGGGCAATTTCGCCGACGCGCTGCATTGGGATTGCAGCCATGCCTGCTCCGAAGCGGACCTCTACCTCACGAAAGCCATGCTGGCGGCGCGCCGCCACGACATCGCCCTGGCGCGACAGGAATTCGGCCGGGGTCTGGCGGCAGGCGCGTCCGATTCGTCGGATGTGAGCGAGGCGCGCTTCGACATCGCCGCGGCGACGGGAGACTGGCGCGCAGCAGGAAGCGATGCCGAAGGCATTTCCGGCTTTGGGAATTCCGCCGGGATGAACGCGCGCTTCGTCGCCCTGACGCACGCGACCTATGCCGCCCCGATGCTCGCCCTCGCACAGGCACATGCCGGACGGTTTGCCGATGCCGCGGCGACAATCGATGCAACGCCTGACGATTGCGTGGCATGCGTCACGGCGCGGGGCGATATCGCTGCGCTGCAAAAGCAATGGGCTGGCGCGGCCGTGTGGTTTGCGCGCGCGGCCAGGCTCGCTCCTTCCCCTCCCTTCGCCTATGCCGATTGGGGCACCATGCTTCTTGCGAAGGGCGACTATGACGGCGCGATCGCAAAGTTCGCGATCGCCCATGAAAAAGGACCGCACTTCGCGGATCCGCTTGAGATGTGGGGCGAAGCGCTGATGCAGAAGAACCGCTCCGATCTCGCGCTGGCCAGGTTCGAGGAGGCGAACTCAGGCGCGCCAAACTGGGGACGGCTGCATCTCAAGTGGGGCGAGGCACTCCTCTACGTGGGCAAGAAAGAGGAAGCGTCGAGACAACTCGCGATGGCCGCGATGCTCGATCTTTCCGATGGCGACAAGAAATCTCTCGCCCGGATGATGCATGGCTGAGGAAAGCACCGAACGCGGCGGGGCGAGCCCCAGCGGAAGCGGCAGCGACTGGGCGCTGTCCGCGGCCGGTCGCGAGGCGGCCGAAACCTATCTGAAGGAGCAGACGCGCCTCGCGGGGCTGCAGGCCGACGAATTGCTGCGCGAAGACAGGTTGCGCCACTGGTCGCTGCGCGTGCGCCATCTGAGCGACATCCTCAAACTCACATTCGAGTTCGGCATCGCCCTGATCATCGTGCTCCTCGTGGTGCTTTGCGCGGCCGCCGTATGGGATGCGAGCCGGTCCGACGGCATGGTCGTCGATACCATTTCCGTACCGCCGCAATTCGCCCAGGCCGGGATGGCGGGCGATGTGATCGCGGACGATCTGACGAACCGGATTGCGGCCGTGCGCGACTTCGCCAACGCCCATTCGATCGCTCATTCAAAGGATGTGAAGAACGAGCGCGACGAAGAGATCAAGGTCGAGATTCCCGACACCGGCGTCTCGCTTGCAGAGGTCTCACGCTATCTGCGCGCATGGCTGGGACACGAACGCCATCTGAGCGGCAATCTGCGCATCACTGGCAGCGGCAGGATCGCGCTGACGGTGGCGCTGGACGGCACCAATGCGACGACCTTCGAAGGTCCGGCGGCCAATCTCGACCAGCTCGAACAATTGGCTGCGGAGCATGTGTTCCAGGACGTCGATCCGTCGAACTACGTGCTTTTCCTCTATGGAAAGAAGCGTCCTTCGGACGCCGGTGCGGCCATACAGCATCTCATCCGGATCGCGGACAGCCCGGGAATGCTGGCGGACGGATATGCGCTGTGGGGGAACTGGACAAGAAATTACATCGGCGATCTGCCGCTCTCATTGCGGCGCACGCGAGTCGCGGCCGACGTGGATCCAAAAGCACTCCCGCCTCACATGGAAATGGAGGCCGTATTCAGGGACATGGGGCATGACGAGGATGCGCTGCGAGAGGCACGGCTCATTCCGGGGTTCAAGCAGGGAGAGCAATATGCCTGGAAGGAAGGCAGCGGCTTCGGGCAGGTCGTGGAAATCGCGCGCCTGGACGTTCACACCGCGACAGGTGATTTCGACCATGCTGCGCGTGATCTCTGCGGGTGGTGCAGCCGTTCCGAGTTGCTTCTCGGCCGGGCAGAATACGCCGCGCGCCTGCATGACATCGCGCGCAGCCGCGCCCTGATTGCAGCGGCCAATGCGATGGACCAGGTGGACCCCGCTCTCCTCGACAGAGCGCACTATTTTGCGGATGCGGCAGACGGCAACTGGCGGCAGGCCGTAGCCGACGCACGCGCTTACGGCGCGAACGCTACGGCCCTGAATCGGCGCACGCAGGAGATCGAACTCAGAACCGGGATCACGCCGCTGCTCGCCGTCGCCCTGGCGCATACCGGCGCCTTTCATGAGGCGCATGCCGAGATCGACCGGACGCCGGGGGATTGCGTGCTCTGCGAGACGGCGCGCGGTGAGATCGACGGACTCGAGCACAACGCCTCCGGCGCGAAATATTGGTTTGCACGGTCGGTTCGGGCGGCACCATCCATTCCCTTCGCCTATGTCGACTGGGGCGCGACGCTGCTCGCGAATGGCGATGCCGACGGGGCGATCGCAAAATTTGCCGCCGCTCACGCGAAAGGTCCCCGCTTCGCCGATCCGCTCGAGATGTGGGGCGAAGCGCTGATTCAGAAGAACCGCTCCGACCTCGCGCTCGCGAAGTTCGAAGAAGCCGACACATACGCGCCAAACTGGGGACGGCTGCACCTCAAATGGGGCGACGCGCTCGTCTACGCGGGACGTGAAACCGAGGCGTGGAGCCAGTTCGACGCAGCGTCGCGTCTCGATCTCGCGCCCGCAGACAGGGCAGATTTGTCCAGGTGGATGGCGCATCATGGCCGATGAATTCGACGACGAGCCCGACGCGCCGGAAGAAAGCGGCGATGCGCTGGCGGCGCAGATCGCACTCTCCGAACGGGATCGCGGCACCGTCGAGGCGCGCGAATATTTGCGAAAGCAAAGCCGTATCGCCGACCTGCAGCTGCGCGTGCTGCACAGGAAGCACGATTTCGAGCTATCGCATCTCCGCTTTCGCCGCTTCAGCGACTATACGAAATTCTCGCTGGAAATCGCGGGCTTTCTTGTCGTCCTGCTGGTCGTTTGTGGTCTTCTCACGATGGTGTGGAATGCCACCCAGGACGATGATCTTGTGGTCGATGCCTTCTCGGTTCCGCCGGACGTCGCGCAATCGGGCATGACCGGCAGCGTGCTTGCCGGACGAATCCTCGACCGCTTCGGCGCCATGCAGTCGCAAACCGTCGCCTTCTCGCAAGGCGCAGCATCCTATCGCGGCGACGCGGCAAGCGACGTGCGCGTCGAAATTCCGACCACCGGCATATCCCTTGGCGAGTTGAAACGCTATCTGCGCGAATGGCTGGGTCACGAAGTCCATGTCACCGGCGATCTCGTGCATGCGGGAGCGGGCTATGCGCTCACCACGCGATTCGGCGCCGAGCCGGGCACGACCGTTGCGGGAAAACAGGCCCAACTCGAAAGCCTGGTCACCAAATCGGCAGAGCAGATTTTCGCGGCCGCCCAGCCCTATCGCTATGTCGAATACCTCGTTCACAAGCAGCGCTTTGCTGAGGCCGGCTCGCTGCTTCCAAATCTTGCTGCGCAGGGCACGACCAAAACGAGGGCGCTCGCCAACGAGGAATGGGCGAAGGTCTACTTCTTCCAGGGTGACATGTACCATGCGCTTGAGAAGGGGCGCGAAGCGGTGCGTCTCGATCCCGACAGCCCGTTGTCGCATGCGTGGCTCGGCGTGGCGGAGAGCAACATCCAGCACGACGAAGCCGGCTTCGCGGGCCTCGACGCAGCTGTCCGGCTTTTTGGAAAATCTTCGGGCGCCGATCAGGCCGTGCTCCTGCGGTTCAGCTTCGAAGCCTATCGGGATGAATACACCGGCGATTTCTTGGATGCCATTCGGGCCTGGACGCAACTGGCCAGCTACGGGCCGTTGCGCGACGCCAGCGCCTCATCAGCGGTTTCGGACGCGGCGGCGGATCACGATTTCACCAGCGGCCGCCACTTCGCCGCTGCCATCGGACCGACGGATTTGCGCGGCCGGCCGGAACCGCAAAGGCCCATGGCCGCATTCACCATGGACCTGGCGGAAGGCGATTGGGCTGCCGCCGTCAAAGATGGCGCCCCAGCCAATGCCATTCTCGACACGCAACCGGATCAGAAATGGTCCGCAATACAATTTTCTCCCGAATTTGCCTATGCAGCTGCGCGCACGGGCGATTTCAGGACGGCAGACAGAATCCTCGCCGGACTGCCGCAGGACTGCGACATCTGCATGCGCGACCGGGGAAGAGTGGAAGCGCTGGAGGGACACGGCGCAACAGCAGCGCGCGACTTTGCCATGGTCGCCGCCCGTTCGCCGCACGAACCGTTTGCCGAAACGTTCTGGGGCGAGATGCTTCTGCGCCACGGCGACTACGACGGCGCCATCGCCAAATTCCACGTGGCGAATGTGAAAGGGCCCCACTTCGCCGATCCGCTCGAAATGTGGGGCGAAGCGCTGATGCAGAAGAACCGCTCCGACCTCGCGCTGGCGAAGTTCGAAGAAGCCAGCACATACGCGCCCAACTGGGGACGGCTGCATCTCAAATGGGGCGAAGCGCTGCTTTTTGCGGGACGAGAAGATGAAGCGCAGAGTCAATTCAACACGGCTGGACGCCTTGACCTGTCCAGGGCCGAAGAAACAGAGCTCTCCAGAGTGGGCGCGATACGTGGGCGGACTCGAAAACTGTTCTGACAATGCCTTCAGTCGTCGTCCGGCGGCTCGAGCTTGAGCGTGCCGGGAGGCACGACTGAATCGAAGGAGGGTGCAGGAATGGCCACAAAGGGTCGCGGAGTTTTCGACAGATTGTAGAATTGCGCCAGATTGCGCGTGGACCTGGCGTCCGCAAAGGTCAGCCCGCCCATCTGGAGGCCGAAATTGTATTCGACGAACCGTGCACATTGCGATGAAATCTGCGTGGGCGTCCGCGGGATCGCCTGCCGCATCGCGGGAATTTGTTTGTCACGCACCAGCCGCAGGATGGTCGCGCCGCCTCCTGACGCGCTTTCGTCCTCGATTCCGCACTATTCGGGCAAATGCGACTCATTTCGTTAGCCATTGGTCAAACCGGGCTTGGCAAAGTCCGGCCGGACGGAAGCGGGGCGACCGTGGACAATCAGGGCCTCATGGACGAAATGCGAGAGGATTACGTGCTCAATCTGGAGGACAAATTGTTCCTGGGGGCGAGCTTCCTCGCCTGGAGCTACGCCGCCATCGCGTTCGGTCTGTATCTGGATCGCTATACGATAGCCTTTGCCGCGATCCTTGCTTCGCTGAATATCCTCTTTGCGATGCGTCCCAAAGTGGACAATTGAGCCGGGCTTTCCTTTTCCCGAACGCAACCGAGTATACTCGCGCGCGATTTGCGGTACGGCGGGAGACGGCGCGTGAAAACAGTTTCGATTGCAGGTGTGGTGGCGTTCGGTCTGCTGTCGCTCGGCGCGGCACCGGCGGCGCCGCCATCAATGACCGACATTCTGGCTGCCTCGCCGCACGGCGACTGGCGGCCTTTAGATCCTTCCAATCTTCTGATCCTGCAATTGCCGGCCGGGCGCGTGACGATCGAGCTGGCGCCCGCCTTCGCGCCGCAAGCGGTCGCCAACATCAAGGCACTCGTGCGCGCCCACTATTTCGATGGCAGCTTCGTGGTGCGGGCACAGGACAACTACGTCGTGCAATGGGCGCGGGGCGAAGGGCATGGCGAGCCCCACACGCTCGGTGGCGCGAAAGCAAAAATCCCGGCCGAGTTCGATCGCAGCGCAACCGGCCTCGCCTTTACGTCGCTCGCAGACCCCGACACCTATGCGCCGCAGACGGGGTTCGCCGGCGGCTTTCCCGTCGCGCGCGATCCGGCCCATGACCGCGCCTGGCTTACCCATTGCTATGGCATGGTCGGCGTTGGCCGCGACGTGGCGGCCGATTCCGGCAATGGCAGCGAACTTTATGCCGTGATCGGACAATCGCCGCGCAACCTCGACCGCAATGTCACGCTGGTCGGCCGTGTGGTGGACGGCATCGAGCGATTTTCCGTGCTGCCACGTGGCACGGCGGCGCTGGGCTTCTATGCCAAACCCGAACAGCGCATTCCGATCGCCTCGATCCGGCTTGCGAGCGATATTCCGGCTGCCGAACGCCCGAAGTTTGAAGCCCTGCGCACCGACAGCAAGACCTTCGCCACACTCCTGCAGGAACGGCGCATGCGTCCGGATCCCTGGTACAAGAATGCACCCGGCCATATCGGCGTGTGCAACATGCCGTTGCCGGTGCGCGCGAAAAGCTGATCCCCCACAAAGCAAACCGGGGAGAACGGCGTGAACGGGATCGGAGCAGGCGATCGCTGCGCGGTGGAGGCTTCCCGCTTCCGGCAAAACGCCTCCCATCCGGGCCTCGTGCTCGTCACTTGCATTCTCGCGTCCAGCCTCGCCTTCATTGACGGATCGGTCGTCAATGTCGGCCTGCCTGCGATCGGCCACGCGCTGCGCGGCGATGCGGCCGACCTGCAATGGATCGTGAATGCCTATCTCTTGCCGCTGAGCGCGCTGCTGTTGCTCGGTGGCGCGCTCGGTGACCGTTTTGGCCGCCGCCGCATCCTGATTGCGGGGATCGCAGTGTTTGCATCCGGCTCGGCACTTTGCGGCGCGGCACCGTCGCTTGCGTGGCTCATCGGGGCACGAGTCTGTCAGGGGATTGGCGCGGCGCTCCTCTTGCCCAACAGCCTCGCCATTCTCGGCAACACTTTCGCCGGCGAGGCACGTGGCCGCGCCATCGGCACATGGTCGGCCGCCAGCGCCATGACGGCCGCGATCGGCCCCGTGTTCGGCGGCTGGCTGATCGATTGCGTCGGGTGGCGCATGATCTTTTTCATCAATCTGCCGGTGGCACTGGCCGCCATCGTGCTGGCGCTTGGCTTCGTGCGCGACCCGCCACGGGCCAAAGACGACGCACGCCTTGATCTGCCGGGGGCGTTCCTCGCGACGACGGCACTGGCTTTGCTGACCTGGGGATTGACCACGGGTGCGGGGCCGGCCGGCTGGTCTCTTGCTGCGGTAACTGCCATCGCAAGCGGCGTTGTTTGCACGGCGCTCTTCCTGGTTGTGGAGCACACGCGCGGCGACAGAGCGATGATGCCACTGGCCCTGTTCGGATCGCGCAGCTTTGTCGGCCTTTCGGTGCTGACGCTTCTGCTTTACGGCGCTCTGGGCGGCCTGCTGGTGATGGTGCCCTATCTGCTCATTCGCGGAGCGCACTACTCGGCTACCGTGGCGGGGGCCGCACTGTTACCGTTTCCGCTGGTCATCGCGCTCGCCTCACCCGTCATGGGCGGGATCGCAGGACGCAGTGGCCCGCGGTTGCTGCTGACCATCGGCCCCATTCTCGTCGGCGCGGGGTTTCTGCTGCTGCTCCGCCTGACGCCGCTAACGTCCTACTGGACGGGCGTGCTGCCAGCCATTCTCGTGATTTCGCTCGGCATGGCCGGTGCCGTCGCACCGCTCACTACCGCCGTACTTTCGTCCGTCGATGCGCGGCATACGGGATCGGCGTCGGGGCTCAATAGTGCCATATCGCGGACCGGCGGCCTGATCGCCACGGCGCTGCTGGGTGGTGTGCTGGCGGCAACAGGACCGGCGCTGTACGACGCGTTTCATGATGCGGCGATCGCCGGCGCCGTGGCATCCGCGCTTGGCGGCATTGCGGTGTTCGTGTTGCTCACGCCGCAGCCTCGCCGCACATAGCCTTCCGACGATCGCAGCGCTTTGGCGTCAGGCGTTCTTTGCCTGGAAGAGATGGCACCAGCCTGTCGGTGTCACGCGCCCGGCGATCACCTGACAATCCGTAGGCGGAGTGAAATGGGCGCACACGCTGCAGCGTTGATCGCCATTGGGGCCATCCTGATAGCCGGCAGCCGATTTGGAAGGCTTGCTCGAGTCGGAGGAATCGTCCGCCAGCAATGCGGACCGCGCCAGGGCGCTGCGGGCGGCAGCAACGGTAACGAGTGTTCCGGCGGTCAGCGCCGCGGACCTGAACAGATGTCGCCGCGATATCGTCATACATTCCCTCCGATGATGAATTTGCGCACGGCACTGGAAGGACGGGTGACCCTGCATCACCCGCGCCAACGTGTTGCCGCATCTTCATGGACGAAACCCCGTGGAGATTTATTCCGAAGTGTCAGCCGGCCAGATGCGCGGATTTCGCGCGCGCCCAGACACCGGCTACACTCCGGCCATCGGAGAAAAGTGCATGACGGCAAAGCTCGCCACCGATCTGCTCTGGATCGTCTGGTACATCACCTGGATCGCGGCGGTGGCGTGGTCGGCCAAGACGAAAGTCCAGATGAAGACCGACATGTTCGGCCTGCACCGCTTCCTGCTTTCTGTCGGCATGCTGCTGATACTTGTGATGCCGAGAGCCGGAGGGCCGCTATTCGGGATTCCTTTCACGACGGCGCTCACACAACAATGGTGGACTGCGCCGATATGGATGGAATGGGCGTTCTTTGTGCTGGTAGCCGCGGGATTTGCATTCTGCTGGTGGGCGCGGCTGCACCTGGGGCGTTTGTGGTCCGGGTTTGTGACCCTGAAAGAAGGCCATCGCGTGATCGACACCGGACCCTACGCGCTGGTGCGCCATCCCATCTATAGCGGCATTATCTTTGCGGCGCTCATGACGGCGCTCCAGCGGGCGAACTTGCTGGCCCTTGCGGGATTCGCATGTATGACAGTGGGATTGTCGATGACGGCCAGGATCGAGGAAGGATTCATCCGCGCGCAGCTCGGCGCGGAGACCTATGACGCCTACGCTCGGCGCGTGAAGATGCTCGTGCCGTTTGTCGGCTAGCGGGGGCGCGGTCCATCAAACTCTTCGGCGTGACCAGACGATCAGGGCTACGCCGACCAGCAGCAGGATGGCACCACGCCAGATCCATCGAGTCTCGCTGATCATAAAGCTCGAAGCCGGCCAGTGGATGTAGCCGGCCCCCTGCCCCATCCAGAGCCCGCCCATCAGGACACTCGCCACGCCCAGAACCAACAGCAGAATTTTCATCGCTTTTTCCCATGTCGAAGCGACCTCATTGGCTGTCAGGAGGGGCACCCTTCCCGTCTCGCACAACGGAGTCAAAACGGCGCATACTATAGTCCAGAAGGGCACAGGGGTGGAGCATGCTCAAGTCAGGGCCTGGTGCAGGTCTTTTGGGATTGGCATTCGCAGGATGCGCCGCGAGTGCGGCACCACACGACGTTTCTCTGTTCGAGGTGCCGCTCAAAACGGTTCACGTTCTTCTGCCGGCAGATCCGGACAATCCGCAGGCAAAGCCGGAAGTGCGCTGCACATACTTTCCCCGCTTTGCCGTAAAGGAGATCGACACCGGCCAGGAAGGCGCCGACCAGCTTTCGATTCTACCGGGACCACATGGACGAGCCGCGTGCAGGAAGACCGACGCGCCCGATGAGCGTGTCGTTCCGCCCGATTTGTGGACGGGATATTTTACCGGCGCCGTCGGCAACTATCTTTTCTTCGATGCCGACGATGGTTGGAATGGAGGCCTGGGATTTGCCGTCTTCACACCGGACGCGAAGAAACTGTTCGACGACGTCGCCAGGAAATGGATGACGATCACGCCCTCGGCGAAAGGTTTGACATTGCATTACGTACGCGTGTTCGGCGGAAAATGTTCGCTCGGAAGCGCACATGCCGCCGACTGTTGGAAACAGATTGAAACAGCCACGGGCTTGCGCGCTCCGATGCCCGATTGTCGCGCGCTCTATGCGCAAGAACAACGCCGCACGCCAAAATTTGCCAAACAGGTGCTCGAAGATCCGTCGGCAATCGAATATCCGGTAGAAACCCGGTTGACGGCGGAGGGGCCGCGCACGTCACCACTTATCGGCGCTGCTCCGCTCTGCCGTCCGCAGGACTGAAACCCGTGCGCCTTGCGATCCTTCAGAGGATGAGGCGGCCGACCAGAATGCCGGACATCAAGGCAACGATGATGGCGCGAAGAGGCTTGGCAGCGATGTAGGCCTCGAATTCAGCACAAAGGCTTTCCCGCTTGGCACCGCTAATATCGTCCGTCTGCGTGGAAGCGTTTGATCGCCCTGCGCCAGCGCCAAAATTCCCTGTGTTCGCGTCGTTCAATGCCATTGCCTCATCGGTGCATCGTCCCTTAACGGCTGAAACCGCTGCCTGTTCCGCAGGCCTGGCCGCCGGGAAAGCCTTGCAACATTGCGTCAGATCTCCTGGGCAACCCGGGCGCCGCTGCGCACGGCGCCTTCGATATAGCCCTGAAACGCGGCCGAGGTGTGTTCGCCCGCAAAGTGAATATTGCCTTCCGCTTCGCCTTCGACGCCTGAAAAGCCGGTATATTGGCCAACCCTGTATTGCGACCAGGCGCCGCGCAGATGCGGATCGATGTTGCCGTCATTGACCCAGGCACGTTTCGGTCCTTCGCGCCACGCCTCGCTCACGCCCGGAAAGACGGGTTCCAGCGCGGCCAGCGTATCGTCGACGAGCGCCTGCGGCGCCGGCCCTTCGAAGTCGCCGAATTGCAAACCATATTTGTGGGCCAGTTGCCTGCCGTCCGCACCCCCGGGGAGGGCGACGAAAATCTCCGTGGCGCCGGGGCGTTTGGCCTGTTGATAGTAGCTTCCGTCCCAGCCGCCATCGGGCGCCACATCGGACAGGATGTCGCCCGTATAGCCGTCGCGTGTCCACGGACGCCCCTTCACCTGGATCTGGATCTTGGCATTGTTGCCGAGATCGAGCGAACGGATCGCCAGCCGCTTGCGCGCCGAGAGTTTGATTGCCGAAAGATCGACGTCGCGGAGCGTCGTGAAGGGCAGCGTGAGCACGACGTGATCGGCGACGAATTCCGCCGTGCCGTGGTCGCGGGCGAAAGTGCAGGTATAGCTGCCATCCGCGTTTTCCGAGAGTGCGACGAGGCGATGACCAAGATGAATGGCGCCGCCTGGCAAACGCGCTGCCAAACCGGTCATCAACTGGTCGTTGCCGCCTAGGATGTGCCATTTCTCGTTCGATCCCGCGAGCACGGGATGCTGCATCGGCTGGTAGCCAGCTTCGGAGCTCGCGTCGTAACCAAGAATGTAAAGGAGATTGAGCGCCGACTGGTGTTCGGGCGGACCACCATATTCGCTGACGACATCGGCGCAACACAAACGGCCGAAGGCGCTTGTCGCGCCGCCGGGAACATAGGTGTCGACCCACTCCGGCACCGACATGTGGTCCCATTCATAGGCCGTTTTGGAATAGCTGCGATAATTCGCATGCGGCGCCAGATTTACGGCATGCCGGAACAGCTTCCAGCCGAAACTCTGCCAGTCGGCATTGAGCTGTTTCTGGGTATAGCGCGCGCCATCGAACCAGTATGTGTCCTGTTTGTGAGGCGGATACGCGTTGGTGTTTTCCAGCGTGAGGCCGAGCGTCTGCGCAAGCTTCAGCGTCGCTGTGTGTTCGGTCGAAATGAATTCGGCGTGCTGCTCGGTGATCTGCTCGTTCGCGAAATAGTCGCGCAGCGTCTGGATTCGGCCGCCGACACGATCGTTCCACTCGAAGACCTTGGCGGTGATGCCACGTTTCTCCCACAGCAATTGCGCGCAGCGGAGCCCTGCGGCGCCGGCGCCGATGATCGCCACGCGCGGCTGGCCGATCGCCAGACTGCGCCCGGAAAACGTCAGGCCGGCCGCCAGACCCGCAGCACCGGCAAGGATGGTCCTGCGCGCTACTGGCGAAGATGCCGCTGCCAAAATGGAACTGGCTTCGTCGAGCGGCGCGCCGGTCCGCGACGCAAGATCGCACACCGCAGCGGCGCAGCGCATCATGCCTGTCAGCGGTGAACGATACGATCCTGGCATGCGCGCATTCCGTGACGGCCCTTGCGCAATCTAGCCCTGCTGCTGCTTTTGCACCATTGCCGAGGCGCGCAATTCAGTGCGCGCCCGCAAGCCGGCTTGCGCGGTCGAGCGCCTCGGGCAGGTGCGCGAGGAAACGCTTCGCCTGCAGATGCGGCCCATCCTCGGCCATGAAACCCACCAGCACGTCGGGCTGAATGCCCATCGCCTCATTGGTGCCGTCGGCGCGGAAACGCGCGCAATCCGGCACGCTGAGCACGGCCTTGCTGTTCTGCAGAATGGTGGGCGTTCCGCCATCGGTGTGACCACAGCCGCCGCCCGATGGCTCACCCATGAGGACGGCCGCGCGATTGTCCTGCAGCTCTGCGGCAAATTCGGACGCAGCGGAGCCGACGCCGCGATCCATCAGCACGATCAGAGGTCCTCGCCAGACGCCCTCTGCATAAGGAAATTCCATTGGCGAAAACAGCAGCGGCGCCCAGGGCTTGCCGCGCAATGCCGCCGGGTCTGCCGAGGCGAGAAGGCCCGTGGCGTAAAATCCCTTGCCGAGCCAGGAGCATGCCGGCCGCTCGCCGCTCCAAAGGGGCGACACGTCGCAGGGCGCAAGCGCCTCCCGCTTGCGCGCCTCGATCTGATCGGCCAGCGAGAGCAACAAGGCACGGTCGGCTCCCTTGGCCTTTTGCGCATCGCCGCGCAATTCGGCTTCGTCATCGCTGAAGCGTTTCGTCCAGTGCTCGCCGCGCACGAAGCGCAGTTCTTCCGCCTTAAGGCGGATCGGGGTGACCATGCGTGCGACGGCTTCGGACCATTCCGTGCCGCCGCCGTTCCCGGCAATGTCGATCACCAGCGTCGTCGCGCCCGCATCTTTCAGCGCCGACAATTGAGTCGCGAAATCGTGCGTCAACCGATCGGAGACCCAGCTATCGATGCGGTCATTGCAGGCGTCGTCGCACGGCTTGTCGGGGGGAACCGACAAAGCCCTGACGGCCTCGTTGCAGAGCGCGGGATATCCCTGTGGCATGAACACGCCAATCTTGATCACGCCGATGCTGGTGCCGTTCACCGTGAGCAGGCCTGCGGGAAACTCGTCGGCCTGCGCATTGGCGAGCGGCCGGTAGCCCTCCGCCTCCGCCGCCAGCAGCGCGCCGCGCGAATGCGCGTCATAGCCAAGCGCCACGCAGCGGTCGGGCGACGCGGTTGCTTCCGGCCCGTCCTTGGGCCAGCGAAATCCGAGATGCTCGTCGCCGATCTTGCGGGCGAGACGGTCGAATGCCGCGCGCGCTTCCGCGTCGCTCCCTGCATGTTGGAGTCGCATCTGCGTGTCGGCAAAAAGCGCGGCAAGATCGACTTCGTGCTGCTCCACGACCCACTCGATATTGGCGTATTTGGCAAGCAGCGCCGCACGCGTCTGTGCGAGGTCGGCGATCCAGGGTTTGGGATCGAAAGCCGGTGCCGCCGCAGTGACCGTCGCGACACAAATCGCCGCCAGACAGAGAAAAAGAAGCCGCATGCGCCACCAGCACGATACGTTGCCATCGGGCCGTCAAATGTCCGTTCTGTCAACCTGCCAGCCGACGCTTGACGCCGGAGGCAAAGGTCGCCTCAATCCAGAAACGACAGCGGCTCGGGGGCGCTTTCGCATGACGGCGGCGGACATTCTGGCGTGGCATGACTATTTCGTCACGGAGGCACAGGTCAGCGCGACGCTTGTGGGCCTTCTGTACGTCGGCGTCACGATCAGCCTCAATCATCTGCTGCAAGGCCGCGGTTATCTCTATCGCGCCTGGGCAGCGTTGCTCCTGCAATTCGAGGCGCTGCTGATCGGCCTTTTCGGAATCGTTCCGGGGCAACCACCCCAGGCGCTGGCCTGGGAACTCATCGGGATCGGCGTGGCCGTGTTCGCGGCAATAAGAACCTTCGGCCACTATTTTCCAGAGGACGAAAATTCGTTCGTCCTTGGCTCCAGGGCCGTTCGCGCGGTGCGTGAGTTTCTATTGCACGTCGCCATGCTCCTGCCGGTAGTGGCAGGCATTATACTGCTGCTGGGGGGGCGCGAAGCGCTTTACTGGTTGATACCGACCGAGGTTATCAGCCTCTATCTGTCCATCGGATTCGCGTGGG
Organism: Rhizomicrobium sp.; assembly: GCA_036490345.1. Classification (GTDB taxonomy): domain Bacteria; phylum Pseudomonadota; class Alphaproteobacteria; order Micropepsales; family Micropepsaceae; genus Rhizomicrobium. The sequence goes on along the minus strand of DASXEA010000046.1, from coordinate 45,433 downwards.
TCTTTGCCATCGAAATTCCCCGCCGGATCGAACTCGAAAAATCCGCCTGAGCTATTGCGACAACATTGGCTTGCCCTGATGGGCCACGAGAAGATCGTGCATGTCATTGGCATGCTCCTCTTCCACCGCCAGAATGGACTCCAGCATCGCGCGAGTGGCCGGATCGTCATTGCCGAAGAAGCGGATGAGCTCGCGGTAGTGGTCGACGGCGATCCGTTCGGCCACGTAGTTCTCCCGGATCATGTCGACAAGGTTCTCGCCCTCGACATATTGCGACGCCGAGCGGCTCAGCAATCCCTCGGGGTTGAAATTGGGCTTGCCGCCGAGCTGATTGATCCGCTCCGCGACCGCATGAGCGTGCTCCTGTTCTTCCTTCGCATGCTGGGCAAATTCCTTGCGGACGCCTTCGCTCGAGATCCCCGTGGCCGAAATGGCATGGGCCGTGTAGCGCAACACGCAGACCAGTTCGGTCGCCAGCACAGATTGAAGGATATCGATGGCCTGTTTCACGTCGCCGCCATAGGTCGACGTGACGTTGCCCGTTTCCAGATGAGCCCGCGCACGCGCACGCAAGGTGGTAACATCGGTGAGAAAGGGCTTCTGCCCTTCGGTGGTGGCCATGACATTCTCCTTCGCAAACCCGGCTCAGGACAAACGGCGCAGCGCTGTTGCGGTTCCCGGTGAAGTTCAGATTTGGCCGAGGCGTGCCGGGGCTACACCGTTTGGGGTTCGTCATCAGCGGGTTCGCAATTTTGCGGTGCCGCGGTGGCTTCGGCGTCGGCAGCCTCAGCCGATTTCGTAAGAATCGATCCTATCTGGGCCACGGCATCCTGGAGATTCGTCGCGATGCGATCGCAAAGCGTGGTCTGCAATGAGTCGAGAAAGTCGCTGTCGCTGCGAATTTCATTCCAGAAGCCAGCAATGACGGAAGCATTCGGCACGCGCTTGCGCAGACGTTTGGCGAGGTAGCGCGCCGTGTGCTGATCGGCAGGCGTCAGATAGGAAAGGCAGATGATTTGAATTCCCGCTGGATCCAGAGAGGAGATGCGGGCGGCAGACACCGCTTCGACGTCGATCAAACGCGAAGCAATCCCCTGCAACCGAAGCAGGGACGCCAGCAGACCGGCCGCTTCCTGATCCAGATGACCGCGCCCGGCTACGATGAGGACCGGTGGAATGTCTGTCTGTGGCTCCGCTGCTGGCTGTTCGTCGAACTCTCCGAGATTCTCTATCAGGCCATGGACCGTAGCCCGAATGCGCTCCGCGCCCGCGCCGTCCAGCGCACCCCGATCAAGATCGGCCTGCGCCAATGCGAGCCCCTTGATCAGCACGGTGTCGAGATACTCGAGAAAGGCGATTTCTTTCATCAGCTGCTCGGCGTGCTGTGCGGCCTGTCCGGCATCGCCTTCGAGCAGGCGCAGATACAGCGCTTCCTCGGGTGCCAGGGCGGCACGATCGCCCAGAAGAATGTCGAGAAATCGCAGGTGTTCGACGTGACGCCCCATCAGCACGAGGCACATTGTGAGGGGCGTCGAAAGCAGCAGGCCCACCGGTCCCCACACGGAAGTCCAGAACGCTGCCGACATGACGACAGCGGTTCCCGACAGACCCATCTGGCGCCCGTAGAGCCAGGGTTCGACGGCCTGGCCGACGATCGCCTCGGTACCAAAGAAAAGCGCGCCCGAGAGCAAAAGCATGCTCCAGCCCGGATCCACGGCGAAAGCGAGACCAAGAGGGAGAACGGCAGCGATGGGAACCCCCACATAAGGCACAAATCGCGCAATTCCGCCGATCAGGCCCCAGAGAGCAGGGTTGGGAACACCGATCAGCCATAGGCCAGATGCGATGACAACGCCGAAGGTCGCATTGACCAAAGTCTGGAGCAGCAGGTAGCGGCTCAGCCGGTCGGCGCCCTCGTCGATGGCGGCGGTGGTGCGGCGCAGATCCCTCGTGCCGGCGAGGGAAATGAAGCGATCGCGCAAACCCTCCTTGTCCAGCAGGATAAAGATCACAAAGACGATGACCAGGGCGAGCGTGGCCAGGGGTTGAAGCAGGGGGACCAGGATGTTTTCCAGGAGCTCGAAGGGGCCCGGGTCTGGACTGCGGACCTCTACGGGAATCGGGCGAGGCGTTCGGGCGGGCGCCAGGAGGTTTGGGGGCGCAAGCGGGCTGGTGCCGGACATGGCGCCATCCAGACTGCGGAACAGGCCCATAGCGTCCTTTAGCAGGTCGCTGCGAGCGGCCGAGTCGCGGACGGTGGCAATCTTTGCCGTCAGATTGGTTTCATAGCGTGGCGCCGCCTCGGCCAGATGCGCCAATTGGACACCGATAAACGTTGCCACGCCGCCCAGAACCAGCACCGCCACGGCAGCGGCACAGATCACCGCGGCAATCCGCGGCAACCCGCGCCGTCCCAGAGCTCCGACAATCGGGGCCAGGATGAACCCGAGCAAGATCGCGAGCGCAAATGGCACGAGCACGGTGCGGCCCAGATAAAGGGCCGTCACGACGAGCGCCGCGATCACGCTGATGGCAGCGATCCGCACAAGATCGCCGATCGATGGGTCCGGAAGCGACCGCGCCGGCTCTGTGAACATTTCGGGATTGCCTGCCAACGCCCCTCGTCCTGCCTCTTCGCCAGACGGCGCGTTACAATCAAAGGCCTGTTCGGGATAACGGATGGGCGCGATGAAAAGATCAATATTGGTTTGAAGCGTCGCGTATCGCCAGCCCGGCCGCCATGACCGCTCCGCCCTTGCAAAGTTGCCTCTGGCCTTGGCAACCATCAAAGGTTAAGAATCGAAAGAGGGGCACAGACGGGAACCTGAAGAGGGGAATTCGTCCGGATGAGCCGCACTCCGCTCGGGGCGGAAGGCTTATCCATTCCGGATCCCGCAAGCAGGCAACGAACGGGAGAAATTCCATGAAGACGTACATCAAACTGGCAGCCGCGGCGGTAATGGCCGCGGGAACGCTGGCGGTCACCGCGACGAGCGCGGCCGCTTATATCGTTTGCAATCAGGAAGGCGATTGCTGGCACACGCATCGCCACTACGCCTATCGCGCCGAATATGGCCTGGTCGTCCATCCGGACAATTGGCACTGGGGCGCCGGCGAGAAGTTCACGTGGCATGAACATACCGGCCGCGGCTATTTCCACGGCGGCGTGTGGATTCCCTTCTGATCATATGAATGAAGACAGGGGAGCGGCGGCGGCAGAAATGCTGCCGCCGTTCTTCTATTGGCGCCGTCTTATCTCTGTCGAGCCCACGTGCTGCGAGACCTCGGCCGAGGCGTTTGGAACCGTTTGCGCCCGACCGCGTTGGGCTATGGAACGGAGACGTGCGTTGAATCAGCCCCTTACAGCCCCCCCAAGTTCGCGAATCCGGCATTATCGCCAGATGGCCGAGGAATCGATGCGGCTGGCGATTGGTGCTCCCGCACCCGAGGTCAAAGCGGGCTTTCTCAGCCTCGCCGCCAGTTGGGGCACGCTTGCCGACCAGGTCGAACGCCAGGCGGGTCGCTCGTCCGAACCGGACAGGAACGAGCGGTTGCTTTCCTCGCAGCATCACTAAAGCCGATTCTTCGGCGTTGAGCGGGCGGTGCAACTCTGCGGCTGCCTGCGGCATTTCCCAAAGGTCGCCCCAAAAGGAGTTTGCCGTGAGCCACAAGGATAGCAGCGAGAAACCGGAAAGCGCCAACGGCAAAGGGAGCGCGAGGGGCGAGATCGGCGAGGGCAACTACACGGCGTCCCGCAATTTCGATCGCAAACAGGCGGATTTCGTTAAAGCGCACAAAACTCAAATTCCGGATCTGGGCAAACAGGCCGAAGCCGCCCTGGACGGAAAAGAAGGCGAAGACCTTCGACGCGCCGAGGACGAAGCGCGAAGCCACGCGCACGCAGCCAAGGAGCGCTAGGGGCACCTTCCGGAAAGAGTCTCTTAACGATCCGGAGAAATTTGCCGGGGAAGTCGGGATCGCCAGGATGGCACCAGACGGGCGCTAGATTTGCCCAAATCGCCAAACGTCGCACTTTCCCCTTTGCATTGATGCGCAGAGGCTGAACAATCAGCGTCTGAGAACCATGCTGACAAATTCGCTCATGGCCCGCATCTCGGGCTCACCGGCTGTGATCGCGCGACAGGCGCGCCTTGTCGAGGAGCGCCTGTGGCCCAAGCTTCTGAAGCTGACGGGGCGAGTGCCCTTCGTCGAGGACCTCGCGGCCGCATGGTTTTGCGTCGCCGATCCAGCGACGCCCGGCCGCGTGCGCGGACTTGTATTGGCTGCGCTGGCCTGGTTCGTGCTGCCCGCAGCGGCCATGCCGCAGTTCATTATCGTGCTGGGCTTCACCGACGATGTCGCAGTGGCTGCAATAGCCGTGCGCATGGTGCGCAAACATTTGAAAGAATGCCATTACGCACGCGCACGCGCCGTCTTTCAAATCCCTGAACCAACCCCCTGACGAGGGAGACGGGAGAGCCAGGACCATCCACGGGGCGACCCCATTCAATGCCCCAGGAAGGACGGCTCGATTGCCTCCGTGGGTCAATCGGGGACAAATGGGGCGAGCGATTCAGGAATTCCGCCATGTCGGGTTCACCCATGAGCGTTGACGCACGCGCCTTGGCGCATTGGCTGGTCAGCGCGGCCATTATCCTCGCCCTCCTCGTCGCCGGTCGTCCGCTCCTGGCCCCGCTCGCCTTTGCGGTCCTGCTCTGGGCGATCCTGAACGCCCTGACCGACGCGCTCGCGCGCTTTCGGTTGCCGCGCCCCCTTGCCTGGGCGAGTTCGCTCCTGCTGATTGCTGGCGCGCTATATTTGATCGCGCAAATTCTGGGCAATGAAGCCGATGCGGTGGCGGCGGCTGCACCCGGGTATCTGGCAAAGCTGCAGCGTCTCGCCGAATCGCTGCTGATGTTTTTGCACCTCGGGCACCTGTCGAGCATCGCGGACACTTTTAGCGGCTCGGAAGTCGCCGGCATGGTTGGTCAGGTCGCGGCCTCTGCAGGCTCGTTCGTCTTCACGCTGGCGATGGTTTTGGTCTATGTCGGCTTTCTCCTCGCCGAACAGCCGCATTTGCCGGACAAGCTCGCCCGCCTTCAGGCCGATGCCGTTCGCCGCAGCGAGATGGGCGAGGTCATCCGCGCCATCGCCCGCCAGGTGCAGGCCTACATCGGTGTATGCACGTTGCTAAGCGCTGTGATGGCCCTGGCAGCTTACACGCTCCTCTCCCTCATGAACGTCAGTTTCGCCGGGTTCTGGGCGCTCGTTCTTTTCTTTCTCACCTATATCCCTACGGTGGGCGCGGCAGGTGTGCTGCTTCCTGCGATGATGGCGCTGCTGCAGTTCGGGACACTGGCGCCGTTTCTCGTCATCGCGGTGGTGCTAGGCGGACTGCATTTCGTGCTCGCCAACATCGTCAGCACCGTCATGCTCGGACGCACACTGGATCTGAGCCCGCTCGCCATCATCCTCTCGCTGACATTCTGGGGGCTGGTCTGGGGCGCTTCCGGATTGTTTTTGGCGGTGCCAATCACCGGTGCCTTCGCGATCGTCTGCCGCCATGTCGGCAATCTGAACTGGATCGCCGTCACGCTCGCCGGGCCGGAACCAAAGCGCCTGCGCGCGCGATCCCGGCGAGCCTGAAACAAACGTGCCGCTCCCGCCGGTGCGGAAGCGGCACGCCAATGCGAACGTTCTGGCTATGCGGCCGGGAAGTCCGCGACAGGGACTTCAGACGGCTTCCTTGAGTTCTTTCGAGGGCCGGAATGAGACCTTCTTGCTGGCCTTGATCTTGATCGCTTCGCCGGTCGCGGGATTGCGGCCCATGCGCGCGGGACGCTTGCGCACCGACAGGATGCCCAGCCCGGTAATACGGATGCGTGAGCCCTTTTTGAGGTGCTTGGTCACGAGCCCCACAAAGTCGTCGAGGTAGAGGCCTGACGCTTTGTTGGACATTTCATGTTTCTTGGCGAGATCGGCACCGATCTGCTTCAGCGTCACGCTTTCGACTTTGGCGGCTTTCGACGCCGCGGCTGATTTGGCGGCAGGCTTTTCCATGAGTTTTACCCTTCGTAAAAACGAATCAGACCATCAAGTTCTATATGATTTTCGGGACTTTTCACGCCGTCGAACGCAAAAAACTGTGGCAAACGGGGCAAAATTTCACTTCGGTCGCGTTTTTGGCCCGAAAACACACCGGACGAAGCCTGACAAGGCTGTAGCATTGAGCCCAGATCGCCACGAGGAAACGCCCATGAACAGCGCCGCCGCGGCCCATTCGGACACGATTCGCCAGGATGCCTTCAGCATCCCCCTCGAGGAGATCGATGTCAGCCGGCCCGAACTTTTCCGCACCAACACGATGTGGCCCTATTTCGAACGGCTCAGGCGCGACGATCCCGTCCATTACTGCCGCGACAGCATTTTCGGGCCCTATTGGTCGATCACCAAATTCAAACACATCATGGAGGTCGAGACTCAACACAAAGTCTTCTCATCCGAAGGCGGCATCACGCTGCGCGATGCTCCGGACGATTTCAAACTTCCGATGTTCATCGCGATGGATCCACCCAAGCACGACGCCCAGCGCAAAGTCGTCAATCCGATCGTGGCACCCGACAATCTCGCCAGGCTGGAAGGCACCATCCGCGAACGCGCGGGCTGGATTCTCGATTCACTTCCGCTCGGCGAGACGTTCAACTGGGTGGATCGCGTCTCCATAGAATTGACGACGCAGATGCTCGCCACCCTGTTCGATTTTCCCTGGGATGACCGGCGCAAGCTGACCCGCTGGTCGGATGTCGCCACCGCCGTGCCTGGCGCCGGCATCGTCGACTCGGAAGAGTCGCGTCGTGCCGAGCTTCTCGAATGCGCCGACTATTTCATGCGATTGTGGAATGCGCGCGTCAACGCGCCGCCCGGCAACGATCTGATCTCCATGCTCGCGCATGGCGCGGCGACGCGCAACATGGACCGCATGGAATATCTGGGCAATCTCATCCTCCTCATCGTCGGCGGCAATGATACGACGCGCAATTCGATTTCCGGCGGCGTTCTCGCACTGAACGAGAATCCGCACGAATATGACAGGCTGCGTGCCGATCACGCGCATATCCCGTCGATGGTGTCGGAGATCATTCGCTGGCAGACGCCGCTCGCCTATATGCGACGCACTGCGCTCGCAGATGCCGAGATCGGCGGCAAGACGATCCGCAAAGGCGACAAGGTCGCGATGTGGTATGTTTCCGGAAACCGCGATCCCGAAGCCATCGAAAACCCCGACAGTTTCATCATCGACCGTCCCCGTGCCCGCCAGCATCTGTCCTTTGGCTTCGGCATTCATCGCTGCGTCGGCAACAGGCTTGCCGAAATGCAGTTGCGCATCGTGTGGGAGGAAATCCTGAAGCGCTTTTCCCTCGTCGAAGTGGTGGGCGAGCCCGAACGCATCTATTCGAGTTTCGTGAAGGGATATTCGGGCCTGCCGGTGAAGCTGCATCCGCTGCATTGACGTCGCATAAATACATGCAGCGTTTAGCGACCGCCGCTGCTTGACTGTTCGGATTTTGGCAGCCGGGCGAAAGGCGAAACTGCGCCCGGGAAGATCCCGATACTTTCAGCGGAACTGTTGGCGCGACGCCAACGCGCCGGACGCGCGGCGGCCGAATGTCCGGTTCGGACCCTGACTGGCGATGCCGGCACTGCTCGCGCCATCGTGGCGCAAGCGGGATTTCTCGCTCGCAAGCCCGCCAGACCTGTCGCCAGCATACATTTCGAGCGCGGAGATTCGGCTTTCGATCGACGGATGTGTCGCCAACCAGCCATCGAACGGCGAGGCGATCATCATGGGGCGAAGTGGCGTCGGGAGATCCGGCATTTCGCTTTGGGCAGAGATCTTTCGCAGGGCACTGATCAGGGCGTCGGGATTTTTGGTCAACTCGACAGCGCCGGCATCTGCCACAAACTCCCGCGTGCGGGAAAGTGCGAACTGGCTGAGCAAACCGAGGACCCACGCCAGCACACCTACGACCGCGGCACCGGCGACGAAGATCATCCCGGCAGCGCCGCTCGTTCGGAGCAGCAGGCTGCGTGTGCGCGCCCCGCTTTTCCCGGCGCCAAGCATGCGGCTGCCACTCGCGAGAAAGCCGACAAAGATCGCAGCTACGGTCATCAGCCGCACGTCGCGACAGCGAATATGCGTGATCTCATGTGCCAGCACGGCTTCGAGTTCACCTTTGGACAGGCTCCGCAGCAAGCCGCGCGTCACACCCACCACGGAATCGGCCGGGGTCCAGCCGCTGGCATAGGCGTTAAGCGCATCCGTCTCGATGATCTCGATGGCCGGCATGGGCATGCCTGCGCCGATCGCCAGTGTCTCGACCAGATTGTAGAGTTCGGGCTCGAGCGAGCGCGCCGTGAACTGCGCACCGGTGCTCTCGCGAACCAGACGCCCCCGCTCCAGATAGGCGTAGGCGAGCCAGCCCATGGAAAGCAACGCCGGCACCCAGGCGTAAGCGATCGCTACATGTTCGGCAGTCCGGAGCGCGAACATCTCATGTGAGGCATTGAGATGGTGACCGGCGTCGAACTGGGAGGTCACCATGCGCATGTCTAGCCCCGTCGCCGCGAACAGGAGGCAGAACGCGCACCACAACATGCCGACATAGACGGCGAACCCCGCGAGCAGGGCGGTCGCCCGCAGATCATTGTTGCGGATATGGCCGTGAAGCCCGTAAGCCCTGAACATGCTGCTAGAACGCGGCCATAGGAGCCTTGTCGATCGCCCCCCGGGAACCGGGCGGGATGATGCCGGGATCGCGATGGGCAAAACGGCAGATCGCAGCGAGGACGTTGGCCGGAAACTGCGCCAGCGTCGTGTTGTATTCCCGGACCGCATTGTTCAGGAATCGCCGCGCCGCCGCGATCCTGTTCTCGATATCGCCAATCTCGCCCTGCAGCTGCAGGAACGCGGCCGACGCCTTGAGATCCGGATATTGCTCCGCCACCGCAAAGAGACGGCCGAGCGCCGAGCCGAGGGCGAGTTCGGTCTGCGCCCGGTCCGTGCCGGCCGGCGCTGCCATGGCAGCACTGCGGGCGCGGGCGACGGCCTCCAATGTGCCAGACTCGTGGGCGGCATATCCTTTGACGACCGCGACCAGATTGGGGATCAGATCGTCGCGTTGTCGCAGCTGGACATCGATATCGGCTGAGGCCTGTTCACACCGGCGATCGAGCTCGACCAGCCAGTTGTAAAGGCTGTTGGCCGCGAGAACGATGACGAACGTCAGGCCGGCGATGAGGATCAGCTCCGTCATCGGCGACACAATTCCTGTCATGGCAAAGACCTCCGCACCAGGATCAGCAGTGTGGTCCATCGGCTTTAGCAATGTGTTTTCGAACGTGATTGAAAAAGGATTATCGGGAGCCCGGTCTGCCTGACCGCCGCACGGCCAGACGATCCAAGTCCTCGCTCCCGCCCCCCTACCGGCCGACGGGCGGCCTCGCACGTTAACGATCCATTCATCAGCGAAATGCCGGTTTGCCGGCATTTCGCACCCTCCCCGTCAGGTTTCCTTCCACGCCGACACGCCCGATCCGGCCCCAGATGGCTTCGGAACACGGACGGAGTTCGGACAGGTGATCGAGACAAGGCAGGCGAAGCCTGACGGCACTCTTCCCCAACCCGGGCTTCGGCGATTTGGGTGGATCCCGGCCGCGGCCCTGCTGTTTGGCCTGTGGGTGGCACCGGCCGCGCAAGCCAGTTCCCTCGACATGGCCCTCCAGACACCCCCAGGCGGACAAGGCGCACAGGACCTGACGCGCGTGACCGAGCGCCTGGGCGTCCATCTCACGTCCGAGCTCCGGCAGAATTTTGGCCTGTTCGTCTATGTCGACAAGGCGGCCAGCGGACCCTTCGCCCAGCGCATGTATGTCTTTCGCCGGACCGATTTGGGCGACCTCGCTTTGCTTTACAATTGGCCTGTGTCCACCGGACGGGAAAGTCTGGAACAGGACCCGCACGGCCGCCTGCAGAGTTCCATTACGCCGACCGGGTTCTTTGAGCTGGACCCCGCGCGCCTTTATGCCGACCACACATCGTCCCAATGGAATGAGCCGATGCCCTTCGCAATGTTTTTCAATTGGCAACCCGGCGGCCACAAGACGGGCCTCGCCATTCACGGGACCGCTGACAGCGATGTCGGCCAGCTGGGAACACGCGCCAGCGCCGGCTGCGTGCGTCTGGCGACGGACAACGCCCATACGTTGTTCGATCTGGTGAGCACCACATTTCGCGTCGCCGCGCCGGCCCTCGCCTATCGCGACAGCTCCGGTCCCGTCAGCAGCGATGGGTTGCTGGTCCACGCCGAGGACGGAAGCCTGCCCAAGGCCGACGGTTATTCGGTGCTCGTTCTGATCGACGATTACACCGGCGACGAACGAACGTCGGCGCTCTACTGATGAAGTTTGCAGTTTGCCTTTACGGTGGAGCGAAAAAGGGGAATATTTCCTTGCCCCTTTTTTGCGTCCAGGACTCAGAGCCCTTCGCTACGGCGTGACCTCGAAGACCACGCCACAGCCATCGTCACCGTCGCACCCCGTCCGGCGCAAGCCGGAACGCGGTACCGAGATTGCTGGCACCGCCGTCGGCGGTGGTGCCGAAGAGATTGCCGCTCGCATCCATGACGAGGTTCGCCATCGGAAACGCACCATCGCTGCCGGCAAAGGAATGCAGAATGCTTTCTCCTCGCCGCGATGGGGCTTCAAACACGGCCCCTGGCTATACGCGCCGCCCTCTTCCATTGTGCCGTAGAGATTGCCGGATGCGTCGGCAATCAGGCTTGCCGCAGGATAGGCACCGTCGCTCCTGCCGGTGAAGCTGCACGCGCTCGACTGAGCGGAAGGACGACGATTTCAGCGAACGTATCGCCGAGTTCCGGGCGCATTCACCTTTACCGAATTCATCTTCGGTTGATCGAACTGGTGCAGGTCCGGCCAAGGTGCCGCCGCTCGAATTGGTCGAGGCAAGCTCAGTCGCGACCGCAGCACGGCGATCTCGACTGGAAGACGAAGCCTTCCGACGCGATAAAGGCCGCTGAAAACGTTGCGGTCGCGGCCCACCCACCGGCGGCACCGGGACGGCATTGTCGGACGCGAAGGGGCATGTGGCTGCGCAGTCTCCAAAGAGCAGGTAGGATGACACGCTGGTGGCCCGGTGGCTCTCGAGGGTGTCCGTGATGACTGCGCAGGTGTTTAAATCCGTTTCCGAATCGCGCCGTTGGCGCCGGCTTGCGCTGCATTGGGAAGGCTTCGTTGCCCTTTTCGAAATGCCGGCCGCGCTATCGACGCGTAACCTTTCGATAGTGGACAGCTGATGAATCAGCATTCTCAACCGGTCGTACCTCGAGAACCGATCCGCCTCTCCGAGGAACCGGACTTCATGCTCGGCGCCATGACGATCCGGCCGTCTCTGCTCGAAGTGTGCTGGGAGGAGCGGAAGGAACATCTCGAACCTCGGGTGATGCAGGTGCTCGCGGCCTTGGCGGGCGCCGGCGGCAGCGTGGTCTCGCGAGACGAGCTGTTCCGGCTATGCTGGGAGGGCCGCATTGTCGGCGAAGCCGCCATAAACCGCTGCATTCTCAAGCTGCGCGATCTCGCCGAAGCCGCCGGCAAGGATGCCTTTCTGATCGAGACGGTTCCCCGCGTCGGCTACCGGCTCCTCGCGAGCGATCCTGCTCCCGTGCTCCGAAAGGATGGTCCCGCGGATCCGGCCGCCGAGACGCCCGGGCGACGCGGCTACGTCAGGCCGTTTCTGATGGTCGTTGCGGGCACTCTGTTCATCGGGGCCGTGGCGCTCGCGATTTATGGGACCAAAACCGGAACCGGAGCGGGCCGAGTGTTGCCAGTGCAATCTGTGCGCACGCTCCAGCCTTCCATTGCGGTCCTGCCCTTCAAGAATCTGAGCTCCGACAAGAACACAGGCTATCTCGCCGACGGTGTCCAGGACGAAATCCTGACCCGGCTCGCGAAGATCGGCTCGCTCAGGGTCATCTCGCGCACTTCGGCCGATCAATACGAGAACAAAACCGTCGGCATCCGGGAGATCGCCCATCGGCTGGGCGTGGCCAATGTGCTCGAAGGCAGCGTGCAGAAATCGGGAGACAAAATCCGCATCAATGTCCAGCTGATTCGTGCCGCAAGCGACGATCATCTCTGGGCCGAAGACTATGATCGCACGGCCGACGATATCTTTTCGGTCGAGAGCAATGTCGCCAGTGCCATCGCCGCGGCCCTTGCCGCGCGGATAACACCGGGCGAGCGCAGAGAGATAACAGTTCCGCCTACTGCCGACCCAAAAGCGTACGACTATTTTCTTCATGCACTTCCCTTCGCCCACAAGACCGATGACGCGAGCGTGCAGACCGCCATTCAATTTCTGCAGCAGGCCGTCCAGACGGACCCGAATTTCGCGCTGGCCTGGGCATGGCTTGCCCGCATGCAGGCCTACATTCATTTCGGCGACAAGATGCCAGTGGTTCTTGGCGGCGCGGCACATGCAGCGCTCGCCCATGCCAGGGCGCTTCAGCCGAACGCGGCAGACACGCAGGCCGCAATGGGATTTTATCTCTACTATGGCGAGATGAACTATCCGGCGGCGGAGCACGAACTCGCCGCAGTGCACGCGCGGTGGCCGAACAACGCCGAAGCTCTCGAGGCGCTGGCACTGATCGAGCGGCGTCTGGGCAAATGGCAGGAAAGCGCTGCCGACTTCGCAAGGCTGGTCTTGCTCGATCCGCTGGTCCCGTCGCATCGGACTGCTCTCGCGGGGGACCTCATGGAACTGCGCGAATTCGGGAGCGCGATCCGCGTGCTCGACGACGCACTCAAGATCTGGCCCGACGATGGAACGATTCTCGCGAGCAAGGCCGACGTCTATCAGGAGATCGGACAACTCGACCGCGCCGAGATGACCTTGCGCAACGTCCACCCCGCGCCGGATGACGGAAATCTGTATTGGCCGATCATGCAGCAGTTCTGGCTGCGGCGCCAATATGCCAAAGGGGCAGCATACTTTCGCGGTCTGATCGCCCTTGGGGAAGAACGGGAGAATCCGGAAGCGGAGACGTTCGTCCTCAGGGTGGCTCTAGGCGAACTTCTTCGCATGAGCGGTGACGAAAAAGGGGCGCGCGAGAGCTATGCGCGGGCGATCGCCTTCATGCTCGCCCAACTGAAGAAGCAACCGGACAACGCGGATCTCCTGATACCGCTTTCGGTGGCCTACGCCGGTATGGGAGACACCGCCATGGCCCTGCGAACTTCGGAGGAGTCGATCACGCTTTTCCGACGCATGAACGACCAGCTCGATGCCACAGACGCCGAAGACAATCACATGGATCTCATGGCGCGCTTTGGCGATCGCGGCGCGGCGATCAGAGAGATCGAAGCTCAGCTGAAAGGTCCGGGCTTAATCACGCCCGCGCTCCTGCGCCTCGAGCCGGAGCTCGACCGTTTGCGCGGCGATCCCCGCTTCAACAACCTGTTGAAGACTCCGACTCAGAGGTAGGGGCGCGAGGGCAAAACAGCTCGAAATGCCAGAAACGAGGCCGGCGAGGGGGACAACCTGCCCCCCGCCTCTGCTTCTATTTCGGCGAAACCTCGAATACGACGCCACAGCCTGCGTCGGAAGCGCAGCCTGAATTGCCGCCGGCATAGGCCGTGCCGAAGAGATTGCCGCCCATGTCGAGAACGCTCCCTCTGGGAGAGCCGCCGTCCCTGCCGCCGGTGAAGGAAAAGAGCACGGTATCGTCGCCGCCCTTCACTGGGATCTTGAAGACGGCACCCATGTCATTTGCGCCGCCCGAACTTGTCGTGCCGAACAGAAAACCTGCCTGCCTCGTCACCGCGCTAACCGGAGAAGCGCCGTCGCTTTCGCCGGCAAACGCATAGAGCAGCGCTTCCTTGCCCTTGCGCGACACCTTGAAGACGGTACCGTCATTGCTCGCGCCGCCGCTCTCGGTGGTGCCATAGAGATTGCCGCCCTTGTCCATGATCAGACCGGCCACTGGGAACGCGCCGTCGCTGCCGCCGGCAAAGGAATGCAGCACGGATTCGCGGTCGCCAGGCGCAAGTTTGAACACGGTGCCCAGACTGTTCGCGCCGCCTTCCGCCGTGGTGCTGTAAAGAACGCCGCTTTTGTCCATGACGAGGTTTGCCACCGGAAATGCGCCGTCGCTCCCGTCAAAGGAATGCAGAACGGTTTCGCCACCGCCTGACGGAACTTCGAAAACGACGCCGTCACCATTCGCGCCTCCCTCTTGCGCCGTGCCGAAGAGATTGCCGGCATCGTCCATAATGAGGCTCGCCGCTGGAAAGGCGCCGTCGGCGCCGCCGGTGAAGGTGTAGAGCACGGTTTCGGTACCGCCAAGCGTCAGCTTGAACACGACACCATAGCCGAAAGCACCCCCCTCTTCCGTTGTGCCGTAGAGATTGCCGGATGCGTCGGCAATCAGGCTTGCCACAGGATAGGCACCGTCGCTCCCGCCGGAGAAGGTGTAAAGCGGCGTCTCGACGCCTTTGCTTTCGACCTGGAAGACGGTCCCGAATCCCGCGCCACCGGTTTGTGTTGTGCCATAGAATAGCGCCTTTCCCGGAACAACACCTTTGCCTCCCGAGATCAGTCCGCAAGGCGGATTGCCGCCATCGCTTCCGCCCCCGAAAGCGTAAATGGTCACTTCACTCGCATACGCGCCTGCCAGCGGCAACGCGAGGCCAAGCACAAGGCTGCAACCGAAAATGCGTCTGCGAGTGCTCTCGATCGTTCGTGTCATGGTGTCCCCCGAAAGTTATTGTGAATTCGAATCTCGTGAAATCAGACGTGCAGTGCCGGAAGGGTACTATCGACCGGCTTCCGCGAAAAGAGGCGGCCGCGATTCTTTCGTCCGCCCGCCACGGATTCGCCGGCCCTATCCCGGCACCCCCAATTCGACCGCAAGCCTGTCGTGAGCCACCTGCCAGTCGTGGAACAGCGGTTTCTGCATCAGCGCCTTCCATTCCGGATTTGCGAAAACGCTTTGCGGGATCGAGCGGTCGAACTTCACCTGGAACATGTAGGAATCCTGTTGCGCATAGGCACGCTCCATCCATTCCACTGCCGAATGCGCGTCTCCCATCACTGCGAAATTGTCGGCCAGGTCCACCGCCCGCAGGGGGCCGTTGGGATATTGCGCGGCAAAGACGTTGGTGATTCTGCGGGCCTCGTCGAGCCTGCCCTGGCCCATGGCGATGTCGAACTGGCAGCCATTGGCATCGGCCTCGTCCTTCGCCTTTGAGAATTGGGCCGCAATGGCGCGCGCTTTGTCGCTCTCGCCCGAATGGGCGTAGCCGGTACAGAGGATTGCGCGGATCACGCCGTCGCCAGGCCAACGCTCGAGCGCGGCTCGGGCGACCGTGCCTGCTTCTTCAAACCGCGCGAGGTGAATCAGAGCGCCGGCCGTATTGAGTTGATCCACTTCGGAAAGGGGGTCCAGAAGGGCCGCACCCTGACCTGCTTCCAGCGCCTGTTCGGGGAAACCCAGAAACTGATAGATGCGAAACATTTCGTGCAGCACGGCGCTGCTGTGGGGACTGATGGCCCGCATGCGCTGTGTGTCCGCGGCGACTGTCGCCCAGTCCAGCCGATGCAGCGCGAGGTCCGCGCGCGCGCCAAGCGCGTCGATATTGTTGGGATCGAGCGTGAGGGCACGTGCGAGCGCGGCTTCCGCCTGCGCGAGCAGTTCCTTTTGCTGCGGGTGATTCTCGGCGTCATTGATAAGGGCACGCCCGAGTGCGGCAAAGGCCGCCGCAAAATCCGGTTGCGCCGCGGTCACGTCCTGGAACAGCGCCACGGCTTTCGTCACGCCGGCTTCGTCGCGCGGCCCCAAATCATGCAGCCCCTCGAGGTATTTTCGGTAGACTTCGGGATCGATGGACGCGGGTCGTCCGGCCGCCAGGCGAGACGCCGGCAGAATCTCGTGCGTAATCGCCGCAGTGATGGCGCGGGCGATGTCGTCTTCGAGCGTCAGCATGCCGGTCATCTGGCGATCATACGTCGCCGACCAGATGCGAAATCCATCCGACGCATTGATCAGTTGCGCGGAAATGCGGATGTGTTGCCCGTCCTCGCGGATACTGCCTTCCAGCACCGAACGCACCGACAGGGCCTGGCCGATCTGTTTGGCGTCGGTGTTCTTGCCCTTGAAGGCGAAGGACGACGTGCGTGCCGCCACCCGCAGGGCGGAGACGTCGGAAAGCTCGTCCAGCAACTCTTCCGAGATTCCGTCGGACACCATTTCGCGGGCGGGATTTCCGCTCATGTTCACGAAAGGCAGCACGGCCACGGAGTTGGCGGCGACCGCCGGCGCGTTTGGCCGGGGATGCCAGAAGAACGTTCGCAGCAAGAGCCCGGCGATCGCGAGCACCAGGAGAAGGGTTATGGCAGGCCATAGAACGCGTGCGTGCTTGCGGCCAGCGGCGATCGGCGCATCCGTAGCGGATGGTATCACCGGGAGCGCAGGGTGCTGCGGCTCCATCCGTGGGGACGACGCCATCGGCGGCGCCACCGTTGCGGCAAGCGGTTCCTCTTCGGATGTGACGATCGTGCCGTCGCCACCGGCCGGGGACGTTTCCGGAACCTTTAGCCGATAGCCCACCCGGGACAAGGTCTCGATCGAAAAGGCATTGCCGCTCGCTTCGGCAGCCTTGCGCAGCCGGCTGATGCAGCGGTTGATCGCCTCGTCGCCGACGATCACGCCGTCCCAGCAGCTTTCGATCAAATCGTCACGCGAGACGACCTTGCCCTTGGCGCGGGCCAGCGCCACCAGCACCTGCATCACCCGCCGGTCGATCGTTTCCCGAAAACCGTCGCCCGCCAGTTCGCGCAGCGAGGGTCGGACCTCGATCCGCCCGAGATGGAAGTCCGGCTCGTGCGCGAGCTCGACGCGGGCAATGGCGCCAGCCCGGGCGAACCGGTCATTCACGGGAAAGACCCTGCGCTGTCGGCATTTTGGATGTGACCCGCCCCATCAGTCAGCCTGCGGTCGATGTTAATGCAGGGAAGGCGCTTGCGCTACTTCGCCCCACACGGCCGCCCGGAGCCCTTTCCCGGTGGCCAACCCTGTCCTGCAATTTTTTCCGCTTCATACGAGAAGCGCCGGTTTGTCAGGGTTTCGCATGCCTTTCGTCAGGTTTTCGTCCGCGCGGACGCGCTCGATCCAGCCTCTTATGGGGGCGAAACACGGACGGAGTTCGGAATCGGGATTGAGAAAGACAGGAAGTCGGTCGAGGCGCTTACCCCCACCTTCACGATCTTCGCCGAATCTCTTTCCCGCCTCCCTCCGCTCCGCGTTTGGACACCCGGCTGTGGCGAACGAAGCCCCGGCCCGACCTGAAGGAGACAGACAGGCTTTACGGCACGACGTATGCGGGCGGCACGGGAGCATCCGCCACAATCGTCTGGTTCACGCGCCGAGGAACGCGCCTCGCCTGGCGTGAAAGGACGGGGGGCGCGAGCGGGTGGGGTTTGCCTGGCATTCCGAATGCGGAATGAAGGCGAACCCCGCCCGCCGCGTTTTCTGGCGCCCCCTTCGCCGGCACACGCTCGCGACACTGGCCGGCTGGTGGATCGAATGCGACGTTTCATGCCAAACGCTGTCACGGCCCCGCATCTGCGGCCTGCCAGGTGAAAAGCATCCACGGAAGGACCTTCGCCGCGAGTCGCGTCCGGCTATTTCCGCTTGCGGCCTGTGCTTTTCTTGCGGCCTGCGCTCTTCTTGCGACCCGTGCTTTTCTTGCGCGCCGTTTTCGTACCAGCCTTCTTCCGCGCAGCAGTTTTCTTCTTCGGGACTTTCTTGCCCTTCTTGCGCGCTTCCGAGAGGCCGATGGCGATGGCCTGCTTGCGGCTCTTCACCGTGCCGCCCTTGCCACCCTTGCCGCTCTTCAATGTGCCTTTCTTTTCGCGGTGCACCGCGCTCTTGACGTCCTTGCCCGCGCTTTTCGAATATCGCGCCACCTTGTTCTCCCTGCTCTCTTCCGGGCTTTTGTCCGGACAATTTTAGAAAGCCCGGACGGGGCGAGAGTTCCGGGCAGCCGGAACCGGCGATCTGCCTGGCGTTAGGCAAGCGCGGAGAGCGAGGCATGCTCACGATGGCAATCGCACGCGCCTCCGGCAGCACATTGTCGGAAGACGTACTGCACAGTTTCTGTGCCGCCCGCGCGGGATCCTGTACCTTCGAATGGCAGCCGTAAGCGCCTGCTGAAAGCCTTGCGCAAACTGGACGCATCCGGTTCCTGCCGGATGCGTCACGCGCGATAATAGGGCTTGTCACCGAGAATGGTCGCGCGGTGCATGACGCGGCGGTGCGGCAGGTAATCGTTGACCGCGAAATGCTGCGTGCAGCGATTGTCCCAGAAGGCGACGCTGCCGGGTTTCCAGCGCCAGCGTACGACGAATTCGGGCCGCTGGATGTGTTCATGCAGAAAGCCCAGAATCGCACGGCTTTCGCGCGGCGCCAGATCGTTGATGCGCGCGGTAAATCCGTAATTCACGAACAGGCCCTGCTTTCCGGTTTCGGGATGCGTGCGCACCACGGGATGCGTAACCGGCGGATGCTCTTCGCGCGCGGCCTGATATTGCGCATCGCCTGCAGACTGGCTGGGGCGGCGATCGGGAGGAAAGGCGCGGCGGAAATCATGGACCGCCGTGCGTTCGGCCAGGAAGGCACGGAACGCCGGCGACAGTGCGTCATGCGCCGCCGTCATGCTCGACCACATCGTGTCGCCACCGCTGGGCGGCAATTGCCGCGCCGAGAGAATCGAACCCATGGGTGGGGTTTCGATGAACGTCACATCGGTGTGCCAGGCGTCATTGTCGGTTGGGTTGCCGGCGTGATTGTCGAGCTCCATGATTTCCGGCACGCCATCGACATGGGGATAGATCGGATGGACATGCAGCGCGCCGAAGCGCGCCGCGAAATCGCGCAATTCTCCCGGGCCGATATCCTGATCTTCGAAAAACAGCACCTGATGGCGCAGAAGCGCATCGCGCAATCCGGCGATCACAGAATCCGGCAGCGGACTTGAGAGATCGACTCCGCGAATTATGGCCCCGATCACCGGGCCGAGAGGCTCGAGGCTGAGACGCTGCTGGACGTTCATGCATCCTCCGGAGGGAAGCGCCACCGCCCGAACGTTTCCACAACTTCGCCTCCCGCGAAAGGGAGACGCGACGTCAAATCGAGAAACCAAATCGGTTGCCCCGCTTGATCAAACGTGCTATCCGTTCGGGCAGTTCGCACAGCTGCGCCCGATTTCTTTTTGGCTTGGCCGGGCCTTTTTTTGCTGACTGGATTTTGCCGAGCCGAAACAATTTCGCGAGGCGGGGCAAGCGGCGCCTTTTTGCGTGCGCCAACGTGCCAATCGGAGAACCACATGAGATTCATTGCCCTTGTTACACTCTGCCTGCTCGGCTGGAACACAGCCAAGGCCGACGAAGCCGCGCAATGCCAGGCCGGCAATGGAACGTTCCTGACGGGCCGCGTGGTCGCCGACCCGCACTTCGCGCGTGGACGTCATCCGCTGCACGGGATCGAATTGTCCCACACCCATGTGACGCTCCTGTCGGATCGCGACGGGCAATCCTGGGATGTGGCCGTCGATGATGTGTTCGCCGCCGGATATGACGCCGCCGGGGAAACCGTGCCTGCGCCGCTCTCGACCATTCGCGTGGGAAGCCGCATCGAGGTTTGCGGCAGGCCCTTTCACGACAGCGACAGACAGGGCGTCGATTGGGTTCACACCAATTGCGGCGCCGCGCCGACCACAAGGAAGCCAAACGGTTGGCTGAAGATTCTTGGCCCAAACGGCGCGCCCGGGCCCAATCTGGAAGCCTCGCTCGAATATTGCCGTCTTTGGCGGTAATCGGCAAAACGACGGAGGCGACGGATCAGTTTCTGGATGGACGCGTTCGCGAAACACGTGCAGCGGCGCCGCAAAACCCGAAGATGTGCAGGACCAAACGATGACCACCCGTGATCTGCCTTCGCGTCAGCAGCCCAGATGGGGAATGTTGCTGGCATTCCTGTTGCTGACGCTTGCGGTCGCAGCCACTGCCGGTTTGGCGACCGAGCCGGAAATCGCGGGCTGGTATCGCACGCTTGTTAAGCCGGCCTTCAATCCACCCAACTGGATCTTTGCCCCAGTCTGGACGACCCTCTACATCCTGATGGCAATCGCTGCGTGGCGGGTGTGCCGTGTGACCGGCCTGTTCGCCTGGGCGATGGCGCTCTTCTTCGTTCAACTCGGCCTGAACTTCGCCTGGTCGTTCCTCTTTTTCCATTTTCACCAGATCGCGCTGGCTCTTTGCGATATTCTCGCGCTGCTGCTCGCCATTCTGCTGACCACGGTGAGCTTCTGGCGCATAGATCGCACCGCAGGCACAATGTTCCTTCCCTACCTTGCGTGGGTTTCGTTTGCCGCGTTGCTCAACGCGGCAATCTGGAAGCTGAACTGAATTGCACGAAGCCAGGAGGGAAACTCCGGATGCGGAATGTCTCCTGAACAGGCGCTGAGCGAAGACGGGTGTTTGGTGGAGAGTCACGACGTGATCGTCATCGGCGCCGGCGCCGCAGGGATGATGTGCGCCGCGGAGGCCGCGAAGCGGGGCCGCAAGGTTCTGGTCGTCGAGCATAAAAAGGTGCCTGGCGAGAAGATTCGCATTTCGGGCGGCGGGCGCTGCAATTTCACCAATCGCGATGTCAGGCCGGCGGCGTTTATCTCGGGCAATCAGCGTTTCTGCATTTCTGCGCTCAGCCGCTACACGCAGCACGATTTCATCGCCAAGGTCGAGCACCACGGCATTGCCTGGCATGAGAAGACTCTCGGTCAGCTGTTCTGCGACGGTTCGGCGCAACAGATCATCGATCTTCTTCTGGGCGAAATGAAACAGGCTGGCGCCCGGCTTCGCCTCGATACCCGGGTGGCTTTCGTCGAGAAAGCAACGGACGGGTTTTTGCTGCAAACGGACGGTGGCGAGCGGCTGCATTGTAACGCGCTGGTCGTCGCCACGGGCGGCAAATCGATCCCGAAAATGGGCGCGAGCGATCTGGGCTATCGGCTGGCGCAGCAATTTGGCGTGCGGGTGACACCCACGCATCCCGCTCTCGTGCCACTCACCTTCGATGGTGCATTGCTCGCGCGCCTGAAGCCGCTTGCGGGTATTGCCGTGCAGGCACGCGTGCAATCTGGCAAGACCATTTTCGACGAAGCGATGCTGTTCACCCATCGCGGCCTCAGCGGTCCCGCCATTCTGCAGATATCATCCTATTGGCGGCAGGGCGGCGAAATTCGCATCTCGCTATTGCCCGGAACGGATCTGTTCGAGGTGCTGCGAGCGGCAAGAATGCAGAATGGCCGGCAGGAGATACACAATTTGCTGGCGACGCTCCTGCCCCGGCGGCTGGCGAAGGACATCGCCGACGCGCAACATTGCGCAGGCAATCTGGCGGATTTGCCGGATACGAAGCTGCGCGAGCTTGACCATGCGGTGAACGATTGGCGCGTGACGCCCGCGGGCAGCGAAGGCTATCGCACGGCCGAAGTCACACTTGGCGGGATAGACACGCGGGATCTCGATTCCCGCACGATGGAGGTCAAATCCGTCCGAGGGCTCCATTTCATCGGCGAGGTGGTGGATGTCACCGGCTGGCTGGGTGGCTACAATTTCCAATGGGCCTGGTCGTCCGGCTGGTGCGCGGGGCAGGTGGTTTAGGAATTCGAGAGGATCGGCATCCCCGTGCGGCGATGCGGCTCCAGTCGCGCAGGCTTTTTGTCTCCCTCGCCATACCGAGGGCAACTGCATCGCAAAGACGTGACTTGCAGCGCACAACACTTTTCCGCGACGATCCCTGGGTCCATCAGGGGAGAAGGGCGATGCGGCAATTGACTTTGAGCGATTTCATCGTGTTTGGCGCAGCCATGCTTTGGGCCTCGATGGCGCGCGCCGCCGACTACGCCGCAATGGCGCCGGTTGATCAGTATCTGATGGAGCCCGTGGCGGAGATCGCAATGGCGAAGAGCGCTGCACCGGCGTCTATTGCCGATGCGGCAAGCGTTCTGGTGCTGACGCGCCACGGCTACGACACCGCAATCAAGGGGAGCAACGGCTTCGTCTGTGCGGTAGAGCGTGGGTGGATGTCGCAATACGATTTCCCGCAATTCTGGAATCCGCATATGCGCGGTCCGCTCTGCTACAA
Source organism: Rhizomicrobium sp. (assembly GCA_036490345.1). Classification (GTDB taxonomy): domain Bacteria; phylum Pseudomonadota; class Alphaproteobacteria; order Micropepsales; family Micropepsaceae; genus Rhizomicrobium. The sequence goes on along the minus strand of DASXEA010000046.1, from coordinate 23,150 downwards.
TCCCGCAGCCGTGCGCTCCATCCTGCCATACACGCTCAAACGCACCGAACTTGTGCTGGCGGGACGTTCGAAGCCCGAGATCGCCGCAGCGATCAGGGACGGCATCGCGCACCACGCCTTGCCGCCGCTCGAGGCCGGCGCGCTGACCTACATGATGTCGAAACAGGGCTATCTGAATGATGCGGCGCATGAATGGCTGCCGCATCTGATGTTTTATTTCCCGCGCGCGGCGGCAAGCGCATGGGGCGCGGATCTGCCCGGCTCGCCCGTTATGCTGAATCCGCAATTTCAGGAATCCGCAGAAGCGATCAGCGTGATCATGGTGCCTGTGACCCACTGGTCCGACGGCTCCCCCGCGCCGAAAATGCATTAGGGCGGGCTGTGCCGGGACGCGCATGATCCGGCCTCGTCGCAGCCCCTCGCTGTCGTCTTTTTCGTGGGCACGGGCTTCTTTCATCGTGCAAACAATGCGATGATTGCCACTGGCCCCCGAGCAAAGCACTTCGGGGATTTGGATGGGCTGCGAAGGGGGATACCATGATCAGGCAATTGCTTGCGGCGTGTGGCGCTTTGGGATTGGCCGTGGCGGGACCAGCCCATGCCGGCCCGGGCCTTCCGAAGATTCTTGGTGTCTCCTTCACCGGCAGCCCGGGAAATTATAGCGCGACCATCACCGGTAAGAATTTCGGCCCGACCCCCGAAGGCATTCCCTGCACTGCCTGCCAGCCGCTTCAGGTGCAGGTCGTTGATCTTGTCAGCCAGCCGGCACAACAGGTGATCAACGTTACGGCGTGGTCCGACACGTCCGTAACCGTAACGGGACTCGCGCTGGCGAAGCACGATGCGCTGCGGATTGCCATCTACAATCAGACGATCGGCAATGTCGGCGCATGGGGAGGAAATGTTTCTTTCACCAAAGGCATGCCGCATATCGGCACCATCGTCCCATCCGGCAGCGGCCAGAATCTCACCCTGACGATCAACGGCTCGGGTTTTGGCGATGCGCCGGATGTGATCGGTCAGAATACCAACTCCCCATTCTTTGTATTCACGGACTACAACGCCATGGCGCCGGGCACCGACGGATTCCCCTGGAATGCGGGCTTTTGCGGCCAGAATGACTGCAACGGCGTGACGATCGGCTATGTGAGCTGGACAGACACGCAGATCGTCGTCTCCGGCTTTGGCAGCGAGTATGGCGGCAGCAGCAACTGGGAGGTCAATCCGAAAGACGCCTTTTGCGTCGGCATCTGGCCGAGCTCAAGCACCAGCAACGGCACCACTGGCGGTTCGATCAAGTGCCGGAAATTGCCGGAGTAGAAACGTGCGCTCGATCATCGCAGGCGGCGTGAGGAGCGCCGCTTTTCGATTCCGGACACATCAGTGTTGAGGCTGTTGCACCCTGGCGATCCTGGCGTCGAGCCAGGAGAAGACCTTGTCCAGCACCTCGTCGCGCCGAACCCAATGCAGCAGCAAATGCGGGCCGCCTTCGAAATTGCACCATGATTTTTCGCCCGCCAGCAAGCGGTGAAGCTGGGCGATGCAGTTGACATTCAGGAATTTCTCGCGCGACCCCACCATTGTGAGTGTGGGAAGCGTCACGTTGCGCGCCTCGTCGACTGCGGTGGTCGCGAGTTCGAGAAGACCGAACGCCATGTTCGGCCTGACGGCGCGCAGCACCAGGGGATCGAAAAGCAGACGGATCGCGGCGGCCGGCACGAGTTCGCTCGCGCTCAGCCGTTCGACGGTGATTTCGCTTCGCGGTGCGAAAAAATTCAACACGCCGACAAACAGGGACGCGAGCAGGCGCCGGATCGAGCCGGCGACGGCGCCGGGAGCGGCCAGGACAATTCCTGCGACGTCGAGGTCCTCATTGGTTGCGGCAGCGTGAACGGCCACGGCCGCGCCCATGCTTTCTCCAACGATGAAGACGGGCAATGCGCCGAATCGCGCCCGAAGGTATGCGACCGCATCGCCAACATCCTCGACAAGCCGTTTGCGGCCGCACCAATGGCGGCGGGAATTCGTCGCGCCAAATCCCCGCTGATCGTAAGCAAAAGCGGCCATCCCCTGCGCAGCGATTTTGGGCCCGATCTCATCGAACGCTCCCGAATAATCGAAGGCGCCGTGCAAAAGCAGGAGGATCGCTTTCGGATGGGGCGGTAGCCACAAACGATAGGGCAGTTTCGCATGATCGGAGGCAGCGAACGATCCGCAACGCACGGGAGCCGCCGGATCTGCGGCTTCGAACGCCCAGCGGATGTCACTCAGCAGCTGTTTGCGGACCTGGGGCGCCTGGCGATGAAAATCGAGCCGAAACGTGCGGCTTGCCCGGGGCCAAATTCGCCGCCATCGGGCCCTGGTGCCGGCCCAGCCCCGCGCGGGGGAAGGCAGGTTCCTGTCATCAATATGGACCACGCCGCCCTCTCGAGACGCTGAAACCGGGGATAAAGGATGGCGATCGGGTGTCAATCTGGTGGGCTCGCGGCATCGCGGCAGTGGTCTGGATGTTGACCCAACTGCCCACCCAAGAAACGCGGCGCCGCCGCGCAAAGTTCCTGCAAATATCAGGCATCCGCCGGTGCTTCGGGATTCGATCAACCTGCCGGGCTTCACTGATCACGAGTGGCGGACAGAAGGCGACATGATCGCCGATCATCGCGCGCACGATCACGCCCTCGTCTTCGGCAAATTTTGCGATCGTGGCGGCGGCGGTCTTTTCGGCGGGGAAGCTCTTCCTGCCCGCCTTGTCGGCGACGATTTCCACCGCGCCGAGCAGCCGAACGCCCTTGGCCTCGCCCACCAACAGGCGATCAGCGAGCTTCTTGCGGCCAATGGAATGGCGCGAGCAATGGTCCCACTGCCTTGCCGAATTGCAAACGGGTCGTCCCTTCCCGCGGGCATTGTCAATCGCCTCAGGCTGACACCTTTGCGGTCAATGCGACGCCCAGCACCCTCATGACAGCAATGGTGGTTTTCAAGGTGGGATTTCCATGCTCGCTGAATGAGCGATAGAGCTGCTCGCGGGAAAGACCGGTCTGGCTGGCGATCTGGGCCATGCCTTTTGCCCTCGCCACCACGCCCAGTGCGTGCGCGATATAGCCGGCATCTTCGGTCTCGAAGGCTTTGGCGATGAACGCAGCAATCGCCACGTCCGAATTCAGGTCTTCGGCGGGATCGTAGGTCGAAAGTTTTTCGGCCATGGCGTTCACTCCAATGCGTTCAGGAGCTGGTTTGCCGTCCTGATATCTTTTGCCTGACTGCTCTTGTCGCCACCGCAGAGCAAAATGATCACGGCGCGGCCGCGCTTGCGAAAGTAGATCCGGTAGCCGGGACCATGGTGGATGCGCAGCTCGCTGAGGCCACCTCCTACCGGCGCCACATCGCCCATGTGCCCATAGGCCAGGCGATCCAGACGCGAAGCGATCAATCCGCGGGCGCGCTCGTCCTTAAGCTGTGCGCGCCATTTGCGGAATGTCTCTGTCTGCTTGAGTTCAAGCATATAAGGTCGTAGTATATAAACTACATAAGGTCAAGGCGCGTTTGGGCGCATGCGATCGTTGTTATCCGGCGAGCAAGCCTTCGCGTGTCGCCCAATCCAACCCGCGATCCAGCGCACGCGCGAAGCGGGCAAAGAGTTCGTCGATCTCGGCTTCACTGATCACGAGTGGCGGACAAAAGGCGATGCGGTCGCCGATCATCGCGCGCACGATCACGCCCTCGTCTTCGGCAAATTTTGCGATCGTGGCGGCGGCGGTCTTTTCGGCGGGGAAGCTCTTCCTGCCCGCCTTGTCAGCGACGATTTCCACCGCGCCGAGCAGCCCAACGCCGCTGGCCTCGCCCACCAGCGGGTGATCGCCGAGCTTTTTCAATGCGGCCAGAAAATGCGGTGCCACATGGCGGACATGACCGACGATGTCGCGCTCCTGATAGAGCTCGATCGTCTTGAGCGCCACGGCCGCGGCGACGGGATGACCGGTGTAAGTGTAGCCATGACCGAAGGTGCCGATCTTCCCTGACTCCTGCTCGATCAGGTCGGCAAGCTCGGGGGAGATCATCACCGCGGAGATCGGCAGATAGGCGGACGACAGCGCCTTGGCGAGCGTCATGCTGGCGGGTTCGAAACCGTAAGTGGCGGAGCCGAACCAGTTGCCGGTACGTCCGAAGCCGGTGATCACCTCGTCGTCGATCAGCGCAATACCGTGGCGGTCAAGCACGCGGGTGATGGCATCGAAATAGCCTTGCGGCGGAAGGATGACGCCACCCGCACCCTGTACCGGCTCGACGATCATTGCGGCGATCGTATCGGCGCCTTCTTTCTCGATCAGCGCCTCCAGATTCGCCGCGAGGCGCCGGGAGAAATCGGTCTCAGTCTCACCGGGTTCGGCGGCACGATAGTAATGCGGGCATTCCGCGAACCGCACGAAATCGAGCGGCAGATCGAAACTCTTGTGATTGGCAGGCAGGCTCGTGAGGCTCGCGGCCGCGATGGTCACGCCATGATACGCCTTCACGCGGCTGATGATCTTCTTGCGCTTCGGGTTGCCGGCCGCGTTGTTCGCGTACCAGAAGAGCTTGATCTGCGTGTCATTGGCTTCGGAGCCGGAATTGGCGAAGAACACCTTGCCCGCCTGGAACGGTGCGATCTCCTTCAGCTTCTCGGCCAGAGCGATCGCCGGTTCGTGGCTCTTGCCGGCGAAGAGGTGCCCGAAGGCGAGTTTGCGCATCTGTTCGGCTGCGACATCGGCCAGCACGTCCTCGCCCCAGCCCAGCGCCGTGCACCAGAGCCCGGACATCGCCTCGATGTAATCCTTGCCCCGCTCGTCATAGACGCGCACGCCCTTGCCGCGCTCGATGACGAGCGGTCCCGTCTCGCGCAGTTTGAGGAGGTTCGTATAGGGATGCAGCACATTGGCCACATCGCGCATCTGGGCATTGCTGAGGGGCATCGGCGGTTTTCCCGGACTTCGCCGCGATCTAGGCGGGCGGGAGGCGCGTCGTCAACGCGGCACCCTCGTTGCCCCGGCGCGTGGCCATTTCTATGATGGTCCCGGGAAATCCGGGGGCTCGGATGTTCGGGCTGATGCAGGACTGGCCGCTGCTGGTCCACAAGATCATCGACCACGCAGCGCAATATCATGGCGACCGCGAGGTCGTGTCGCGCACGGTCGAAGGGCCCATCGCCCGCACCAATTACCGCGAGATCGCCCGTCAGGCACGGCGCATCGCCAGGGCACTCGAGAAACGCTACGTCCTCCAGGGCGACCGCGTCGCCACACTGGCCTGGAACACGCACCGCCATGTCGAAGCGTGGTATGGCATCACCGGGATGGGCGCGGTCTATCATACGCTCAATCCGCGGTTGTTTCCCGATCAGCTCGTCTACATCGCCAATCACGCCGAAGACCGGGTTCTGATCTTCGACGGCTGCTTCGCGTCGCTGGTGGCCGAGATCGCACCGCGGCTGAAGACGGTCGAGCATTTCATCGCGCTTTCCGAGATCGCGGGCGATGCGAAGCCGCCCGGTACGATCAGCTGGGACGAATTTCTCTCCGGCGTGGACGACGCCTATGCGTGGCGTAAATTCGACGAGCACGCGGCTTGCGGCCTCTGCTACACCTCCGGCACCACGGGCAATCCCAAAGGGGTGCTTTACAGCCATCGTTCCAACGTGCTGCACGCGCTGATGGCGAGCCAGGCCGATGCGCAAGGCCTTCGCAACATCGACTCGGTGCTGCCGATCGTGCCGATGTTTCACGCCAATGCCTGGGCGTTGGCCTTCGTCGCGCCGATGGTCGGCGCCAAGCTGGTGATGCCGGGCCCGAGGCTCGATGGCCCATCGATTTGCGAATTGCTGGAAACCGAGTCGGTGACGATGACCGCCGCGGTGCCGACCGTGTGGCTCAATTTGTTGCGGTATCTGGAAGAGACGGGCAAGACACTGCCGCATCTGAAACGCGTGCTCATCGGGGGCGCGGCCTGTCCGCGCACGATCGTGGAGACATTCGAACGGAAATACGGTGTCGAAGTCATCCACGCCTGGGGCATGACGGAGATGAGTCCCCTGGGAACGCTGGGTTCGCTCAAAGCCCATTTGCTGGGCCTCACCGACGATGAGAAGATGGCCTACAAGCTCAAGCAGGGACACCCCGTGTTCGGCGTCGAGATGAAGATCGTCGGCGACGACGACAGCGAGAGACCGCGCGACGGCAAGGCGTTCGGGCGCCTGAAAGTTCGCGGGCCGGCCGTGGCGAAGGCCTATCTCCATGACGAAGGCCAGGACGCGTTCGATTCCGAAGGCTGGTTCGATACGGGCGATATCGCCACGCTCGATGCCGACGGCTACATGACGATCACCGATCGCGCCAAGGATGTGATCAAATCGGGCGGCGAATGGATCTCCTCGATCGAAATCGAAAACATCGCGGTCGGCCATCCCGCGATCGCCGAGGCGGCCGTCATCGGCATTTCGCACCCCAAATGGGACGAGCGACCGCTTCTGGTCGTGGTGCTTCGTCCGGGAAAGACGGCCACCAAAAGCGACATCCTCCATCACCTCGAAGGCAAGATCGCCAAATGGTGGATGCCAGACGACGTGATTTTCGTCCCGGAGATCCCGCATACCGCCACGGGCAAAATTCAGAAGATGGTCTTGCGGGAACGTTACAACGCATACCGGCGGGAAGCCGCCGGCTAACGGGGGAATCCGAGCGTGGGTTTCATGGATGTCGTCGGCAGGCTGTCCCTGGGCGCGCTGGTCGTTGCGCTGGCGATCGGGCTCGCGGCGGCGCTCGGCACACGGTTTCATCTCTGGCCCTATGCGTTCTGCCTGACCGCGATCGTTCCGTGGTTTTTTTATGCCGGACTGGCCGCGTTCGCGCTCGGCCTGCTATGGGTTCTGGCTGCGATCTTCACGAGTTCGAGCAGCGGCGCGGGCTTTGGCGTGGTGAGTTTCCTGGGCGCGATCGCGCTTCTCGCCATGCCGCTTTACACGCTCTACATGGTGCGGGTCGCCAGGGCCATTCCGCCGATCCACGATATCTCGACCGACATCGAGCATCCTCCCGCCTTCTCCGCCCTGCTCGCGCAGCGGCCGGGCGCGGTCAATCCGCCGGACTATGACGGGCCGCGCCTCGTCAGGACCGACAACGGCAAATCCTATTCGACGGCGGCGTTGCAGAAAAAATTCTACGGCGACATCCACTCCTACGCGCTGTTCACCACGCCGGCAAAACTCTTCCAGCGCGCCGTGAACGCCGCCAATGCGATGGGCTGGAACGTCGTCTCCGTGGCGCCCGACGCGGAAGGCGGCAGCATCGAGGCGACCGACACGACGCTCCTCTTTGGCCTGACTGACGACATTGCCATCCGCGTGCGCCCCGCCGGCGTCGGCGCGCGAATGGACATCCGTTCCAAGAGCCGCATCGGCGTCTCGGACTACGGCGAAAACGCCGCGCGCATCCGCGCCTACATCAAAAGGCTGGCGACGAGCTGAACCTTCGCCGGACGTTTCTCTCCGCGCTGCAGGGCGCCCTTCGTCACCGGTGCACACCTGCTGCTGGTGGAGGCAATGAGGATGTGGGCGGGTTTGTCGGGCAGGCTGACGCCGGCGACCTCACCAGCGACTACTGCGACACGACATCCAGCGACATCACCAATCTGAGCCAGGGGCGGGCAACACGCCAACGATCCCGGCGTCACGGGCCTGACCACCGCGCAGTTGCAGGCGGGCTTGCCGGCCGGTTTCGATCCGTCGATCTGGACGGAGAACCCGTCCATCAACAACGGCCTCCCCTGCCTCATCGCCAACCCGCCGCAACAGGGGAATACGGCGCAGCCGGCGACACGACGCTGCTCTTCGGCTTGACCGGCGACATCGCCATCCCCCTGCGCTTCGTCGTGCAAAAACCTCGCCGTTTTGCGGGAAGGAATGCCGGCGCCCGCTAGAGCGACGCGGACACGGAGTTAAAGGTTGAGGTCAGACTTGTACCCAGCGTGGTGACCGCGCCGATGATGACGACAGCCACAAGTGCGGCGATCAGACCATATTCGATGGCCGTAACGCCGGATTCTTCCGACACAAAACGCAGGACCAGGGCTTTCATGGGCGATTTTCTCCAAACATTTGATAATCGAAGCTAAACTTCAGGTTGTTTGAAATGTGTTGTACACGCGCATAAACTTGTACGGTTTCGGCAAGAATTTTTTTCCATCGTTGTCAGGTGTGACCTGATACCTCGCCGCACCACGTACGCCCCCACCCAGTCCCCGGAAGAGGCAACAGTCGCTGTTGCCACATCCGCCCACCAAGACGGGAATGGACAGCACCGCATTTGTTCTCTATATGTTCTCGTGGCCGCTCGGGGAAAAATGCCATGACACGCTATCGGATTTGTGGACCGGAAAACGAACATGACGCGCGCGGGCTGTCGCTGGAGGAAGCCTTTGCCCGCATGATGGCCTGGGCAGGCACGGACTATGTTTTCAGCCGCCTCGACGACACAATGCTGTTGCAACTCGTGCCGACGCGCTCCTTCTCCGATTTCGCCCTGCTCGATCCGGCACGGGCCGCAGACCGGAAATCGTTGCGCGCTCTATGTCCGCTCTTCCAGTCGGATCTGCGAGATCATGGCGACGCCCGAAAGGATCTCATGCTCCAAGCCATCAAAGCAGACCGCAGCGGCTATAGCGTGCGCGAGGAAGCAAGCACGGCCTGCCAGGTGATGGCCTAAGCCGGCGCAGCGTTGCCGGCCTTGATCGATCCGATTGTTGTCTGTGTCATGCCTGCCAATCTTCATGTCGCGCCACATAATTGCTCTCGCATCGCTCCGTCGAAAAGTCAGGCCAGCACATAGCGCGCGCCGTCGCGAACGACTGTCCCCGCCTGTTCGAGTTCGATCAGATGTGCGAGCACCGAGCGGGCAGCGGCAGGGTGGAGACGCACATCGACATCGGCATAGAGCCGCGCGACGATTGCGGGGATAACGTCGATGCCCTCGGCGAGGCAGGCCAGTATCTGCGCTTCGCGCTCCGCGCGATGGGCGAGATAGGCTTCGAGAAACGGCCCGGGATCGCGGATGGGACCACCATGCGTGGGCCATAGTGTGCGGTCATCCCGTGCAAGCAGCTTGCGCAGGCTCGCGCGATAGTCCGCCATGCGGCCATCCGGCGGCGCCACCACCGTGGTCGACCAGCCCATCACATGATCGCCGGTGAACAGCGCCTGCTCTTCGCGCAGCGCGTAGCACATGTGGTTCGAGGTATGGCCCGGCGTGAACACGCATTCGACGCTGAAGCCGTCGCCTTCCAGCACATCGCCATCGCGGACGCGCACATCCGGCACGAAGGCGCTGTCTTCGGCTTCCTCGACTTTCGCGCCACCATCCTGGCCGCTCCCATGCGGTCCATAGGCAAAGGTGCGCGCGCCCGTCCAGGCCTTGAGCGGCGCCGCCGCCGGCGAGTGATCGGAATGGGTATGGGTGAGCAGGATATGGCTGACGCGACGTCCCTCAAGAGCCCGCTTGAGCGCATCGACGTGATCGGGCAGGAGCGGACCGGGATCGATCATCATCACATCGCGGTCGCCCAGAATGTAGACGCCCGTGCCGCGGAAGGTGAACGGACTGGGATTGGGTGCGAGCAGGCGCGCGATGCGCGGCGCGACGGCAAGGCTCACCCCATAGGGCGCGTCGAATCCACGGTCGAAGGGAATGATGGTCGGCACCGTGCCGCTATAGCACGAAGGCTCATAAGGGGGGGAATTCAGGCGGTACCGTTGCTGCGGCGGGCGCGCATGCGGTCGTGACGGTCATGGGCAAGCGGGCTTGTCATCTGGACCATCGCCTTCACGCGGGCCGGTGCCCGTTTGGTGATCATTTCGAGGCCCCGCGACAGCCAGTGATTGCGGTGCCGCAGGAACTGGACGCCGCGGCGGAACGTCTTGGAGTGGGTGGTCAGGATGGCGCAACCCACCAGGAACATCATGATCCCGACCGGGAACGGAAGCGGCAAAGGGATCGGGGTCAGCAAGCCGCCCACGATCGTGACCGCCCAGCCGCCGGCAAGGATCAGAAATTTCCTCATTGCGCCTGGACCATCTTCGCGCTCGCTAACAAGTCACCCTGAGAAACGCAAACCGCGCCCTGCCGGTTTGACCGGCGCTACCCGGCGCGCCTACCGTCTCTCCCTCACGACAGGGGCGAGCGATCATGCGGCTGTACAACTCCATCGGTCCCAATCCGCACGTGGTGCGGATGTTCATAGCGGAAAAAGCTTTACAAATCCCGCTTGTGGAAATCGATTTGCTCAAGGGCGACAACCGCCGCGAGCCCTATCTCGCGGTCAATCCGCACGGCCAGATGCCGGCACTGGAACTGGATGACGGCCGTACGCTGTCGGAGATCACGGCGATCTGCGAATACCTGGAGGAAATCCATCCTGCGCCTGCCCTGATCGGCAGCAATCCGCGGGAACGGGCGGAATGCCGGATGTGGACGCGCCGGGTCGATCTCAATATCTGCGAGCCCATGGCGAACGGCTTTCGTTTTGCCGAAGGACTTCCCCTCTTCCAGAAGCGCATCGTGACGGTGCCCGAGGCGGCGGACGGCCTGAAACGCATGGCACGCGACCGGCTTGGCTGGGTCAACGCCCGAATGGAAGGCCGCAAATTCCTGTGCGGCGAGCGTTTCACCCTGGCCGATATTTTGCTGTTCTGCTTCCTCAGTTTTGCCGGCGGCGTTGGCCAGCCGCTCGACCCGGAGAACACGCACCTTGCCGCCTGGTTCGCCCGCGTGAAGGCGCGGCCCTCGGCCGCCGCCTGACAACGAAAACGGGCGCCGCCTGCGGGGCGGGAATTTTATCCCGTCGCGACCTTTTGGATCGCATGTCGCGCAAGATTGACAAGCAATTGAATCGCGTTTGTGGTTTCATCCCGTCATGGGGCCTGGTCGATCATCGGCACGTCCGAAAATCGGTTCGTATCTTCGAATCGTTTGGTGGGGATGCGCTCTCGCGTTGATCGGCCCATCGCTCGGTGTGTGGATCGTACGCGTTGCGGCCCTTTGCTTCGCCTGTTCGCCTGGGCCCGGTTTGTGCCGCGATGTCACGGCCTGGGGAAGCTGTTTTCGCGGCGCGCTGGACTGCGCATGGGCCGTGGGCTCGCATTCGCGTCTGGTCCTGATGATTGCCTTCATCGCCGCGGTGGCTGCGCTTGCGGTGCGGCGGCCGCTGCTCGCGGGCTTCAGTCTGCTTGTCCTGCCATTGAGCGCCACGCTGCTACCGATGCTGGCTGTCTCCAGCGCCCGCTACAGCGGATGCAGCATAGGCGATGCGGAAGTGGAGCGTTGCGCGCTGTGGGGCGTCGATATGGGCCGCACCTTCCATCACGCGGTGATGGCGCCTTGGCAGATCTATGAGATGACGCCCTACAGCGTGGCCCTCGCGCTGATGATCGCGGCTGTGGGCTTCATCTTCCTGCGGCCACGCGGGCGCAGGGCTCATGCCGTAGCGCCCGTGCAAGACCGTCGACGGTTCGCATAACAAGCCACGCTGCAAGTGCCGCTTCCAGGAACAGCCCCAGACCGAACAGGAATGCGAGAGGCAGCAACACCGCCGTGCCGATCAGCGCGATCCAGAACATCTCGATGGCGTGATCGAAATGCCCTTCGAATACGGTACCTCGCGCGTGCGCCCGGCTGGAATGGGCGAGCATCGCGCCGGCAATCAGGCTCACGCCGGTGAACGCAGCGCCGAGATAGAGGACATAGACAAGGAGACAGGTCGTCTGCAACGCGGGACGTCTCAACCCAAAGTCCAGAACCATTCCCGTGTTGGCGACCGGCACGTCCGACATCTGTCGTTTCCCCAAGAGACTCGGGCAAGCGCCATCCACCTGCCTCGCAGGAAATATCGCGCGAGATGCCGTTCAGGTTCCCGGACCGCTGAGTGTTTTCGGCGTCGCCGCCTGCGCTTGACACAAGGCAACCGTGCAGCCGGTCCGTGCGTTCCCTGCGAGAAACGTCGCGCGATTTACGAGGATCGCGCCCACCTCACACAGGAGACTGACATGCCGCAGGCATCGAGGATTGCCGCAGCGCTGGCCTTTTGCTGCGCGCTCATTCTTTCCAGTGGCGCCGCGGCGCCCGCGCTGGCCGATCCGGCCGGGCTTTTGTCCAGCGCCCGCGCGACCGTGGACAATATGCGCTCCGATCCGACTTTCGGACCCTCCCGCGACATCCTGCACAAGGCACGCGCGGTCCTCATCGTGCCGGCGCTGGTCAAGGGCGGGTTCATCTTCGGCGCCGAAGGTGGTGACGGCGTGATGCTCGCCCGTGAACGGGGCGATCATTGGAGCTCGCCCGCCTTCTACACGCTGGCTTCCGCTTCCTTCGGCCTGCAGATCGGCATCGAGCAGGCGCAGCTCGTGATGTTCATCATGAGCGAGCGGGCGCTTCACGCCGTCGAGCAGAGCAAGTTCAAGTTCGGTGGCGAGGCCGGGTTGACGGTGATCACCCTGGGCGCCAACGCCCAGGGTGCTACCAGTACCAATCTGACCGGCGACATCATCGTCTGGGCCTCCAGCAAGGGTGCCTATGGCGGACTGACGCTTGAAGGTTCGGTGCTGGCCCCGAAATCGGAATGGAATGCTTCGTTCTATGGCCGTCCCGTCGGCGTTCCTCACATTCTTGACAATGCAGTGAGCAGGCCCGCGGCGACGCCGCTGCGCCACGCGCTTGCCGGCGAAAGCTGAAGTGCCGTCACGCAGCGCCGGCCCACCGGCGCGAGGTGATGCCTGACCGCCAGTCGGCCCTCTCGCCCCGGGAGGGCCGCGGCGGCACAGCCGCGCTGCGCCGACCGCTTCTTCTCCGCCGCGTCTTCGCGCCCTATATTCGCGCTTATGGCACACAATAACGGTTCGGGATTTCGCCCTTTGTCCGGCGGCGTGGCGGAAGGGCCCGCCACGTTCAGCGGCGCGGAACTCGCGGCCTTCGTCCCCCATCGCCCTGCGCGCCCGGAAAAGTCGGAGGGCGGCAAGGCCTTTCTGCTTGTTTCTGAATACGAACCCGCGGGCGACCAGCCAACGGCGATCCGCGAACTGACGGGCGGGTTGGGATCGCCCCCGAATACCGGCGAGCGCGATCAGGTCCTGCTGGGCGTCACCGGCTCGGGAAAAACCTTCACGATGGCGAAGGTGATCGACAAGCTGCAGCGACCCGCACTGATCCTCGCACCCAACAAAACACTTGCCGCACAGCTCTATGCCGAGATGAAGAGCTTTTTCCCCGAAAATGCTGTCGAATATTTTGTGTCCTACTACGACTACTACCAGCCGGAAGCGTACATCCCGCGCACCGACACCTATATCGAGAAAGACTCCTCGATCAACGAAGAGATCGACCGCATGCGCCATTCGGCGACGCGGGCGATTCTGGAACGCGACGACGTGATCATCGTCGCGTCCGTATCCTGCATTTACGGCATCGGCGCGGTGGAGACCTATTCCGGCACGGCCGTAACCGTAAAATCCGGCCAGAGGCTCGACCGCACGCAGTTGCTGCAGCAGCTCGTGGCGCTGCAATACCGCCGCAACGACGACAATTTCGTCCGCGGTGCCTTCCGCGCCCGCGGCGACACGATCGACATCTTTCCGGCGCACTATGAAGATCGCGCCTGGCGCATCGAACTGTTCGGCGATGTCGTGGATTCGATCGTCGAATTCGATCCGCTGACAGGACGCAAAAGCGCGGCGCTCGAATCCATCCGCATCTATGCCAATTCCCACTATGTCACGCCGCGGCCGACGCTCGCCCAGGCCATGAAAGGCATCAAGGAAGAATTGCGTTTGCGGCTCGACGATTTCCGCGCCACCGGCAAGCTTCTCGAGGCGCAGCGCCTGGAGCAACGCACCCAGTTCGATCTGGAAATGATCGAAGCCACCGGCTCCTGCGCCGGCATCGAGAATTATTCGCGCTGGCTGACCGGCCGCAAACCCGGCGAACCGCCGCCGACACTGTTCGAATATCTTCCCGACGAGGCGCTGGTATTCGTCGACGAAAGCCATGTCACCGTGCCCCAGATCGGCGGCATGTATCGCGGCGACTATCGCCGCAAGGCGACGCTCTCCGAATATGGCTTCCGCCTGCCTTCCTGCATCGACAACCGGCCGCTCAAATTCGAGGAATGGGACGCGATGCGGCCGCAGACGGTCTACGTCTCCGCGACGCCGGGCAACTGGGAAATGGAACGCACGGGCGGCGTCTTCGCCGAACAGGTGATCCGGCCTACAGGCCTCATCGATCCGCCGGTCGAGGTGCGCCCCGTCGAGCATCAGGTCGACGACCTCATCGCCGAGTGCCGGCTTGTGGCGGCGCGCGGCTACCGGGCGCTCGTCACGACGCTGACCAAGAAGATGGCCGAAGATCTCACCGAATACATGCACGAGCAGGGCATCCGCGTGCGCTATATGCATTCCGATGTCGAGACGCTCGAACGCATCGAGATCATTCGCGATCTCAGGCTTGGCGCCTTCGACGTGCTCGTGGGCATCAACCTGCTGCGCGAAGGCCTCGACATTCCCGAATGCGCGCTGGTCGCCATTCTCGACGCGGACAAGGAAGGATTTCTGCGCAGCGAAACATCTCTCATCCAGACGATCGGCCGCGCGGCCCGCAATCTCGACGGCAAGGTGATCTTGTACGCCGACAGGATCACGGGCTCGATGGAGCGCGCAATGGCGGAGACGACGCGCCGTCGCGAAAAACAGACGGCCTATAACGAGGCGCACGGAATCACGCCGGCCAGCGTCAAGAAAAGCATCGGCGATATCATGGGCTCGATGTACGAGCGCGATCATGTCACCGTCGACGCGGGCGTATCCGAAGAAGGCAGCGCCTTCATAGGCCACAATATCCGCGTGCATGTCGCAGATCTCGAGCGGCGCATGCGCGAGGCCGCGGCCGATCTCGAATTCGAGGAAGCCGCACGGTTGCGCGACGAACTCAAGCGTCTGCGCGCCACCGAACTTGCGATTGCCGACGATCCCTTCGCCCGGCAATCGCAAGTGGACGTCGCGGTCGATGACGCCATGCGCACGATATCGACGGAAACAAGGCCCTCGTCTGGCGGAGGCAAACGCAGAACCAAGGCCCGCCGCGCCGGCAGGCCGAACGTTCCCAAGACGTTCGGAAGCCGCAGCTGATTTGAGGCGGGCGCGTCACCTGAAGCGCACCCGCCCGTCATTCCCGTCAGGGCAGCGCGTAGTAGAGCTGCACGCCGACGATATTGCCGCTCTTGTCGTGAACCGACGTGTCGTCGGCGGGATTGTCGACAAGCGTCTGGCTGTTGTCGAAAAATTCATGCGCATAGGTTGCCGACAGGACGGCATGATCCGGCGCCAGCGTATAGTTGAGCGCGAGGCGCAACGCGGTCATGTCGCCCGGCTGAACGAGATGCGATGCGCCGGTGATGGTGTTGAACCCGCCATGATTCGTGGCAAAGGTCCGGTCCACGCCGGCGTTGACGGAAAACAGGGAATCGAGCCGCGTCTGTGTCGCCAGCGACAGAACATAGTCTGTGTAGCCCTGGGCCTCGCTGACATCGCCCGTGCCGAGATCGAGAGTCTGGCTGTTCCCGTAGATGTTGGCATTGAACGCTCCGCGCAGCGAGAAGTCCCGTGTGCCGTAGCCAAGCGCGGCCCCCACAGCGCCGGACTGACCGCCGCGCGCGACCGTGCCGTCATTGGTTGCCGACGCGGCATCCGAATTGCCCAGATCCGGCGTATAGGAACCGAAAATATCGACATCGACCGGAAAGGTGGACTGGTCGAGCGCCCGCCAATCGGCGCCGAAACTCGGATCGCTGAAACCGGAACTGTCGAGAAACGTCCGCGCGCCATTTGCGCGGTCGATCTCCCGCTGCGTGCCGGGCGCATAGCGAATGGCTGCGTTGATGTCCAGATCGTCGGTTACGCCATAGGACAGGAACTGCGAAATCGTATCGGCATTGACGTGGAACGACGACACGTCCGCACCGAGACTGTTGAACGTGTCGCCATTCGTCCAGGTGTGGTCGTAGCCGGTGTAGCCATAGACCTGGCCCATCATCGGCAGATAGTTGGGATCGGAGAGGAAGCGGCTCGCATCCGGCGTCAGATCGAGCGCATGGGCGCTGAGGGGAATGCCGACAAGCGCGGCTCCGGCCGCAAGCATGGTTATGCAGTGACGCACAGCAAGAAACTCCTTTTGCCAAAGAGCATCCGGCCCGGATGCCCCGGATTGAGCCCCCCATGCCACAATTCAGTGTAAGGACAATGGCTGCAGCGCAGCTGACACCTGTCCTTGCGGCGCCGTGAGCAGCACCTGTGCCGGTCACGAAGCGGGTGCGACCTGTCTCGTTGATCGCAGGAGAAAATTGCTGCGGCGGGGCTGAACCGCGGATGAACGGGTAGCCCGCGCGCACGCCTGCAGACCATGCGCAAAAGTCGGGTATGGTCTTACACGGTCCTGTTCGTTCGCAGGAGAGAACCTGCGAATGCGCCCGAGAAACCCGATTTCGGCGGCCCCCAAATTCTTGCGGCACGATTTTATCGTGGCGCGATATTTCTTGCACCTGCCATCACTCTCTCGCGCAGGCGGAATTCCAAAACGGTTGCCGGCGCCCGGGCATCAAAATAATCCTCGACTCGTTCGACGGTCCATGAACAATGCCCTGGGCTGCGCAGGCACCGGCCGCCCCTGGGCGTTTTCGGAAGGAGACGTTGCATGCGTGCAGGCACGCCTTACCGTTTCGCCCTGCTGGACGGTCGCGGCGCACGCAATTGCCTGTTCATCGCGCAATGCTACGGGGATGAACACGCGGTTCTGCTCGCGCGTGCGCTCGTCGAAAGCGCATCCGTTCGCATGGAAGCGGTCGAAGTCTGGCGCGACGATGTTCTGGTGCATGAAGCCGCGAAGGAGCCGCGAGACAGGCTCAGCTAGCGGCGGCGTCGAGGAAGTAGCGTTCGACCGCTTTCGCAAATCCGTCATCGTCGCAGGATGATGTGACGGCCTTGGCCTGGCGCTGAACGTCGGATGTGGCATTTCCCATCGCGATGGAAAAGCCGCTTTCGCGAAACATCAAAACGTCGTTGGGCATGTCGCCGATGGTGGCGATTGCCGACGCCGGAATGCCAAGCCGGCTGGCATGATAGCGGACAACCGCGGCCTTGTTGGCGCGCGGATTGGTGACGTCGAGATAATAGGGCTGGGAGCGCGACACCGCCGCCTGGTCCGAAAGTGCGCCGGAAACCTGCTCTTCGGCCTGCGCGATCTTGCCGGCATCGTCGCTGACCCCGACGATTTTCACTACGTTGTCGAGTGGTGAGTCGAAGTGTTCGACGACCTTCGGCCCGAAACCCACGGTACGCGCCTCCTGAGCGACATGCGGCGCATCGCTTTTGCGGACGAACCAGGTGTCGCCGGAATAGAGCCATGCATCGAGCCCCAGGCGGTCAAGCATCGCCAGCGCCTCCTGGGCGACGTCGGCACCGAGCACATGGGTCTCGAGCACGACAAGATCGGGGCTCGTATAGACGCCGCCGTTGAAGCCGGCGACGGGCTCGGCCAGGGCAAGCGGATCGATAAGCATCGCCATGCCGCGCGGCGGGCGCCCCGAGGTGATCGCGAAGCGGATGTTGTTTTGCTTCAGGCGTTGCACAGCCTGGCGCGCCCTGGGCGTCAGGACCTTTTCGTGAGTGACGAGTGTGCCGTCCACATCCGACAGCAGAAGCGAAATTCCCGAAATCGCCGGCATTGCGCGACTCAGCTTGCGCGCCGACGGGATGCTGTCAGCGCTTGGTGGTTCATTTTTCCCGCATGCCGTGATGCATGACGTCGCGGATCGGTTCGAGGAAATATTCCAGCGCGGTGCGTGCGCCCGTCTGGACCTCCACGTTCACCGGCATGCCCGGCATGATCTTCGCCTCCGGGTATTCCTTCAGGATCGACCGGTCGACGCTGACATGAATGAGAAAATAGGGCTGTCCGGTCCGCTGATCCAGAATGCTGTCCGGCGAGACATAGGTGATCTTTCCCGTCAACATCGGCAGGCGCCGCGCCTTGTAGGCGCTCAGATCGACCTTTGTCGACAGACCCGCCGATATATCGTCCGCATCTTCGGGACGCATTCGCGCCTCGATCTCGAGCTGATCGTGCGTGGGTACGATTTCGAGAATGGTCTCGCCCGGTTTGACGATCGCGCCCCTGGTATGAATTTGCAGGTCGACGACCCGCCCATCCACCGGTGTCACCAGCGTGGTCCGGTTGACCAGGTCGCGGGCAGCCTGCAGGCGATCCTGCAGATCGAACAGCTTGTTCTGGACGTCGCGCAAATCCTTCAGCGTGTCCTCGAGCAGCTGGCTTTTCAGATTTGTGATCTGGATGTCGTCCTCGTCGCTGTCCAGCTGCTGCTGGGCGATCTTCTGAACGATGTCACCGCGCTGCCCCGAAAGATCCGCCTGGGAGCGTTGCAGGTCGAGAAGCTTGGACGTCGGCTCGAGACCTTTCGCCACCATCTTGCCGACCGCATCCGCTTCGCGCTGAACGATTGCAATCTGTGCGTCGAACGATGCGACCTGCGACTTGAACCCTTCGATCGCACGACTGTTCTCGTTCTTCTTTTCGGTCAGGATCGCCGTTTGCTGGCGCAGCGAATCATTCTGGTTGGTGAAGGCGGACTGCTCGCCACGCAGCGCTTCCGCGACCTTGGGTTCATTGGCGCGTGCCAGCAACGCCGGCGGAAAGGCGATGGTGCTACTGCCGTCGCGCTGCGCCATGAGGCGAGCCTGCTGGGCGGTCAATTCATCGTCTTCGTCCTGATCCTGGAGCATCGCCGCCTTGGCCTGCGTGCCATCGAGACGCAGAAGGGCCTGGCCCGCCTTCACCTTCTGGCCATCCCGGACCAGGATGTCCTTTACGATGCCGCCTTCGAGGTGCTGGATCGTCTTGCGGTGCGATTCAACAATCACAATACCGGGACCGACGATGGCGCTTTCCAGCGGGGCAAACGCCGCCCAGCCGAGAAAGCCGAAAAAGAAAATCGCCACGATCGCGCCGCCGGTGCGGACGACACGATCGGTATGGAGGAACGGCAGCAGGTCATCGCCCGCACCGGGCATGTGCGATCCGCGGCGCCACGCGCCATGGAGATCGCTCAGACGCTCCCGCCAGCCAGCCCGAACGGGGACGGCCGTCGCATCGGCACTATTGCTCACGATTCAGCGCCTTTCAGTTCGGATTCATCCGCCGCGGCATGCGTGGCCGCCGGCGGCTGGAGCGGCACGACCTTGGCCTGGCCTCCGCCTTGCTGCGGCCTCGACGGACCAGCGCCCTGGGGGCGGCCACCCGCACCTGCGCCTCCGCGTCCGGCGAGACGCTGAAGAACCTCGGCGCGCGGTCCGAACATCTCCATGAAGCCGTCGCGCAGCACCAGAATCTTGTCCACGCTGCCAAGCGTCATTGGCCGGTGGGACACGATAATGATCGTCACGCCCATTTTCTTGAGTTCGGCCATGCAACTTTGCAGCGCCTGCTCGCCGGCCGTGTCGAGATTGGAATTCGGCTCGTCGAGAACGAGGTAGCGCACGTCGCCGTACAAGGCGCGGGCAAGACCGACACGCTGCCGCTGCCCGCCGGACAATCGCTGGCCTTCGTCGCCGATGATCGTGTCGTATCCCTTCGGCAAGCCGAGGATCATGTCATGGGCGCCCGCGAGCTTGGCGGCCTTGACGACATCGTTCGGATCGCCTTCCGACAGGCGCGTGATGTTCTCGCGCACCGTATCGCCGAACAGTTCCACGTCCTGGGGCAGATATCCGATGTAGCGCGACAGATCCGACCGCGGCCACGAATAGATGTCTGCGCCGTCAAGCCGCACATTGCCCGAAAAGCAGGGCCACGCGCCGACCAGCAGGCGCACCAGGGTGGACTTCCCGGATCCCGATGGCCCGATAATGCCAATCGACTCTCCGGGCATGGCCGTGAAATTGATGCCGCTCAGCATGACCCGGGTCGTGCCAGGGAACGAGTAGCCCACGGCCTCGACATCGATCCGACCTACCGGCGCCGGAAGTCGCATGCCTTCCTCGCGCGCCGGCGCATTCTGGAGAAGATTCTGCAATCGGACCCACGACAGGCGCATCGTGACGACGTTCTTCCACGCGTGGACGATGGCTTCGATGGGCGCGAGGGCACGGCTTCCGAGAATGGACGCCGCAATCATGATGCCGCCCGACGCATGGTATTCCAGCACCAACAGGGCGCCGATGCCCAGAAGGGCGATCTGGATCAGGCTGCGGATGCCTTTCGACATGCCTGCGAGCAGGGTGTCCTTGTCGGACGACTGCAGTTGCGAGACCAGCGAGCCCGTCCACGTCTTGAACCATTTATCGACAAAGGTCTGCGACATGCCCATGCCTTCGAGCACGTCGGCGTTCTTTACGCCGTCTTCCGCAAACGCATGCGCCTTGTTGGACGTGTCTATCGAGCGGCCGACCGCCCGGCTGGTCAGAAGCTGATCGGCCGTCGCAATGCCGGCAAGAATTCCTCCGCCGACGAGGACAAGGGCGAAATAGGACCAGTGCAGGTAGAGCAGGATCAGCAGATAGAACAGCATGAACGGCGTGTCGAACAATTGCGCAATCGTCGGGCTGCCGAAGAAATTGCGGACGGTATCCATGTCGCGCAGACCCTGCCGCGCTTCGAGGCCGCCGCTGCGCGAGGCGGTCGCAAGCATGGAACGCAGAATCTGCGGCCCGACCCGGGCACCGAAGCTCATGCTCGAGCGCAGCAGCAGCCGGGTGCGAAGCGAATCCAGCGCCGAATTCACGGCGATCGCGATGAAGGAAATCATCGAGAGCAGAAAAAGGGTTTCCAGACTTCTGCTCGTGAGAACCCGGTCGTACACCTCCAGCATGTAGAACGAGGTCGTGAGCGTCAGCACACTCATCGCCGTGCTGAAAAGAAACGCGTGCCAGTAGAAGCGCGCATTCCAGGCCACCGCGGCTACCAGCGGGTCCGGACGCAGGCCTTTCGGGAGAGACTTACTGACTGGGCTCAAGTGTGAGGGTCCCCGACGATCGCGGCGAAGGGGTATCACAGTTCTCGAACCAAAGTCACCCACCACGGACGGCGAACCGAAACGGCGGTAAATTCAACAATTGCAAGCCATTACGTGAACTTTGGTTACTCGCCCGCAAGCGCTTTTTGGCCGGAGCCGCCGCCGCACGACCAAGCCGGCATGGTCGCCATCGTACGACCTATCGGGCGCTCAGACGGACCCTGCGCCTCAATCCAGCGCGTAGACCAGGGCCTTCAAATAGGCCGATTCCGCCAGCATCGGATGGACCGGATGATCGAAGCCCGCGCCCGCCACGCGCACCAGCGCGGCACGCCGTCCTGCCCGCGCAATGCCGGCGGCACACTCGGCCTCGAACCGCTCCGGACTGATATTGTGGGAACATGACGAAAGCATCATGAAGCCCGTGCGCGCCGTCACGCGGGCCGCAAGCCGCGCCAGCTTGCGGTAGGCATGCGCGCCGGCCTCCAAATCCTTGCGTGCGCGCACGAAGGGCGGCGGATCGCAGAGCACCAGCTCGAACGTCTCATCCAGACTTGCGAGCCGCTCGAATTCCGGCACGACATCGGCTTTGACGAAACGGCAGACACCGCCCTGCCCGTTTGCCGCTGCGGCCTCTTCGGCAAGGCCAATCGCCGGTGCGGAACTGTCGAGACCGGTCACGTCGCGCGCGCCGGCGCGCGCGGCTGCGATGGCAAACCCGCCGGAATAGCAATAGGCGTCCAGCACCGATCGGCCGGGCGCGAGCCGTGCGGCGAAGGCGCGATTTTCGCGCTGATCATAGTACCAGCCCGATTTCTGGCCTTCGGCAAGATCGGCAAAATAGACCGCGCCGTTCTCCTCGAGCCTGACACGCCCGGGCATCGTACCCTTCGCTGTCGTGACGTAATTCGTCAGGCCTTCCAGGGAACGCGACGGCGAGTCGGCGCGAAGAACGATGCAGGCAGGTCCGATCGCCTCGTCGAGCGCGCCAACGATGTCGTCGAGAAGCCTTTCCATGCCTGCGGTCGAAATCTGCACGACGGCCACATCGCCGAAGCGGTCGATCGTCAGGCCCGGCAAGCCATCGCCTTCTGCATTCACCAGCCGGTAGAACGGCTGCTCGAAAAATCGCTCCCGCAGCTGACGGGCGCGGGCAATGCGCCCGGCCAGAAACGTGCGGTCGATCGCAGCCTCCGCCGGTGCCTCCAGGAGCCTGACGGCGATGAGGCTGTTGAGATTGAAGTAGCCGGCGCCGAATTTGCGGCCATCATCGCCTTCTACCCGGACAAGGCTGCCGGCCGGCAGCGCGCGCAACTCCGCGTCCAGCAGGATTTCGTTCGAGAATATCCAGGGCGCGCCGGCGCGCGCGCGGCGGGCGGAACGGGGTTTCACGCGGATGAGCGGTCGGTTCATGGAGCCTGCGGTTTGTTGAATCTGCGGAGGGCCGGAATCTACGGTGTATTGGAAAGAGCGGTTTCGCGCGCCGCGCGCTGGCGGGCGGCGGCCACGCTGGCCCGTGCGATCAGCGTCGCCGGCGCATGCGCGCGTGCGTCGAGATAGTCATACAGCGCCATGATCTCGAAATCTTCCAGAACGTGAAAACGAATGGCGGCAAGCCTTTTCATGGCGGGCACGGCGCGCGCGTGAGCGCCAATTCCCCGGCGCAGCAGGTCGAAAAACGCCGCCCGGCTGTAGCGCGACACGACGGACAGGTCCGGCGCAACTTTCGTGCCCTCGAGATCGGCGCCATGACATTCGCCGCAGGAAATGCGTGCGAGATAGCGTCCGCCGTCATAGCGCGGCCCCATATCGAGCGAGGAGGGCGCATCAAATGCCGCAAGGACGGCAGGTTCCATTCGTCCCTCCAGAAGCGCCAGACGCGCGCCGCGGTCGAAACGGGGTCGGGGATGCGCGGGACCGGCTGGTGGCTGCGCCCGCACATAGGCGAGCAGCGCCGCCATGTCGTTCTCGCTGATATAGGTGTACTCGGCCGACGGCATGCCCCAGAGCGTCGTCGCTCCATCGGCGATTCCGCGACGCACGGCGCGCTCGAAACCGGC
>DASXEA010000009.1:0-14055 GCA_036490345.1 Rhizomicrobium sp. | reverse complement strand
GGTTGTACGATCGAGAGCTTAACGATCGACGAGCCGCTCCCTCGCAATCTGTCGCCTCCTCGCGATCTGTCGGTGCACGAGATGGACAGCCCCGCCACGGCCGCCACGCATGTGCCCGTCGACCATTCGGACGAGGTGCTGACCGTCACGGCGCCCTTGGCGTACGCTCACGAGAGGCGAGGTGCCTGCGCCGCGCCGGGCGGTGCTGCGCAAGTTGAAGGATCATCACGGCGCTGTGTTCGACCAAGCACGACCGACCTCCAACCCATTTCCCCGAACCGTGCCCCCGTAAGCAGGTCTCTCTGATGCGGCATGAATTCCCCGACCGAAACGCTCCCTACGTCCCTCACTGGCAATTGCAAACAAACACGGGCGGCTATAGCAAGTTGGCGTGAGCGAACGGTGAGTTTGGCGGGGGGGCTGTTTCGCTTCGGTCATCAGGATCTTGGCGATACCGGTACGGGATCGTCCGACGAAAGAAAAGCGGCGGAAGCCGCTTGGCCTCTGCCGCAAAAGACGCGCTTGATTATGGCAATTGCCGCGTGCCGACAAAAGAACGGCCCGGGACAACTCAGCCCGAGCCGCTCTCGCTCCGACTTAGGAGCCGGTGTGTCTATCGCGTTCCGCCACTCGTGCTTGCATCCATTCCAGTACTTCGGTCTCGACCCACCCAACCCTGCATTGGCCTAGGTTTACCCGTTTGGGAAACTTCGCAGCCTCTTCAAGGCGGGCGATATGCGCGCCGCTGTACAGTACCAGTGCAGTCACTTGCTTCTTCGATAAAAACCGCATCGCGATCTCCACAGTGAGGAGACTCGCGAGCCGTCCCGGGTTGCGCCCGATCAAGCGGTGAGAGTTTGAATGTGCTTCTGCCAAAGTTCAACTGCCTCACGCATTTCCTTGGCGTAGTCGTACCGGTGATACACGCCGACAATTCCGGCGAAAGTGCCGGACACGTGGTTGAGGAGTTTCTCGACGACCGGGATGGGCACGCCGAGTGAGGCAAGTCCCGACGCGAACGTGCGGCGGAGATCGTGCAATACCCAGCCATAAACACCGCTGGCCTCGTCGAGCTTCGCCTTGTGGCGGGCGAAATTCGGTAGCGTCTCGAACGGGATAGCAATCAGGAGGCGTAGGGTGATTGTCCCGACGGGGAACGTGTGCTCGCGACCGTTCTTCGTGAGCCACGCTGGAAGCGTGATGGCACTCGCGCTGCACATGTCCGGGGAAAGTTTCGATACTTCGCCGACGCGCTGACCCGTGAGGATGAGTAGCTTGACGATGTTGCCGAAGGAATCATCGCCGGCCGCATTCCAAACTTTCTTCAACTCCTCGTCGGTAAGAATGCGGGCGCGGGGCTTGTACCGGTGGTCGGACTTCATCCGGTCCATAGGATTGTTGTTGAGATAATGTTTGCGGTGCGCCCACCGGAGAAAGGTACGGACGACAGTAAAGGCGTGGTGCTGTTCTACGGGCGTCGCCGATAGTCGGTCTACACGGGTTTGAATGTCATCCGGCGTGATATCCGCCATTGCGAGCGCCCCGAGGCGGAAGTGCTTGGCGAGGAAGCGCTTATAGTCGCTGTAGGTGCGGGGCTTCTGGCGCTTCTGGACATCCTCTAGATAGCGATTAACGGCAGTATCCCAGGATATGGCGCGCGGCTGGGTCTTTCCGAGGGTGTACTCGGCTAGACGGCGCTTGGCCTCCTGTCTGGCATCCGCGAGCCCTAGAATGCCCACCCTGCCGATAGTCTCGCGTTTCCTGAGCCGGCCGTGGGTCAGAACAAAGCTCTTGGTGCCGCCCTCGCTAACACGGACACCGAAGCCAGGCAGGACGGCGTCCGCGTAGATTTTCTCGCCCTTGGACGGCGGTTTAAGGGTCTTGATCGTCATGTCGCTCAATCTCACTTATCTCTCCATCATCTCGGCCGCGTATGGCGAAGCCTTGAAAGCCAGTGCTCCACGATGGAGACCGTTCTTTCGGAAATGACAATCGGGATAAGGGGTTAGGAGCAGGCTTGAAGCGCTATGAGCAGGTATCAAATTAAATTGCTAAACCGTTATACGGCTTAAACCCGTATCGAGGGTTCGAATCCCTCCGGCTCCGCCAAATCCCTCCAAAACTGCGAGTCATTCCAACGGGATAGTTACTGAGCCGATCTCCTACCCATAATTGTGCCCATGCCGCTGGCCACTCGTGCTTCGGCTTTAAAGCGGCGGCGCTTATCGTCCGCAAGCCGATCATGGATACTTCGCGGCCTCAATGCCCCGAGGGCGCACTGGCAACTTCGCGCGTTGTCGTGAGCGCGCTTCGCGACAACACCCGGCTTTGCGACAGCAGCTGTTCGATCGCGACATGCTGCGTATTGGGGGAAGAAAGCACGGGCTGGGCTGCCTGCGTCTGCGCGCTGGAGCCAGCCTTGGCGACGGCCGCGATCGCCTGTTGCAATTGGTCGACACGCGTGTTCAGCGAAGCGATCGCGTCGGCCTGTTGGGTACTGGCGGTGTTTGTCTGGACCGCGGCTTGCGCGAGCTGTCCGATGGTCACGCTGACATCCTTGCTCTGGAACTGAATGCCGGAGATGCCCGTGAGCACGCCGCCGAGGCAGAAGACGATTACATGCTGCCAGGCCAGCGATTGCCGAAAGGCCAGGACGGTCGCGGCAAGTATCATCGCAAAGCCTGCACAGATGCCCAGAATCTGCAGCACATTGGCACTCATCATGTCCTCCTCTTCCGGTTCATCGCCGCTTACGAAATCGCCGGCCCGTGCGGCGCGGGTGCAGCAGCGGGCGCACAGAGGGCAATCCATGCTTTTTTTGCGTCGGCGAACGTCGCATGGCCGATATCGGGCAGCAGCGTTTCGCGCACCACGCGGATGCCCTGGTTGCGCACCTTGTTTGCCAGCCACAGATCGCACAGTTTCGAAATCAGCAACACCTGATCCTGCTCGATCGCATCCATGTCGAGCTGCACCAGTTTTCCGAACTCGTCGTCGGAAAGCCCCGAAGGCAGAACCCATTGCGCTGTGGAATTGCCGGGCATGGGCTGCACCAGCGGATTCATCCGCACGACAGGCCCGGTGGTCACCGGTGCAGCGCTGCCATGCGCCGGCAGCGGCCCGCCCAGCATGATATGGGCATGAAAGCTCGCCGCATCCGGCGGATCGTCGAGAATGGAGGTCGCCATCTTGCGCAGATCGTTGACGATGGTGGAATCGGCGCGCGGTGCGACGAGCACGGGATCTTCGTTGGGCGCATGCGTTTGCGGCGGCAACGCGACATTGGCCGTGCCGAGACTGAGCGCGATCACTTCCGCGCGGTCATTGCCGTTTGCGAGGGCCTCGATGACACCCGCCAGCACCGGGTTGTTATAGCCGCCGACCGCGCCATCCCAATAGCGCGTGCCATTGGGCCCCTGCGCCGGCGCATCGAAATAGTTGAGCGGCGCATTGGTCGAGGCGTGAATCGCGAGCGCCACGGTCGTCTGCAGCGGCGCCGAGCCGCTTGCGGCGAGGCTCGCGACGTTGGAGCGGAAAAATACTTCCCGGTTGGCGTCGTAATCGAAGGCGCAGAACACGACATCGGGAATGGCGCCGGCATAGTTCGTGCCGATGGTGGAAGCGACTGCCGATACCATCAGTTCGCCGGTCTGCTTCAGCACGCCTTTCAAACCCTTGAGCTTGGACGGCGTATCGTATTTCGGGCCGATGCCGATGGGGTGCAGGAGGTAGGAGAACGGGTCGGAAAAGAAGCCTGCGTCCACGAAAATGCTCTTGCGCGATGCTTCGTCGAGGAAGAAGCCCAGCAGGTCCGACAGCTTCATGTCGGTGAGAAGTCCTCCCAGCGTGATCGAGCCGCCGGAATTCGCCACCGCGAGATCGAAATTCTTCAGCACCTGATGACCGGTCACATCCGTGCCGTTGCCGGCCTTACTGAAAAGGTTGATGAGCGTCTTGACCTGGATGAGAGCCCAGCTGCCGCCGCCGTCGAGCGACAGAATGCGATATTGGTCCATGATCGTCTCTCCCGCTGCGCTTGGTTGTCAGGCCCGGCTGAGCCATTGCACGCTGCCGCCGAAGGCATCGTTTTGGGTGACGTCGGTATCGACATTGGTGTCGTCGTCGGCGCCCGGTGGAATGCGCTGCAACATCTGGTAACCGCGGATCGGGATGTCCGGCACGTTGCTGCCCGACTTCCAGTAGTGCTGCGTCCGGAGGTTCCAATAGAGATCGTCGGGCGACAGCACGATACTGTCGCCCACATAGAGACCCGTGGCATAGCCGGCGGCACTTACCGCGGCGAACCAGGCATTGCAGTAATCGATGACGTCCTGGCGCGGCGTGTCGCCCCGGACGCCTTCGAGGTCGAGCCAGATATTGACGCCCGCCGGAAGGCCGACTTCCTGCGCGTTCCTGACCGCGTTGGTGCCATTGGTTCGCCCAAGGTCCGCGGTCGGAATCCAATAGGCTTTCGCGACGTGCTGGACGGCCATGAGGGCCAGTCCCGCATTCAGGATCGCGTCTGCTTCCGCGCGCGATAGATCGCCCGGGCTTTCATGATCCTGCGAGCGGCTGAGATAGCGCACACAGAAGCGGAAACCGCGCGCCTGAAATGCAGCGGCATCCCGCGCGCTGAGAGGGCGGTCGATATCGAAACCGAGGGCCCCCGGCGGCGCGCTCTCCACGTGTCCCGCCAGACCATTGCCCGCCGCGGACTCAGCTGCCGTGCCTACAATCAGCGGGCCGCAGCCCCCCGCCCAGAAGAACGTATCGTTAGACCCCGCGTACCATTGCGCATTGCCCTCGACGGAATCGCCGCTGACGATGCCGCAGACCAGGAGCTGGCTGCCGATCTCGATCCGTGCGGCAATCGCAGCCGACACACTCGGCGCTGCGCTGCGCACATTCAGCTTCGTGCAGGTCGTGACGAAACCCGTAACGGGGAACGTGCTGGAGCCTGTCATGGCGATTATCCCCTGTAAGCGTCGACGGACCGGTCTGCCGCGCCATTGCCCGCGCTGGCGGGCCTGGGCGAGCCCGAAGGCAGGAAGCGGCTCATGATCCCCTCGATGAAATCGGTGCCCGCATACCCCGCCGCCGCAAAGGCAAGCAGCGTGGCGGCTCCCAGGGTCGGCTGGCCCGACTGAACGGGAATCGATCCCGCTCCAACCATGGAGACTGCCGCCAGAACGCCCGCAACGAAGCCGATCAGCAGACTGACGATCAGCCGCGACGGATCGATCAGCTGCGTCAGCGACGTGTTCTTCGCCGTCGCTTCGTCGTTGAGTTTCTTGAGACCGACGATGACGCGGGCGCTTTGACCGGCTCCGCCCAAGAGCCCGCCCAGCAGGACGAGCAGCAGCCATTGTTCCGACGACATTTCCAATTTCTCCCCGAGAGTGGTTGGTCGCGCTGGTGGCGCGAATTCTGGGCTTATTGCTGCGAGGAAGGCAATGACGGAGCCTGAGGAGGATTTCGAAAGCGTTTTCTCCCATACGGCATTTTTCGCCTTTCGCAAGGATCGCAAATGCGTCGTATGCCGATGGAGCAGGTCTGTCCGTGACGGGCGTCACGCTGTCCTTCCGGCGCGCACTCCCTTGACCCCAGGACGATCGATCGGCGGGGGCGAATGTGTCGGTTCCGGAAGGCAGAGGGACTGCCGCCAGGGCGCGGGGGGCGTCAGGCCGCTTTCGGAAGCGAGTAGCGGCGACAATGTTCGAGATAGGCGCCTTCGTGCATCGCCACCAGGTCGACGACGCTCGTCCACAGCCATGACGGCGCCTCGAGCGTTTTCGAAGTGCGGTCGAACACCTTGCGCCATGCCCGTCTTTGTTCGCGGTCCATCTGGCGTGCATGCGCTTCGCCCACCACGCCGGCAAGATAACGCGCCGCCCGGACCGCCTCGTCGGGCGTGAGGGTTTCCATCTCGAGCTTGAGATCCTGGGGCATCAGCTCACGGATGACGACTGGGCGGCCGAGAAGCTTTCCCGCCAGCATGCGCTCGCCGAGATTGGGTGCCAGATGACGTGCGCCTTCGACGACGCGCTGGGCATTGTCGCGCGGCATCGCCGCGTCGGCTGCGCGCGGCGCGGCGGCCGTCGTGGCTTCCTTGATATCGAGGAAGCAGATGTCGCCATCCTTGTGCGTCGTATGCGCCACCCCCGCCAGCGCCGCATAGCGCAGTCTGCCAAGCGAACTGCATCCCTTGACCCAGTAGGCGACATCAAGCAGCTCGATTGCGGAATTGTCCTTGCGCACCTGCAGGGCCGTGACGAGCGCGCGGACATCCTCGGAACCGATCAGCTCGACAATGGCGCGGCGCTCGGCCCCTGACACGTCCCAGAATTTGTCGCCGCGCGGAATGGTGGGGCGAACATCCTCGATGCGCTCCTCGGCCAGATGTTTCCATCGCCGCCTGAGGGCCTCCTGCATCACGCGCTGCACAGGCGCTGCCGCTTTGCCTTCGGCGACACGCGATTTCCGCCCGTTCAGCGCCGAGCGATAGCCGCTCACCATCTCCTCCACCATGCGCGCCGTCGTGACGCCGGGGAGATCGGAACTGCGAACCGCGGTCGCCAGCGACAAAGCGAGCCGGATCAGATCGTGCGCGGGGTTGCCGATCACCGCCTGGTCGAGGTCGCGGATCTGGATGTCGATGCGGCCTTCGAGATTCGCGATCGGGCCCAGATTTCCGACATGGCAATCGCCGCAGATCCACACGGACGGACCTTCCGGCAGCGCCCGCGCCTGCGAGGTCTCCAGCCATTCGTAGAATTTGACGGTGTTGCCGCGCATATAGGCATGCGCCGAGCGGGCCATCTTGGCGTTGCGGCGTTGCGCAAGGATGGCGGCGCGATTCTTAAGCGGCGGCGAACGGTGTTGTTTCTGTTTCAATGCGCGGCACAGCCCCGGCTTCGACGTAGCGACGCCCCAAGAACCACCGGAAGCCCGAAATGGTTCCGTGCCACTCTTCCGCCGCCTCTTCAGTGATGCGACTGTCCCATGCAGCCTTTCGTGTCCGAGGTGAGGACGTTGTTCGCCGCGGCGAGCGCATGGCCGTAGCAGCGCTGGCCAGTCCCCTTGGTCAGATAATTGGCACTGCTCGACTGGCTGCTGTGACCGATGATCTGGCCCTGGCCGTTGAGCTTCAGCGTGTCGGTGGCGGTGATGCCGTCGGTCAGTTTCGAGACGGTCTTTGTCGTGCCGTCCGATGACGTGGCATTGACTTTCAGCCCTTGTGTGATCGTGCTCACAAGATTGTAGGTCGCACCCTGCTGCGTTTCGTCGATGTCGACATCGAGCGGATAGCTGTAGGTGCTGGTGTCCGTCACGGTGCCGCTTGGACTCGTGGCCGTCGTGGTCACCGCCGTTTCGGTCTTCTGCTTGATCAGCTGCTCATAGACCGAGCTTGATATATCGAATGTCTGGTTATTGGCGAAATGGGTCTTCTGCGTGACGGTGGACGTGCCGCTTCCCGCCGAGGTCACCACGGAGCCTGCAATGGTGAAATCGTGGTTCGCGATCGTGTCGAGGTCGCCCGATGTGACCCCGCCGCTGGATGCGATGGTGTTGACCAGCTTCTGCTTGGGCGCGGCTGCCAGCGTGTTCTGGGTGATGCCGCCCGTCACCTGCGAGCCACCATGATCGAGATAGAGCATCAACGCTCCGGCCACGGAGAAATAGCCGTTCGCGCCATAAACGGAGAGTGCGATCTGATGCGCGATGGCGCCGTTGGAGAGCACGCCGGCGAAGGGCGTCAGCGGCACGCGGAAGGGTTTGAAATCGAGCGTCTGTACGCCAGGGATCGGCGACCAGAGATAGGGGTCGATGCCGCCGGTAAAGATCCAGGGATAGACGGGCGCCACGCCCGCGGGCGCGCCATCCACCGTGATCTCGCCTTCGCGCAGCGCACCGCCGCCGCAGCTGTCCAGTTCGCTCGAAAGATCGGAGGGTACGCAGGTGTACCAGAATTCGTCGTTCGACTGGCCCTGGAGATACACATCGAGATTGGCCGAGGCGATGTTGGTTGGCAGGGTCTGGTCGATCGCCACCGTGTCGGTGCCGGCGTTCAGCGCCACCGTGCCGCCGCCATCGGCCGCCAGCGGCACGATCACATCGGGCACGACAGGCGGCGTGGCGCCGGACGGTACGGGATAGAACAGCAGCTTGGCGCTGCTCGTGATGATGCTGGTGTCCTGGCTGTTGGTATAGTTGGCGATCAGCACGAAGCCGGGATTGGTGCCTGCGAGCAGAGCCGTATAATCGGTCACGTCGCGTTCGAAATGCCAGTGCGGACCCAGGCTCGGCGTCGGCTCCGCCGTGGTGCCGAACCAGAGAGGCACGCCGCCCACCCAGATCGTGCCGCTGCGGTCATACTGAATGCCGGCATCCAGCGAGACATCGACGCTGAGCACGATGGTGGAGTAGGGACCCGGACAATTCGCCGGCGGCTGGTAGAGAAAATTGACATTGCTGCCGCCGAATTGCGCCTTCTTGTAGAGGTTCACCACGCAGGGCGTCTCATTGGGATGCGACACGGGCGGCTCGATCACCGCCACATTGCCCGACCCCACCTTGGGCGGAAGCGACATGGTGGCCTTGACCAGCGGCGCCGCAACGGCGAACTGCGCAACACCCAGCGACAAGGCGCTGACGGAAAAGATGCTGGCGAGCAGCGCGGCGCGAAATTTCATGATCCCCATCCTCAAGCTGGCGCGGCCCGGTCGCCGCTTATAGGCAAGCCTGACTCATGCCCCCGCGCCCGTCAATTCGTCTGGGCTGTGACATGCGATGCCCATTCCGATGCGATGCGGCCACGCGGTGCTGCCCTGGCGCGAAATGCGACGCGGAATAAATCCCTGGCGCATGCGTCCTAGGGAAACATCCTACGCGAACGGGGCAGGAAGCGAAGGAACTCTTCCTCCCCCGTCCGCGTCAGCGGATGGCGGGAGGTGGATCGCACGGACATCAGTCCGTGCGAGACGGTGGGGGCCTCGCGCGGCCGATGCATCGTCGCTACGTTGATGCGCAGGAACACGGGGGAACGCTGCATGCGCTGCCCGTGATGGCCGATGCGTGTTCCGATCTCGCATCGGCGCAAATTGCGAACGCCGCATTCGCGTCGCGAGACGATTGCGCAGGGGCGCTGACGTTGGCCGCTACCTCATCCGGCGCCTGGGCGACGCGTTTGTTCTCGGCAGTGGGAAACAGCCAGTCGCTGGTGAAGGCGATAAGCATCTTGCGGGACAATGTCTTGCCCTGCGTCACTCACTTTTCCGCGCTTTTCCGCTAGCGGTTGGTTCTGCACTCGGCGATGCGAAGCGCGAAACTCGTGAGAACCCGTGAGAATCGGTACAGACTGAGTCGCGGTAACAACGCGCGAGGGTCCGTCACCGAATGGCCAAGGAGGAGTGTGTCCAGATGCCAACAAAATCGAGCCGAACAAGCCGCTCGGGCTTCCGCGCACCCCGGAAATACGGTATTTTTCGCCTCAACTCGGGATCATCCGGGGGATCTCGGTTCAACGGGAGCGGCAAAACGTGATTGGTCGAAGAAGGAATCCCGGATTCGGGGCCCGCAAAAGACGTGTTGCCTTGGCGGCGCTCGCGTTTCTCACCGGTGGTATCGGTTGCTGGATTCGCGCGCAAGCGAGCACCACGATCGCGCGGTATCGCTTCAACGCAGGTCCCAAGCCTGCCTGGTATGTCATCGCGACGTTGGCGTTGGCAACGTGGCTTCCCGTAGCGTCGGCCACTGCGGCGCCATCGACGCCACCACAGTGGACTCAGTTTGCCGATCCCAACGAACAGGCCTTCACGATGAATGTGCCGAAGGGATGGCGCGTTCAGGGTGGCCTGGTCCGCCGCAACCCCGTGGATTTCTCGCTGTTCCTTCGCGCGCTTTCGCCCGATGGGGCAACGCTGCTGATCCTGGGCGATCCTGGTCCCGCCGTGTTTCATACCCCCGGCTACGACAATGGCTGGCGCGGCACGCCCTATCGCCCCGCGCTCGATTATGCCCGCGCCTATGTGCAGGATTCGCTCGCCCCCTTGTGCGGAGGAATTGCGTACCAATCCGGCGTGGAGCGGCCCGACATCGCCAATGGCCCGCTTGCCGGCGGGGCCGCACGGGCAAGGCATGACGCGGGAGCCGTGACGTTCACCTGTATGCATGCGGGCAGGCCGGCGCAGGTCTATCTTGTCGTGGCCACCTATCTGCTGCCGTCAATGCTGCGCACCGAGTCCACGGTGTGGGGCGTGAGCCTGCTGGCCGGGTGCATCGCGCCGGCGGCGCGCATCGAGGCGAGCAAACAGATTGTCCGGCAGATGCTTGCCTCGGCGCGATTCAACCCGTCCTGGACGCAGAGGCAGCACGCCAACATCAGCGCGGCCACGGGTATCGTCAATCATTTCGATGCGGTCACCCAGGCGGCGTTCGATCGCAGCCTCGCCAATGCCAAAGCCCAGCAGCGCGCGATGGCCCAGGAATATAATGATTTCAATGACGTCCAGACCCAGTCGGGCACGTTTCAGAACGCGTCCGGCGCGCGGGTCCGGATGGACAACACGCAGGCCTACCACTGGATGAACACCGCAGGGCAGGGCGCCGAGACATCGACACCAAATCCGCCAGCGGGAGCGGGCTGGCAACCGGTGCAGCAGGTGCCCTCGCATTAGGCTGTGCGTCATCGAGGCGGCGAATAGCATGCCGGGAAGACGTAAAGAGCCGGAGGTTCCGGAAAGGAGTGGGCAAGCGGAGCTGTATAGTAATTTCACCACATAGAGCACAAAGAACGCAAAGCAATATTGCGCGGCGAGCGCGCCTCATTCCCTTCGTGGTCTTTGTGTGCTTTGTGGCGAAATTCTTCTAAAGTTCGGCGCCTCCGCGTCAATTTTTTCCCCGTTTTGCCGCGTGAGAATTATTTGATGCCCGTCCCCGTGGATCCCAATTAATATATAATAATGTCCTTTATCAAGCACCGCTTACGTTTTGCATGGGTTTCTGGCACGATCGCGCGAATGCGTGACCGTGCGAGAATCCGAAAATTCGATCTACTGAGTCGCGCGAGGGATCGTCACCGCATGGCCAAGACGTGTTCGCGGCTCGGTGAGCGAAAGCGAGTAGAGCCCGACCCGCAGGGACGCGCGCCGCGAATACAAAAACACAACTCCGCTATTTTGGCTGAACAGCGCCGACTATTTCATGGAATTCACTGGAAACACCCGCGCATAAAGCCAACGAAACACCATGCGCCATTCCCGTTTACGGCGCTTACGGCGCTCCGTTAGAAAGGACAACGCAAGCACAACCCCCAGCGTGAACAATGCCGCTGCAATCCCACGCGCTGAAACCGGCCAATGTGTGGGAATGTATGCAGCCGCCAAGTGCAACAACGGCAGATGGAACAGGTAGAGCGCGAACGTGATGCCAGCCACAGCCGAGAGAGGTTTGGCGAAGCGTGCGAGAGGTAGATCGAGACAAGCCGCTCCGACTATGTTCCCAGCGACAGAGACGCCTAGCAAATAGTCGGTCAGCGAAAATCCGGGAGGCAAAAAATCCACGTCGGCATAGACGTGAAAGACGCCCGCGTTGCGGAGGGCGACGCTTGCGATGATGCCAGCGACACCACCAAACCAAAGAACAGCGCCGCCAATCTTTCCAATTTTAATTTTAACGCTCACACGATACGCCGCCACGCCTAGGAGCCAGACCGGAAGCAGTAGCAAGATCGCAGGGCCAGTGATTAACATGACGCCGATGATCAGCGCGACGCGAGTTTTCCCAACAAAAAAAGTCGCGGTGGCAAATATCTGATAATACCAGAATTCATAAGGAAGCGACCAGAACGCATCGTTCGACAACAGGGTTAGGTTCAACTTCCAGCTTTGGCTGAGGAACAAAGCGGCCGCCGTTAGGCGTTCAAGAGGGATGGTTTCGCGATCTGGAATATACACTGATGCATTGTGGTTCATCCCGAACGTGTCGCACGCAAAGGTAAGAGCGAGCGCCGGGAGTACAACAGAATATAGCCGCGCAAAACGTGCGACCGTGTAGGATTCTATCGTCGTCTCCTTCGTCGATGCAGCGTATTGGATGACGAATCCGGACAGCACGAAAAACACCACCACGGCGGGATGCCCAAGGAACTGGATCTGCCAAAGGAACCCACCAGTCAGTTGGTGCCATGATAGATGACTTACGAAAACCGCGAACGCTGCTAATATGCGTAAGAGGTCGAGATAAGCTGATAGTTCGCGTTTCACCCTGAAAAAATCATTTGAAGCAATGCCCCCTTGTCCTCTCTTGGCATGAGCGCGCTACACGGCGCTCGCCGACAACCTCGAAATCGTGCTGTGGCTGACGTTGTAGCTGCGTGCGATCTCCCGCACGGCCTCGCCCTGGTCGCGGCGTTTGAGTGCCTCGCGCCGCTGATGCGCTGTGAGTTTCGGCATGCGCCCCATCTTCACGCCGCGCGCGACGGCGCGCGCTCGGCCTTCGCCGGTGCGCACACGGATCAACTCGCGCTCGAACTCGGCCAGGCCGCCTAGCACGGTGAGCATGAGGCGGCCGTGCGCCGTCGTCGTGTCGGCCCACGTGTCGCCCAGGGAGCGGAATCCGGCTTTCTTGCCGGCGATCGAGGCGAGGGTGTTGAGAAGATCGCGCGTCGAGCGCGCCAGGCGATCGAGGCGCGTCACCATGAGCACGTCGCCGGCGTCGAGCTGGTCGAGCACGCGCCGAAGCGGCGCACGGTCAGTCTTCGCTCCGCTCGCTTTTTCCCGATAGATTTTTTCGCAGCCGGCGGCGCGGAGCTGGCGCACCTGTGCGTCAACGCTCTGCCCGTCCGTCGAGACTCGAGCATAGCCCAAAATCATGGCCCTATTCTGCACCGGATTTCTGCACCGGAAAAGCCCTTTAATTCCGGGCGTTTAATATTGGTGCGAAATTCTTGAATTTTGCACACGCTAGAGGTTCGGACCACCCGGGTGCCCAGGCGCCGCTTGCGGCATCGAGGGCATAGACGTTGTTGGATTCCGTAGCGACGATGACTTCGGCCTTGCTCCCCGCGGGATGCCAGTAAAGCGGTTGCACGGCCAGAGTTTCGCCCTTGCCATTGTAAAGCGTCGTCTCAGAACAGGACATTCTCGGCGAATGCACCGGCGCTACGTCCATTCCGGCGGGCATTTTCACCACGCCGCCCCAGATCGGCTCTCCGACCGAGAATATTCCGGTGCCGGCCTTTTGCCGCGTGCAGCTGACGCTCGATCCGGCGATCACCGCCGAGGTCTGGCTGCCGGCAGCATGGAATCGCGATGTTGCGGGCTTGGGCAATGGCGGCGAGCTGGGCGCGGTGATCTACAGCTCGCTCGACTATGCGATTGCGGAAGGCTATGCCGCGGTCTCGTCCGATCTCGGGCATCAAAGCGGCGGCGCCGACGCAAGCTGGGCGCTGAACAACCCGTCGCTCGTCGAGCAATTCGGCTACTCGGCGACGCACGACATGACGGTCGCGGCGAAAACGCTGCTGCAGATCTATTACGGCAACGCGCATCGCTATGCGCTGTTCTATGGCGGCTCGTCCCGTCAGCCGTGTGCACGAAGCCGCGCGAAATAGCTTTCGAGTCCGTCCAGCTTCCGGCGATCGTGTCATGGACGTTGACCGCCAGGGCCTGCGTGCCGCCCGCATCGCCATGAACGTCGAACACGATGGTTTTCGCTCCGGCGGGCGCCGCGAAGCCGGACGCAAGAACGACAGCGCCGCAAAGGCGCGCAACGGTGTGCCGAGGGTGCATCGAGTCAATATTGGAGACAGCGTGAAAGAATGGATCGACCAGAAAGACACGAAGAGCACAAAGCCCGACGGTGCATGTGCATGTGTGAAAACTGGTCGTGCGGCTTGTGTCGTTGGCGCCAGCGTGGATGGCCGGGTCAGGCCCACTGCTGTCCGGCTTAATTTGGTGGACAAGGTGCATGGCTTTGATTCTTCTGGGTTCCAAGCGTTTGGCGACGTTTTGGACACGGAAGGGATCGCAGCCATGCCACACAACAATAGCGTCT
>DASXEA010000035.1:0-20501 GCA_036490345.1 Rhizomicrobium sp. | reverse complement strand
CTTTTCCGGCGTCCTTTTCCGGCGTCCTTTTCCGGCGTCCTTTTCCGGCGTCCTTTTCCGGCGTCCTTTTCCGGCGTCCTTTTCCGGCGTCCTTTTCCGGCGTCCTTTTCCGGCGTCCTTTTCTGGCGTCCTTTTCTGGCGTCCTTTCCTTCCCCGACAGTCGGGCCGCCGGGCGATTGCCCCGGCCGGCGGTTTCCGCTATACGCCCCGCCTTCAAGGCGGCTGCGGTCGCGAGAGGCCCGGGTCCCGGACCCTGGGTTGTGCCGGTTTGTCCGGCTTTCCCGCGATCCAATGCGTGCGAAGGGCAATCCCGCCCACGTGCGTACCGCAGCCCGGAAAGGGACGATATGGCTCTTTACGAGCATCTCCTGATCGCGCGCCAGGATATCAGCGCGCAACAGGTGGACGCATTGGCGACCCACCTCAAGACCATCATCGAAGGCGAAGAAGGCAAGGTCGAGAAGCAGGAATATTGGGGCCTGCGCTCGCTCGCCTATCGCATCAAGAAAAACCGCAAGGGGCACTACGTGCTCCTCAACATCAACGCGCCCGCCAAGGCCGTCCAGGAACTCGAGCGCCAGCTCAAGATCAACGAAGACGTGCTGCGCTACATCACGGTCAAGGTCGACCAGTTCGAACAGTCGAGTTCGAACAAGGCCCGCCGCGAGCGCGATGGCGAGAAGAAGCCGGAAGGCGAAACCACGGAGACCGTGCAATGAGCCACGCCGGAGGAGCCCAGAGGCGGCCGTTTTTCCGCCGCAAGAAAACCTGCCCGTTCTCGGGCGCGAATGCACCGCGCATCGACTACAAGGATGTGAAGCTGCTGCAGCGCTTCATCTCCGAACGCGGCAAGATCGTGCCGTCGCGCATCACGGCCGTTTCGACCAAGAAGCAGCGCCTTTTGGCCCTCGCCATCAAGCGCGCGCGCTTCATGGCGCTTCTTCCCTACGTCGTGAAATAGGAGCACGCGCCATGCAAGTGATCCTGCTCGAACGGGTCGAGAAGCTCGGCCAGATGGGTGACGTCGTAAAGGTGAAGGACGGCTTCGCACGCAACTACCTTCTTCCGAAGAAGAAGGCGCTTCGTGCGACCAAGAACAACCGCACCTATTTCGAAACCCAGCGCTCCCAGCTCGAGGCGCGCAATCTGGAACGCAAGGGCGAAGCCGGAGACATCGCGGCCAAGCTCGAAGGCAAGGTCTTCGTGCTGCTGCGCCAGGCGGGCGACCGCGGCCAGCTTTACGGCTCGGTGAGCCCGCGCGACATATCCGATGTCGTGACCGCCGGCGGCTACAGCATCAATCGTACCCAGGTGCCACTCGACAAGGCGATCAAGACGATCGGCCTTTTCCCGGTCGCCGTGGTGCTGCATCCGGAAGTGCGCGTCCACATCACGATCAATGTGGCGCGGACCGAAGACGAGGCGAGCCGCCAGGCGCGCGGTGAGGATGTCCTCGCCGAACAGAGCCCGGCCGAAGAGGCCGCAGCCGCCGCCGAGGAGGTCTTCGAGGAGGGTGCGGGTCCGGCCGCCGAAGAGGACGCGACGCCCTAGACGGTTTGGCCTATAGTCGGGCCTCTCGCAGGAGCGCAAAGCGATGTCAGCGGTCACCGAGTTCAAACGCGTCACCGTCCCGGAAATCCGCGCGCACAAGAGTGCGAAGCCCGTGGTGTGCCTGACCTGCTATCACGCGCACACGGCGCGGCTGCTCGACAGCCACGTCGATCTCATGCTGGTGGGCGACTCCCTCGGCATGGTGATGCACGGCCTCGAAACGACGCTGGGCGTCACGCTCGACATGATGATCCTGCACGGCAAGGCGGTGATGCGCGGCTCGCGCCATGCGCTTGTCTTGGTCGACATGCCGTTCGGCTCCTACGAGGAGAGCCCGCAGATCGCCTTCCGCAATGCCGCGCGCGTCATTCAGGAGACCGGGTGCAGCGCCGTGAAGCTCGAAGGCGGTACGCGCATGGCCGAGACGATCGGCTACCTCACGCAGCGGGGCATTCCGGTGATGGGCCATATCGGCCTCACGCCGCAGATGATCCAGATCTTTGGCGGCTTCAAGACCCAGGGACGCACCGAGGCGGAATGGCCCGCCATCGAAGCGGATGCGAAAGCCGTGGCCGAAGCCGGTGCCTTCGCGATCGTGCTGGAAGGCATGGCCGAACCGCTCGCCGCGAAGATCACGCGCGAGATCGCCATTCCTACCATCGGCATCGGCGCGTCTGCCGAATGCGACGGGCAAATCCTCGTGATGGAGGACATGCTCGGTCTCAATCCCAAACCGCCCAAGTTCGTTCGCCAATATGCCGATATGGGGCCGGACATCGAAAACGCCGTGAAGGCCTATGCCGCCGACGTGCGCGCGCGGACTTTCCCCGGCCGGGAAAATGTCTACACCATGAAACGGGCCGTCTGACCGCCCACAAGACCGCGTCGCTGTTGTTGCCAGTCCACGTTCGACGGGCTAATCATCCTGCCCGATCAAGGCTTTCCGCCTGTGCTCTTGCGTCGGCGGGTAAGGGTTTCACTCTGGGTCCTCCATAGCCTTGGCGACGGAGGATGGGCGTAGCCGAAAGGGATCATCCGGTGTCCGACATCTTTCGCGAGGTCGAGGAAGACGTTCGTCGCGAGCGCATCGAACAGTTTTGGAAGAAATACAACGACTACATCGTCGCCGGTGTCGCGCTGATCGTCGTTGCCGTGGCGGGCGGCCAGCTCTACCGGGTCTACGAACAGCGCGAAGCCATCAAGGCCTCGGCAACCTACGAGTCGGCGCAGCAGGCACTCGAAAGCAATCAGCCGCGGGCCGCAGCCGAACTGTTTGGCGCGCTCGTGAAAACCGCGCCCAGCGGCTATGCCACCCTGGCACGCCTGGCCGGCGCCGATGCGCTGAACGAAAGCGGCAATCACGCGGAAGCCATTCAGATCGAGAAGCAGCTCGCCGCCGGCAACGACGCATCTCTTGGAGCTCCCGCCCGGATTCACGCCGCCTGGTCGATCGTCGACACAGCGCCGAAGGCGGAAGTCGAGACTCTGCTCGGACCGCTGACCGATCCCGCCAACGCCTGGCATTTGATGGCGCGCGAAATTCTCGCCTATGCCGATTTGCGCGCCGGAGAGTCCGAGGAAGCGTTGAGAGAGTTCCAGGCGCTTGCCGCCGATCCGAATGCCCCCAGTTCGCTCAGGGGCCGGACAAACGCCATGACCACATTCCTCAAGGCCGGGGGCGATGCCAATTTCGGCAAGGTGCCGCAGCCACCGCCCGCGCCCGCACAACTCGCCATTCCGACGCCAGCCGGAGGTCCTCCGTCCAAATGAAACGCAATTCGCCGCGCATTCTTCTCGCGCTCCTTTGTGTAACGGCCCTTGCCGGCTGCGACACACTCAGCGGCGTTACCGACAGCGTCGGAGGCTGGTTCTCCTCGACGCACAAATCGAAGATCAAGGGCGAGCGCATCTCCGTCATGACGTCGGACGAGTCGCTGCGGCCGGATCCCGACCTTGCCAAGTCCGATGTCGTGCTGCCCGCGCCGTATTTGAACGCGCAATGGCCCGAGCCGGGCGGCTTTGCTTCCAACGCCATGTATCACCTGCAGGCGTCCGGCCCGCTTCAGCAGATCTGGAAAACCGATACCGGCAAGGGGTCTGACGACGATTCCCGTCTGACGGCCCCGCCCGTTGTCGCAAACGGGCGCGTCTATGTGCTCGACGCGCAGGCGCATGTTTACGCAGTTGACGCGAAGTCCGGTCAGCCGTTGTGGGACAAGGCGCTCGCCCCTCAAGGGCCGGACGATTTCACGTTCTTCGGTCTGTTCGGCGAAGACATGTCGATCGATCCGTCAAAAGGGTTCGGCGGCGGCGTCGCATACGACGCCGGCAAGATTTTCGTCAGCACCGGTTTCGGTACCGTGTTCGCGCTGGACGCCACCACCGGCAAGCAGGTGTGGAAGAACGATCTCGACGTGCCGATCGTCAACGCACCGGTTGCCAATGGCGGCCGCGTGTTCGTTTCCTCCGAGGACAATCATTTCGTCGCGCTCGCCCAGACCGACGGCCATCTTCTCTGGGATCACCAGGGAATTTCGGAATCCGCTGGCATTCTGACGAGCACCAGCGCGGCCGTGGCCGGAGATTTCGTCATCGCTCCGTATACGTCGGGCGAACTCTATGCCATTCGCGTCGAGAACGGACGGCCGGCGTGGAACGACATGCTCACGCGCTCTGGCAACGTGACGGCGCTGTCGGAACTCGACGACATCGCGGGCCGGCCGGTGATCGATCGCGACATGGTCATTGCGATCAGCCATTCCGGCGTCATGGCCGCGATCAATCTCAACACGGGCGACCGCGTGTGGACCCGCGACGTGGGCGGCATTCAGACGCCATGGGTGGCAGGCGATTACATCTATGTGCTGACGACCGAGCAGCAGGTGCTCTGCGTCGCGCGCAAGGACGGTCGCGTGAAATGGATTCATCAGTTGACGCGCTGGGACGATCCCGAAAACAAGGACGGCTCCATCATCTGGTCGGGTCCGGTTCTCGTCTCCGATCGCCTGGTGCTGACATCGTCGAATGGCAAGGCGGTCTCGCTGTCGCCCTATACCGGCGATCTCATGGGACGGATCGATATTCCGGACGGCACCTACATTCCGCCGGTGGTGGCGAACGGGACGCTCTATCTTCTGACGAACAGCGCCCAGCTCGTTGCCTTGCGCTGAGCCATCGCCCGGCCCATGCCGCCCCTGATTGCGATCGTAGGCCGGCCGAACGTCGGCAAATCGACCCTGTTCAACAGGCTGGCGGGTCGCAGGGCTGCCATCGTTCATGACACGCCGGGCGTGACGCGCGACCGCCAGGAAGTGCTGGCGGACTGGAACGGCCTTGCCTTTCGCCTCATGGACACTGCGGGATTCGACGAGGTCGATCCCGAAAGCCTGGGCGGCCGCATGACGGGCAAAACGCTTGAAGGGATTCGCGACGCCGATGTGTGCCTTTTCCTCATCGATGCCCGCGACGGTGTGACGGCGCTCGACGACACGATCGCGCGCGCACTTCGACGCATGGGCAAATCCGTGATCCTTCTTGCCAACAAGAGCGAAGGACGGACCGCCGATCTTTCCGACGCCCTGCGCTGGGGCTTGGGCGAGCCCATCGCCGTGTCCGCAGAACATGGCGTTGGCCTGCGCGAACTCTACGAGGCGCTGGTGCCGATCGCGTCAGAAACGGCGGCCGAAGAAGAGCCCGAAGAGAAGCCGCTCAAGCTTGCCCTTGTCGGGCGGCCCAATGTGGGTAAGTCGACACTGTTCAACCGGCTGCTGCGCGAGGAGCGCTCGCTGACCGGGCCCGAAGCCGGGATCACACGCGATGCGATCGTCGTTCCCTGGTTTCTGGGCGAACGGGCGGTGCTGCTTCACGACACCGCCGGCCTTCGCAAGCGCGCCCGCTCGGCGGGAGAAGTTCTGGAGCGGCTCGCCGTCGCAAGCACGCTCGAGGCAATCCGTTTCGCCGATTGCGTGATCCTTGTCGTGGATGCAACCGCGCCCTTCGAAAAGCAGGATCTGACGATCGCAGACCTCGTCGCGCGCGAAGGTCGCGCGATCGTGGTGGCAGCCAACAAATGGGATTTGCTGCACGATGCTGCCGGCGCGGTCACGGGGTTGCGTCGGGAATGGGACCGGCTTCTGCCGCAAATCGCCGGCGCGCCGCTTGTCGCCACGTCTGCGGCGAGGGGCGAAGGCCTCGACCGGCTGGCGGCGGCTGTGGTGAAGGCCGACGAAGTGTGGAATCGAAGAATCCCGACCGCCGAACTCAATCGCTTTCTGGCGCGGGCGCTCGATCGCCACCCTCCGCCGGCGGTTAGAGGCCGGCGCGTACGGGTCCGCTACATGACCGAGGCCAAAGCGAGACCGCCCACCTTCGTCCTCTTTGGGACTCAACTCGACGCGCTGCCCCAATCCTGGCTGCGCTACCTGCAAAACGAATTGCGAGCGGCCTTCGATCTGCCCGGGACGCCGATCCGCTTCACCACGCGAACGACCCGCAATCCCTACGCCACGTAATACTCCTGCGCCGGCCCGGGGGCGGAGACATCCATTCTTGCGAATTATCCACAGGTTTTGCGCGAACGCCAATGCACGTGGAACTCCTCCAAACGCAGGGCAGTGTCGCAAAGCTGGCCCAAATTGGAACTTTTCCGCGATAGCAAACGTTGCGCCTCCTGATATGCCAAAGGAGCCCGTTCTGCCTTGCCACCCCCCCAAGTCTTCGAAATAGCCCGAAAAGCCGCCTATATGTTGTCGTTCCGGGCTGGTTAGGATGTGTCAATACATCTGGCTCATCCTCCAGATGCAGGGTTTGGTGACCGCGGAACCAAAGACGTAAACACCCATTTACACGACAGACTAAGTCGTGTTTTATTGGACAAAAGGAATCGGCTTAAGCTCACCCTTCAAAATGGAGCCCGACGGATATGACCAGAGTTCTTCTCGTCCGATGCGCGTCCCACGAACGTGCGGGAACCCTGCTTGGTCGCAATGATGCGGTTGGCCTGTCGCGGCAAGGAATTATAGAGGCGACCGCTGTAGCCCTCCGTTTGGCCCAAGAGGGTGTGACGTGTATCCAGTCCAGTCCGCAGCGGCGGGCCCATGAGATGGCGGCCTTGGCCGCAGCCCGCACCGGGCTCGATATCGTGACGGTTCCCGCTCTGGACGACATGGATTTCGGGCGCTGGTCCGGCACTCCGCTGATCGAGCTGGAACGCAACGACCAGTGGTGCGCCTGGATGCGGGATCGTGAATCGCGTCCGTCACCCGGCGGCGAAAGCTTCAGCGAAGTGCAAAAGCGCATAATGAAGCATCTCACCGACACATTCTTGCGTTGCCCTGGCGAAACGGTCGCCATGATCACGCATGCCGAGCCGATGCGCATGGCCATTCTGGAGCAGCGCAGCCTGCCGTTGGGCGCCTATGCGCAGATCACTATTGCACCGGCATCCCTGTTCGAGATCGGCGATGAGACCCGCATGCCCTATTTCGCGGCGGTAGCCTGACGGTCTTTTCGGAACAATTGCTCAGGTGGCGCCATGCGGCGCCACCACGACCGTCTTGATGTTCGTAAATTCTTGTATGCCGAAACTCGACAACTCGCGGCCATAACCGCTTTCCTTGATGCCGCCGAACGGCAGAAGGGGGTTGGATTCCACCGTGGCGTTTACGAAGACGAGGCCGGCATCCATGGCCGTGGCCGCTAGCTCCTCGCCGTGCGCGAGATCGCGCGTGAAGATCCCGCCTCCCAGGCCGAACGGCGAATCATTGGCGATACGCAGTGCATCCGCTTCGTCGCGGGCCCGGATGACCGACGCCACCGGTCCAAAAAGCTCGTCGTCATGGGCCGCCATTCCCTTGGCAAGATCGCCGAGCACGGTCGGCGGATAAAGCGCACCGGGGCCTTCGGGAATGGTCCCGCCGCAAAGCAGCCGGGCGCCCCGGCTGATGCTTTGCTGCACCTGCGCGTGCAGCTCATCGCGCAAATCATGCCGCGCAAGGGGACCAAGCGTCGTCGTCTCGTCGAGCGGATCGCCCATTTTCGCCTTCTGCATTTCTTCGACGAGATGGGCCTCGAAGGCGTCGCACAATCCCTCCGCGA
Organism: Rhizomicrobium sp.; assembly: GCA_036490345.1. Classification (GTDB taxonomy): domain Bacteria; phylum Pseudomonadota; class Alphaproteobacteria; order Micropepsales; family Micropepsaceae; genus Rhizomicrobium. The sequence continues at coordinate 12,854 of DASXEA010000035.1, read as the reverse complement.
CAATGAATCGCTTGGCGGCTATGCAGCTCTGGCCGCCATTGACGAGCCGCCCTTTCGCGGACAGCGCCGCAGCAAAGGCGACATCGGCATCGTTCAACACGAGATAGGCATCGCTGCCGCCGAGCTCCAGCACGGTCTTCTTGAGGCATTCCCCCGCTTTGGCCGCGACCGCGCGTCCCGCCGGCCCGCTGCCGGTCAGCGAAACTGCGCGGATGAGCGGGTGCTCGATCACGCGCGCCACCGCACGGCTCGGAATAAGCAATGTCCGGAAGAGATCTTCGGGATACCCCGCGTCCCGGAACAGCGTTTCAAGTGCCAGGGCACAGCCCGAAACATTCGCGGCATGTTTCAGCACGACGGCGTTGCCGGCCATGAGGGCCGGCGCCGCGCACCGGATGACCTGCCAGAATGGAAAATTCCAGGGCATGACGGCCAGGATCACGCCCAGCGGATTGAACACCACCTGGCCCTTGCGACCCTCCAGCGCGACGGTCTGCGGCGCGAGATAGGCTTCCGCGCGCTCGGCGTAAAATTCGCAACCCGTTGCGCATTTGCGCGCCTCGCCCATCGCATCGCGAATGGGCTTGCCCATCTCCACGGTCATCAGCCGGCCATACTCGCGCTCGCGTTCCCGCAACAGCTGAGCGGCTCTGCGAAGAGGCGCGCCGCGATCGGAAAAACCCTTTCCGCGCCATGACAGATGGGCGCGATGGGCCTGTTCGATGGCGGCATCCACCTGCGCCTCGCGCATCTCCTCATAGCGTTCGATGACTTCGCCGGTGAACGGATTGACGGATTCCATGATGTGCGCCTCTGGCAGATGCAAAATCGGACGGATCGGCTGTGGCGCAGCCGCACGCGGCCACGCCTGTGCGACACGCCCCGATGTGGAGTCGGCCGGATTGGTAGAATAGGATGACCGCCCCAACAAGGTTTCAATGTCTATGCGTTTTCTCCGATTTTTGCTGATCGCTCTTGCGGTCGCGCTGGGCCGGCCTGCGCTCGCCGACGCCCCTGCGGCGGACAGGCTTGCCTATCGCGGCTTCAGCATCGATCTCTCGGCCGCAAAAAGCGCGGCCGACTTCGATCAGATCAAGACCTCGCTGAAACGCCAGATCGATATCGTCGCGGATTGCGGCGCCAAACCCGACGTGATGGCTTTCCTGCGAGCCCAGCCCATCGCCGTCGTGCCCAATGCGCTGGAAACGCAGGGACTTTACGATCGCGCCCACGGCGTTCGGATCGATGCGGTGCCCCAGCCATCGGGCGAGCCGATCCTGCTTCACGAGCTGCTGCACGCCTTTCATGCCCAGCGTCTTCCCATGGGATTTGAAAATCCGGCCGTGCTCGATTTCTACCTTCATGCGAAGCGGGCGGGTCTTTACCGCGAGGATGCATTTCTGCTGCGAAATCCGGCCGAATATTTTGCGGTAACGGCCAGTCTCTATCTGTTCGGCCATGTCGACCGCCTGCCCTTCACCCGCGAGATTCTGCGGGGACGACAGCCCTACTACTATGCCTGGCTCGGCAAGCTGTTCGGCGTGCAGAAGTAGCACCGCCCTTCCTAGGGAAGGTCCTGACCGCCATCGGTCTCGCCGTCGCCCTGCGCATTGGCCGGAGGCATCGTCACCGGCTTTTTTCCGCGTTGCCGCAGAGCCGCATTCAATGCCGCAAGCGGCCCCGATTTGAGCGCGTCCCAATTGCGCTGGGCGACGGTGAGCTTTTTCGTCGCGTCGTCCACGGACTGGATCTGCGCTTGGGTAGGCGCCGCATCTACAGTCTCCAGATCGGATTCCGTCGCGGCCAGGATGGCGTCGACCGCTTCGAACGCAGGCTCGCCCGGAGCCGCCTTGGCGCGGAGACGATCCGCCAGCGCGCGCAGAGGATCTGCCGGAGCACCCGACTTTCCCGGATGCGTATCGTCATCGCGATCATGGCTGCGCGACTCGGGAATCAGCGTGTCCAGCTGTTTGTCGACCCACGCCTTTTCTTCGTGGCCTTTGCAGACGACTGCCGAGACGGCAGCGATACGGCGCGAGAAGGCAAGCTCGGCACCGAGATCGGCAGACGACGTGCGCACACGCGGATCTTCCACGACACGAAGCGTTGCGTTGTAGGCGCGGCCATTCACCTTCAGGACAATCCGGTAGTTGCCGGGAAGGACGAGCAAACCCTCGGGCTTGACGGGAGTCGGGCGCCCCCACACGGCAGCGATGCTGTAGTCGTAGGCGATGGCCGGCGGTCGGGCATAGCGAAGGTTCCACATGAAGCGATGAAAGCCGGGCGCCGCCGAAAGCTGTTGCGGCGGACGAACCCAGCCGGCAGCGAAATAGCGCTCCGCCTTCGGCACGGTCTCCGGCACATCCGTCGCAAAGTGCCGAACGAGTTCTCCCTTCGAATCGCGAATGTCCAGCGTTACGGGACCTGCCGGGGTGGAACCGATCCAGTAATCGATGGCAGCACCCTCCGGCGGATTTGCGCTCGCAGGTTCCTCGGGCGGAGGCGGCGTATCGAGATAGTTATTGGCGCGCATGCGGTATGTGTCAGATGGAGCAAAAAGATGCGCCGCATCGCCGGCCTGCGCGGTGTCTCGCAGGGGCGCGATGTCGTCCATCGTCCAGATGGCGCGCCCTTCCGTGGCTGCGATGAGGTCGCCGCCGTGAACGAGCAGGTCGGTCACCCAGGCCGTCGGGAGATTCTGTCCCAAAGGCATCCAGTGATCGCCGTCGTCCAGCGACACATAGACTCCCGCATCGGTGCCTGCATACAGAAGGCCCGCCCTGACAGGATCGGCGCGGACCACGTCGACAAAATGATCGGGCGGCAGCCCCGTATCGATTGTCTGCCAACTCGCACCGCCATCGTGCGTACGAAGAACATGCGGCGCGAAATCGTCGATGCGATGTCCGTCGATCGCTGCATAGGCGACATCGGGCTTCACGGCCGAGACATCGATCGCGGCCACTTTCGCCCACATTGCAATGCCATGCGGCGTTACGTCGTCCCAATGCGCCCCGCTGTCGCGCGTGTGTTGAATGAGCCCGTCATCCGTGCCGACCCAGATGTCCGCAGCCGAGAGCGGCGACGGGGCAATTGCGGAGATGCTGCCGTAACCGCATGCCCTGGCGTCGCGCAGCGTCGGCGCCTCTGCGTTGCAGTTGTGCGCGTTTTTTTCCGGCCCGGTCAGGTCGCCGCTGATCGCCGTCCAGTGCCGCCCGCGATCCTGTGAGCGGAACAGCACCTGCGCGCCCAGATAGAGCGCAAACGGGCCTGTGCGCGAGGGTTCGAGCGGCGTCATCCAGAGATAATGATAGCGCACCAGTGTCGGGCGTTTGCCGTAGCTCGACTCCGGCCACGGCGCGATGTTCTGCACCTGCCCTGTTTTCCCGTCCCAGAGCGAGACACGCCCGCCAAGGCCCGATCCATAGACGATCGACGGATCGGCGGGGTCGGGAATGTCGTAGTCGCGCTCGTCTCCGCCAACCGGGTGCCAGTCGCGGCTGCCGATCGCACCGTAATCGCTGCGGCTGGCGATGCCGACGGTGCCCGAATCCTGTTGCCCGGAATAAATCCAGTAGGGAAAACGGTTGTCGGCGGCGAGATGGTAGAATTGTCCCGTCGGCTGGTTGTACCAGCTGCTCCAGGTCGCGCCACCATCGACGCTGGCCACCGTGCCCTGATCGCTGCCGGTGATCATGTGATCGGGATGCAGCGGATTGATCCAGACGTGATGGTAGTCGTCGCCACCTGGCGCGCCCTTGAATATCTCGCAGGAGGCGCCGCCTTTCGTGCAGCGCCGGATCGACTGCCCGACCGTATAGACAATGTCCGGATCATTCGGGGCCACAGTGAGGCGGCTGGCATACCAGCTGGTGAACGCATCCTCCTTGTTGACCCGCGCCCAATGCGCGCCGCCGTCGTCGGAGCGATAGAGGCCGCCATCGGACTTCGAATCGATGGCGGCGTAGACGCGTGTTCCCGTCGCCGTGCGGGTGACCGCGATGCCGATTCGGCCGAGTGCTCCGGAGGGCCAGCCATTTCCCGCGAGCCGCTTCCAGCTCAGGCCCTCATCCATCGATTTGTAGATCGCGCTGCCCGCTCCGGTGACCGGCGTGAAATAGCTCTGCCACGGATATTGATGGGCCTCCCAGGCCGATGCGAAGAGTACGCGCGAATCCGCGGGATCGCCGGCAAGATCGACCACGCCCGTCCAGGCATTGATCGCGAGCGGATGCGACCACGTCTTGCCGCCATCCGCCGAGCGGTAGATGCCTCGCGCCGCGCTCGGTCCGAAGAAATGTCCCTGGGCCCCGACCACAACCAGGCGGGGATTGCGCGGATCGACCCAAAGCGCACCGATATAGCGTGTGTCGGCCAGGCCGAGCGACGTCCAGCTTCGTCCGCCGTCGTTCGATTTGAACACGCCCTCTCCCGACGCGATGTCGTAGCGGGGCTCCGGCTGCCCCGTGCCGAGATAGATCGTCTTGGGATCCGATGGTGCTATAGCCAGGGCGCCCACCGATGCGGCGGGTCCGTGGTCGAACAGCGATACCCAGGTGCGGCCTGCATTGACGCTGCGCCACAATCCACCCCCGGCCGCAGCGAAGTAAAACGTGTCGGGCTCAGCGGGCACGCCCGCCACCATCGTCGCCCAGCCTCCCCGGAACGGCCCGACCAGCCGCCAGTCGAGGCTGCCCGTCACGGCTTGCGTCATGCTTTGCGAACGTCCCAGGACCGGGCTTGCGAGCAGAAGGACGAGAGTCGCGGCGACGGCGGCGAAATGGCGGTTGCTGCTGGTCACAGATGCCCCCTCGAACGGTTCGGAAAAGACGACAAGACCATGCCGTGAGCTGTCTTGCCACCCTGTGGCGGCCATGGCGATATGATCGGGCGAAAAGGCAGCATCATGACCTCTCCGCAGCCGGACGATCCCGACGAGGATCGCCAGTGGAACAATGTGCTCGTGCTCGTTGCGGCGATTGTGATCGTGGCCGCGGCGTGCTTCGTCCTATGGAAGCTGCATCAGCAGGAAGAATTGCAGGCCTGCCTCGTCACCGGCCGCCATGACTGCGCGCCGATCGACATCCCCGATTCTCATTGACCGGCGCACCGAGGCAAGGCGTCAGGCGCCCGTGCCGTTCTTCAACGACGTCCCGAAAATCCAGCCCTGGCTGCTTTCCTTGCCACCGCGAGCCTCGATGCGGACATGCACCCAGCCGCCATGCTGTTCGATCGGCGTGACTTCCGTGCCGCGCGGCAGTGTCGTGACGATGGCCGCATTTGCCGATGGTGCGGCGCGCACATTGGCCTGCGAGACATTCACGGTGGAACGCTGCTCGACCACCGGAGCCGGCGCGGCCGGTTGCGGCTTGGCTGCCACGTGGACGGACGGTGCGTTTGCGGCGAATGGCAAATGCGGGGCGATCAGCGGCTCCAGGCGCGGATAAAGCACAACGAGCGCTGCGGCGAACCCGGCAACGATCGCGCCTTCGATCATCATCCGGCGCCTTGGTCTTCCTTCGCCGTCTTCCAGCTCGCCTCCGTTCACGCGTCTCGCACGCACGGCCGGCGGATCCTTGCGCAGCCGGATCCGCACCGCGCCAGGCACCTCCGGGTCGTCGTCGCCCCACACCTGCTCGGGTCTGTCGAGCGTTGCAGGCGTCGGCACGATGCGAATTTCGCGCGCATGCTCGAGCGCCTTTTCCGCGCGCGCCAGCGCAAGTTCGCGCTCGGCCAAAGCGCGACGGAGCGCCGAAAGCTCGTCCTGCAGCAAATTCAACTCCGGCCCGACCGGATGCTCACCGGCCGTTCCGGAGCCATGGGCCAGGGCCGCTTCGGCCTGTTCGCAACGGGCCCGTGCGTCGGCCAGCGCGACAGCCGCTTCTTCGCGGCCTTGTGCCTCGGCGGCGGCGAGACGCGCGCCTTCGCCCGCCTTCCAGATTTTTTCCGCCTTGGAAACCGCTGCAGCCATTTCGCGCTGCCGGCCTTCCGTCGCCCGCTGCGCTGCGGCTCTTGCCTCCGTCAAAGCTTTCTTCGTCGCGGTCAATTCGCCACGCAAATCCACCAGCGTGGCCTGATCGGTCTGCTCCGCCGCAGCCTGAGCGTCCGCATGCGCCGCGGCCAGCGCAGCTTCCGCCTGCGCGCAGCGCGCCTGCGAGTCTGCCAGCGCACCTGCAGCGTCCTTGCGCCACCGCGCCTGCGCTTCGGCAAGCCGCGTCGCCTCTCCCGCGCTCCAATCCGCTTCGGCTTTCGACCTTGCGTCGTCGAAGGCGCGGCGAGTTTCCTTTTGCGCCCGTTCCGCAGCCACACGCTGATCGGTCAAGGCCGCTTCGCGCTCGCCGAGCGCGCTGTTGGCCGCTGCGAGTTCGTCGCGGAGCCGCTTTAGCGCCACGCTCTCGGACTCGGTGCGGGCGATCGCCTTGGCGGCACGTTCCTGGGCGAAGGCGCTTTCCGCCTTCTCGCAACGCGCGGTCATTTCGGCCAGCGTTCGCGCCGAATCCTCTCGCCAGCGCGTTTGCGCCTCGACGGTCCGCCCGGCCTCCGCCGCTTTCCACTCGCCCTCCGCCCTGGCAAGCGCTGCCCGCGACTCGCGCTGAGCATCCCTGACCAGCAACTCGCCCGCCGCACGCGCTTCAGTCAGGGCGGCATCGCGTTCGGCCATCGTGGTCTTCGCCGCGGCGAGTTCGTCGCGCAGCTTGCGCAACGCCGCGGTTTCGCTTTCCTGTCGCGCGGCATCAGCACCCGCGCGCGTCTGCACAAGCGCGGCTTCCGCCTTCGCGCAACGCTCCGTCGCGTCGGCCAGCGCGCGCGCCGACTGTTCGCGCACGCGCGCGTCCGCCGCCGCGAGGCGCTTGGCTTCTTCGTCCTTCCAGCCCTTTTCGGCCTGCGAAAGGGCTGCCTTGATCTCGCGCTGGGCATCCCTGCGCGCCTGTTCGGTCTCTGCCTGCGCGCGGACGATCACCGCTTCGCGCTCGCTCAAGGCGGTTTCCGCGCGCTCGCAGCGCGTCGTCGCGGCTGCCAGATCGCGCGATGCCGCGTCACGCCATTGCGCTTCGGCGATGGCAAGACGGCCGCGCTCCGATGCTCGCCATGCCGCTTCGGCCTTGGCCAGGGCCGCGTCGGATTCGCGTTGCCACTGCTCGCGGGCTTCGGAGATGCGCTGTTGCGCACGCGTTTCGAGATCCGCGAGACGGGCCTTTTCCTCTTCCTGCGACTCGGCGCGCGCCTTGTCGATCTTGGCGGCGGCCTTGACGGCGGCTTCGTCGAGTTTCTTTCCGAGTTCGGATTCCCAATCCATGCGTGCCACGGCGAGTTCTTCGCGCATGCGCGAAAACTCGTTGGCGCGTTGCGCTTCACGTTCGAGCGGAGCCGCGGAGGAGGAGGCGGAGGCGGACTCCGGCGTTCGCATCTCGCCGGGAGCAACTTCGACCTCGTGGATCGCCAGCGTGGTGCCGTTGTCGCTGTCGAGGCCTACGACGCGAACCGAAAGCGTATGCGATTCGGTCGAGCCCTTCGGCGGAATATAGTAAAGCTCGTCGAGTTCGTCGCGATTGAGCGACCATGACCGGTCGCCATTGTTGCGGCCGCGGGAAAATCGCGCCCGATCCGGCAGGCGTTCGACGCGCAGCGCGACGCGACGCTCCCGTCCATAGGCCGCAAGCAGGGGCGCGAGGTCGAGCGGGATGGCTCCTCCCCCGGCGACTCCGCCGGCCACGCCGGAAGATGCGGTGCTTGCGCGCATGACCCTGTCCACGCCGATCGCGACGTTCGATGCCCGCCAACGAGGCGGCGCCCGGGACGATCATGCGCCCGACGCCCTCAACATCGCCTCTCCGCGATCCTTACAATTTTATCGATCTCGACCTGGAGCGTGACGAAATGCCGGCGCGCGTCAGCCTTCTGCCGCCAGCTTGATCCAGGCGTCCTCGTCGATCACGGCGAGACCCAGTTTTTCGGCTTCGGCAAGCTTCGATCCGGCACCCGGGCCCGCTACGACAAGATCGGTCTTTTTCGACACGGAACCCGCGACTTTCGCTCCCAGAGCCTCGGCGCGCGCCTTGGCTTCGGGGCGGGTCATCTTCTCGAGAGAACCGGTAAACACGATGGTCTTGCCCGCGATCTGCGAATGCGCCGCTTTGGGCGCCGCAACCGATTCAACCTCAAGTTCCTTAAGGAGATGTTCCACAGCCCGACGGTTGTGCGGTTCGCCGAAGAAATCGCGGACCGCCTCGGCGACCGTCTCGCCGATACCGCCGATCGCGTCGAGCTCGGCCAGCCCGCTTTCGCCCTCCATCGTCGCCAGGAATGCGTCCAGCGTATGGAAATTGCGGGCGAGCAGCCGGGCCGTCGTTTCGCCGACATGGCGGATACCGAGCGCATTGATGAAACGATCAAGCCCGATCTTGCGGCGGCGATTGATCGCCTCGAAAAGCCTGGCGGCGCTTTGCTCGCCCCAGCCTTCGCGCGCCGCGATGGCCTTGTCGCCGGAGCCGTAGCGCCTCTCCAGTTTGAAGATGTCGGCGGGCTCCTTGATCAGCCCTTCGGCGAAGAAGCTCGTGATGTGTTTCTCGCCCAGGCCTTCGATGTCGAAGGCGTTGCGCGACACGAAATGGCGCAACCGCTCGACCGCCTGCGCCGAGCAGATGAGACCGCCGGTACAACGCCGTGCCGCTTCCGCGACGCCTTTCTCGTCCACTTCGCGCACCGCATGGCTGTGACAGACCGGGCAGCGATCGGGAAATTTGTAGGGCTTTGCATCGTCCGGCCGTTTCTCGACGACCGCGCGCACGATCTGCGGGATGACGTCGCCGGCGCGTTGCACGACCACCGTATCGCCGATCCGCAGATCCTTGCGGGCGATCTCGTCTTCATTGTGCAGCGTCGCGTTCTGCACCACGACTCCTCCCACCGTGACCGGCTTGAGCTTCGCCACCGGTGCAAGCGTGCCCGTGCGCCCCACCTGGATGTCGATATCGAGCAGGATCGTGTCGGCCTGTTCGGCAGCGAATTTGTGCGCGATGGCCCAGCGCGGACTGCGCGATACGAAACCGAGGCGGCTTTGCAGATCGAGGCGATCCACCTTGTAGACCACGCCGTCGATGTCGTAGCCGAGCGTCGCGCGCCGCGTTTCGATATCGCGATAGAAAGCGAGAATATCTTCTGTCGTGTGGCACTGCCGGATCAACGGGTTGACGGTGAAGCCCCAGGCCTTGAACGTCTGCAGCATCTCCCATTGCGTGGCGGCGGGCATCGCGCTCATCTCGCCCCAGGCATAGGCGAAGAAATGCAGCGGCCGCCGCGCCGTGATGGCAGGATCGAGCTGCCGCAACGATCCGGCCGCGGAATTGCGCGGATTGGCGAAGAGCGGCTTGCCGTCTTTCGCCTGGCGTTCGTTCAGTGCCGCGAAATCGCTGTGGCGCATGTAGACCTCGCCGCGCACTTCGGCGATTTTCGGCGCCTTGCCGTGCAGGCGCAGCGGCACGTCTTTCAGCGTGCGCAGATTGGCGGTGATGTCCTCGCCCTCTTCGCCGTCGCCGCGTGTCGCGCCCTGCACCAGGACGCCGTCTTCATAGCGCAGGCTCGCGGACAGGCCGTCGATCTTGGGTTCGGCCACAAAATCGAGCGGCTGATCCTCCTTCCATCCCAGAAAGCGCCGCACGCGCGCGACGAAATCGGCGACATCGCCATCCTCGAACGCATTGTCGAGCGACAGCATCGGCACCGCATGGACGACTTTGGCGAACTTCTCCGACGGTTTGGCGCCCACGCGCAGCGACGGCGAGTCGGCGCGGGTCAGATCGGGAAACCGTTCCTCGATCGCGACATTGCGGCGGCGGAGCGTGTCGTACTCCGCGTCGGAGACGCTCGGCGCATCGTCCTGATAGTAGCGCCGGTCATGCGCCGCGATCTCCTCCGCCAGCCGCGCGAGCTCGGCGGCGGCTTCTTTGGCGTTCAGTTTCTCTACGGACTTCATCGTGCTCCACCGCAAAACTTTGCACGCGGGGGCGCGGAGACGCGGAGAGCGGGATTTTTAACACGAAGGCACAAAGGACACGAAGAGAAGGCCCGCGCGCTGCGCGCACAAGACATCTTTGTGCTCTTTGTGTCTTTGTGTTGCATAGTCTTCCGCGTCTCCGCGCCTCCGCGTGCCAACATTGTCTATCGCCTCACGCGCGTTTGCGGGATTTCTTCGGTTCGCGGGCTTCCGCGAGCAGACGCCGCGCGGCGGCACGAGCCTCCTCGGTCACGGCCGCACCCGACAGCATGCGCGCCAGTTCCTCGACGCGAGCTTCTTCCGCCAGACATTCGACGCGCGTCGCGTCGCCTTTGCGGGTGATGCGGAAATGGCGCTCGGCACGGGCCGCGACCTGCGGCGAATGCGTCACCAGCAGCACCTGCGTGCTGCGCGCCACGCGCTGCAACCGTTCGCCGACCGCATCCGCCACCGCACCACCCACGCCGCGATCCACTTCATCGAACACCAGCGCGGCCGGCGGCGCCGCTTCCGAAAGCGCCACTTTCAGCGCGAGCGCGAAACGCGCCAGTTCGCCGCCGGAAGCAATCTTCGTCAGCGTGCCGAATTCGGCACCTTCCACCGTCGCGATCTCGAAGCGCACGATTTCCAGCCCGAAGGCGTTGCCGGCCTCGTCCTGTGGCTCCAGCGCGACGCGAAACTTCGCATGGCCGAGCTTGAGCGGCGCAAGTTCACTTTGCACGGCGGCCTCGAGCCGCTTGGCCGCCGCGAGCCGCGCTGCCGACAATTGCCGCGCGCTCTGGAGATAGGCGGCCTGAAGACGCGCCGTTTCCGCCTCGGCCCGCCGGAGAGCCGCATCGCCGCCCACAATGGCGCCGAGCTTCGCCTGATAGTCGGCGAGCAAAGTCTGCAACGCCTCCGGCTTCACGGAATATTTCCGCGCCGCGGCACGCAAGGCGAAAAGCCGCTCTTCCTTGCGCTCCAGGAGGCCCGCATCGGTTTCGAGTTGCGACAGGACACTGTCCAGTTCGCGCCGCGCATCTTCGGCAAGCGCGAATGCCTGGTCGATGGAGGCTTCCGCCGCTTTCGCGCGCAGATGAGCTTCCGGCGCGAGACGGCCCAGACGTTTCAGCGCGCCGGCCAGCGCGCCTTCTGCACCCTTGTCGCCGCAGAGGAGATCGATGACGGCGGCGATGTCTTCCGCGACGCGCCCGGCATTGAGCAGCAGCGCGCGTTCGTTGGCGAGCGCTGCTTCCTCGCCCTCCACCGGCGCCAGCTCCGACAAGTCCTTGACGGCGTGCTGCAGATATTCGTTTTCCTGCGCCGCAGCCTGGACGGCGCGGGACAAGGCCTCGGCCTCGCGCCGCGCCTGTTCGCGCGCGGCATGCTTTTCGACAACGTCTCTGGCCAGCGTCTGATGACTGCCAAATTCATCCAGCAGCCGGCGATGCGTCGCGGTGTCGAACAGGCCACGATCGTCGGCCTGGCCATGGATCTCGACCAGCCCGCCGCCCAGTTCGCGCAACAGCGCCACGCCGATCGGTTCGTCATTGACGAAAGCGCGTGTGCGGCCGTCTTTCGCCAGTACGCGGCGCAGGATGATTTCTCCGTCGGACACGAAACCATTGTCGGCCAGCAGCGTGCGCGCTTCATGCGCGGGCGGCAGATCGAACACCGCGATGGCCGAGCCCTGCGCCGCGCCGCTGCGCACATTCGAACGCCCGCCGGCCCGCGCGCCGCTGGCAAGTCCCAGGGCATCGAGAAGAATGGATTTGCCGGCACCCGTCTCGCCGGTTAGCACATTCAATCCGCCGGCAAAATCCAGCGACACATCCTCGATGAGCACGAGATCGCGAATCCTGAGCGTCGCGAGCATCGGGGCGCTACCGTGCTAGAGCGGCGATTGGAAGGCCCGCTCGATCCATGAGCCTTTCTTCTCTTCCGGCTTCATGTTGTGGGTGACGAGAATGTCGTAGGCATCCTGATACCACGGGCTGCCGGGATAATTCGCGCCCAGCACGGCGGCGGCATTTTTCGCCTCGTCATAGATGCCCAGGGAGTAATAGGCCTCAGTCAGTCGCTCAAGCGCCTCGGCGATTTGCGGTGTTTTCTGATAGCGCTCCACCACGGTGCGGAACCGGTTGATCGCGCCGATATATTCGCGCCGGTTCAAATAATAGCGGCCGACTTCCATTTCCTTGCCGGCCAGATGATCGAGGGTGAGATCGGCCTTGAGGCTGGCGTCGCGCGCATATTCCGTATCGGGAAAGCGCTGCACCACGTCCTGCAGCGCCGTCAGCGCCTGCTCGGTATTGGCCTGGTCGCGTCCGGTATCGGTGATCTGCTCGTAGAGCGACATGGCCTTCAGGTAGAAGGCATAGGCGACTTCGTGACTGCCGGGATGAAGCTGGATGTACTGGTCGGACGCGTTGATCGCATCGCTGTATTTGTTCGCCTGGTAATAGCAGAACGCGCTCATCAGCATCGCGCGGCGCGCCCAGATCGAATAAGGGTGCTGGCGCTCGACCTCGTCGAACTGCTTGGCGGCATCTTCCCAGTTACGGTCGTTAATCTTCTTCCAGGCGTCGCTGTAAATCTGCTCGACCGGACGCTCGACATAGGTAGCGGTTTTGTCATCGCTGGCACCCTTGTCGCCGCAACCGGACAGGGCGATGGCAGCCGTGGCGGTCAGGGCCAAGACTACACCGCGCATGGCGCTTCGGCCGGAGCAGGATTTCACTAAAGAATTCAAGGGCATATCTTCTCCTGTGCCGGGCGACCCGGGCCACGGACCGGGCGTCTTATGCCATCCCCCGCGAACCGCGGTCCAGAGCGGCCCTTTCCGATCTGGAACCTTGGCAAAGATTTCACCCCGGCGCGG
>DASXEA010000055.1:0-66267 GCA_036490345.1 Rhizomicrobium sp. | reverse complement strand
GCACAAGGCCGATGTGGTGCTGATCGAGGATCGCGCCTCGGGCACGCAGCTTCTGCAGGAGCTGCAACGCGAAGGCATTCCCGGCGTCACCGGCATTCAGCCCCAGGGCGACAAGCGCATGCGCCTCTGGGCGCAGACGGCGACGCTGGAGCAGGGCTTCGTGCACCTGCCGGACACCGCGCCCTGGCTCGAACTGGCAAGGGCGGAGCTGGAGAAACGCGGGAAGAAGTGGACAGGGACGACCATGGTGAGGAGGTGGTGAGGGGTTGGCCCAAATGGGGACAGCCATGGGCAGCACCAATCCGTTGCGTCATGTATGCTGCCGCGAGAAACATGGGCGAGCCCGGCAATGCGCATCGATGCCGCCACGGATGTGTTGGCGCAGGAAATCAAGACTGCGGTTCAGAACCATTTCGGCGCGCAGCTCGATGCCGTCTATCTATTCGGAAGCCGCGCCCGCGGCGAACACAGACCCGACAGCGATCTCGACGTGGCCGTGGTGCTGCGGGACGTACGGCGGCCGCTGGCCGCGGTCGATCGCGAATTGCTCGACATCACCTATCCGCTGGAGATCGCGCGCGGCCTGCACCTGCAGGCCTGGGCCGTGCCGCTGGATTCGATGTCGGTTCACGGGCTCGACAATGATTCGCAGGATGGCGGACTGCGTTTGCGGCTTGCGGCGACTGTCAGGCGCGAAGGTGTGAAACTTTGATGGGGGAACAAGGTGGCTACGCTGCCGAAATGGCGCAGGCGGAGCGGAGCTTGCGATCCAGCAGCGTTTGCACGGGAAGGATAAATTTGGTGACGCCCACTAATTTTATCCAAAGTGAGGCGACCAGCGCAGCGCTGTAGTTGCACGGTAGTTGCTTTACAAATGAAAGCGATACCTCGATCAGGAATTGTGCCATCCGCCACATATATCTGGATATCGCCAACTTGCTGCGCGGCCTTCGCAGGATGACGATCGTCATGAACTTCGGATTTTTTGGGCCGCTTGTTTGATGGCCGGCAAGGCGCCGGAATCAAGCGTGAGAATGCCGCCCTGTTTGGTGCCGATCACCTTGGGCCTGGCGCCCGAATTGTCGAACAGCCAGGCCTGGTCGGCCGCGTTCAGAAACCAGGGGAGCTGGTCGAGCGACCGCGAATAGCGCGCGCGAATCTTGTCTTCCGCAACGTCATGGCCGCCATTGGCGACCCGCGTCTTCACGCGCGCGATGTTCAATTCCGGGCTGTCGAGGACGATATAGATCAGGCGAATTTCGAATTGCAGGCTCTTGGCCAGGGTCACCAGCCTTTGATATTTGCCGGTTGAGAGCACCGTCTCCACGCCGATCGTCTGGTGTGCGCGGATCGAGGCTTCGAGCCAGCATTCGATGCGCTGCACCGATTCGAGATTGGGATTGGCGGTCTGTTCGATGGCGGCGATGCGGCTGGTCAGCAGATCGGGATTGATGATCCAGACCGTGCCTCCAAACCCGTCGATTTCCGCATTTCCATAGGCGCTGCTTTTGCCCGAGCCGTTGGGCCCGGCAACGATCCAGAACCGCGGCCGCTCACCCTTTCCGGGATGTGCTGCGCGGCGGCTTCTTGTTCTCGCGGCGGGCTTTTTCGACATTCTTCTCGAAGACGTAACGGAATTCGTCGGCAAAGGATTTGCTGTCGCCATCCAGGCGGCGGACCGTGACGATATCCCCGGATTCCGTGCGCACCGATTTTTTCGGCGGCGGCTTCACCTTCCTGCTGGTCAGCGTCTTGAATACCACCTTGACCATGATCGGCCTCCATTGAGTCCATACTGTAGAGGATCGTGAGGCGATTGTCAGCAAGGCCGAATCGTGATCGACGATCCGCTGAAGGCGGAGGAAGCGTGGTCCGATTCCCGCCGCCGCGCGGTGAACGACTGGTTCGACACGAGCCTCGTCTCGTGCCTCAACGACAAAGCCACCGGCGCCATTGTGCTCGTGATGCAGCGCCTGCACGAAGACGATCTGGTCGGCCATGTGCGGCAGCAGGAAGGATGGGACATCGTCTGCTTCCCCGCGCCCGCGCGATGGCGCGATGGTGAAGGGTTCGTGGTTTCCGCGCTAGGCGGCGGGCGAGTGCCCCGCGCATTTCGATGTAAATCTTCTGGATCCTTGGCGAATGCTAGAAAAGGGCGCAGATTGGCCTTGGGCATGTCTGTCGCGGGGATGACTTATGAAAGCCAGCGCTCTAGGGGCGACTATTGTGTCGCTTGCCGCCGCATTGTCGGGCTGCGCGACCCAGTACGGGCCAATGGGCTTTATGGGCGGAGTTCAGGCAACTCCCCTCACGGCTGACACGGAAATGATAGACGCGCGGGGAAACGGCTTTACTGATGCGTCAAGAGTCCAGCAGTTCGTGCTCCTCAAAGCGTCGCAGGATTGCCTGACCCGCGGCTTTGCCAAGTTTGTCATCACCGCTGACAAAGACACGAGCCGAACAGGAACCATTGAGCTTCCGGGGGAGTCATATTCAAATTCGACTGTAAATGGATTTGGTAATATGGCGACCATTAACACGACAACGTATTCGACTCCGGGCTCAGTTATTCCATTCGTCAAACCGGGCTCCGTCGTCATGGTGAAATTCTTCAAAGCTGATGATCCACGGAGCGCCGACGCTTTGGATGCTCAACAAATTGCCGGCAATTTGGCTCCGATCTTAGACCCTGCGGTTGCTGCCGCGGCGGTCGATGGAGCGCCGCCGATGGGCGCGCCGGTTGGCAACCCTCACGTCATAGCAAATAAGGTGGAGCTCACCTTCGCCGATGGCAGCGCGGCCTATAAGAAGGCCGACTATCAGACTGCGCTTTCTGCGTGGAAGCCGCTGGCCGAGCAGGGCAACGGCATGGCGGAAAATGGCCTCGGCGTCCTTTATGAGTATGGCTACGGCGGCACTCAGGACTCGCATGCGGCCGAGCAGTGGCTGAGCAAGGCATTGGCACAAGGCAGTGTCCAGGCGGGCGACAATTTGGGCTGGATGTACGAACAAGGCCTGGGCGTGAAGAAGGACGGCGTGCGCGCTTATATGTGGTACAGCCTTGCTGGGGACGCGGCCGGTGGTGCCGAGGACGCCAAAACACCTGCGGGCAATCTCGAACGGATATCGGCCACGCTCTCTCAGTCCGAGATCGCGCGGGCCAAGGCGCTCGCCGCCGCGTGCCAGAAATCCGGATTTGTGTCGTGCGGGTGACGGGAATGCAATGAGTTCGACCGATCCGATTGGTGCGGATTGGACGGACGGCGAGGTCGATCTGATCGTCGCCGATTATTTCGCCATGCTGAAAAGGGAGCTTGCGCGCGAGCCTTATGTGAAGGCGCAACACAACGCGCAACTGCAGACGCTGGTTGCCCGAACGCGCGGTTCGATCGAGCGCAAGCATCAGAACATCAGCGCCGTTCTGGAAGAACTCGGTCTGCCTTGGATATTCGGCTACAAGCCGCTCGCGAATTATCAGAATGCGCTGATCGCGGGCATCGAGCGCTATCTCTCGGCCACCGGCTTCGTGTGGGCGGTGCCGGAAGAATCTTTGCGCGAAGCGGCGGAAGCGCCGACGCTCTATGTGGGGCCGGCGCCACAATTGCAGGTCGACACACCAAAGGCCACGTCGGAACTGCGCCGGCTGATCGCCAAATTCGATCCCGCGGCGCGCGACGCCCGCAACCGGGCGCTGGGCAGGCGCGGCGAGGAGATGGTGTTCGCCTCCGAACAGGCGCGTCTGCGCGCCGCCGGGCGCAGCGACCTCGCGCGGAAAGTGGATTGGGTGTCCGACAGGCTGGGCGACGGCGCCGGTTACGACATTCTGTCGTTCAGCGAACGCGGCGAAGAGCGGCTGCTGGAAGTGAAGACCACGCTGGGCCACGCACGGACGCCATTTTTTCTCTCCGCGAATGAGCACGCGCTTTCAACCGAGCAGCCCGGACATTTCCGCATTTTCCGGCTCTATGATTTCGCGCGCGAGCCCAGAGCCTTCAAGATTGCGCCGCCGCTTGGCGACGCGCTCAATCTTCAAACCGCGAATTATCGCGCCTCGTTTCGTTAGAGCGCGACGCGATGCAGGCGGCGCGGGTTCATGCTCCGCCGCGTCCGGTGCCTCGCGCGCTTTTTGCATGCTGATGGCAAGGTTGGGCCAGCTGATGCTCACCCTGGCCCTCTCCCCCAACTTCGCAGGGGCGCGGGGAAAAGTGGGCGCTGGCGAGTCGCGGCGGACGCGATGTGAAAAGGGGATGGAACAGCCTGTCCCATCCCCCGAAACGATTCACACGAAGCGCCGCAGCGCGCGCGGCCTATTTCACGCCGCTGTTGATCGCCTTGGCGTATTGCTTCACGAGTTTGGTGCCCTGGATCTGATCGTAGATCCAGACCCAGCCGCCCGTGATGCCGCATTGATTGTGCCAGTTTTGCATCGCGGTCTTGGTCTGCGCCGGCGTCAGGAACGGCGGGGCGGAGGTCTGGTCGGAGATGCCGGGGAACACCGGCACGTCGCCAAAATTCCAGCCCGAGCACGGATTGTTGCCGCCGCCGCCAGCAAAGGTCTGCAGGTGAATGCCGTCCACCAGGCCGGCAGTCTGCGCATTGATCTGCGATACCACGCCCGTCCAATAGGTGTTGTTGGTGTAGGGATTCATGGTGACGTGATAGCCGAGCTTGCCCAGCATCACCGCGAATTTGATCGTGGATTCCGAATCGTAGCCGTTCTCGTCATCGAAATCGATCGCATCGACCGGCAGCGCCGCCTTCAGCGCCGCGAAATCCTTGTAGAGGATGCTCTTCTTGCCGGTGCCTTGCGAATCGACCAGCGCCTTGATGTCTTCCCAGTCGCCGTAATTCGATGAGCCGACGCTGAAGGTAACGCGCTTGACCGTGCCCTTGCGAATCTTCGCCAGATCGGCGGGGAAGGTGGGCCAGGTGTTGTTGCCCACATAAGCGCCGGCGGATGTCAGCGGGAATTCGCCATTGAGGTTGAGGTCGCCCACGCTGTTGACCTCGACGCTCCAGACGATGAGTTCGTTGAAGCCCGATTTGGCGAGCTGCTTCACGTTTCCCGGAATGTGCTTGTAGACCGGGCCGCCACCCAGAATGCCGGTCCAGCCCTGTGTCGTGCCGTCGGCGGGTGTGGCAACGTTTTGCGCCGCCGCGGGCCCTGCGAGGGCTGCGCCCAGAAGGAGCGCCGCCGCGAGATGGCGCGTGCCCGTCCGCCCCGGCCGTGCCGCAGCAAATGTCGTCTCGGTCATGTCATTACCCTTTTCGCTTATGGATGATGCGGCCGGCCCCGACCGACGCGAGGCCGGATACCTAACAGGCGATCGTGCGCCAGACCAGCGCAAATCAGGCTGCGCGCGCCCCTCGTCTCCCCATTCCGCCTCGCGCTATTTTGGCGCGTAGGCGGAGAGTTGCGAACCTGCCGGAACGACAAGAATGCCGTCTGCCGCGGCCAGACCGGTGAGCGGCTGGGAGACGTTTTGCTCGTCGGGCCCGGGAATGCCGGCGCCGACATTCACCTGGGTGGCGAGCTTGCCGTTTTCGCCGTTCAGCACATAGAGATTGCCGGACGTCGAGCCTTCGACGACATAGCTGCCGATGGTGAGCGGCGCGGTGGAGAGCTGGCCATCGCCCGTGAAGCTCCACAGCGTGGCATTGGTCTGCGTGTTGAAGGCGGTGAGCGCGCCATTGGCGAGTGCTGCGCCATAGGGCTGCTTGTTCAGCATGAAGAAGGCAGGCGCGGGGCCGGCCAGGAAGCTGCCGCTTTGCGCGCCGCTCTTCGCATCGAGCACGACATAGCCGATGCCGGGATCGCGCACATAAACCCCACCGTTGAAATAGACGGGCGTCTTGCCGCCGCCGCCCTGGCAGCCGTCGCTGTCATGCCACAGCGTGCCGCCGCTTTTCGGCGCGAAGCCATAATACTGGCAGGGATAGGTGACGAAGACGCCGCCATCGCCCAGCGCGGGGGCGCTGTTGCTGCCGTTCTCCACGCCCTCGCTCCACGCGACGTTGCCGTTCTTCTCGTCGACCGCATAGAGCGTGCCGCCTTCGCCGGATCCTCCGAACCAGATCTTTCCCTTGCTGGCGGTGGGCGGCGAGGAGAAGGAATATTGGGTTTGCATCTGCGCGCTCCAGTTGAGCGTGCCGCTGGCGGCATCGAAGGCGCGCACAAGCCCGTCATAATTGACGGCGAAAATCTGGCCTTTGTCATAGGCCGCGTTCGACCAGAAGTAGGTGCCGCTGAGCGCCTGCTGCCAGACGGTGGCGCCCGAGGCAGCGTCGAGCGCGAAGAGCTGCGTGCCATAGCCGCTAGTGTTGGCCGCCGTGACGAAGACCATGCCGTCGGCGATCAGCGGATAGGAGATCGCGCCATAACCCAGATTCTTCGTCCAGAGCGGCTTGAGCTTGCCCTTGAAGCCCTTGAGCGTGGCCTGGCCCGAATGGGCGATATCGACCTGATAGGCGACGGCGTCGCCGCTGCCTTTGGCATGGGCCGTGGCAAACGCAAACGGCGCCGCGCCGAGCAACAGGCAGGCGGCAAACGCGCGCGAGTTCTTCATGGCAATCCCCCTTGTGGCAAAACATCCAGTGTCCGGATGCCGACGATAAAGCGGGCGCAAGACCGCCGCAACGATCCGCGCGCGATGTGCAATGCCAAACGCTGTCACGGCCTGCGGACGCGGGCCGCGCGTGAGCGCGGTCGGAGCGTAAACCAGCCAATCGCACTCAACGCGTCATACCCAACGCTGTCACGGCCCGCGTCGGCGGGCCGCCCAGTTGAAACAAGCGAGAGCCCCGATTTCATGGGACGTTCGCTCGTCACCTGGGTAGCCCGCCGACGCGGGCCATGACATTTTTTTCTAGCGGTGCAGACCGGCCGTGATGGGTGCTGCGCCGTGGGCTGCGTGGCCCGCCTCTTTCTGGACCGTGTAGGTGCCCGATTCCAGCTGGTTCAGCGTCACGCCGTCGGTTGTATCGTAGAGGATCCAGTTGCCGCCGGTGGCAAGCGGATAGGAGATCTGGAAGACGAGCTGATTGCCGGGCTCGGAGGTGAACTGCACGCCGGCCACGATGGCGTTGCCGAATTTCTTCACATTGCCGATCAGGCCGCCGCCAAAACCGGCCTCGCAGCTGGCGTCATCGGAGCCGGCGACGAGAGTCTTGTTCACGATCAGGGTGATCTCGTCGCAATGGCCGTTCAGCGTGATGATATGCGTCTGGCCTTTCGCCCATGCGCCCGTGCCCGATGCGATGAGCGCGGCCGCGCCCCATGCCAAAAGCGTTTTCATGTGTCTTCCCCTGTTTGCAAGCAGGCCCCTTGCCTGCGCCGGCGATTAGACCGGCTTTCGCGGAACCGCGCAACCGAAGGGCAGTGATCGAAAGACATGCGGCTGTTGCCGGTCTGGCCGCATCACCTGTTGGGACTTCTTGTCATGGCGCTCGCCATCATGGCGGCCAGCCGCTCCCTGGTCACCGGCTTCAGGACATAGCCAAGCGCACCTGCTTCGATGGCACGAAGAACCATTGCTTCCTGGCCATGCGAGGTGACCATGATAACTCGCGCCTTGGCGTTTGCCGCCAGGATTGCGCTCAGCGTCTCGATCCCGTCGATCCCAGGCATGGTGATGTCCATCGTGACCACATCCGGCTTGACGAAAGGATAGTCGCGGATGGCTTCTTCCCCGTTCTTGCACACGCGTACGACCTGGTGGCCGAGTTCGCGCAGCATCACCGTCAGCTTTTGTGTCATGATCATGGAATCATCCACGATCATTACGCTCTGAGGCATCAGACCTCTCCCCGATAGTTCAGATAGTCGTCGAACAGCAGCTTGGGCCCGACAAAGGCCACGTCGAGCGCGCCTTCCGGAAATCGGAAGGTCACCGCGGCGATCGCGGTTTTGGGCCGCCCCTGGATTGTCCGCGCACCCACCATCAGCACCGGCGGCGACAGGGTGATCAGCTCGCCGCGCTTGGCAAGTTCGGCCGTGCAATTGCCCACGATGACATTGACGATGTCCGAGGCGGTTTCGCGCATATAGAGGGCCTCGTCCTCGGGAGCGTAGGAAAGCTCCGCGGTATAGGCTTTGGTCATCGCGCGGATCAGCGTGGCGTCGTAGCTGTAGGCGATATAAAGGCCGGCTCGCGAGCCGACGCCGACAATGGCCGTGACGGCGCGCAGAATGACGGCTTCATCCTGCAGAAGCTGGTGATCGACCCCGACCGCTTCCATACCGAGTTCGTCGCGCAGGAATGCAACGGTGCGCTGCTCGACAATCTTGAGCACGGTGCAGATTTCCTGATCCATCACGACTTCGATCGCATTCATGAAGAAACAGCCTCAAGGTTGCGTGGGATCAAGGCGTCGGCGGCGCCGATCGGCAGGCGAAAGCAAAATCGGGTGCCGGCACCGCGCGTGCTGGCGACCACGACGGAGCCGCCCAGGCGATCGAGTTCGGTCTTCACGGCAGCCAGGCCAATGCCGCGGCCGGAAATTTCAGTGGTGCTGTCGCGGCTGGACAATCCTTCGCGAAACACGAGTTGTTCGATCGCGTGCGCCTCGGAGCCTTGGGAATTTGACCCGGTTGGGCCCAGCCTGTTTTCGAGCAGCGTCTGGTCGATGCCGCGGCCATCATCCTCGATCACGATCTGGAGCCAATCTGCGGTGCGTTCGATGTGGCAGCCGATTTTGCCTTCGGCCGGTTTGCCCGCGGCGACGCGTTCCTCCGGCGTCTCGATGCCGTGATCGACGGCATTTCGAAAGACATGCACGAGCGAGCGGAAGAATTCGCCGTAGGTTTCGGGCGGCAACCGGGCGTCGTCTCCCTCGATTGCGATGGGCATGACCTGCTTCTGAAGCCGCTCCGCCAGCGAAAGTGCGCCACGGCAGTGAAGCGCAAGGGCCCTTTTGGCGTCCAGGCTGCCCAGTGCGGCGAGTTCCAGCAGAAGCTGACGCAGTGGCATGGAAGCGGCGCGACCTTCTCTACCCGCCAGGATTTTTTGCGCGACCGCCTTCATGTTCCGAAGTTGGCCCGGCGACGCCGTCAGGCTGTAACTGGATGGAACGAAATCGGCGCCCAGGGCGTCGCTGATGCTCTCCAGATCGCCTTCCAATGCCGCGAGGAGCGTGGGTGGGTGGAGCGCGGTGAGCGCCCGTCCCCGGGTCTCTGGGTGCAGGGCTGTCAGTTCGGTTTCGGCATCGTGCAGCGCTTTCGGGCTGCGCTCGAAGCTGAACTGGGCCAGAAGGCCTTTGTAGGTGTGCACGTGCCGGAACAGTTCGCCAGGAACGTCCGGCGAGTCCGTTCGGCTCAGCAGCGACGGCAACCCCGAGACCACGAATGTCCGGTAGTCATTGACCAGTGCGGAGAACGCATCGCCCTCGGTGAAGGCCGCGACGAGCATTTCCAGCCGCTTGCGCTCGCGTTCCACGGCCCCGGTCAGTTGCACGGTTTCGGTCGCATCGGTCAGGATGACCATCAGCCGACCGTCTTCGGCAAGGAATTTGTAAGACGTCCGAAGAGACTTTTCTCCGAGGTTGAACGCGACCGGCAGGAGCCCCAGCTTGAGGTCGCGGACATAGTCACTGGTGTCCTGAAAAACGCTTTGCAGTGTTGTCCGCAAAGCTGAAACCGCATCGGCCGGCAAGTCGCGGCAGAGCAAATCGACGATCGATTTTTCGGCCGGCGTCTCTCCCAGAATCGTCTCGCAGGCTGCGCTATAGCGCGCACCTATGACGAGATCGGGTCCGACGGTGAAAAACCCCTGGTCGGCATTGTCGAGCAGATTGCGGATGGCTGATTGCGACGCATTGAGCGCGGCGTTGGCGGCGAGAAGTTCGCGTTCGACGGCGCGCCGCTCGTTGATTTCGCCGCGCAGCCGCTCGGCTTCCCCGGTTGCCAATCGCTCCAGATGGTTGTCGACCAATACGCCTACGAGACCAAGCGCGATGATGAGAAAGGCGACGGCAGCAATCGCGATGGCGAGCGTGGCAGGATCGACAAGGGCATTGGGCACGACGACACGCGGATCGGGACGGAACGTTACAGCGGTCATCCCCGTGAAATGCATGACGACGATCGCGATTGTGAACAGTCCGGCGCCGGCCAGCGTGCCGCGCGCGGAACGATTTCGCATTGCGATGCGCATCGCGATCGCCATGAGGCTTATGCCTGCGACCGCGGAGGCGATGACGAATTGCGCATTCCAGATCGCATCGGCGGGCAGACGAAGCGCCGCCATGCCGACGTAGTGCATCGCAGCGATCGCCGCGCCTGCCGTGGCGCCCCCGGCCAGCGGACGCTTCAGCGCGATCCAGTAGCCGACTGAGCACAGCACGATCGCGATGAGCGCGGAAAGAATCGTGATGCCGGCGTCGTAGCCCATGGGCATGCCCGGCTCGTAGGCCAGCATGGCAACGAAATGCGTGGCCCAAATTCCACAACCGGCCACGACACCGGCTGCGCCAAGCCAGCTGAGCTGTGCGCGGCCCGCGGCAGCGCGCGCGCGGCCGACCATGCTCATGGCAGTCACGCAGGCAAAGAAACAGAGGAGCCCCGCGAGCGCTACGAGCCTTGGATCATGTTGTTGGGTGATACAGCCGATGATCTGCAGCATACAGATGAATATGACAGATGGGGGTTAATCCCCCGTCAAAGATGGTGTCCCGGTGGGAAAGCGCGCAATAAATGTGCCCGTCATCGGCTTACGGAGGACTTGTCGGGACCTTTGCCCGCTGCGAAATCATGGCGCGAGCGCCCCCGAAACCGCGTGCCATGGCAGCAGCGCAGGGGACGACAATGGCGAGGCCCGCTGCCTCCAGCAAACAATTTGAATCCGGGAGTCTGCAACGCATCCGGCGGCTCTACGCCGTCGGTGTCATTTGTCGAATCCCTGGCAGAGTTAAGCGTCACCTTCGCAAGTGAGGGTTTGCGCTCACGACACGTTGGTGCGCTTTCGCGTGGGGCAGCGGCATACGGTATGACAGGCATTGTCCTACGCGATGCGCATAATGCTGAAAAATGGATGCGCTTTGGCAGCACCATGCTCATCGTATCGCCATTTGGGTGCGTACCGGATGCTGCGAATAAGTCGCATTTTCTTGACGATGGTCTCAAATCGATTCAACCTTTCTCGCGCAAGGACGACCGATGAATCGGGAGGCCCCGCATTGCGCGGATCGATCGTTCGGTCCATCGGCTCTGCGACAGCGAACAGGGAGAAGATCGGTGATGAAATCTGTCGATTGGACGCGCGGCCATTCCGCGCGCACGTCAGGCCTTATGGCGGCGGCATGCATGTCCGGCGCACTCTTCGCGTTTTCTGCGACAGCAGTTCAGGCGGCGTCGCAGGCGGACCCCAATGCGCAGCGCGAAGACCTTTGGAGCACCGCGATCGCGCACATGCCGGCGCCGCACGAAGGATGTTTCCAGGCGACGTTTCCGAGCACGAGCTGGAAGCCGGTAGCCTGCGTGAGCGCGCCGAACATTCCCTATATTCCCAGGACCGGAGCCGGCGGGGTGGGACAGACCGTCGGCGACGGCAATGATTATGCGGCCGTGGTATCGGGCGGTCTCATTTCGCAGGCTGTCGGATCCTTCCCGGTCGTCAAAGGGCTCAAGACGGAATCGGACGAGGGCCGTGCCAATACCTATTCGCTTCAGGCCAATTCGAACTTCATGTCGGGATCGCCGGCATGCAACGGCGCAAGCAATCCGGCGAATTGCCTGGCGTGGGAGCAGTTCGTGTATTCCAGCAGTTCCGACGCGGCGTTCATGCAGTACTGGCTGATCAACTGGGATACGACCTGCCCCTCCGGCTGGAATTCGGTCAGCGGCGATTGCTATAAGAACAGTTCCGCAGTGCGCGTGCCGCTGCAGGTGATCAAGCAGCTCAAAATCATGAAACTGACGGGAGCGGCGGTCGCCAACGGGAGCGACTCGCTTACGCTTACGACGAAAACGCAGGCCTACAACACCACCGGGGCGGACAGCGTCGTCTTCCTTGCCAATGGCTGGAACGCGACCGAATTCAACGTCATCGGCGATGGCGACGGCTCCGAGGCGGTGTTCAATGCCGGAACCAAGCTGACGGTCGGGATCGCCCTGACCGACGGACTGACGACGGCGCCCACCTGCCAGTCCCATGACGGCACGACGGGCGAGACGAACAATCTCAACCTGGGAAGCTGTGGTACTTCGGGTGGTTCGACGCCATCGGTCTCCTTCGTGGAATCGCTGGCGAAATAGTCCCCGGTTTCGGGCATTGGTCGCCCTCACCGTCTTGCACGGATTGATGTCCGTGCGATCCACCTCTCCCGTCCGCTGTCGCGGACGGGAGAGGAAGGTTTCGAGATTCAGGACCAGCTGACTTGCACGCCCTTGCGCTTCGCCACGCGTTGCTCGGGTGCGTTTTTCGCGATTTCCGGCATGGCCTTTCCGAAATAATGCCCCTGCCCGAGCGTGAAGCCCATCTCGCGCGCGCGCGTCGTTTGAGCCTCGGTCTCCAGGCATTCCGCGACGGTCTCGACACCGAGTTCGCTGCACAGTGATACGAGGCCCTCGAGCAATTTGTCTTCGCGGCGCGAGGCACCGATGCGCGCGACGAGCCCGCCATCGAATTTCACAAAATCGACGAGCATCGCATGCAGGTATTGCAACGAGGCCGCGCCCGCGCCGAAATCATCGATCCCCACCTGGAAGCCGATCTCGCGCAGGGACTGGATCGCCGCATTCGCCTTGGCGAGATCCGTCAGCTGTGCCGTCTCCGTCACTTCGATCAGCACTCGCGAGCGCATCGCGCGCTTTTGCGCGAGCAGCCCCGAAATGAGACCAAAGGTCATGGGATCGCCGATCGTACGCGCCGACAGGTTGAACGCGACCCGCGTGTCGGGCGTCTTTTCGACTTCGCGGATGACCTTGGCGGCGACGGCGAGATCGAACGGCTCGGAAATTCCGAGCGCTTCGGCAAAGCCTACCGTCTCGCCGGCGCCGCTGCCGGAATGAAAACGCACCAGCGCTTCGCAATGCGCCAGCGCACCCGACTTGAGATTCACGATGGGCTGATAGGCAAAATCGAAGGCGCTTTTGGCCACCGTCTCCGTGAGGGCCTCGGCGCGCGCCTGGGTTTCCGCCATCATGGTGCGGAAAATTTCAGCCAGATCGTCGCCAGGCTTGCCGCCGTGATGACCCGCGGTGAAACGGCCTACGCAATAGCGTACCGCCAGCATGCGCTGTTCGGCAGAAAGACCCTGGCCGCTCATCGATACGAGCGCCTCGGTAATCCCCGGCGCGTCCATATGCGTGTCGTGCAGCATTTTGCGCACCACGGCCGCCAGATGCCTTTTGGCCCCGCCGTCAGGTCCGACGGCCCCAAAGCTGGTTTCGCCGACACGGCCGACCGTTCGCGCGCCCACCGACTTTACGGCGCGCGCAACCGCTGCAAGAAGGCCATCGGCCTTTTCCCGGCTCCCGGAACGGGTGAGCGCCGGAATGTCGATCAGCGACAGCGTTTCTCCGGGTGCCATTCCCTGGCCGATACTTTCGAGGAAGGCATTTGCGGTCCTGAGGCCTGTGGCGGCGTCGATAGTCACGCCGCGCTGGGCGCGGGCCGAGCCGGGGCGTGTCATCGTGCACGAGATGTGTTCGCCGTTCTGCGGCAGACGGCACAGCGCGACGCCGACCTCGTTGCCCGAAGCAAGCTTCAGGGATAGGGGGCCGTCGCGGCCCCCTGACGGCAGCGCGCGAAGCTTGGTGAGAAGGGTCAGACCGCTCTCACCATCGAAAAGTTGTGCCAGCCCCGTGCCTGCCAGCTCGTCCGTCGCGCTGAACTCACGAGCCGCCCCGGTCGCGAACACGATCGCGCCGTCCTTTGCGACTTCGAGCAGCAAATCGGCATTGGCGAAGGCAAATCCCAGCAATCGGGCGGCGTGAGACATTGAGGCTCCAGGGGATAGGGATCCCGTCGGGGGACGAGTAGAGCAGCAAATGTCTTATGAGAGGTGAGCGGCCGAGGCTTTGCCGGCTGCATGCGTCCCGCCCCGGCGGCCCAGGGCCGCCGGCGTCAGGCCCGAGTGCCTATTCGTCGATCTCGAACACCATGCCGTTGTTGGATGTGCCGCCCGTCAGGGTGGTGCCGAAGAGGTGGCCCTGGCCATCGTCGATCAGGGCACCATCGGGGCTGGCCGAGCCTTTGAAGGCCTCGAGAATTGTCTCCTTCCCGTTGGGGGCGAGCCTGAAGACGACGCCGGCATTGTCGTGGCCGCCAAACTGGGTGGTGCCATAGAGATTTCCCTTGGCGTCCCGTACGAGGCCGGCTGCGGGATTTGCCCCGTCTTTGCCGCCGGCAAAGTCGTGCAGCACTGTCTCGGTTCCATCGGGTGCCAGCTTAAATACGACACCGCTGCTATTCGCCCCGCCGAGATTGGTGGTGCCGTAGAGATTGCCGCCGCTGTCGCTCACCAGTGCGCCGGCCGGGTCGCCTCCGTCGCTGCCGCCGGTGAAATTGTACAGGTCGGTCTCGATCCCCATGGGGGTGCACTTGAAGACCGTGCCGTTTTCAGAGGTTCCGCCTTCCGATGTCGTGCCGTAGAGAATGCCGTGCTTGTCGGCAATCAGCCCGTCGAGAGGGCGGAAACCGTCATTGTAGTTCGTGAAGAAATAGAGAGGCCGAACCAGCCCCGACTTGAGCTCGAGTTCGGTCACCGTGCCGGCATAGTCGAGGCCATCGTTCCAGGCGGTGCCGTAAAGCACGCCGTTGGCGCCTGCAATGAGAGAGCCCATCGGCTCGGTGCCGGTCAGATGGTACAGGGGATACTCCGTCTCCTTGCCGTGCGAGAGCTTGAAGATGACGCCGCCGCCATTGGTGCCACCAATCACGGTCGAGCCGTACAACGCACCTTTCTTGTCCATGTAAAGGCCGCCCAGCGGGTTTCCACCGCCGTCGGCTCCATCAAAATTGAGCAGAATGCTCTCGGTACCGTCCGGCGCCAGCTTGAAAACCGTGCCATATCCGCTTGTGCCGCCAAAGTCGGTTGTGCCGTAGAGATTGCCATCCTTGTCGCGCAAAAGCGCATGGGTCGGGTTTGCGCCGTCGCCGGGCCCCCCGGCAAAGGAATAGAGCACCTTGAAACCCTTGGCCTCGGCAGCGCCGGGCCCCGCGGCCGTGGCCACAGCCAGAATTGCCGTCCCCAAAAACGCCCTCGCGCACGCCAGTGTCATGGTTTCCCTCCCTCCAAAAAGTGTCGCCACAATAAGCGCCTTTTTCAGCGATAACAGACACATCTGCGCCCTCCGGCTGCCCAGGGATGGCAGGTTTACGGTTTCGAAGGGGAAATCATTTAGACCCAATCCTGCAGAACAAGGCCCGGGAGCGTGGCGATGATGGACGACGTGCTGGCCTCGCCCTATGCGCTCGCCGCACCTTTCGCCCTGGTCGCTTTCGTGCTGATCGCGCGCTGGTTCGTGCGCAAGGGTTCGGCCGGCTCGCATGACTTTACAGGCATGATCGTCATTGGGTCGATCGTGGCCGGCATGTTCGTCTGGATTTATGCCGGGCTTGGCCTTCTGGCGCGGCTGTTCAACTGATCCTTTGGCGGGCACGGGCAGGACGTCGTCTTGCGCGCGCGCCGCACGTCTCGCGCGGGAGCCCCCTGGCGGCGTCGCGCGTTCCATGCATTCCCCGGCGGACGAGCGCCGGCAAGGAGAATTCATGGCGATGTGGAAAGCCCGACGCCGCACGATCACTCCGGCAATCTGTGAGAAAGTGACTGTCGAAGGGGCAGGCCGCACGCTTTCCTTCGCGGAGGTGATCCAGGGATGGCGTGACGACGCCGCATTTCGCGAGTTCTTTCTGAGGGAACTGGCGGCGACGCCCTATTCCGCTTTTGTCTGGGAAATGCCGCCGGTCGCGCGGGGACATATCGACATCGCCTACGAGTATGTCGCGGTGCGTTGCGACGCGCTTGCACGGCCTCGTGCCGATGCCTCAGCCTTTCGGGAGGAGCTTGAGGCGGCAGGAGGCGAATCCATGGCCGTGTTCGGCAATCTTGGCGGCGACGCGCTGCTGATCGCGCCCCGGCCCGACGGCAACGCACCTGCCTGGGGGCATCTGGCGGCGTTTCTTCACGCCGCGCCGTTGGCCATGCAGCATGCGCTGCTCCAGGCACTGGCAGAGGCCATCCTGCGCCTGCTGGCGGCGACGGATGAACGAATCTGGATCAGCACGTCCGGCCTCGGCGTGCCGTGGCTGCATGTGCGCCTCGATTCGGCGCCCAAATACCATCAGCACCGCCCCTATGCCGAGGTCTGACGCGCCTCATTGCTGCCGGAATGTGGTGGTCGATTGCGGCATCGAATCCTGCGGATCTGCCCGCGACGTTTTGGAGGATGCAGGGGGGCGGCAGTCTGCGTGATTGGGATGGCCCAAAGATGGACCACCACCCGTTTTCCGTTCCCTCCCAGGCTCATGACAACCAAAAATTACGAAGCGGCGACACGCCGCGCTGACACGTTGCGCGATTTCACGGCCGACAAGCGCGTGCTGCTGCTCGCGGCGATGGCGGTTGTCGTCGGCGCGGCGGGCGCCGTGGCGGCCTGGGCACTGCTCAGGCTGATCGCGCTATTCACCAATCTGGCGTGGTTCGGCCAGGTTTCGCTGGCACCAGTGACGTTTGCCGGCCGGCACCTGCCGCTTTGGACGGTTGCGATTCCGGTCCTGGGCGGCGTCGCTGTGGGCCTCATTGCGCGTTACGGCTCGCAGAAGATTCGCGGTCACGGAATTCCTGAGGCGATCGAGGCCATTCTGATCGGCCAGAGCCGTATCGAGCCGAAAGTGGCGCTTCTGAAGCCGCTGTCCTCGGCCATCGCCATAGGCTCGGGCGGCCCTTTTGGCGCCGAAGGCCCGATCATCATGACTGGCGGCGCCCTCGGTTCGCTGTTCGCGCAGTTCTTTCACCTGAGTGCGCCCGAGCGAAAGACTCTCCTGGTCGCGGGCGCCGCGGCAGGCATGACCGCGGTTTTCGGCACGCCGCTGGCCGCCGTGCTGCTGGCCGTGGAGCTGCTGCTGTTCGAATGGAAGCCGCGCAGCTTCATCCCCGTGGCGGTTGCCGTGATCGTCGCGTCGTCGCTGCGGCCATGGCTGATCGGAAGCGGCGCTCTCTTTGCGTATGCCGGCGATCCCTCGATGCCGTGGTGGGGCCTCGGCCTCTGTGCGCTGGCCGGTGTGATCGCCGGACTGCAATCCGCCCTGATGACGATCTGTCTCTATGGGGTGGAGGACCTGTTCCGCAAGCTGCCGATCCACTGGATGTGGTGGCCCGCGCTCGGCGGCATTGCTGTCGGGATTGGCGGTGCCATCGATCCCGCCGTGCTGGGTGTCGGCTATGACAATATTCGCGCCCTGTTGCATGGCGATCTGAGCCTGCAAGCCGCGCTTTCGCTGCTTGTCGACAAGGCCGCCGTCTGGATCGTGGCGCTGTCGTCGGGGACGTCGGGCGGCGTTCTTGCGCCGCTGCTCATCATGGGCGGCGCGCTGGGCGCGCTCGAGGCGCATTTCGCGCCCTTCGGAGATTCCGGCTTCTGGGCGCTGATGGGCATGGCGGCCATCCTTGGCGGCACGATGCGCGCACCGCTCACCAGCACGATCTTCGCCATCGAACTCACGGGCAATTCGCACCTGCTGCTGCCGCTGCTCGCATCGTCGGTTGCGGCCTTTGCGGTGACGGTGCTGATCATGCGGCGCTCGATCCTGACCGAACGCATCGCGCGGCGCGGCCATCACATCCTGCGCGAATACGCGATCGATCCTTTCCTTCAGACCCGCATCGAGCAGATCATGGCGAAACCCGTCCACACGCTCGACGCGTCGATCCGCGTCGATGAGGCGATCGCTTTTTTCATGACCACGGAAGGCAATCGCCGCCACAAGAGCTATCCGGTGGTGGATGACGAAGGCCGCCTCCTGGGCATGGTCTCGCGGGGCGATGTGCTGCGCTGGATGCGCGATGATTCCGACGACGACGCGACGCTCGGTCAGTATCTGGAAGACGGTGAACCGTTCTTCGCGCATTCGGACGAGCTGGTGGGCCCGCTGGCCGATCGCATGGCGCTCAAGGACATTGCGCGCGTGCCGATTGTCGATCGGACCAGCGGGAAGGTTGTCGGGCTGGTGGCGCGGCGGGATCTGCTGCGTGTGCGGACCCGCAACATCCGTGAGGAACGCGACCGAAGGCGGCTGCTGCGCCTGCGTACGGCAACGTCCTGAGCGGTGACTCCCGGCCGTTGCGGACCCGACGGTTCGCAAGGCCGGTCGCCATGCTCGGCAAATCGATTGCGCGTCAGGCGTTCGCTGTTGTGGGATCGATGGTCTTGCGCACTTCGGTGATCTTGGTCGCAGGGAAGCCGCTCAGTTCGGCGTGGCGGCGGATGATCGCTTCGTCCTTCGCGAGATAGACGCAGAACGTCTTGTCGGCCGCGACATAGCTTTCGACCCATTGAATGTCGGGTGCCAGCTGGTTCAGCACCTCGTTCGATTTCTGCGCCGCCCCACGCAGCGCCTCGCGTTCGGCGCTGCCGATCTGGGGGATGTCGCGTTCGATGATGTATCTGTGCATGGCGGGCTCCAGCGAGGTGAGGACGGAGCCTAGGCCCGCCCGGGCACGGCCTCAAGCGCCGGAGGCGTGTCCTGCCCAGCCCCGGCTTCCGGCGCATGCCGCCTGCGGCCGCCGGGCGTTAGACGGGCCCAGGCAAACATGATCCACTCATCGCCCACGAATCGTGCGGCAGGCGGCGATGGGCGATCATTTCGTCGAAAATTTTCTCGAAGCCGGGCTCTTCCGGTCGCGCTGGCTTTTGGCGCCTTTTTATGTCGGCCTGCTCTTCGCGCTCATCATGCTGCTGGTCGCCTTCGGCGGCGAACTGGTGCATACGCTGCCGCACATGTTCCAGCTCGATGTCGAGCAGATCATCCTTTCGGTTCTCACCCTCATCGATCTGTCGCTTGCGGCCAACCTCGTGCTGATCGTGGTTCTGTCCGGCTACGAGAATTTCGTCTCCAAGATCGACACCCATGGCAGCGAGGACCGGCCGTCCTGGATGGGCATGCTCGACTTCTCCGGCCTGAAGATGAAGCTGATCGGCTCGATCGTCGCCATCTCGGCCATCTCGCTGCTGCGCGCCTTCATGAGCGTGCTCGAGCCGGAAGAGCCGCTTAACGAACGCCGGCTCCTCTGGCTCGTGATTCTGCACCTGACCTTCCTCGCATCGGGCGTGCTGTTCGCGCTGATGGACTGGCTTGGCGGCATCGCCGAACGCAACGCAAGGGCGCATGAATAGCGCCGGGCGTCGCGCGGATCATTGCCGTTTCAGATCAGGTCGCGAAAGATGAGCAGGATATCCTGTTTGGTGCCGTTGCGCGTGATGGTGAAGCGCACCAGGCTGCCCGTCGGGTCGTCGCGCAGTCGCCGGCGCAGATCGTAGAGCGCAATCGACGTGGCTGGAGTTCCGTCCACGGCGATGATCGTGTCGCCGGCTTTCAGCCCACCTTCCGACGCCGGCGAATTGGGCGTGACATCGACGATCTCGAAGCCTTTGGGCGCGGCGTTGATCCAGAGTCCGACGCGGTCATAGGTGCCGATATCCGCCGAGCGGTGCGCGATTGGCTTGAGATACATGACATTGTGCGCGTAATCGAGCGTGACGACGAAGCGCCGGAGCACGCCGCCGCCGATATTGCCGGCGGTGCTGTCGCTCGAGAAGGCGCCCTTCGTGTCGGTGCCAAGCGTCGTCACCGGCGCGTCGATCGCGACGTCGCCGAGCTTCAACGACCCTCCGCGCACCACGAAACCGCGTGACGGACCGCCAACACCCCATCCGGCAACGGCGTCCACGCCCTTGGTGTAGCGTGCGCGCAATCCGTTTTTCGTCACGAAAGGCGCGGTGAGCGAAAGTTCGCTGCGCGCACCGGTGTCGATATCGAATTTGCCGGGAATCCCGTCATAGCTGCCTTTCACTTCCGGCACATTGCCGTCGAACACGATGGGGACCGGCGTGCCGGCATCCTTCGGGTTGAAGCTTTTCGGATCGATCAGCGTCAGCGTGTTCGTGCCGTAATCGATGCGTGTCACGAAGCGATGAAATGTTTCGAAGCCGACCATGCCGACTTCGTCGAGTCCCTCCACCTTGGAAAGATCGTTCAGCGGAATGACCATGAACAGCTGGTCCCTGATCGAAGCATCGCCAAGCGCGAGCGTTCCGACCTTGGTCATGTTCATGTCCATCGTGCCTGCGCCCGCGCCGCGCGCTTCCATATGGCCCTGCATGGCGAGGCCGAGCTTTTGGGCAAGCGGCGGCGTGACGAGATTCACGCCGCCCGTATCGAAGATGAAGGTGAAAGGCCCCTGGCCGTTGACCGTAACCTTCGCATAGATGTGGTTGTTGATGAGTTCGAAGGGAAAGCTGACGGAATGCGCGCCATGCGCGATGGTGAAATCCGCGACCTGCGATTTGGGCATCGCAAAAGCCGCCGTGCCCGGCGCCGGCACGAAGGTGGCGCCCGTGAGAGTCAGAGTCTGGTCGTATTTTGCATTGCCCTGATCGATCACCACATGGGCCGGCAACAGCACGCTGTCGAATTTGCGATAATCGCTGAGCGTGGTCGTGTTCACGACCGCGCCCTGCTTTTCCACGATCCGGGCCAGAAGATGCGAATTCGCATCGAACCATGCCTCGAACGGTTTGCCGTTGTGCGGCGTCACCGTGAGCACGTCGAAGGTCTCGCCGCCGTCGCTCTTCTCGCCGGCGAGCGCGATGTCCGCGCCGGCCCGGTCGCTTTGCCAGAAACCATTGGCGCGGCGCCAGGCTTCGTTGACAGCCAGCATTAGATTGTCGCCGCCATCCTGCGCCGTCACCGTGCCCGACGGATCCTTGTTCCAGGGGACGGTACCATCAAACCCCTGGGCGCCGGTGGCCGGTCCTATGGCGAAACTGTCGACGAAATGCCCGTTCGTCAGATCGGTGAGCGAGTGTGTCGTCCCCGTCATGCCCTGACCGGCATAGGAATAGGTTTCTTCGACCGCTGCCTTTCCTTGCCACGCCGCGCCGCCGGTTGCGGCCTGGTTTGCGGATAAAATGTCGGCCACGGACGGGGCGGCGATGGCGGGTGCGCTCATCGCGGCGGCGGCGAGGGTCAGGGCAAAGGGAATCGTACGCATGGGGCTCCTCCGGCAGGTCAGCCCGGAAACTGGCCCCCGCCCGCTAAGTGTTCAACATGCATACACGGCATGGAGGCCACGCGGGAGAGGCCCCCGTCAGCCATGCGCAAACGCCCAATAGAGGGCGCGGGCTCTTGCGTAGAAGGGGCCCGGCTGCAAGACGCGGTCGTCGATGCGGGTCACGGGCTGCAGCTTGGCGTAGTTGCCGCTGGAGAAGATCTCGTCGGCCTGCTCGAAATCGCGGTAGGTGAGCCGCGCCTCGATCACGGGCACGCCATCACCGCGCAACAGGCGGATGATGCGCTGGCGCGTGATGCCGTCGAGGAACGTGCCGTTCGGTATCGGCGTGTAGACCACGCCGTCTTTCGCGAGGAACACGTTCGAGCTCGCAAGCTCGGCGATGTTGCCCAGCATATCGCACAAGAGCGCGCTGTCGAAGCCGCGGGATTTCGCTTCGAGCAGTGCGCGGGCATTGTTGGGATAGAGACAGGCCGCCTTCGCATCGACGGGCATGGTCTCCGGGGACGGGCGGCGAAATGGCGAAAGCGTGATCGCCTGTTCGGCTTCACCGGGCATGGGCAATTCGTAGAGCGTGAGGCACCAGGCGGTGGAGGATGGATCGGGCGCGATGGCGGTGGCGCCGGAACGTTCGGCCCAATACATCGGCTTGATGTAGAGCGCGGTATCCGGCGCAAAGCGCTTCAGCCCGTCCTCAGTCAGTGTTTTCCAGTTTTCCGGGGTGACCTTTGGTTCGAGGCCCATGGCGAGCGCCGAGCGGTTGATGCGCGCCAGATGCAGATCGAGATCGGGCGTCACGCCTTCGAAGGCACGGGCGCCGTCGAACACGGTGGAAGCGAGCCACATCGCATGGCTGCGCGGTCCGACCAGCGCCACATTGCCTTCATGCCAGTCGCGCTCGAAAAAGGTCCAGGTCTTTGACCAGCCGGTCCAGCCCACCATTCAGAGTCTCCCTTGCTGCATGCGCGCGTTAGCGCGGAAGGTGAACCGCAAAGACGCAAAGGCGCAGAGGCACCAGAGCCACTGTTTCGCCTGTTGTGTTTGGAAATGGCAAATTGTTTCGGCGCTTCGCGCGCGATGTACAATGCGCCAGCCCCTTTGCGTCTTTGCGCCTTGGCGGTTCGCAAATCGTTTGTCTAAGATCCATGCGTCGCAAGGTGATCCTTAGAGCGGCACTTCGATGAGGTTTGGCGCGCGGCTTTCGAAGCCGTGGCGCAGACGGCGCGCAAATTCATCCAGAGACGAGACGCGCGTGGCGGCCATGCCGAGACTTTTCGCGAGCCCGACCCAGTCGATATCGGGACGGCCGATGTCGAGCATGTCCAGCGCGCATGGACCGGGATTGGCAGTGGCGGCGGCCAGTTCGCCCTTGAGGATGGCATAGGCGCGATTCGCGAAAATGACAGTGGTGATCGCCAGCCCTTCTCGCGCCGCCGTCCAAAGCGCCTGAACAGTGTAAAGCCCGCTGCCATCCGCCTGCAGGCAGAGAACCGGCCTATCCGGACAGGCGACTGCGGCACCCACGGCCATGGGCAGGCCAATGCCGATCGAGCCGCCGGTGTTGACCAGCCAGTCATGGGGCGGCGCGCCCCGGCAGGCCCCCATCATGCCGCGCCCCGACGTTAAGGATTCATCAACCACGATGGCACCCTCCGGCAGGAGGGCGCCGACCGCAGACGCCAGGCCGGCGAGGGTGATCGGACCGCCCGGCAGGGCCGGCTGTTCGGCCGCGACCAGGGTGGGAGCGGTTCGGGCAGCCCCCAGCGCTTCGGCCAGAGCCGCAAGCGCGCCCGTGCCATCTTCCTCAGGGCCAGCCAAAGTGTGAATCGTACAGTGTTCGGGCGTGAGAACGCTGGGTTTTCCGGGATAGGCGAAGAAGGCGACCGGCGCTGGGGCTCCCACCAGAATGAGCTGGCCGAAGGGGCGGAGCTGTTCGAGCGCCTGGTCGACCACATAGGCGATCCGTTCCACCGCCGGGCGTCCGGCCCCCCGCGCGATACGCGTGAAGCCGAAGGGTGCGAGGAGCCTTGCCCCGGTCGCGGCGGCAATCCGGGCGGCCACATCCAGCGAGTTGCCCTGGGTCAGAGGATGCCCGAGCAGGATCGCAGTCGGCTTGCCGTTGCGCAGCAGCGCCGCGGCCTTGTCCACCTGCGCGCTGGAGGGGAGGGGAGGCGCAGCAAGCGGGATCGGCGCGGCTACCACGCCGCTGTCGCCCCAGGCGGTATCGGCCGGCAAGACGAGCGTCGCGATTCCATAAGGAGAAGCGTGTGACGCCGCCACCGCTTCGGCGGCATCGCGGCCCACATCCGCCGCAGAGGCGCTCGACCGAAACCACTTCGAGGTCGGACGCGCGATCGCCGCGATATCGGACGCAAGCGGCGCGTCATAGCGCAAATGATAGGTCGCGTGGTCACCCACGATGTTTACCATCGGGACACGAGCCCGGCATGCGTTGTGCAGATTTGCCAATGCATTCGATAAACCTGGCCCCAGATGGAACAGTGTGCTTGCCGGATTGCCGGTCATTCGCGCGTAACCATCCGCCGCGCCGGCCGCGACGCCTTCAAAGAGACAGGGCACGCCGCGCATGCCGCGCACCGAATCGAGCGCGGCCACGAAATGAATCTCCGACGTGCCGGGATTCATGAAGCATGTCGTGACGCCGGCGCTCACGAGGGTGTGGATCAGGCTTTCCGCTCCGTTCACGTCCGGACCTCCGTTCCCTTCCGCGGCCATCGCGCCGCCAACAGGACATACTGACCATGCGCGACGAAACGCTTTCCATTCACGCCGGCTACACAACCGATCCCGTGACCAAATCCGTCGCCGTTCCCATCTACCAGACGGTTGCCTACGAATTCGATAGCGCCGACCACGGCGCGGCACTTTTCAACCTCGAAGTGCCGGGAAATATCTATTCGCGGCTCAGCAATCCCACCACTTCGGTGCTGGAACAGCGGGTCGCGGCGCTGGAGGGCGGCGTGGATTCGCTCTGCGTCGGCTCCGGAATGGCCGCCATTCACTATGCGATCGCCAATATCGCCCAGGCCGGTTCCAACATCGTGTCGCTGCCGCAGATCTACGGCGCGACCTACACCCTCTTCAACAGCTTCCTGCGCGGCCAGGGCATCGACGCCCGTTTCGCCGCGAGCGATTCGGCGGCGGATGTCGAACGTCTGATCGACGGCAACACGCGCGCCGTGTTCTGCGAGAGCATCGGCAATCCGGCCGGCAATGTCGCAGACATCGAAGCTTTGGCGGAGGTGGCGCATCGCCATGGCGTGCCGCTGATCGTGGACAACACCGTCGCCACGCCGATTCTCTTGAAACCAATCCGCTACGGCGCCGACATCGTGCTGCATTCGCTGACAAAATTCTTCGGCGGGCACGGCACGACGATGGGCGGCGCGATCGTCGACAGCGGCAAGTTTCCCTGGACGGAACACAAGGATCGCTTCCCCATGCTGACGGCGCCGGAAGGGGCCTATCACGGCGTCGTCTATACCGAACACTACGGCGCGAGCGCCTATGTCGCGCGCTGCCGCACCGTCTGCCAGCGGAATACCGGCTCGATCCTCTCGCCGCTCAGCGCCTTCCTGCTCCTGCAGGGAATGGAGACGCTGCCCTTGCGCATGGAACGGCACGTCAAGAATACGGCGCGTGTTGCGGCGTTTCTGCTGGCGCATCCGCGCGTGGAATGGTGCCAGTATCTCGGCCATGTGAGCGATCCCTGCCACGGTCTGGCGCGGAAATATCTCGGCGGCCGCGGCGGCTCGTTTCTGACCTTCGGCGTGAAGGGCGGCTTCGAGGCGGGCAAGCGTTTCTACGATGCGCTCAAGCTCTTCAAGCGGCTCGTGAACATCGGTGATGCGAAATCGCTCGCCTGTCATCCGGCCTCGACCACGCATCGCCAGCTCACGGCGGACGAACTCGATCGCGCCGGCGTCAAGCCGGAGATGATCCGGCTGTGCATCGGCATCGAGCATGTGGACGACATCATCGTCGATCTCGAACAGGCGCTGGAAGCCTCGGCTGTGACGGCGTCTATGCCGCTTCAGCACCTGGCGGCGGCGTGATTCGACATGTCGATCTTTAGCGCCAGCCGCATTTCGATACAGGCAAAAAACACGGACGACCGTTCCATACGGATCGGCCTCATCAACAATATGCCCGATCAGGCCCTTGCCCAGACCGAGCACCAGTTCCGCGACATTCTGCGTCGCGCCGCGCCCGATCTCGCGCTTCGCGTCAGCTTTTATTCGCTTCCCGGCATCCGGCGCGGCGATGCGGGGCAACGTCATCTTCTCGCCAATGGCTATCGCGAATTCTCGCCCTACGAGCCGCATCATCTCGACGGACTGATCGTCACCGGCACCGAACCGATCTGCGCCGATCTGCGCGACGAGCCCTACTGGGATTCGCTGGCGCAGCTCTACGACTGGATTGCGCACAAAGGTCCATCGACGATCTTCTCATGCCTGGCGGCGCATGCCGCGGTGCTGCATTACGACGGCATCGAGCGCGAGCGACTGCCCGAAAAGCGGTTTGGCCTCTTCGATCATGTCGTGATCGAGGATCATGCGCTCACCGAATTGCTGCCACCGGTCGCACGCGTGGCGCATTCGCGCTGGAACGACGTGTCGGCGCAGACGCTGGAAAGCAACGGTTACCGGATCCTGACACAGGGATCGGAAGCCGGCGTGGACATGTTCGTCCGGGACGAGCGCAAGCTTCTGATCTTCTTCCAGGGTCATCCCGAATACGATCTGCATACGCTCTACCGCGAATACCGCAGGGACGTGCGACGCTTTCTGACAGGCGAGCGGGTGACCTATCCCGCGATGCCGCGCAATTACTTCACCGAGGACGAGCGCGCGCTTCTGACGGAGTTTCAGAGCCGCGCCACGGCGGTGCGCGAGGATGCGCTGATGGACAATTTTCCGCTCGCCGGTTCGCAGTTCCTGCCCGGCGACGCATGGCAGAAGCCGGCGATCGCCGTGATGGGCGCGTGGCTCGGGCAATTCGCAAAAAGCAAACGCGCCCAGCGCCCGACGCGGGTGCGCGAGCCGGGTATCGAGGCAATCAGCCAGGGCGGAGCCTAGCGCCGTCCGAAAGCGGCGCCGCAACGGGGAATGGCCGATGGACAAATATCCCAACAATGATTTGCCGGCCGTGTCGGAAACCGTCGCGTGCCTGCTCGATATTTGGTCGCGCATTCTGCAGTACCCCTCAGTTTCGCCGGACAGCGATTTCTTCGATCTGGGCGGTGACTCGCTGCTGGCGGTCGGGCTGTTCCTCGAAATCGAGCGCATCACCGGCCGGAATTTTCCCCTGACCACGATCTATGATGCGCCGACGGTCGCAGCGCTTGCCGAGCTGATCGATCGCGGCGAGGAGAAAACGTTTTCGCCGCTTGTGCCGCTGAACGCCGGAAAAGAGGGCGTGCCCTTCTTCTTCGTGCATGGGCTTGGCGGCACGGTGATCGAGCTTGCGGCGCTGGGCAAATTGATCCGCACCAGACGGCCGGTCTACGCCGTGCAAGCGAGAGGTCTCGACGGTGCCGAGCCGCCCTTTGCGGCGGTCGAGGACATGGCGGCCTACTATCTCGAGGCGATCCGCGAGGTTCAGCCCGCGGGTCCCTATCTTCTTGGCGGCTATTCCTTTGGCGGCCTCGTTGCTCTCGAGATGGCGCGCCTGCTCGAGCCGCGCAACGTCGCGCTTTTGTGCATGGTCGACGCTTTTGCCCACCCGCGCACCTGGCCTTTTGCATCGCGCACGATCGTGCGCGGACGCAGGCTGCAGGCTCGCCTTGAACTCTTTTTGCGCCAGCCGGTCCGCGAGACGGCCGCGTTCCTCATGCAGCGTGCGGGGCTCGCCGCGCCAACACCGCAGGGTATGCGTGTCGCGGGACAGCCGCGGCGCTGGCTGGGCGAAATCGATCCCAGTCTGCCCTTGCCCCTGCGGCAGGTGCGCGACGCCGCGGTCACGGCGCTGATGAATTATCGTCCGCAAGCCTATGGTGGAAAGATCACCTTTCTCAAGGCGGCAACAACCGACGCCGTGTTCCCGCCCAATGCGCGCGCGATCTGGCGCCCTCTCGCCAGCGAGCTCGAACTGCACATGGTGCATGGCGATCATGCCTCGGTGATCGGTGCCCAGGCCCAGAGCGCGGCGCATTGCCTGTCGCTATGTCTGGCCGGCGCGGCGCGGGGTGCGGGGCCGACCACGATGCCTTCGCAACGAATGTCCCAATCGGCGAGCGCCGGATTGTGGCTGCAACCCGGACTTTCGCGATGATCGATGATTTGCCGCGACACATTCACGAACTCGTCCCTTACCAGGTGGCGCGCGACGCGACGCGGCCGGCGCTTGTGGATGCAGGCCGCAGCTGGAGCTATGGCGAACTCGATGCTGCCATATCCACGACGGCGTCCTGGCTGCAGCACTCCGGCGTGCGGCGTGGAGACCGCGTGATGCTGGTTTGCGAGAATGCCGCCTCGACGGTGGCGCTGCTTTTCGCGACGGCATGCCTCGGTGCGTGGCCGGTGATCGTCAATGCGCGGCTTGCCGATCCGGAGATCGACGCGATCCGGGCACATTGCGGTGCGCGAATTGTGGTCTTTACCTCGGGCGCGTCGGCGCGCGCGAAGGCGCATGGCGAGCGTCTGGGAGCGGTGGCATTTGCGCTCGATTCCATCGGCACGATCAGCGCAACGCGCATGGACGATGCGGCCTCGATTGAACAGGGCGAACATGACCGCACGCGGGATGTGGCGGCCCTAATCTACACGTCGGGCACGACGGGCAAGCCGAAAGGCGTGATGCTTTCGCACGCTAGCCTTCTGTTCGTAGCCCGGGCGACGGCCAGGGCGCGCGAACTGAACGATGACGATCGTGTCTATGCGGTGCTGCCGCTGTCACACATTCTCGGGCTGACCGGTGTTTTGCTTGGCGCTTTCGCGAGCGGCGCCTGCGTGCATCTGACAGCGCGTTTCGATCCTGCCGCCGCGCTTGCGGCCCTCTCGCGCGAACGCGTCTCAGTCATGATCGGCACGCCGTCGATGTATGCATTGCTGGCGGAATATTCCGGTCGCAAAGGGCTTGCGCCGATTCCCGCGCCGGCGCTGCGCCTGATCTCGTCTGCCGGCGCGCCGCTCGACATGGCAACGAAAGCCGCGGCGGAAAAAGCCTTTGGGCGCGTGCTCCACAATGGGTACGGCATTACCGAATGCGGGCCCAGCCTCACGCTGACGCGGCTCGACGCGCCGCGTCGCGATTGCGGCATTGGTGTTGTGCTTCCCGGCATCGGCGTGCGCCTGAAGGGCGCGGATGGAAGTGACGTCGCCGCTGGTGAAGTAGGCGAGTTGCATGTGCGCACGCCGGGATTGATGAACGGCTATTACAAGGCTCCCGAGGAAACCGCTTCCGTCATCGATGGCGAGGGCTGGTTCCGCACGGGCGATCTTGCGCGCTTCGACGACGAGAGCCTGTTCATCGTGGGACGCAGCAAAGAGTTGATCATCCGCTTTGGCTTCAATGTCTATCCCGCGGAGATTGAAGGCGTGCTGAATGCGCATCCCGCTGTGGCGCGTGCTGCGGTCATCGGCCGAGCGGCAAACGACAGCGAGGATATTCTGGCGTTCGTCAGTCTCGCAGCCGGCGCGCAGGCGAGCGTGGCACAGCTTCAGGATTTTGCCGCCTCGCGCCTCGCGCCTTACAAACGGCCGCAGCAGATCGTGGTGCTTGCGGAATTGCCGACCAGCGCGGCCGGGAAGATTCTGAAGAGCGAACTCGCGGCCTTGATTCCCGAAGCGGCCTGAGCACGGTCGGCCAAAAGACCGACATTACCAATACGGTATTATTGCTGCACCATAATGGTGCAACGAGAGCCTCGCGATCGGGATGTTTCACGTGAAACATGTTGCGCGCGCGACCGGGCCTGCCTAAGCAACCGCCATGAGCGGTTACGACGTCATTGTCATCGGCGGTGGGCATGCTGGCTGCGAGGCCGCAGCGGCGTCGGCGCGATTTGGCGCGCGTACTCTTCTCCTCACACATCAGCGCGCCACGATCGGCGAGATGTCCTGCAACCCCGCCATTGGAGGGCTGGGCAAGGGCCATCTGGTCCGCGAGATCGATGCGCTGGATGGCGTAATGGGCCGCGTGACCGACGCCGCGGGGATCCAGTTTCGCCTGCTCAATCGCCGCAAGGGTCCTGCTGTCCAAGGGCCGCGGGCGCAGGCCGACCGCAAACTCTACCGCCAGGCCATGCAGGCCACGCTGGCCGCCACTTCGAACCTTACAATTGCCGAGGGGGCCGTCGAAGACCTGGAATTTGCCGATGGGCGCGTTGTGGCCGTGATGACCGCCGACGGACGTCGCCTGCCCTGTGCGGCCGTGGTGCTGACCACGGGCACGTTCCTGCGCGGCCTCATCCATATAGGCGAGCGCAAGATTCCCGCTGGCCGCGTGGGCGAGGCGCCCGCCATCGGTCTGTCGAACACGCTTTATGGCCTGAACCTGCGGATGGGCCGGCTCAAGACCGGCACCCCGCCCCGGCTCGACGGCCGCACCATCGCCTGGGATCGGCTGGAGGTGCAGCCGGGTGACGATCCGCCCGTGCCGTTCTCGTTCCTCACCGAGCGGATCACGACACCTCAGATCGCCTGCCACATCACACGCACGACGCGCGCGACCCACGATATCATCCGGCACAATCTTGACCGCGCTCCGATCTATTCCGGCCAGATCGAAGGCACCGGCCCCCGCTACTGTCCGTCGATCGAGGACAAGATCGTCCGCTTCGCCGGCCGCGACGGCCATCAGATCTTCCTCGAGCCGGAAGGCCTCGACGACGACACAGTCTATCCCAACGGGATTTCGACCTCGCTGCCCGAGGAAGTCCAGCTGGCACTTCTCGCCACGATCCCGGGTCTCGAACAGGTCCGCATGATCCGGCCGGGCTATGCCATCGAATACGACTATGTCGATCCGCGCGAGCTGCGCCCATCGCTGGAGACGCGGCGGATCGGCGGCCTTTATCTCGCGGGCCAGATCAATGGCACCACCGGCTATGAAGAGGCGGCGGCCCAGGGCCTGATGGCCGGGCTTAATGCTGCCCGTGCCGCGTCCGGCGCCGCGCCGGTCGTGCTCGACCGCGCCTCCGCCTATATCGGCGTGCTGATCGACGACCTTGTCACCAAAGGCGTGACCGAGCCCTATCGGATGTTCACCTCACGGGCGGAATACCGTCTCACCTTGCGGGCCGACAATGCCGACCGCCGGCTGACCGCGGCGGGCCGGGAAATGGGCATCGTGGGTGCGGAACGCTGGGAGCGGTTCTCCGCCAAATCAACCGCGATGGCCATGGCAGAAGACCGGCTGCGGGAATTGACGGTGACGCCGAGCCGTGCCCGAGAGGTGGGGATCGCGGTCCGGCTCGATGGCGGCAGGCGAACAGGCCTGCAGCTCCTAAGCCTGCCGGATGTGGGCTTCGCTGATCTGGCGCGCCTGTGGCCCGAGCTGGCTGACACGCCGGCCGCAATCGCCGAGCAGCTTCGCAACGACGCCCAATACGCAGTCTATCTCGACCGTCAGGACGCCGACATCGCCGCTTTCCGGCGCGACGAGGCATTGGCCCTGCCCGCGACGCTCGACTACCGTCAGGTCAGCGGCCTTTCCCATGAGGCCGTGCAGAAGCTCAACGCCATTCGCCCTGTGACCCTGGGCCAGGCCGCCCGGATCGACGGGGTGACGCCGGCGGCTCTGACGCTGATGCTGGCCCATATCCGTCACCATCGCGGTGCCGACCGGGAGACCGGGGCTTCGGTTGGCTGACGTGCCCACGAATGTTTCACGTGAAACATTTTCCTTCCCACGCAGTGGGGAGGTGCCCGAAGGGCGGAGGGGCCCCCTCCGTCTCGCCGCTTTGCGTCGAGCCACCTCCCCCGCCTTTGGCGAGGGAGGAACAGAAGGGCCGGAATGCTCCTCCCCAACGCGAAGCGTGGGGGAGGGGGACCGCGAAGCGGTGGAGGGGGCAAGCCGGTGCTCAATTTCAGCCAATGGGGAGGTTCGCACCCGCCCCCTCCGTCTCACCGCTCCGCGAAGAGCCACCTCTCCCGCCTTTGGCGAGGGAGGAACAGGAAGGCCGGAATGTTCCTCCCCAACGCAAAGCGTGGGGGAGGGGGACCGCGAAGCGGTGGAGGGGGCAAGCCGGTGCTCAATTTCAGCCAATGGGGAAGTTCCCGCCCGCCCCCTCAGTCTCGCCGCTCCGCGTCGATCCACCTCCCCCACCTGGCGGCGGGGG
This sequence comes from Rhizomicrobium sp., assembly GCA_036490345.1. Taxonomy (GTDB): domain Bacteria; phylum Pseudomonadota; class Alphaproteobacteria; order Micropepsales; family Micropepsaceae; genus Rhizomicrobium. The sequence goes on along the minus strand of DASXEA010000055.1, from coordinate 34,733 downwards.
AGGAAACACGCGTTTTTCCTCCCCACGCAGTGGGGAGGTGCCCGAAGGGCGGAGGGGTGTGAATCATGACCACCTTCGGTCCTGACGACTTCCAGGCCGCGGCCAATGTTTCACGTGAAACATTGGCGCGGCTGAAGCTTTATGTGAGCCTGCTGGAGGAATGGAACCGGTTGCACAACCTCGTCTCGGCGGCCTCGCTGGCAGAGGTCTGGCAGCGGCATGTCTGGGACAGCGCCCAGCTTGCGCCCTTTGTCCCGGCAACGGCTGCAAGCCTGGTTGATTTGGGCAGCGGCGCCGGCTTTCCCGGTCTGGTCCTTGCCCTCCTCTGCGATCGTCCCGGCTTTCGCGTGGTCCTCTATGAATCGATTGCCAAGAAATGCACCTTCCTCTCGGAAGCGGCCCGGCGGCTGGGGCTCGCGGTCGAGATCCGCAACGCCCGCGCAGAAGATAGCCCCCGGGAAATCTTCGATGTGATCACCGCGCGGGCTTGCGCGCCCCTCCCCCGGCTGCTTTCCTATGCCACGCCGTTTCTCGCGCCCGCGAGTCTTTGTCTGTTCCTCAAAGGACAATCTGTGGGGTCAGAATTGACTGAAGCCCATAAATCTTGGAGGATGCGGGTGACGGAATATCCCAGCCGCTCGCATCCATCCGGGACCATCCTTGTCCTTGAGGAGGTTCGCCATGTCTGAACCCGTCTCCGGCAAGGGGCCCCGTGTGCTCGTCGTCGCCAATCAGAAGGGCGGCGTCGGCAAGACCACCACCGCCATCAATCTGGGCACGGCGCTCGCTGCCATCGGCCAGCCCACGCTCGTCCTCGATCTTGATCCGCAGGGCAATGCGTCGACCGGTCTGGGCGTCCCCCGCACGGCGCGAAAGCTCACCACCTATGACGTGTTGATGGAAGAGGCGACGGTCGCCGAAGCCATGATGCCGACCCGCATCCCCGGCCTGTCGCTGGTACCCTCGACGGTCGATCTGTCCGGCGCCGAGATCGAGCTGATCCAGGTGTCGCGCCGCAACTACCGGCTCAAGGAAGCCCTGGCGGCTTTCGCCCATGAGGGCGGCGAGAAATTCGCCTATGTGCTGATCGACTGTCCGCCATCCCTCACCCTGCTCACGGTCAACGCCATGGCGGCGGCCGATGCGGTGGTGGTCCCCCTGCAATGCGAATTCTTCGCGCTCGAAGGTCTGACCCAATTGCTCAAGACCATCGATCTGGTGCGCGCCAACCTCAATCCGGCGCTGGAGATCCAGGGAATCGTGCTGACCATGTTCGACAAGCGCAACCGTCTCTCCGACCAGGTTGCGGCCGATGTCCGCAAACATATGGGCGAGAAGGTCTACAAGACGATCATTCCGCGCAATGTGCGGATTTCCGAGGCACCGAGCCACGGTCTGCCGGCCCTGGTCTATGATCTGCGTTGCTCCGGCAGCCAGGCCTATATCAAGTTGGCCGGTGAGCTGATCCAGCGCGAACGTGTGCGGGTGGCGGCATGACGGCGTCCGAGACCAAGAAGGCCGAAGAGGGGCGCCATCGCGGCCTCGGCCGCGGCCTGTCCGCCCTGATCGGCGACGAAGCTCCGGTGGCACCTGCCAGAGCGGAAAGCGGAAATCGCACGCCGCGCACTCTGCCCGTGGCCTGGCTGCATCCCAATCCGCTGCAGCCGCGCAAGCATTTCGACGCGCGCGAACTCGAGGATCTCGCGCGGTCGATCCGCGAAAAAGGCGTGTTGCAGCCGATCCTGGTCAGGCCCACGGCGCGCGGCAACGACGTTTATGAAATCGTGGCCGGCGAACGCCGCTGGCGCGCGGCCCAGCAGGCCAAATTGCACGACGTGCCGGTCGTCATCCGCGAACTCGGGGATTCCGAAGCGCTGGAACTGGCGATCATCGAAAACGTCCAGCGCGCCGATCTGAACGCGATGGAAGAGGCGCAGGCCTATCAGGATCTGGTCGAGCGCTTCGCCTATACGCAGGAGAAGCTGGCGGTGGAGATCGGCAAGAGCCGGGTCCATGTCACCAACACGCTCAGGCTGCTGAAGCTGCCCGGCTCCGTCCAGACTCTGATCCGCGAGGGCAAGCTCAGCGCCGGCCATGCCCGCACCGTGATCGGCGCCGCCGACCCGGAAGCCTTGGCGCAGGAGATCATCCGCAACGAGCTAAGCGTTCGCGAGGCCGAACGACGTTCGAAAACGCCACCATCGAACACCAAGAGCGGGTCAAAACCTGCGCGGTCCGATGCCGACACCCGCGCCCTGGAAAAAACCGTTTCCGACACGCTGGGCCTGAAGGTCCAGCTGCTGCACAAGGGCGCATCGGGCGGCGAATTGCGCATCACCTACCGCACCCTCGAACAGCTCGACGATCTGATCCAGCGGCTGGGACGGGCCTGACGGTAGTTGCACTACGTTGTTTCATTATACGCAGCAAATAAAAATGATGTCATGGCCCGCGCCTGCGGGCCACCCAGGTGATAATGCTCACTATCGCACACTATAGAATAATCATTTCGTTCAAATGCTCGGCGCGCAGACTATTCGGTGTCTTATAATGCGCTTTCCAAACTGGGTGACCCGCAGATGCGGGCCATGACAGTGTTTGGGAATATTGCGCGAAGGAGACTTTTTGGCACTTACACCAGAAAGCTCGCCCGTAACGCCGCAGCTGCATCCACGCTCCCATCGTAAAGCGCGCGGCCGATGACGACCCCGGCCAGCCCATGAATCGACTGGAGGGCCATGATGTCTCCCAAGCTGCCGATGCCGCCCGAGGCGATCACCGGCGTGCTGACGGCCTCGACCATTTGTGCGGTCGAGGAAAGATTGACGCCCTGCCCGGTGCCATCGCGCGCGATATCGGTGAAAATGAGCGCCGCGACGCCGGCGTCCTCGAAGCGGCGCGCCAGATCGACCGCCAGAAGCTCCGACGTCTCGGCCCAACCCTCCACCGCCACTCTGCCGTCGCGCGCATCGATGCCAACCGCGATACGTCCGGGAAAGGCCCGTGCGGCCTCGATGACCAGTGGCGGATCGCGCAGCGCCACCGTTCCCAAAATCACCCGCGCGATGCCTTCGGCAAGCCACGCCTCGATGGCGGCACGGTTGCGAATGCCGCCGCCCAGCTGAATCGGCAGATCGATCGCGGCGCGGATGGCACGGATCGCGTCGACATTCACCGAGCGGCCGGCAAAAGCGCCGTTCAGATCGACGCAATGCAGCCACGCGAAACCGGCTTCCGCGAACAGCTTCGCCTGCGCCGCCGGATCGCGATGGAACACCGTCGCCGATTCCATCCGGCCACGCTCGAGTCGTACACAGGCGCCGTCTTTCAGATCGATCGCCGGGAAGAGGATCACGGTCGCCACGCCAGAAAATTCTGCAACACTTTCAGGCCCACACGCTGGCTCTTTTCCGGGTGAAATTGAACGCCCGCGATGTTGTCTCGCGCGATCGCGGCCGTGACCGCGCCGCCATAGTCGGTGGTCGCCTGCAGATGCACCGGATCCGATAGCGTCATCGCAAAGGAGTGCACGAAATAGACATGCGGGTCCGCGCCCAGATCGCGGAGCAGCGCATGATCGCGCACGGGTTGCAGTTCATTCCAGCCCATATGCGGCACCTTCAGCGCGGCATCGCCAGGCGCGAGTCGCCGCACCTCGCCCGTGATCCAGCCAAGTCCCTTATGCTCTCCGAATTCGTATCCTTTCGTGGCCAGCAATTGCATGCCGACGCAGATGCCGAGAAACGGTACGCCGCGCGCGAGCACCGCCTCGTCCAGCGCCTCGCGCATGCCGGGCAGCGCCGCGAGGCCCGCCATGCAATCCCCAAACGCGCCCACGCCCGGCAGCACGATCCGCGCAGCTTCTGCCACCATGCCGGCATCGGACGTGACCACCACGTCCGGGCCGCCGCCCATATCCGCCGCCGCTCGCAGCAGAGCCTTTTCCGCCGAGCGCAAATTGCCGGAACCGTAATCGATCAGCGCGAGGTGACTACCCACCATTCCTCCGCATACAGATTATATCGCCACATCGAGTGCCCGCTCTTTCACCATGAACGGGCGTGACCCGTGCATCCAGAGCGGGCGGCCGATGGCCTGCAAATAGAGCCTTCCGCGTTGCCATTTGTTAGGCCCAATCACAGTTCCGCCACAGTCCCGCCTTGCATTGGGCGCGCCCGGCCGCCAAGTTTCCGCGCGGAGGGGCGATCTCCTAATTTGCAGGAATCGCCATGCGTCGCTTGCTTTTTCCCCTGATCATCGCAGGGCTCGCTCTATCGGCTTCGGGTTGCGTCTATGCCGGCGGCGGCCATGGCTGGTGCTGGTACCACCCGCACCGCTGCTGACAGCTGAGCTGCCAGGCCCATCGCCTCTCCCGCGCTCGCGCGGGGGAGGGCGTTGCGCTTGAAAGCCATAAAAAGGATTTAGGCGCCTCAGTCCGCGTCCATCTTGAGGGCGGCGATGAAAGCTTCCTGGGGGATCTCGACCTTGCCGAACTGGCGCATCTTCTTTTTCCCCTCTTTCTGCTTGTCGAGGAGCTTGCGCTTGCGGCTGATGTCGCCGCCATAGCATTTCGCCGTCACGTCCTTGCGCAGGGCCTTGATCGTTTCGCGCGCGATGATGCGCCCGCCGATCGCCGCCTGCACCGGAATCTGGAACAGGTGGCGCGGGATCAGCTCGCGCAGCTTCTCGCACATCGCCCGCCCGCGCGCTTCGGCGCGTCCCCGGTTGACGATGATCGAGAGCGCATCGACCGGCTCGGCATTGACGAGAATGGACATCTTCACGAGATCGCCCTCCTCGTAGCCTTCGATGTGATAGTCGAAGCTCGCATAGCCGCGGCTCACCGATTTGAGTCGGTCGTAGAAATCGAACACCACTTCGTTGAGCGGCAGTTTGTAGATTACCATCGCGCGGTTGCCGGCATAGGTGAGCTCCACCTGGCGCCCACGGCGATCCTCGCAAAGCTTCAGGACGGAGCCCAGATGCTCATCGGGCACGAGGATCGTGGCCTTGATCCACGGCTCCTCGATCGAAGCGATGTAAACGGGATCCGGCATGTCGGCCGGATTGTGCAGCTCCTTCATGGTGCCGTCGTTCAGGTGAATGCGATAAATGACCGACGGGGCCGTCGCGATCAGTTCGAGGTTGAATTCGCGCTCAAGCCGTTCGCGCACGATCTCGAGATGCAGCAGGCCGAGGAAGCCGCAGCGGAAGCCGAAGCCCAGCGCCGCGGAGCTTTCCATCTCATAGGTGAAGCTCGCATCGTTCAGATGCAGTTTCGACAGCGCCTCGCGCAGATCCTCGAATTGCGCGGCATCCATCGGGAAAAGCCCGCAGAACACCACCTGCTGCGCCGGCTTGAATCCCGGCAGCGGCGCCGCGGTGCCTTTGCGTTCGTCGGTGAGCGTGTCACCGATTTGCGTGTCGGCCACTTCCTTGATCGCCGCCGTGATGAAGCCGACTTCGCCGGGGCCGAGCACATCGACCGCGACCTGTTTGGGCGTGAACACGCCGACGCGCTCGATCTGATAGACGGCATCGGCCGCCATCATCCGCACCTTCTGGCCCTTCCTCAGTTCGCCATCGACGATGCGCACCAGCACGACCACGCCCAGATAGGAATCGTACCAGCTGTCGACGAGCAGCGCCTTGAGCGGGGCGGTCCGGTCGCCCTTCGGTGCGGGCAGGCGGCGCACCACGGCTTCCAGCACGGCTTCGATGTTGAGACCTGTCTTGGCGGAGATCGGCACCGCATCGGAGGCGTCGATGCCGATCACGTCCTCGATCTGCTGGCGAATGCGCTCGGGTTCGGCTGCGGGCAGGTCGATCTTGTTGAGGACGGGGACGATTTCGAGATGGGCGTCGATCGCCTGATAGACGTTGGCGAGAGTCTGGGCCTCCACCCCCTGGCTGGCATCGACCACCAGCAGCGCGCCCTCGCAGGCGGCCAGGCAACGCGAGACCTCATAGGCGAAATCCACATGGCCAGGCGTGTCCATGAGGTTGAGCGTGTAGGCCTGCCCGTCCCTGGCTTTGTATTCCAGGCGCACGGTCTGCGCCTTGATGGTGATGCCGCGCTCGCGCTCGATATCCATCGAATCGAGCACCTGCTCCTTCATCTCGCGCGCGGAAAGCCCGCCGCAGAACTGAATCAGGCGGTCGGCGAGGGTGGATTTTCCATGATCGATATGGGCGATGATGGAAAAATTGCGGATATGGGCGAGGTCTGTCACGGCGGGGCGGGTGTTAGCATCGTGGCACTTAGAAATCCAAGCGCCTTGCGCGCCGCGGGCCAACAAAGTTCCGTTGTCGGGCTTTTCGCGGGCGATTTCCGGGGGAGACACGGCAAACCACTTGGAAGCCAGTTGTCGTCAACGCCTCGGGCTTGGGTCCGCGCTCCCAAGGAAAGGCCGAGGATTGCAATGGAGCAATCGGCCCCTTACACTTCGCAATCTGTCCGGGGGGACGCTGTCATGAAATATCTGGCTTTTGTTGCGCTCTTTGCGCTGGGCGGAGTCTTGTCCGGATGCGCAAGTGTCGTCGAGGGAACGACTCAGTCCATCGCGGTCACGACCTCACCGGCAGATGGAGCGCAATGCACGCTGACGAATTCGCAGGGCACCTGGTATGTCATCACGCCCGGCAACGCCCAGGTTCACAAGACCAAGACTGACCTGGACGTGATATGCAAAAAGCAGGGGTATCAGGACGTCGCGATCACCGTTTCTCCGCACTTCAATGGGGCAACATTCGGAAATGTCATTGCAGGTGGGATCGTCGGCGTCGGCGTCGATGCTGCGACAGGGGCAAATTACAATTATCAGCCGCTTATCGCCGTCCCGATGACTGCTGTGGGGGCGGCGCAGGCCCCTTCGAGCGCAGGCTCCGCACCAGCTCCCAATGGCGTGAGTACGGCCCATGTCGATCCGACGCTGCCGCATGCCGATCCGGTCTATCCCGACAGCGCGCAAGCGGCTGGTGAGCAGGGCGTGGTCGAAGTAAACGTCTATGTCCAACCGAACGGCCGCGTCGCCAAAGCCCAGATCGTGCGATCCAGCGGTTTCGCGGATCTCGACAATTCCGCAATGGAGGCGGTGCTGAATTGGCGGTTCGTCCCGGCAGCACGGTATGGAGATCCGTATTCCGATTGGACGAAGGTAGAGATCGCCTTTCGTCCGCCGGTAGCGCCTCCGCAGCCCGCGTCCCCTGCGCCAACTGCTCCGGCCTCGAAGAAATAGTGTGAAGCGAGAGCATGAGGCACAGGGATCTGCCCGTCCTGACAGGTCCTTGCCCCGGCTGCGCTAACGCTCCGCGGTGGAGGCGTGGATTGCGCGCATTGCACCGAAAAGCGGGATGAGGGCGGCGAGTTGCGCCGCCGTGGAGACGATCGCGACCGGAACGAGCGAACGCTCGTATAGGGCGCCCAGAAGCACGCTCCCCAGAAACCACGCTGTCCCGTAAATCGCGGTGAAGTATCCATAGGCGCGGGCGCGGGCGTGTGCCGGGACCATGGTGGCGACGGCGGCATTCATGATCGCGTCGTGAATGCCGAGCGCCAGGCCCCAAGAGAGAGCGCCGCCGATCGCTCGGACGGCACCGGTCGATGACGGTGAGGTTGACGGTTATGCAACCCTTACCCGGCGCCGGCTGTGGCGTATTCGCACGCGCCGGGCCAGGCTGAGAAAAGACGGCCCGGGCGGATGGCACCCGGGCCGCATCTTTGTCACGCGAGGACTCGTGTTACTTTGGGGCCTTGAATTTGTAGGCTTGGCCCGGCGCGAGCTGCGAGGGTAGTTTGAGCGGGATGAAGGGTGAGCCGAGCACGCCGGGTATCGGGTAGCCCTGATCGTTGAGTGTTTCGAGAACACTCTCGTAGCAATCCGGTGTCGCCTGACACTGGGCGTCAGCGGGTGGGGTAATGCCCGTCACGATACCGCTGCCACCGGGCGTAAGGGTGATGGGATCAGGCCCGTTATTCGTGAGTGTGAATTGCGGTGTGCCTTGATAGCCAAGCATGTACCAGGTGCCGGTCGGCGCTGTGGCGTCGCGCCGATGGCCATTGCCGCCGGTCGCTACGAACAGCGCCGCATATTTCGGCTTTTTCTGCTCACCAAGGCGTGCTGCCAGTGCCGCTGTGATCGGGATGGTCATGGTTTGCATGGGGCTGGTCTGGGTCCAGACCCATTTCTTGTAGATCGGCGCGATACCCGTCAGCGATGTGGCGCCTTCGTCGAGACCGCTATGCAGATAGCGGTTGCCGCTGGTATCGGTGTGCAGATTGACCGGCCAGCCGTTTGCCGGCAGCGGTACGACCATCGTGCCCCCCGCCCAGAGTGCATGCGTAATGGTGCCGTCGAAAGTGCAGCTGAAGGTCGATGTCACGACCGGCCCTCCGATCGACTGTTCGTAGAGCTCCAGGGCGTAGAAGGGATTGATCCCGGGGACTTGGACATATTGCGCCGGGATGTTTGGGCAGACATTCCCCTGGAAGTCGAGTTCGATGCCGTTCGGGCCATAGGTGTTCGTGGCTGGGTCCAGCACGGGCAGGTCGAATTCGTTGAAAAGGTCGTGTGGATTGGCGCTGGCCGGCACAGTGTAGAGCGAAGCGGCGCAGGCCAAGGTGAGTCCGGCGCAGAGAAGCGCGAGCTTGTGCGAAACGGGTTGTGTGAATGCTGAATGCGGGTGCATGGTATCCTCCATCAGGTGGACGCGGCGACCATCGCTGCGTTGTGCTGGACGTTCGCCCCCGATCGGGCCGGCTACGCGGAAGAAAACCTGACGAATTGCCTGCGAAATGCTGACAAACCGGCACGAAGATTAAAAAGCATCAGGCGCGATACGACATTGTGCGGTCGCAGCGGAATCAAGGGCGAGGTCCGCAACGCGGATAAGGCATTTTGGGCATCGACGGCCCCCGCGTCGTGTCCTAACCAGGTTGAGCAAGATCCCATGTACTTCCATGCCTCAAGCGGTAACCGAGCATGCTGACGTGGCTGAACAAGATCGTTCGGCGGACCGAATCCCGGAGATGTCCAAAGGTGAACCGCCAAGGCGCCAAGACGCCAAGGCAATCGAGCTAGCGCGGAGCGCTATCTCTTCGCGCGGCAGATCGCCGACGCAGCATTCACACTTCGCCAAGGAGCTACTGATCCATTTCAATGTGGCATGCATCAAGGACGGCCTGCCGCGTATCGTATGATCGGCATGAAGTTGGCGCCTTGGCGGTTCAACCCGTCGACGAGACCCAGTCATCGAGCGAGCATAAGATTTCTACCGACCTCTCCGGCTACGCTAACGCTCCGCGGTCGAGGAGTGCATTGCGCGCATCGCGCCGAAAAGCGGGATCAGGGCTGCGAGTTGCGCAAGCAGGGAAACAACCGCGATCAGTACGAGCGAGCGGTCGAACAGCAGCCCCAGAAGTGCGCTCCCCAGAAACCACGCTGTCCCGTAAATCGCGGTGAAGTATCCATAGGCGCGGGCGCGGGCGTGTGCCGGGACCATCGTGGCCACGGCGGCGTTCATGATCGCGTCGTGAATGCCGAGCGCCAGGCCCCAAGAGAGAGCGCCGACGATCGCAATGTCGAATCCGCCGAGGAAGGCGAGGGGCGCGGCGATGGCGGTGATCACAAGCCCCGGTACCAGCACGACGAGTCCGCGGACATCGAACCAGCGTCCGAACACGAGCGAGCCTGCTCCGCTCGCGCCCATCGCGAGCGCATAGAGAATCGGCACCAGCGCTGCGCTCATCACATGCGCCTTCGTGAAGTGAAAGGCGATCAGCGGGTAATCGACGAAGCCGAACGCGGTCAACGCGGCACTCGCGGCATAGAGCCAGAACGCGCGCGGCAACCCGGTATCGCCGGCACTGCCGGGTCTCGGCGGCGCGATGCGGCCTGCGTAGGGGTAGCGGAGCGAGACAATAATCACGCTGAGCACGGTGAGGGCGGCGGGAATGCCCAGCCATTCGAACGCGGCTGTGTAGTGCCCATGATGCGCGAGCACGAGGGCCGCAATCAGCGGTCCCGCCAGCGCGCCCGTCTGGTCCATCGCCTCGTGCAGGCCGAAGGCCCAACCCTGGCCGATCTGTTCGCCGGCGCGGCTCATCATGGTGTTGGCCGCGGGATTGCGCACGGCCTTGCCGGTGCGCTCGAGAATGATAAAGAGCGCAGCACTCCACCAGTTTCCCGCAAGCGCCAGCATCGGCACGGCCGCCATCTGAATGATGTAGCCGGTGAGTGCGAGCGGCCAGTAGAGACCGGTGCGTTCCGCGAAACGGCCGGAGCCCAGCCGCAACAGATAGCCGAACAACTCGCCCGTGCCGGCAATCGCGCCAACGGCCGCCCCGCTCGCGCCGAGCGTCGCAAGAAACGGCCCGGAAATGCCGCGCATGCCTTCATAGGCCATGTCGGCAAACAGGCTCACCACGCCGAAGGCGATGATGAAGGCGAGCGCCGAGCGGCGATCGAACGCGTGCGCGTCGGTCATGATCGTGCGTAATTAGCACGCAAGTTCATTCGCTGCGAGCGCGGCACACTTGAACCGCCAAGGCGCCAAGGGGTCCTAGACCCACCTTCGCTCAACGCGCTCTCCACAGCCGATGGTGCTTGGCGCGGATCGAAAGAGCGTCACCGCCTTTGTGTCTTGGAGGTTCATTGATTGACGCCTTGGGAAAAAACGTCGCGGTAATCACCCGGTTTCACTGACCAACCGGAAGCCGGTTGCGATGCCTTAGAGGCCGGTCGACTTCAACTCGCTGCCTAGGGCATGTTTAGCTATAGCCCGACACCCTGTGCGCCGTGCTCTAATCTTGCGCCGCCTAATCGATTCGTCCCATGGTCGAAGCGAACACAGTACCGGAAATGCTGGCAGTGCCCCTGCGGCTGTCGAGGATATTCATGCCATACGCAATGCGGCAACGCGATGCGGCTCATCAGCGGCAAGGAATATCTGACCCAATATCAGGCGGACTTCGTTTTGCGCACTACACCTCCGCGGAGGCGGCACTTAAGATTCTCACAAGCAAACGCATCTGGATGCGGAATGCGACCTGCATGGCTGACTATGGCGAGGTGCTGCATGGGTGGCAAATCCTTCTCGCATATTTTGACAAACCCAGGACCGACGAATTTGTTGCGGCGTTGGATGCCTCTGTTCCGGGAGCAGCGAGAGAAGCGATCAGTCTCTTCAACGGATGGCAGCAAAACGGGCTCAACCTCAACATCTTCGTTGCGTCCCTTTCAGAACACGATCAAAGCGAGGATCGACATGGTCGTCTGTCCATGTGGCGCGCATTCGGAACGTCCAGCACCACGCGCGTGGCAATCGTCATTAAGGTACCAGGCTATTCCGGCGGCGCCGAAATGCTCGGTATTCAATTTAGCCCGGTAGCTTACCTGCCTGAAGAGGAAGTTCATGCCGTCATCCATGAAGTAACGGAGAACGCGAAAAGGGACGCTGAATTTCTTCGAACCATCGACAAGCAAGCTATCACCGCGTGGCTGTTCAATATGTTCTTTGTCGGTGTCGCGTGCCTAAAACATCGCGGCTTCCACGAGGAGCGCGAATGGCGGGGGATCTATGCGCCGCAAATTTCCAAGTCATCCATGATCGAACAATCGATCGAGGTGGTTGGAGGCGTACCGCAACACGTCCAGAAGCTCCCTCTTGACCGCCACGTTTCTCCCGAGCTTGCCGGCATCGATCTGCATGCAATGCTCGACAGGGTCATCATCGGTCCTTCGCCTTACCCGTGGGTTTTGTATCAATCTTTTGTGCACACCCTTCGGGATGCGGGAATCGCCGACGCGGAGAACAAGGTGATTGTTTCAGATATCCCAATACGGTCATAGCCCTTCGCCACGGATCATGCAGGTCAAAACGCAGTGACAGCGGCAACGGGTCTCTATGCTCCAAACAACTGGGACTATCACTGAAGGAGTTGGCTTATGCGCATGAAGTCGCCGCCCCATCCGGGTTTTTCCGTTCGGCACGATTGTCTGGAACCCCTGGGCCTGACCGTCACCGAGGCCGCGAACGCGCTGGGGGTGACGCGGCAGACGCTGAACAATCTCGTCAACGGCCGAAGCGGCATTTCGCCCGAGATGGCGATCCGCCTTCATAAAGCGTTTGGCGGCGGCGCGGAGGTCTGGCTCGGCCTGCAGATGGATTACGATCTCGCCGAGGCCATGAAGCACGAACGCGCCATCAAGGTGAGGCGCCTGGGCGAAGCCGCATGAACGGCGAAACGGGAACGGGCCGAAGCGCAGGCCCGTGCCTGGCAGGCACGCGCTTCTTCGTGCCTCGCTTGAACCGCCGGGACGCCAAGCCGCAAAGAATGATTTCCACGATGAGACAGCGAGGCAGTGACCAGAAATGGCGCGCCCCGGGCGCGCAGATCGTCTCATCGCCTCACTGTTCCTCCTTCATGGCGTCCTGGCGGTTCATTCAATGCCGCCTGGAGCGCTGTCACCGGGTTCTGGCACCGAGTTCTGGCACCGGGTTCTGTCACCGGGTCGTGATCGCAGCGGATTTTCGCGCGGGTCTATGCTCGGCAGATGGGAAGACTTTCAGCTCTGCAGGCCGCGCTGGCGGTTGCGTTCATCACCTGTCCCGGCCACGCCCAGTCTGCACAGACGGCAAGTCTGAGCACGGTCACGTTCACGGACTATTCGCCGCTTTCCAGCAATGCGGAGATGGCGCGGCGGGTATTGAGTCCGCTGAAGAGCGCGCGGCTTGAGACGCTGCTCGCCGGTGGTGCGAAGCTGCGCGACCAGGCGATCGATCTCGCCCAGGAGAAATTCGTGCTTTACGTTCCGCCGCGCATGCCTGCGGCGGGCTACGGGCTGATCGTGTTCGTGGCGCCGTGGAATGAGGCGCGGATGCCCGACGGCTGGGGCCCGGTGCTCGACCAATATGGCATGATCATGGTGACCGCGGCACGGTCCGGCAACGACCAGAGTCCGCTGGCACGGCGCGAGCCGCTGGCGCTCCTCGCGGAATCGAATGTGGCGCAGCGTTATCGGCTGGATCCCGCCCGCGTCGTCATCGCCGGATTCTCGGGCGGCTCGCGCATGGCACTTCGACTTGCGCTCGGCTATCCGGATGTGTTTCGCGGCGCAATCCTGAATGCCGGCAGCGACCCGATCGGCGACGCCACCTTGCCGCTGCCGCCGCGCGCGCTGTTTGCACAGTTCCAGGACACGACGCATCTGGTGTTTCTCACGGGCGACGAGGACAGGCACAACATTGCCTTCGATGCGGCCAGCCGGCATTCGCTGCGCGACTGGTGCGTGTTTCATGTCGACCAGCGCACGACAATGGGCGGCGGCCACGATCCGCTCGACGGGACGGCTCTTTCGCGCGCGCTCGATCTGTTCGCGCAGCCGCTGGATGCGGATGCGGCGCGGCTCGCGGAATGCCGCGCGGCCATCGATTCGCAACTGAACACGAAACTCGCAAACGTCCGCGCGCTGATCGCCGCGGGAAAGAACGCCGAGGCGAAACAGGCGCTCGATGACATCGATGCCCAATATGGCGGCCGCGCCGCCCCGCAGTCGGTCGAGCTCGCAACCAGCATCGGAGCCCCCTGAAAGCGGGACGGGAACGTTCGCTTTTATCGTTAAGCGCGATGGTGGTGCCTGCTGACGTGCTGTTTCGCGGGCGACGCGTGGCATGCACGACAGCTGGCTTGCCGTTTCTGGTGATGATGATTGTTTCGCCGCGTTCGGCTTCCGCGATCGCTTCCGGGAAATTCTGGTTGGCGTCGCGGATGGTCGTTTCGCGCATGGCAGGCTCCGTGCTCCGTTGCAAGGATAGCGCATCAGAGCCCACTGGCAGAGCCGGGCGGCCTGTGCGTCATTGCGCGCGAGCATAGGCAAAGCTTCGATCTTCGACAGCGCAGATACGAATTGAGCAAGACCGGAAAATCGGGTTCCCCGAATTAGCGCCTCAACTCGCGAACAATCTTGTTCTGCCGGTCCGCTCGCTGAACCCAGGCCCGCGCGCCGTCACCCCACTCGACAAACAGCTTTCCATCCATATCCTCGAAAGCCTGCCGTCGCTCGAGGTCGTAAATGTCTATCGAGCCAGGTTCATGAAATCCGGCCGTCTGTGGCTTCGGTAACCGGTGATCGAGCACTCCGCGGTAGCGCGCCTTGTACAGTCCCACGAACATTGTTTCACCTGACGGAGTGGCCACAAAGGTTGCCCAGTCAGATGCGCGGGCAAACTTGGAGCGATTGACGAATCCTTGAATCGATATGTATCTCTCGAAGGCTTCTCGATTGTCACGCCATAGCTCGAACGGAGTCTTGCCCTTGTCCGCCCGCCGATCCTGATGGCGCATCAGAATGACGGTATCCCAATTCAGCCCTGCCTCGGCGAGAAGGCTGTTGAACATCATTGGCATCGAGATCGCTCCATCGTCGGAATCGTCTCCTATACAGTTGGATTGGTTGCCGTTGTCCAAACAGGCTTTGGGACGACTCCGCCGGGAAAGTGATGCGCGCAGCAGAACCGGGCGACCTGGCGCAATTCCCCTGTATTTGCCTGCATCGGGCACGGCTTTGCGTGGATCAGCCGCCGGTATCAGGGAATTCGTCCCTGTTATGCGCCATGCGTGGTTTGCGGCCAAGTGATTGAATGGCCGACGCAATCACGCATTTCTGCTTGCCGAAACAGGCCGATTGAAAAAAATCCCCTGTATTTCGCCTGATAAACAGGAGCCTCAGGCGCGCAGCGTGGCGCCTGTGGCCTTGGTGACGGCGGCGACGATCTTCTGCGCCACGGCTTCGATCTCGGCGTCGGTCAGCGTGCGGTCTTTCGGCTGCAGGCGCGCCGTGATGCCGAGCGATTTTTTGCCCTCTGCAATCCCTGCGCCTTCATAGAGATCGAAGATCGCGATGCGTTCGATCAGCACGCGTTCCACATTGCGCGCGGCGCGCAGGATGTCGTCGGCGGTGATTTTCTGATCGACGACGAAAGCGAAATCGCGTTCGACCGCGGGAAAGGGCGATGGCGCGAAGGCGCTGCGCGCCTTGCTTTTCGCCTTGGGTTCGGGGATCGCGTCGAGAAAGACTTCGAAGGCGGAAGCCGGGCCCTTGCAATCG
This sequence comes from Rhizomicrobium sp., assembly GCA_036490345.1. Classification (GTDB taxonomy): domain Bacteria; phylum Pseudomonadota; class Alphaproteobacteria; order Micropepsales; family Micropepsaceae; genus Rhizomicrobium. The sequence goes on along the minus strand of DASXEA010000055.1, from coordinate 19,626 downwards.
AATGCCGCGAGGATGGCGGGATGCAGTTCGCCGAAATATCCCAGCACCTTGGGTCCGAGCGCAAGCGTGCCCGAGCGGCCGGGATGATACCAGGCCGGCGCGCCGCTCTTGATGGGTGCGGTCATGGCGGCGCCCATCGCGGCTTCGAGCACGGCCAGCATGTCGGCCTTGGCATCGAACGCGTCGGCGCCATGGGTGTCGCCGCTCCAGCTGCGCGTCGCCGCGCCCACGCGCAGGCCTGTCGCGGCCGCCGTCTGCGCACCCGGCATGCCGGATTCGAATTGCGGCCCGATCTCGAACAGCATCTGTTCGCCGAAGCCGCGCGCCGCGTTGCGCGCCGCTGCCGCAAGCAGCGAGGGCAGCACGCTGGGCCTCAGCGCATCCAGATCGGCGGCAATGGGATTTTCCACCTGCCGCAGCTCGTCACCGCCACCGAACAGGCGCGCATGTTCGCGCGGAATGAAGGAATAGGTGACCGCTTCGTCGAAGCCGCGGGCGGCAAGCATGCGCCGCGCCAGCCGCGCGCGCCGCTGCGCCGGTGTCAGGGTCGGCCGCGCCACCGCATGCGGCCGTGACATCGCACGCGCCGGAATCCGGTCGAGGCCATGGATGCGCACGATCTCTTCGACAAGATCGGCCGCGCCGCCCACATCGCTGCGCCAGGATGGTGGCGTGACGCGCATCGTCTCATCGCCTTCCACCGCGAAACCGAGATCGCGCAGGATGCGATGAATCTCCGCGACGCCGATTTCAATGCCGGCGCGCCGTTCGAATTGCGCAGGCGTGAAATCGATCGTGCGTCGCCAGGGTGGAATTTCGCCCGCGATGACGACATCGGAAGGTTCGCCGCCGCAAAATTCGATCACGAGCTGCGTCGCGAGTTCGAGGCCCGGCACGATGAATTCCGGATCGACGCCGCGCTCGAAACGATAGCGCGCATCGGATTGGATGCCGAGCTTGCGGCCGGTGGCGGCGATGCGTTGCGGGTCGAAGAACGCGGCTTCGATGAACACGTTGCGAGTCGTCTCGCTGCAGCTGCTCACCTCGCCGCCCATGATGCCGCCAATGTCGTGCACCGCCACCGAATCGGCGATGACGCACATATCGGGTTCGAGCGCATAGGTCCTGCCGTCCAGCGCCAGGATTTCTTCGCCGGATCGCGCGAGCCGGGCTTCGATATCGCCCTCAAGCTTGTCGGCGTCATAGACGTGCAACGGCCGGCCGCGATCGAACGAAATCAGATTGGTGATATCGACGAGCGCCGAGATCGGTCTGAGGCCTATGGCGCGCAGGCGATCCTGCACCCATTGCGGACTGGTGCCGTTCTTTACATTGCGCACAAGGCGTCCGGCAAATATCGGGCAGGCGTTTTCGGCGCCAGGCGGAAAGCGCAGATGGATGCCGATGGGCGAGGGGTATTGTCCCGGCACGGGCGTGACGGCACCGCTCTTGAGTTTCCCCAAGCCGGCGGCGGCCAGATCGCGCGCGATGCCGTAAACGCTCGTGCAATCGCCGCGGTTGGGCGTGATCGCAACATCGATCACGGGATCGTCGAGGCCGAGTGCCCGGGCTGCGGGCGCGCCCGTTTCCGCCGACGGATCCAGTTCGATGATCCCGTCATGTTCTTCCGAAAGCAGCAGTTCGCGTTCCGAACACAGCATGCCGCGCGATTCCACGCCGCGGATAGCCGAAATCTTGAGCGCCTCGCCCGAAACCGGAATGACGGTGCCGGGCTTGGCGAAGACGCCTTTCAGGCCGGTCCGCGCATTGGGCGCGCCGCATACGACCTGGACAATGTCGGTGCCGGTATCGACCCTGCAGAGTTTCAATTTGTCGGCATTGGGATGCTTGTCGGCGGACACGACATGGCCGACGACGAAGTCGCTGAGGGCCGCGCCCTTGTCCTCGATCGATTCCACTTCGAGTCCGACGCGCGTCAGCGTCTCGGCGATGGTGTGCGCGTCCGCGTCGGTGTCGAGATGATCGCGCAACCATGAAAGCGTGAACTTCATGGCGTTTCCCCCGCAACTGTTGCGCAGCAGATTCGGCACGCGGAGGCGCGGAGCCGCGGGGATAAGACGCTGAAACGCAAAGGCGCAGAGGCGCAAAGGGTCTCTGCGTGCACAGCGCGCGATGTCCCTCTCTGCGTCTTTGCGTCTCTGCGGTTTGCTTTCTTCCGCATATCCGCCTGTTCGCGTGACAGCCTTGTGTACGAAATCATCGGCTGAGCCCTCCGTCGAGGGTAGGCAGGTCGAGCGCGGCGAAGCCGTAATGGCGCAGCCAGCGCAGATCGGCGTCGAAGAAGGGTCGCAGATCCGGCGCGCCGTATTTCAGCATCGCCATGCGATCCAGGCCGAAGCCGAAGGCGAAACCCTGATAGCGCCCGGAATCGATGCCGCACATGTCCAGCACGCGCGGATGCACCATGCCCGAGCCGCCAAGCTCGAGCCAGTCATTGCCGGTGCCGAATTTGATCTGCCCGCCGGAGCGGTCGCAGCGCATGTCCCATTCGACGCTCGGTTCGGTGAACGGGAAATAGGATGGCCGCGCGCGCAGCTCGATTTTGTCCACTTCGAAGAAGGCGCTGCAGAACTGCTCCACCACCCAGCGCAGATGACCGAGATTGGTTTCCTCGTCGATCACGAGCGCTTCCAGCTGATGGAACATCGGCGTGTGCGTGGCGTCGGAATCGCGGCGATAGGTGCGTCCGGGCACGATCACACGGATCGGCGGCTTCTGCGTCAGCATGGTGCGCACCTGCGCGGGGCTCGTATGCGTGCGCAAGACGTGGCGTGAGCCATCGGCCTGCGGTGCGACATAAAACGTGTCGTGCATCTGCCGCGCAGGATGGTCGGCGGGAATGTTGAGCCTGGTGAAGTTGTAATCGTCGAATTCGACGTCGGGGCCTTCTGCCACGGCAAAGCCGAGATCGGCAAAGATGGCCGAGATTTCGTCGATGACCTGGCTGACGGGATGGATCGAGCCGCGCGGTTCGGGCCGGATGGGCAGCGTCACGTCGATGCGTTCTGCGGCAAGGCGGGCATCAAGTGCGGCCTTCGCCAGCGCGGCCCTGCGCGCCGCCACGGCCTCCGTCACGCGGTCGCGCAAGCCGTTGAACAGCGGGCCCTGCACGCGGCGCTCGTCCGAGCTCATCCCGCCCAGCGATTTCAGGAGTTCGCTGACCGTGCCCTTCTTGCCCAAAGCGGCGACGCGCGCCTCTTCCAGCGCCTGCTCGCCGACCGCGCCCGCGACCGTGTCAAGAATCTGACGTTCAAGCGTTTCGATGTCGCTCATGGTGAATCCGAGTTCTCGCCCCGAATCCCCTTAGCGTGTCATTCCCGCGAAAGCGGGAACCCAGAGCCAAGATCTCCAGGCGGCGATTGTTCTGCATCCGGGTCCCCGCTTTCGCGGGGATGACACGAAAAGTAATAGAGAGGCTAGGCGCTCGCCTGGGAAACCAGCGCCTTGAACGCCTCGGGCTCACGCACGGCCAGATCGGCAAGGACCTTGCGGTCGATCTCGATCCCGGCATGGGAGAGCCCGCTGATAAATCGGCTGTAGGTGACCCCGTGCAGCCGGCAGGCGGCGTTGATGCGCTGGATCCAGAGGGCGCGGAAGTTCCGCTTCTTCAGCTTGCGGCCGATATAGGCGAACTGCATCGAACGATCGACGGCGGCATTGGCCGTCGTGATGTTGTTCTTGCGGCGGCCGCGAAAGCCTTTGGCCTGTTTCAGGACCCGCTTGCGGCGGAGATGAGAGGGGACGGCGCGTGGAGCACGTGACATGAGGGCCTCCCTTACGCCGAATACGGCATCCAGCGGCGGATGCGCTGGGTTTCGGAGGCCGACATGACCGAGGTGCCGCGAAGTTCGCGGATCTGCTCGTTCGAACGCTTGATCATGCCGTGCCGTTTGCCGGCTTGGCCATGCTTCAGCTTGCCGTTCGCAGTGAATTTGAAGCGCTTCTTGGCGCTCGACTTGGTCTTCATCTTGGGCATTTTGCGGTCTCCTTTGGGAGGTTCGGGTCTGGCCCGACGACCAAATGGTCGCATTGAAGGCCGCCACGGCATGCCCTTACGCCGGGCGACCCCAAGAGGGCGCGTCTTATACGCGAAAAAGCGGCGGTTGCAAGGCCGGAGCCGCCATGGGAGCCCTTGCCCCCCGCTTGCAACCGGGCGTAGCGTTACCGCGAAGAGGCCCGGGGAGCTCAGCCATGAAAATAGCCGATGAATTCCGCCAGTTCGCGATGCGCGGCAGCGTCATCGATCTCGCGGTCGGTGTCGTGGTCGGCGCCGCCTTCACCGGGATCGTCAATTCGCTGGTGAAGGACATCATCACCCCCCCGATCGGCCTGCTTCTGGGAGGTATCGACCTTTCCAACTTCTTCTTTGTCCTGAAGGGCAAAGCGGGTCTGGCGACGCTCAAGGCCGCCCAGGACGCGGGTGCGGTGACCCTGAATTATGGCGTGTTCCTGAACGCCATCCTCAATTTCATCATCGTGGCGTTTGCGCTGTTCCTGATCGTGCGCCAGATCAACCGGCTCACGGCACCCAAGGCCGCGCCGCCGGGACCGCCCCCACCGCCGCCCGAAGACGTCCTTCTGCTGCGCGAAATTCGGGATTCGCTGAAGGCAAGGCCCTGAAACACGGGGCAGACGTTCGGTCGCCAGTCCGAAATTTGGCGGGCGCGTCGGCGCTCTAGTCTTCGATTGCCTCGTGCAGGGCGGCGGCAAGGTCTTCCTTGCGGCAGGGCCGGCTGAAAAAGGCCACCGAACACTGAAGGTCGGCAAAGGCGCCAAGCCTGAAATCCGGCAGCCCCGCGGTCAGAAGAATCTTGAGCGTCGGATAGCGCTCCCGGGCCGTGCGGGCGAGGGTGATGCCTCCACGGTCCTCCACGGGGGCGGTGTCCGTCAGCAGGAGATCGATGCGCGCGTCGTCCAGCAGCTGGAGGGCCGCGGACGAGCTTTCGGCTTCGAACATGCGGCAGCCGAGTTCGGCGATCTGGCGGCTTACGCCGTGGCGCCAGTCGTCGCTCCCGCCGGCCACGAGCACCGTCTCGCTGGCGAGCTTCGGGTGGATTGAAAATCCCGCCGCACGGATCGCGTCCCGCGGCTCGTAGAAGGATGGGTGCATGTCTTCCTCGCTCTTATGGCGCGTTGGCCGCCCCTTCCAGCGCGCGAAGCCGAACTTTCGTCGCGTCTTCAACGCAATCTCGCGGCGCGGGGATCACCCTCCAATCTGGAAATTTCGCATTCCTGAGCAAAGGCCAACCGGATTGCACGGCATTCGTTGCATTCCAAAAACCCTGGGGTTTCGTCCTTCGACACAAGGCCTCAACAATTCGGGGCGCGGTTTCTCCGGGGCGTGCCATTGACGATGGGCAGTTTCCAACCAAATTAAGGATCAAGGGGTACGGTGGGGGCGGATCAATCTGACTCTTCCTTCATTGCCGCGCCGAAGTGGCGTGGGCATCACTCATTTTGAGCCCGAGGGCGTGGGACGGGAATCGTGAACGAATTGCGTGGCAATGCCGGCGCGGACCCGGTGCTTTCCGCCCGGCTGGGCCTTGGTCAGACGAAGAAGCGCAGGCGGCGCTGGTTCTGGATCGCCGGCGCCGTGGTCATCCTTGGCATTGGCGGATGGTTCTGGCTGCATGCAGGCCCGGCGCACACTTATGTCACGAAGGCCGTCACACGGGGCCTTCTCGCCGTAAACGTCAGCGCCACGGGAACGCTGGCGCCGCGCGACCAGGTCGATGTCGGCGCGGAAGTGTCGGGGCGCATCGACAAGCTCTATGTCGATTTCAACGATCACGTGAAAAAGGGCCAGGTGCTGGCGCTGATCAATACGGACCAGCTCGTGGCGCAGCTGCAGCAGGCGCAGGCCACGCTGGCGCAGGCCAAGGCGACGCTTGCGCAGGCGAAACTGACCAATGACCGTTATGCCGAACTCGGCAAGCACAACGCGGTATCGCGCGAACAGCTGAACGTGTCCGCCGGCGATCTCGCGCGCGCCGCCGCCGGCGTGGCGCTGGCGCAGGCGACCGTGGTCCAGGACAAGACGCAGCTCGGCTGGGCCACGATCTATTCGCCTATCGACGGCGTGGTGCTCGATCGCAAAGTGTCCGCCGGCCAGACCGTGGCGGCGACGTTTTCGACGCCCGTGCTGTTCACGCTGGCGAGCACGCTCGACGACATGGAGCTCGATGTCGATATCGACGAGGCCGACGTCGGTGAAATTCGCACCGGCGCAAGCGCCACCTTTACCGTGGATGCCTATCCGTCGCGGAAATTCTCGGCGAAACTCGTTTCCATTCACAACGCGCCCAAAACCGTGCAGGGCGTCGTCACCTATCAGGGCGTGCTGCTGGAAAAAAACGTCGGCGGCCTGCTGAAGCCAGGCATGACGGCGACCGCGGAAATCGATGCCGACAGCATCAAGAATGCGCTGCTGATTCCCAACGCCGCGATCCGCTTCGTACCGCCCGACGACGCGAAGAAGGGTGCGCCGCCCATGCCGCCGACGCTCAACGGCGTCAATGGTGCGCGCGTGTGGACGCAGAACGGCAAGACACTCAAGGCGCACGATCTGCGGCTGGGCGCGACCGACGGACGTTCGACCGAGATTTTGTCCGGCGATCTGAAGCCGGGCGACCAGGTCGTCACCGACCTCGCCGACAAATCCGCCAAATCCTCCGGCTCGTAACCCAGCGGAACGGGCGCCGTGGCGCAGGATCAACCCCTCATCGCGTTGCGCGGCGTCAAGAAGATCTACGGATCGGGCGAGGCCGAAGTGTCCGCACTTGCCGGCATCGATCTCGATGTGCATGACGGCGAATTCGTGGCGGTGATGGGCCCATCGGGTTCGGGCAAGTCCACCTGCATGAACATTCTGGGCTGTCTGGATGCGCCGACCTTCGGCCAATATTATTTTCGCGGCGTCGATGTCGCGAGCATCTCGCGCGAACAGCGCGCCATGCTGCGGCGTCACTATATCGGCTTCGTCTTTCAGGGCTTCAATCTCCTGAAGCGCACCACGGCGCTCGAGAATCTCGAACTTCCGCTCATCTATCGTGGCGTGCCACGCGCCGAGCGGCGGCGTCTCGGGCTCGAATCGCTGGCGCAGGTGGGGCTTGCCGATCGCTGGCATCACACCGCGGCGGAATTGTCGGGTGGTCAGCAGCAGCGTGTCGCCATCGCCCGTGCGCTCGTCAGTTCGCCAGCCGTGGTGTTCGCCGACGAGCCTACCGGCAATCTCGATTCGGCCAAGAGCCACGAGATCATGCAGCTCCTGAAATCGCTCAACAAGGAGCATGGGCTGACCATCGTGCTCGTGACGCATGAAGAAGATGTGGCGTCCTATGCCAGCCGCCAGGTGCGGTTCCGCGACGGGCTGATCGCGTCGGACACAGGAGTGCACCCGTGATCGGCAACGCGTTCCTGCTTGCGCTGCGCGAAATCCGCAACAATCTCCTGCGCGCCGGCTTGACGACACTCGGCATCGTCATCGGAGTCAGCGCGGTCATCCTGATGGTCACGCTGGGCGCGGGCGCCACGCAGCGCGTCACGGGCGAGTTCGCCTCGCTCGGCAACAATCTTCTGGCGATCGTCCCTGGCCAGCAAAACGGCCCGCCCACGGCGGTGACGCCGTTCGACATGTCGGTCGTCGACAAGATCCAGCGCGAGATTCCCGATCTGTCGGAAGTGGTTCCGGAACTGGCCGTGCAGGGCGTGCTGGTCAACGGCAATCACAACCACAACAGCCAGATCGACGGCACGACCAATGCCTATCTGCACAGCCGCAACTGGGCGCTGGTGGCGGGGCGCGAATTCTCGCCCGCCGAACTTCTCGCCGGCAAATCGGTGTGCATCCTGGGCGAGACCAACCGGCGCGAACTGTTCGGCGACCAGGTTCCGATCGGCCAGCGCATCCGCATCAACAAGATCACCTGCGAAGTGATCGGCATTCTGGCTGCCAAAGGCGTCAGCACGTTCGGCCAGGACATGGACGAAATCGTGCTGATGCCGCTGAAGGCGGTGCAGCGCAAGATTGCCGGCAACACCGAAGTCAATGTCATCCGTGTGCTCGTCGACAACGAAAAAAACATCGAGCATGTGAAGGACCTGATTCAGCGCCTGATGCGCGAGGTCCGCCACGTTCTTCCCGGCCAGGTCGACGATTTTTCGGTCGAAGATCTGCAAGAGATCACGCAGATCGTGACCACGGTCACGCTGGTGCTGACCGCGTTCCTGTCGGCGGTGGCCGCCGTCAGCCTGCTTGTCGGCGGCATCGGCATCATGAATATCATGCTCGTTTCCGTCACCGAGCGCACGCGCGAGATCGGCATCCGCCTCGCCATCGGCGCACGCGAGCGCGATGTCCTGCTGCAATTCCTGATCGAAGCCATTCTGATGAGCGCGCTGGGCGGCGTGCTGGGGGTGATGCTCGGCCTGGGCGGCTCTGCCGCCATCTGTGCCGCGCTCAAGCTGCCATTCGTGTTTCAGCCCGGTATCGTCATCATTGCCGTCGGCTTCGCCGCGATCGTGGGCGTGGCCTTCGGCTATTTTCCCGCCCGTCGCGCGGCGCGACTGGATCCGATCGAAGCGCTACGGCACGAGTAAGATGCGACGGCAACGGTTTCCTAGCCGGACGCCATCAGCTCCGCGATTGCATCCTTGCCCTCGGGGCTGTGGATCCAGCTTTCGGCCTGCTCGAGTGTCTTGAACTGCAGCGGCACGCGGTGCGGCTTCACCCGCTCGGGAACCGGCACCAGCACCTCGAAGGTCCCCTCGAAACGCGTGTCCTTGGTAGGCGCCGCATAGGGGCGGGGCAATTCCTTTTTCTTTTTCATCGTCCTGTTCCTGTCGAGTGGCGTGGCGCAAGGCCCATGGGTTGCGCGCAAGGGCGGCTGCATCACCCGGGCCGTTGCGAAGAATGGCGGCAAGGCTGGCGGCTATAGCGGGACTGGCCGGGCAAAAGCAATCCCGGCCTTCCTCTCCGCTCCCGCCGCCTGGGCGGAACGTGGCGGATTAACGGACGCCTCACGCTTTTGGTTTTTGCTGTGCGGACGAAGCGAGGGCACAGCCGCATGTCACACGGTTCGCATATCGAACAGGGATTGCTTGCCCTGGCGTTGGGGGTCTTTGCCCTGTTCTCGCGCAGCGTGCGGGTAGGCACGAGCACCGCGTGGTATCGTACCGTGAATGGCGGCACAGCGGTTGCCATCGGCCTTGTCCTGGTCGCGATCGGCACCTGGCTGCTCGGAAACCCCTGAGCGCCCGGCGGTGGCGGCCGGCATTGTCGCCCGAAACCGTTCTGTTACCCTCTCGGGATCATCGTTTGTTGCGGGCGTGACGCGTCGCCAGCCGTGACTTGCGAGCACGCGGGGCAGAGGGGAAATTCATGAAAGGCCTGATCGCGATCGCGGCAGTGATCGCGTCCACCTCCGCCCTGGCGAAGCCTGTTCCCATTCCCGATACGCCGGCAGGACACGCGCTGGCCGCCTGGGTGGGCGCGCTGAATTCCGGCGATGTCGCGAAGATCCAAGCCTATATCGACACCTATCACCGCAAGAGCAACGCGCAGAATCTTCTCGATTTCCGCAAGGTCGTCGGCGAATTGACCGTGCTCAAGATCGAAACGAACGAGCCGGATCACCTCATCGCGGTGCTGGGCGAGGCCGCGGCCGATGATGTGTTGCGCGCGGAGTACCGCATGGATCCCAAGAATCCGATGCGGATTGTCGGCGGCCAGATCGCCGGCGCGGACCGTCCCGACGATCTCGCGATTCCGCGCCTGTCGCAGGCCGAGGCCCTGCATGCGCTCACCGCCCGCGTCGATCGCATGGCCGCCGCCGACACATTCATGGGCGCGATCCTCGTCGAAAGCCACGACAAGATCCTGCTCGAGAAAGCCTGGGGCTATGGCGACCGCGCGGCGAAGATTCCGCTGAAGGTCACGGACAAATTCCGCCTCGGCTCGATGAACAAGATGTTCACCGCCGTTGCCACGCTGCAGCTGGTCGCACAGGGCCGGCTCTCGCTCGATGGCACGGTGGGGCAATATCTTCCCGCCTATCCCAACAAAGTGATCGCGCAGAAGGTGACGCTGCGCATGCTGCTCACCCACACCGGCGGCACCGGCGAGATTTTCGGCGAGGCATTCGACAGGCATCGGGGCGAACTGAAGACCCTTGACGATTATCTGAAGCTCTATGGCACGCGGGGGCCGGAATTCCCTCCGGGATCGAAGAGCGACTATTCGAATTACGGCTTCATCCTGCTTGGGCTGATCGTGCAAAAGGTCAGCGGCGAGGATTATTACGATTATGTGCGCGCGCACATCTTCGCACCCGCCGGCATGACCGACACCGGCTCACTGCCGGAAAACGTGGCGGTGCCAGGCCGCGTGATGGGTTACACGCAGAAGAACGGCAAATGGGTGCCGAACACCGACACGCTGCCCTGGCGCGGCACGTCGGCAGGCGGCGGCTATTCCACGCTGGAAGATCTCCGCCGCTTCGCCCATGCGATGATGGACGGCAAACTTTTGCCGCGCGCCCTTGGCGACGCCGCCACCCGTTCCGAAACCGTCGACGACTGGTATGGCTACGGCTTCGAGGTGCATGGCAAGGGCCTTGCGCACAGCTTCGGCCATACGGGCGGCGCGCCCGGCATGTCGACCGAGCTCTATATCTATCCCGCGGCGAAGGCCGTGGTGATCTCGCTCGGCAACATCGATCCGGGCCCCGCAGTCGCGTCGTATTATGGCGCGCGCATGCCGCTGGTGCGGTAAGACGCGCAGACGCGGTTACGGCGTGCGGATGAAGCCGTGCGTCACGCCGCTGCCGTCTTCATACTGCCCTACCACCGCGCCGGAATCGTTGACGTTCCATGGTTCGGTGGCATCGGAGCCGGGCGGATCGAAACTTTTGATCTTGCCCTTGGCGCTCCGCAGGAAGCCGCGCAGCGTCTCATCCGGAAAGCCAAAGCCGGTGATCATGCCCTTGGCGTTGATGCCATAGGCTTCGGTCGCGTCCGAGCCTTTGGGATCGAAGGTGGTGATCGTTCCGTCCGGCGCGCGCGCGAAGCCGCTCACTGCGCTGCCATGAACATAGAAGCCGGCGATCGCATCCTTCGCATTGATTGCGAAGGCGAAGGTGGCGGGCGAGCCCGAGACGTCGAAACTGGTGATCGTGCCGTCGGCGGTGCGCAGGAAGCCGTGGCTTCCGCCGCTCGAATCCGTGAAATAGCCGGTCACATCGCCTTGCGCATTGATGCCGTTGGGCTCGGTATCGATCGAGCCTTTGGGATCGAACGTGGTGACGGTGCCGTCGCCCGTGCGCAGGAAGCCATGCGGCGCAAAGCTGCTGTCGAGATAATAGCCGGTGACCGTGCCTGCATCGTTGATGCCCTGGGCCTGCGTGCCCTGCGATCCGCTGGGATCGATTCGCGTGATCGTGCCGGCCGCGCTGCGCAGGAAACCATGCGGCACATTCTTGCGATCGGCATAGGACCCGGTGACATCGCCTGCCGCATCGGTGGCGACCGGCGTTGTGGCGCGCGAGCCTTTGGGATCGAAGCTGGTGATCGTGCCGTCGGCGGCGCGGACAAAGCCGTGATCCGTGCCGCCCTGGTCCGTGTATTGGCCGGTCACCATGCCGCTCGCATTGATGTTGCGCGCGATCGTGTCCGACGCGCCGCTCACATCGATGATGGTGAAGGTCGCCGCTGCACCGGCGGGCGAGGCGGCCAGTGCCGCGCCCAGCAGGGCCGCGCCGCAACAGAGCCTGCGCCACAATGCGTTTTCGAAATTCGACATGAATGCTCCCCCATGCGCGCTCACCACGCTGTCCCAGCCTAGACGGAATCTCGCCAGAACCAAATCGCGGCAACCGATTCCCTCTCCCACACGCATGTGGGGGAGAGGGCCAGGCGAAGCGCTGTCATGTGTCGATGAGCGCGACCCCGCCTAAAGCGTCAGCGCCGCCAGCACCAGCAGCGTGAGCGCGGTGCAGGCATGCAGCATGACATGCAGCGTGTTGGGCACCATGCCGTTGCGGGGCGGCAGGAACGCATGCGTTGCGCCGAACAGCGCATGGTAGCGCGCCGCCCGCGCAGGCTCCGGCCGGACGAGATACGGCCACCACCAGGCGCGCAATTCGCCGGCGAAGAGCAGGCCGTAACTGATCCAGAGCCAATCCCACAGCCACATGGGAAAGCGCGTCGGCAGATCGGCCGCGCTGAAGACGAGACCGATCGTATAGGGAATGCTCTGAATCAACGTGGTGCGGATCAGCTTGCCGATGGAATCCGTGCGGCGCTGGGCGGCGACATCGTTCAGCCGCCCGAGCGGCACCCAGTCATGAAGCCAGAGAAACAGAACCTGGATGGCCTGAAGCGCGATAAGGACGCGGAGCATCGGCAGTTATCTCCGATCGGCGGGAGCGCTTCCGCCCTATTTCTGCGTGCGCAGGAAGCCCAGCGCCTGTACCGTATTCTGCTTGCCATAAAATCCGGCGATTACGCCTGCAGCGTTGATGCCTTGCGGCACCGTGTTTTCGTCGCCGCCCGGCACCGCGAATTTGTGCAACGTCCCATCCGCCCGGCGCATGTAACCGAACGTCTGTCGCGATTTGGTGACGCAGGATCCGATGATGACGCCGCGGTCGTTGATGTCGGCAACGTAGAAGAGGCCGTGGCAATCCTTGAAACCGACGGTCGCAATCGTGCCGTCGGGCGTGCGCACGAAGCCACGCTCCGCGTTCCGTGCGCCGAGGTAGCCACCGGCGATGATGCCGCTGTCGTTGATGACCGAGGCGAAGGTGCCCGTCGCTCCCGCCACGTCGAGCGTGGTGATCGTGCCGTCTTCCGCCCGGATAAATCCGTGGGACATGTTGTTCGAATCGTAATAGGAGCCCACGATCACGCGGTGGTCGTTGATGCCGTTGGCGGAGGTCAGGATCGCGCCCGGTATGGCGATGCTCGTGATGTGCCCATTGGGTTCCCGCACGAAGCCGGCCGTCACGCTGTTGTCGGGCGTGGACCAGATGCCGACGATCGCACCTTTTTCATTCATGCCATTGGCAAAGGTGTTCCCGGAGCCTGGCGGATCGAACACCGTGATCGTGCCGTCGGCGGCGCGCACGAAGCCATGCTCGAATTCATCCAGAAAATCGCCACCCACCACATTGGAATCGGTGATGCCAACCGGAAAGGTCTCGAACGAATTGGGCGGATCGAAATCCGTGATCGTCCCGTCGGCCGCGCGCAGGAAGCCGCGATAACCGGTGTCGTTGGCAAAATCGCCGACGATGATGCCGGCGGAATTGATCCCCTCGCCCCACGTGCCGTCGCTTTCGGGAATGCCGAAGCTTGTGTAGGCCGGCGCCGCCATGGTTGGCGTGCAGAGCGCCAGAAAGCAGAGCGCGATTGCCGCGGTGCATCGCGCAGGAAGCCCTGCCGGCACCCGTTCCGGCAATGCGCGGATCGATCGCAATTCCATGACCGGCCTCCCCACATACGCCATGAAACGAACGGGGACAGCCTATCACATTTCGGGCCGGCCCGAGACATCAGTTCCCATGGCAATCTCGGGCAAGAGCGCCGCTCACGCCATGTCTTCAGTCTGCCAGACCCAGCTTGTGCAACGTGAAGGGCGCCTCGCGCTTCAGCAGGTATTGGAAACTGGCTTCGACCGACATTTTTTGCTCGGGTCGAAAAGGTTGGTCCGGGTCTGGCCACGCCTGTTCCGCAACGCCTGCGAAAAAATCATAATCTCCCATTTTCGACACGGCCGTGAAAACGCCCGCCAGGCCTTCGTCGCGAGGCAGGTCCATCCATGTGTCCTGCAGGATCTGAAGTGAGCGTCCGTCGATCAGGCTGACATTGCAGGAGGTAAAGATGAAAGGCTCCGAATCGATCATCTTGTGGCGGCGGTAGAGCCCGATCCCCGACAGATTTTGCTTCGTCCATCCCATGGTGTCGGGGCGCGTGGCCGGTACAATCAAGAGGTAGGCATCATACGTCTCACCCGGCTTGAGCAGGGCACGCACGGCAGCAGCCAGTTCGGATGGCGGTTTCTCCATTTCGGCCATCGGGGCGTCTTCCGCGACCACTCGCGCGTCGTAGCGACGGGAGAGCACGTCCTGGAATGCACCGGCGATATCATGCCCAAGCTTCCAGTCGCTCACATCCATGCTGCGATGCGCGTCGGTGAACACCGTAAGGCCCATATCCGACACTTCGAGCGTGTCTCCGACGGCGGAAATGATGCCGATCGTTTTGATGGGTGTCTCGGCTGCCGGCGCCGGCCCTGGCGCAAAAAGAGTCGCGACAAGGAGCAGGAGGCCTGACAATCGAATTGACCTGAGCGGCATCCGGTGTCTCGGGAAACTGAGGGTCATGGCAATTGGCCTTTGTGTTTGATCGCGATGTCGACGAGAGAGGCGCAACATTTGCCGCGTCGACCCAGAAAAACCAGGCTCAAGTCACGCCGTATTTCAATCCGCCGCCAGTTCGCGCGCCAGCGCGTCATGGGTGGCTTGCCAGGCTTTCGCTTCCGGTTTCTGTTTCAGCGCGTTCCAGCCGAATGATTTCGCCAGGCTGGCGGGCGTCGTGGGCAGATAGGTCACGGCAAACAGATTGTGGTCGCGATTGTCGTAAGCCCGCCTGAACCAGTCGAGTGCCGTGCCGACATCCCCGGCTTCCAGATAGAAGCTGCCGATATCCGCCTCGCCGAAGATGAAGGACGGAAAGCGTTTGGCGAGCGCATCCGCCAGCGCATGTGCCTCCTTCAGATGCCCACCCATGCTTGCGTCCTTCAGGGCACACGCCTGCGACGCATCGAGCGCCTGCTGGCTGCGCAACTGGTCGATCAGGATCTGGGCGCGATTGGCGCGGTTCATGCCGGCATAGGCCGAACAGAGCGTGTAAAGCGTCAGCACGCGCGCCGGCTGCAGCGCCAGCGCGTCATTGGCGGCGGACTCGGCTTCGGCATAATCGCCGCGATCGTTGTAGACCGTGGCGAGGTTGTTGAGGTCCACGAAGGACAATGGATCGAGCCGCGTCACCTCGCGCAGCGCGGCGGCCTGCTGCTCGGGAAAGCCCAGGCTGTTGTAGTAGGCGTTGAGCGCCCGCAGGGTGAGCACGCTGTGCGGATTGAGCGTGTGCAGAAGGCGCGCGTCGGCCGCGGCGCTTTCCCAGTTCCATTTCATCAACGCGACGAACAGATGCGCCGAAAGCGCCTGGAGGTTGTGCGGGTCGAGCGCCAGCGCCTTGTCGAGTGCCGTGCCCGCCGCCGCAACGACATCGGCGCGGCGGTTCCGGAATTCGGCGATGTGGATATAGGTCGCGCCAAGCGCCGCATAGGCCGCCGCGAAATGCGGGTCCGCTTGTGTGGCGGCGACGAAATCATCGGCGGCCTTTTCGTCATCCTCGATCGTCTTGTGGGTGGTGAGCGATTTGCCCACGAGATACTGGCGATACGCTTCCGGGTTGACCGAGGGCCGGGCGGGCGATGGCGTGTTGCTCAGCAGCTCATGCGTCAGCGAGGCGGTGATTTCCTTCGCGATGTCGTTTTGCAGCTGCAGGATGTTGCTCAGGTCGCGGTCATAGGTCTTCGACCAGATCTGGAAGCCGTCGGCGGCGTTGATGAGCTGCGCGGTGATGCGGATATGCTGCCCGTCCTCTCGCACGCTGCCTTCGAGCACGCTGCCCACATTCAGCGCGCGCGCCACGCTGCGGATGTCCTCGTCCTTGCCCTTGAACGCGAAGGACGAGGTACGCGCGGCTACGCGGAGCGCCGGCGCATTCGCAAGCTGATTCAGCAGTTCCTCGGAAACGCCATCGCTGAAATAGTCCTTGGCGGGATCGCCGCTCATATTGGCGAAGGGCAGAACGGCGATGGCCGTTCTAAGCGGCGTGGCCTCCGCCACCGGCGCGCGTGGCCTGGCTGGTGGCGCGGGCGGATGCGCGCTGCGAAACAGACCCATCTGGCCGGCGATCTCGACGGCCGAAAGCAGGATCACGGCGGCCAGCAGGGTGAGCAGCGCAATGTCGGTCGCCGTGGTGGGCGGTGGCGGCGGTGTGTGGGCGCGGCCGTGATGCAAGGGCGCCGCTGCGTGCCAGGCCGTCCATAGTGTGAGGGGAAATCCTGCGATGGCGAGCAGGATGAGCACTTTCAGCACCCAGCCCGGCGCCCCGAACGCCGGCAGCGCAATGGCGGCCGCCTGCACGATCAGCCACGCCGACACGCCATAGGCGGCCGCGATGCGGTCGATCTTGCGTTGCTGAAGGATCTTCAGAAGGTTCTGCACGCGCCGGCCCCGCTCTCGGCTGCGAATCCTAGTTCATGCTGGCGGCTCACGCCACGACGTCTAAGCACGGGCGGCTGACTGGGGTGGCGTTACATCGTTTTAAGAAAGCCAAGGGTGTTCGGGTCCGTCGAATCCTTTGCACTTAGCCAACGATGCGATAGAATTCGCTCACTTGTCTTCGGGGGGACAATCATGTCGGAATCACGACGACAGCTTCTCAAAACGTCCGTTATGTCTGCGCTTGGAGTTTCGGCGGTAGCCGGCTTGGCTGGATGCTGCTCCAGCGGGCCCGTTACAAACGGTTCGACTGGCCAAGTAATAGTCGTAAATGGAGCGGGTGAAAGAATCACTACTCCCGTAACAATTGCGATATACAATAATTATACGGGAGAAGAAGGTTGGTACTTCTTTCACTGGGAATCGTCGAATCTTTACTCTATGTGGAAGGTTAACTTTACCGGGTCAGCACCCACAGGGTTGTCTGATGTAGGGTACGACACCGTAAAATGGCGAAATAGTATAAGCATGACCAAAAAGAATAACGGCGACTATTGGTTTAGTAACTCTGTTCTGACCACTGCTGTTAAGATAACTATGAATGGTGGGTATATTAGCAGCGATACGCTCGACAATTTCCTAAATCTATTTAAGGGGTCTGCGCCAGCCATCTTGTCCGGCTCGTGGAACGAAATCGGGAAGCCATAGCTGGCAGCACTTTTGGTCGAAATTACCTTTGTCATCAAAGCCTCGAAATTCTGCAATCTGCGGTGTGTCTATTGCTATGAGCATCGCGAGCTTGGAGTTCGCGACCAAATAGGTATCGACACGCTCGAACATTTGTTCGCCGGC
Organism: Rhizomicrobium sp.; assembly: GCA_036490345.1. Classification (GTDB taxonomy): domain Bacteria; phylum Pseudomonadota; class Alphaproteobacteria; order Micropepsales; family Micropepsaceae; genus Rhizomicrobium. The sequence continues at coordinate 2,464 of DASXEA010000055.1, read as the reverse complement.
ATCGATGCGTTTGGCGCCTGGCTGTTAGTGCGCGGCATTGCGCCCAGCTTCAGCTTTGTGTGGCATGGCGGCGAGCCGCTGCTTCTCCCGCCGGAGTTTTACGAGCACGCCGCGGAAGCGCAACGCCGGCATATTCGTCGCTTCGCGTATCGCAACAGCCTGCAAACCAATCTGTTCGGCATCGACCAGGGTAGCCTCGCCTTCGTGCAGCAGGCCGGCTGGCATCTGGGCGTGTCGCTCGATTTCGCCAGCGGCGTCCGCCGCAATGCGGGCGGCCACGATGCCGATGCCAGGGTCATCGCCGCAGCCGAAGCCTTGCGCAGATCCGGCGGCCGCTTCGGCGCGATCTCCGTGCTGGGTGCGCACAATCGCGACACGCTGCTCGATGCCTATGACTGGGTGGCGGAATTCGCCGGCGGCTGGCGCATCCTGCCCATGTTCGAAGGCGGCCCCGAAGCGGACATCGCGCGGCTGAAATTGTCCGAGGCCGAAATCGTCCGCTTCTTCGCAGAGCTGCTTGAGCGCCGCGCGCATGCCGGAAAACACATTTCCATCGCGCCGCTTGACGATTATCTGAAATGGGCGAGCCTGAAGATCGCCGACATGCATGCGTCGGCCGTGGCCGACCGCGACATGCTCGACAGCATCTTCCTGGTCAATGTGAATGGCGATGTGTTCACGCGGCCTTTCGCCTATGAGCCGCGCCATTGCCTCGGCAACATCGCGCGCGACGCGATGGGCGACATGCTTGAACGCGATGTCTACAAATCCTGCCAGGACGCAATCCGCGGGCGCAAACTGCAGAACTGCGCGACATGCGAATCACGCGGCTTCTGCGACACCTCGCCGATGCACGAACACGGCGCGGTGACGCGCGAAGACGGTCGCTGCGCCATTGCGCGCGATGCGATCGCGCGGATCGAACAAGACCTTCGCGAGTCGGGCGTGGACAAATCCGTCATCGCCGGCTGGGTCGAGATGCGAGAAGGTGCAAATACGGCAGTTGAGGATTTGCATTAGGGCGCGCGCATGTCCTTGATATCCCGGGCGGCTGCTTTGACCCTAATATCCAACGCCTTCGCAGCGATCTCCACCGCTTGGGCATCACCAGCCTCGGCTGCCACGACAAGTCGTTCGTAGTCTTCTCTTGGAAACTTGGCGTCGATCGGGAGCAGCACTTCGGCGTCGTCCGGTCCCCTGCCCGGCAAACGAATTGCAAATTCGACGCGTTCGTTCGAGCCCGGCCGGGTTGCCGTGTTGACCAAATACTGTTCCGGCGAAAACACTTGGGCCAGCAGATTGGCAAGTTGGGTTTCACCCCAGGTCCCTCGGACCTTGACGTTGGTCAAAACTCGCTTCAGGTCGCCAACCCCGGTTGCCAGCGATTGCATTTCGCCTAGGCCCTTGTGGACTTGCTCAAGACGTTCACTGACCAGCTTGAACGATTCTCCAAGCCGCTTTTCCAGCGTCCCCTGCAGCTTCTCGTCCACGGTCTGACGCATGAGTTCCAGCTTTTCCGAGTTCTCGGTTCGAAGCGTGGTGAGATGCTCCTGGAGCGAGAGGCGAAGCTTTTCTGCAGCCTGAGTGTTGGTCTCTGTCAGGCTGGCGAGCTTTTGAACCATCGACTCGAGCACCAACCGCTGCTGCTCGGCGGAGTCCTTGGCGCCCGTGCGCAGAATCTCTCCCATTCGGGCAAGCGTGGCCTGAACTTCCTCGCGCAGCTGAACCGAGGCCGTTGCGGAAGCCTCTCTGAATTCACCCAGTTTCTCCTCTATCGTTACGCGATTGGCCTCGAGCCGAGCTTCAAGAGCCTGCGTCATTTCCTTGAGCGTGTTCGCGATACCGTCCAGCCGTTCCTTTTGCAGCTTGGACAGATCGTCTGAGGAAGCGCGCAATTCCTGGCTCGCTTTTTCGAGCGACATTGCGATCTCGCCGCGAACCGTGGCCATCGCTGCCGACATTTCGGTTCGGGATTCGACAAGGGACTTCATGATCTCTTCGCGCAGTAGCCGGCCCCGTTCGTCGGCGCCAGTGCGCGCGCTTTCGCCATCCTCTCGAACTACCCGATCGAGGCGCTCGACATCCGCCTTAACGGTCTGTAGCCGTTCAAGAACCGAGCCGAAGTCTATGCTTGCGCCGGCAGTCTGCCGCCTCATAACGAGAACGATCAGCAGAAGAACGGATATGGCTACGCCTGCCAGCGTGGCGATACTGATGATATCCATTGGAAGCTCCCCCTCGAGGTGATGTTGAATCGCAGATTGCGAAAGGTGTTTTTACCCCGATAGATCGGGCTTCTTTCGAAGCAGTGAAAGTGTTGGCGTAGACCTCAGGGTCGGAATCGAGGACGATCGTGATATCTAGCTCGCCAAGTTCAATCATGCGGCGTGACAGGGCACTAGCAACTGCTTGTGTCAGCGCGGGAGCGACGACAATCAGTCGATCGCGCGCGCTCTCAATCATT